>JBOHUM010000028.1:0-33727 GCA_050734515.1 Candidatus Dormibacteria bacterium
CGTCGCCCGCGAAGGCCTGGCCCAGCCGGGTGAGGTTGCCGCTGCTGGCGGCATCGTCGAGCACGGCGAGGATCCGACGCACCTCGCTGCGGGCCCTGTCCAGCAGGTGGGGGTCCGGGCTCCTCCGCAGCTTTGGCAGGCTGGGCATCGGGGTCAACCTCCCCGCGGTCGCAGGGGGCGAAGCACGTCGGTGGGCAGGTAGGCGCTCCGGCTGGGAGCCGGCGCGGGCTCAGCCGCTTCCAGCACCAGTGCCGCAGGGGGTTCGTCCTCCGGCTCCAGAGACACTGGCGCGGGCGGCACCTGCACTGGGGTGTTGTCCGCCCAGCGGAAGTCCTCCGCTTGGGGAGCCGGGCTGGAGGCGGCCTTGGCCATCATCCGAGGTGGCTCCGCCGCCGTGGTCTGGGCTGCCTTGAGGCGGCCGACCGACTCCTCGGCCTCAAGCCCGGAGGCGGTGGGGATCTCCTTCTGCCCGGGCCGGCGCACACCTTCGACGGTCCTCCCCCCGAGTGCCACCGGCAGGCTCTCCAGGTTCTGGAGCAGGGTCATACCGCTGGCCTCAACCAGGCACTGCAGGGTGGGCAGGGGCCAAGGTGACTCCCCGGGAAAAACGTAGCAGTGGCTGGCAGGGAAGCGCCTCAGCTGGGTCAGGACGCTGAACCCGGGATTGCCGCTGCAGAGAACAGCGGCGGGGGCCTGGCCGGCGTCGAGCATGGCCCCGATCCGGGCCAGGCTGGTGGCGGGGTCGGCCAGCTCGAGGTCCTCGACGGCCCCGACCACGCGAAACGAAGGGACCAGCTCCGCCGCCCGCTCGGCCAGCTTGGCTTCGCCCACCACCACCAAGGTGCTCAGCTTCGGCTTCCTGTTCTTGGCCACGTGTCGGACGATCCTACCCCCAGTGCCGGGCACCCGAGCCGCTCGGAACCAAATCGGGACGGGGCTGCTAGACCGGGACCTGCTCCCGGCTGAGGGTGACCTCCTCCAGACGGCGGGGATCGATCTCGATTCCCAAGCCTGGCCCCGTGGGCACCGCCATGGTGCCATCGGCGGCCAGGGCGAATGGCTCAACCAGCAGGTCCCGGGCGAAGTAACGGTCGCTGGCGGAGGTGTCGCCGGGAAGGGTGAAGCCAGGCAGGCCCGCCAGGGCGAGGTTGGCCGCGCGGCCAATGCCGGTCTCCAGCATCCCGCCGCACCACACCGGCCAGCCGGCGGCGACACCGGCGTCGTGGAGACTTACCGCCGGAAGCAAGCCGCCGACCCGGCCGGGCTTGATGTTGAGGATCCGCCCCGAGCCGAGGGCGACGGCAGCCATGAAGTCGGCGAGCGACTCCACGCTCTCGTCGAGGCAGACCGGGGTCGCGATCTCCCCCTGGAGGCGGGCGTGATCGACCAGGTCGTCGTGCCCCAGGGGCTGCTCGATCATCATCAACTGGAACTGGTCCAGACTCCGCAGCAGCTCCAGGTCCTTCAGGGTGTAGGCGCTGTTGGCGTCCAGCATCACCGGGGTCTCGGGGAACCGGGGCCGGACCGCCTCCAGCAGCTGCCGGTCATACCCCGGACGGCACTTGAGCTTGATCCGCCGGTAACCCTGGGCCACGTATCCGTCGATCAGGTCCAGGGTCGCTGCCAGGCTCGGCTGGATGCCGATGCTGACGCCGCAGGCGATCCGGGCCCGGCCAGCGCCCAGGATCTCGCCCAGCGACCGCCCCAGCGCCCGTCCCGCCTGGTCCAGCAACGCCATTTCCAAGGCCGCCTTGGCCATGTTGTGCCCTCGGATCCAGGCCCAGCGCCCAACCTGCTCGTCGACCGTCGCCGGCGGCTGGGCGAGCACCGCCGGGATGAGGTGGCTGCGCAGCACCTCCAGGGCGCCGGCGGCAGTCTCCGCCGAGTAGGCGGGCTCGATACCGGCGGCGCACTCGCCGACCCCGTCAACTCCAGCGCCGGACACTTCCACCAACACTGCTCGCCGGACCGTCTGCGTCCCGAAGCTGGTGGTGAAGGGAGCGAGCAGAGGGATCTCGACCACTCGGAGCCAGGCGGCCTCCACCGGCAGGGGCGGCAGAGGCACCCTCACCCCAGGCCTCCTGCCCAGATCGCCTGGAGCAGCCCGGCCAGCAGGGCAGCCCGGTCCGGGATCGAGTCCGGCTGTGCCCACTCACCGGCGGCGTGGGCGTGGCCGCCGACGATCCCCAATCCGTCCAGGGTGGGCACGCCCAGGGCGGCAGTGAAGCTGCCGTCGCTGCCTCCGCCGACGCTGGCCCCCTCCAGAGGGTTGGCGTCCAGGGTCGACCACACCGTCTGGGCCAGAGCGAAGAGGGCACCAGAGGCGGCCTCCTCCAGAGGGGGGCGGTTGTCCCCGCCCGCCAGCTCCAGAGTCGCTCCCTCCACCGCGGGCACGAGGGCGCGGAGCCCGGCCTCCACCCGGCGGGCCTCGGCCTCCGCGGTAAAACGGCAGTCGACATCCAGCCAGGCCACGTCAGGGATGACGTTGGTCCGGGCCCCGCCGGCGATGACGGTCGGGCTGACGCTGGTGCCCCGGGCCGGGTCACCGAGCGCGGCCACCCGGGCCACCAGGGGGGCGAGGGCGACCACGGAATTGATCCCGTCGTCCGGGTCCAGGCCGGCGTGGGCGGCGCGGCCCCGGACCGTGAGCCGGTAGTTGCCAACCCCCTTGCGCGCCACTTTGACCGCCTGGCCGAGCGGCGGCTCGAGCACCAGCACCGCCCGGTGCCGGCGCGCCTCGGACTCGATCAGGGCCCGGGAGCTGGCGCTGCCCACCTCCTCATCGCCAGTGAGCAGCACCGACACCGGGCCCGACCACTGGCCGAGGTGCCGCAGCGCGGCCAGGGCGGCCAGCGCCACCACCACCCCACCCTTCATGTCGAAGACCCCCGGCCCCAGGGCGCGGCCCTCGAGCAAGGCGAAGGGAGGTTGGTAGCTGCCGTGCTCCCAGACCGTGTCCAGGTGGCCGAGCAGTAGCACTCCGCGCTGGGCGGCATCGGTGGAGGCCGGAGCGTGCAGGCTGGGGACGCCATCGAGATCGGCCACCTCGGCCCCCTCCAGGCCCACCTCGGCGGCCAGCAGGCGCTGGCAGACGCGGGCGCAGGCGGCCAGCCCCTGCCGATCCCCGCTCGGCGACTCGCTGCGGACCAGTTCCTCGAGTGCCCGGAGCCAGCTGAGGGCGTGCGCGCGCAGCCAGGCCCGCGGGTCGGTCGGCGCGGCCGCCGTCAACGTCGACATCACCGCTCCGCGCGGCTGGCCGGCGCCGCCCCACGCGGCTGCTCCGCCTCCGGGGCCGGCTCGGGATCGAGCGGAACCGCGATTCCCGCCGGCAACGGATCGATGTGGGGGGGCTGCTGCCCGAACCACCGACCAAGGAGGATCAGGAGGAGGGCGGATTCACGACGGAGCCGCGACCGCCGCCACCCGGGGTTCAGCAGCCAGCGGGAGAGCAGGCCCAACAATGCGAGGCGGCTACTTGCAGGTCCATTCGCCCGACTCCCCCATCGAGAACATCTTGGCGGCTATCTCGGACTGCTGGACCGGGTTCCAGATGTCGGTTCCGCCATGACCGTAGAAGGTCGCGGGCATGAACTGAAACAGCCCGGTGGCCCCGGAACTTCGGTTGACGTCGGTGGGATTGAGGCCCGACTCGCACCGGGCGACGCCCAACAGCCAGGTGTAGGAGACGTTGTACTGCTGGGCCGCGGACCAGATGATCTGCATGATGGTGCCCACCGGCGGCTCGGCGATGGGCTGCCAGAAGGCGGAGCCGTAGGGGAGCACAGGCGCAGGTGGGGGCGGGGGCAGCACCTTGGCCTCCTGGAGTGGCAGGGTGACCTCGTAGTTGGAGACCGAGAGCACCGATCGGGCCTGGGCCGCCAGCGAGGCGATCGCCTTTGGGGTCGGTGACGCCGGCCCGGTCACTCCCTCCATGGTCCAAGCACTGATCAGCGGCGCCGTGACCATCAGCACCGCTGCGGCCAGGATCCAGCGAAGGCGGCACGCCAGCCAGCGCAGGGACTGGGGTCGAGTCTCGACCCTTGGGCGGAGGGTGAGCTCAACTCGGGCGGTGTACGCCGGCCAGGTGATCTGGGCCAAATCAGGAGGCGCCGCCGGGCGGGTAGATGAAGCCGTCGAAGCCGGCGCCACTGTCCGGAACCCAGCGGTAGTCGACTTGGTCGAACCCACCCCCGGTGGGCCCGTAGAAGTTCATCTCCGAGACCTCGAACTCCCCGGCACCGACCGCGATCACGTAGGCGACGTGGCCCGCGCCCCAACTCTCGCCAGAGACGTCAGGCGGCCAGACCACGATCGCCCCGACCGCGGGCGTCTCGCCCTCGGGGTGGCCGGCGGCGCCGGCGTTGGCCCACCACTGCCAGGCGTCCCCGCCCCAGTTCACGGGCCAGCCGTTGGCCCGCCACTGGCCGGAGGCCCAGTAGGTGCAGGTGCCGAAGGCGAAGGACCAGTCACCAGTCGTCACCGCCGGCGTCGGACGGGTCAGGTCGGCGAGCAGCTGACGCGACTGGGCACCGAGCTGGCCCTGCACGGACAGGGCCTGCGACTCGTCGGCTAGGAGCTGGTCCTCAGCCCCGGACATCGCATGGCGGTCGTGGTCGATCGACCCCACCAGTTGGGAGACCTGGGAGGCGATCGCCTCGGGCAGGGTCGAGCTGTCGAAGAACTGGGTCATGTTGGGTGAGGCCAGCGCCTGCGCCACCTCCTGGGCGCCGTTGCCGTCGACGTAGGCGGTGCTGACCAGGTTGACCAGGGCATTGCGGTCACCGGTCAACTGCACGTCGAGTACCGCGAGATTGGTCTGGTCGGTGCTCAACTGCTGATTGAGACTGGCCAGGTAGTCCTGGTTGGACTGGATCTTGGCCAGCAGGTCCTTGACGGCCGCCACGTTGGCGACCTGGCCCTGGGCTTCGAGTTGATCGAGGAGGCTGGTGAGCGCCTGCTGGTTAATGGGGTCGTTCGACTGCTTCGCCGACGTTCCTGACGCCGTCCCGAATATGGTCGAAATCCAGAGCGCCCCGGCCACGCTGGCGGCAAGCCAAACGCGCCCGGCTAGCCGGGCTCCGCGCATACGTCCTCCCACATAGGCGCGATCGAAGGGGCGAAGGTAACCGATGACCGGGGCCAAGGTCAAGCCTTAGTAGAAGGGCTGTCACATCTCGGCCAGGGACACGGCGGCGAACCGACAGCGATTCCGCCGGGGAATAGGATCAGGGTCGGCGAAGCCGCTGAGCCCTCCTGGCGTCAGCCCGGGTGGGCAGGGCCAGCAGGGCCGTGGACCAGGTCCACCAGCCGTCGGAGCTGGTCGGGGTCGGAGCTCGGGAGCACGCCGTGGCCCAGGTTGAAAACGTGGCCCAGGTGGCCGCCAGCCTCGTCCAGCACCTGACGCGCGGCGGCCTCCAGCGCCGGCCAGGGAGCCAGTACCGCCGCCGGATCCAGGTTCCCCTGGACGAAATGATCGCGCCCGATCGTGTCCCACGCCCTCCCCAGCGGCACCCGCCAGTCCAGGGAGACTCCGTCCAGGCCCAGATCCCGGATCGCCGGCAGAAGGTGCGCGGAGCCAGTGGAGAAATAGACCACCGGGGCGACCTGGCGGAGCCGAAGCACGATCTCCCGCACATGGGGCGCCACGTGGCGCAGGAACGAGGCCTGGTCGAGCACTCCGACCCAGCTGTCGAAGAGCTGGAGCAGCTGGGCGCCCGCCCGCGCTTGAGACTCCAGGTAGCGGGCCAGGACCTCGCTCAGGGTAGACATCAGGGCTTCCCAGAGCTCAGGATCGGAATGCATCAGGGTACGGACCCGGGGATAGTCGCGCGATGCGCTCCCCTCGACCAGATAGCAGGCCAGGGTGAAGGGCGCGGCGCCGAACCCAATCAGAGCCGCCCGCTCCCCGAGGCGCTCCCGGCAGGCGCTGATCGCCGGGAAGAGGTGCGGAGTGGCCTCCTCGGCCTCGAGCACCCGCAGCCGGCTCACCTGCCCCGCCGTCCGGATTGGGTCTGGGATCACGGGCCCCGACCCCTCCAGGATCTCAAAATCCACCCCCATACCGGTGAGCGGGAGCATGATGTCGGCGAACAGCACCGCCCCGTCCACGCCCAACAGCTCGACCGGCAGGCAGGTCACCTCAACGCAGAGTTCGGGGTTGAGGGCGAGCTCCAGGAAGCTGTGCCGCTCGCGCAGGGCGCGGTACTGGGCCAGGGAGCGCCCGGCTTGGCGCATGAACCAGACCGGGGTGGCGTCCACCGGCTCCCGGCGGACGGCCGCCAGCAGCCTGGCGGCTCCCATCAGCCAGCCCTCGCCAGCGGAATCGCGACCATAAGACGGTGAGCATGCCAAAGTCGGTCGCGGCGGGGCGCTTTCGCGGGTACCTGCTGCTGCTTCACCCCGGACCCTCGCTGGTTTGCACGCTGGTGACCGCCGTCTCAGGGTGGAGCTCAGCCCGTGGGGCCGTCCCCACCGCGCCCGGCCTGCCCCGGCGAGCAGGCCGCCGGATCGCCTGGGCGAGCTCTGCCATGGCCCTGGCCCAAGTCAGCACCGGCATCCTCAACGACGCGGTCGACGCGCCCTCCGACCGGCTCTTCCAACCCTACAAGCCGATCGCCAGGGGTGCGGTACCTCGGGGCCACGCCTGGGGGCTGGCCGCGCTCACCGGCGTCGCTGCGCTGACCTGCGCCCGGCAGGCCGGACCGGCGGCCGAGCGCCTGATGCGCCTGGGACTCGCCAGCGGCTGGGCATACAGCCTGGGCCTGAGTCGCAGCCCCCTCTCCTTCCTGCCCTTTGCCAGCGGGTTGGCGACGGTTCCTCGTCTGGGTCCGGCGGCGCTCGGCCGCAGGCCTGAGCGCGCCCGGACCCTGACCGCCCTGTCCGCGCTGCTGGGGGTGGCGCTCCATCTCGCCAACGGGGCGCCGGACGCCGACCGCGACCGGCAGGCCGGTCGGCGCAGCCTCCCAGTGCTGCTGGGTCCGCATCGAAGCCGACGCTGGAGCCGCCGCCTGCTGGGGTGGGCGGCGGTGGCGGCGGCGCTGGACAACCGGCCCCACTTGCGCTGGCGGGCGGCGGCGGGCTCTGTCGCCTGCCTGGCCATGCTCGGGATCGACCGCGCCCTCGACCGCCCCGGGCGCGAGGTGGGGCAGCACCCGTTCGTGCTGCCGGCCCTGGGCGGGGGAGCGCTGGCACTGGGCTGGCTGCTGGATGGCTCGGCGCCGTCCACCACGGTAACGGCGGCTGCCCACCTCCTCTGACCCGAGACGGTCACCCAGGAGCATGGAGCCGGTCGATCGCCGTGCGTTGTCGACTCAAGCAGTTCCGCCGCTCACACGTCGAGCGCGGAGGCCCAGAGGCCGCGCTCCGCGTAGAGACGCTCGACCTCGTCCAACTCGACTTCAGCGTCCGCGGGCGGTCCACCGCTCTACTGGCAACCCACGACTCAGCTCCGGGCAGACCCGCGGACAGGTATGCGCGGCTCCCGGGATGCTGCGGCTGCTACGGCCGCGGACTCTGGGCGACGACTTCGCCGTGAGCCGGCTCCCCACTGCGTATCGAGCCCGCCAGATTGCGGAGCACAAAGCCCGACATACCAGCCCCAAAAAAAGGACTGCCTCAGAGCCACCGGTCACCGCCGCGATGGCCACCAGATGCCCGGGCGAGACTCGCTCGGTCCGTGGCACTGGGAACGGAGAGTAGCGCTGGAGTGTGCACATGGAGCCGCACGACCATGACGCGGCCGAGACGTCGATGAGGCACAGCGGCGAGGCGTTAGCGGTTCGCTATTCGCCCATCATCTATTAGTATGAGCCGTGCAAGCCGGCATCGACCCTGGATGGATCACCGTCGCTGGGAGCGGTGAGCAGTCGTACAGCGTTAGCGCGCGCGATGCTCTACTCCCTGGCCGGCTGGGCCTCAATGTAGAGTGCCCTGCGAGTGCCGAGATGCACAACGATTCGCAGCTATACACGCGGCTGGCAACCGGCTGCCGCGCAACGAGTAGCGACTGTCAGCAGGCTTCGGTGACGGCGGTGGACGCGGCCCGGTCGCTGGACCAGCTGGGTCGCCCTTACCACCCGGTTCTGGAAGCTGCCTTACGCCGAGCAGATCTTGGTCTTGGGCAACGAGGAGCGCGACCCTCGCCGTCGATGGCTCGGCGTTAGGGGGGTATGCCCTCACCTGGGCCCTGACCCGGCGCGCGCTCTGACCGGGGACGCTCGCCTCCCGTCGCGCTGCCGCGGCCCAACGGGGTACCCGCGCGCGGGACTGGCCCTGGCAGCGCTCGCCCTAGCTAGGATCGACTCGTGGCCCCGGCAGTTGACGGCGGCGGGGACGAGATGGTCATCACATCGTCGGTGCAGCACCGCCTCCGGGCCGCGCTCAGTGCCGGCGGCGCGGTCGGGCTCCTGTTCCTGCCCTTTGGTGTGGTCCTGGGCCTGCTGACCCACACCATTGGCTGGCTGGTGGTGTTCGAGCTCTCGGCGGCACTGGTCTGCGTGACCTCGTTCACCGGTCAGCGCCACAACCAGGTCTTCGTTGGCCCCGGCGGGCTGCGCCGGGTGGTTCAACGCTGCAGCCTGGTCGCAAGCTGGCCGAACCTGACCCGGCTCGAGGTCAAGTCGCCCGGCAACCGGGTCGTGTCCCTGACAGTGGTCTGCGACGCGCTGCGGGTGCAGCCCCCCAGCAGCGGTGGCCTCTCCAAGGAGGCCCAGGCGATGACCCGCCATCCGCCCGCGGGGTTCACGGTGCGGATGGAGCGGGCGGCGGCGGACCGCCTGGTGGCCGAGGTCGCCAAGCGCCGGCCGGGATTGAGCGGGCTGGCGGAGTGGGACCGGGCCAGCCGCCCCGCTTCCAGGGCGGGGCGCTAGCGGGCCGAGTCCTGATCGCCGCCCCCGCGGAGGCCCCGGCGGAGCTCGCGCCGCTGCAGTTGTCGGGTTTCCTCGAGCGCCGCCAGGAGCCGTTCAGCAGCTCCCAGCAGCTCCTGCGCCGGCCCGACCGGCCCCGGCTCGGAGAGGTCGGCCAGGCGCTGGCGCAGCCGGCCCGCCCGCCGCAGCAGCGAACGGGCGTCGGCGGTCAAGCCGTCCAGCTCCCGCAGGCGCCGGCCCGGGTCATCAAGCACGCGAGCGGGCCCCGACCCGCCCGCGGCAGGGCAGGAGCAACGCCGCCGCCCCCAGGTAGCAGGCGGCCATGACGCAGAAGGCGGCGCTGAAGCCCACGTGCTGGATCACCCAGCCCAGCAGTATCAGCCAGAGCGACCCGACCCCATAGGCAACGGCGAAGTAAACCCCGAAGACGGTCGCTTGGGCGGGCGCGGTGACGGCGTCGCTGACCAAGGCTTGGAGCAGGGGATTCTCGACGTAGACCACGAGGCCGACCAGGGTTGCCATCACCAGGGTTACCGCCAAGGGAAAGTGGGCGGAGAAGCCGAAGAGCACGATCACCGGCGCCGACGCCAGGTAGACGGTCCAGAGCACCGGCAGCCGGCCCAGCCGATCCGAAACCCTTCCCCCGAGGTACGGGCCCAGGACGGCGCCCAGCAGCACCAGGTTGAAGACCGCCCCCACCGCGATCAGCGAGAGGTGCACCTGGTCGCGGAGGAACAGGGGAATATAGGTGTTGAGGGTTCCGATCCCGCGGCCCGCCGCCGCCACCGTCGCGGCGAGCACCCCGAACAGGGCCACCCGGGGGTCGAGGAACTGGGAACGGTGGAGCCGCATCCCGGCAAAGAGGCGCCGCCGGGCCGCATCTGGTGAGGCCGGCTCGCGCGGCATGCCCGGGAAGGTGAGCACGAAGAGCAGGCCCATGACCAGTAGGGGGACTGCCAGCAGCAGCAGCGTCGGCCGCCAGCCCAACCGGGAGATCAGCACCGCTGCCGGCAAGGGCACCAACAACGAGCCCACGCTGCCGCCGATGTTGTGGGTGCTGAGCGCCATCCCCCGCCGGCTGGGGAAGGCGCGGGCCACGATCGAGCTGCCCACTGGATGCTGCTGGCTGGAGGCCAGCTGGGCCACGCCCTGGGCGCCGACGAAGAATGGATAGACCGGAGCCCAGCTTCCCGCCAGCGAGCAGAGGCCCAGGGCCAGGTTCTGAGGACCCAGAATCCAGCGGGCGTTGATCCGCCGGGCTACCGGTCCGGCAGTGACCTGGCATAGGCCTCCCAGCAGGCCCACCACCCCCACCGCCAAGCCTAGGGTGCCCACGGTGAGGTGGAAGGTGACCAGAATCGCTGGGTAGGTGAGAGGGAGCAGCGCCTGGTAGATGTGCTGGGTGGCGTGCGACGCCGAGACCAGGTAGAGAACGCGCGCCGTGGCTGAGGCGTCGGCGGCCGGCGCCGCCACCTGACCCCCAGCTGCCATCGGATCAGGATAGGGAGGGCCCGCCAGAGCTAGCGGTCGGCGGGCCGTAGATGAACCCCTCGAGCCGGTCGGCAGAGCTGCCCGTGGTCCCGGCGGCGACACCGCGAACATCCACGTAGGGAGGCCTCGGGCCAAAGAAGACCCAGTTGGCCTCGGCCACCGTGTAGTCCCCGCTCTGGTCGACTCCCACCACCCAGGCCACGTGGCCGTCCCGAGCGTCGGCGTACACGGCGATCGAGCCCAGCTCGGGAACCGGGCCTACCGAGTATCCGGCCTGCTCGGCCAGCGCCAGCCACTGGCCAGCGTTACCCCCCAGCGACCCCTGGGCGGTGTGCCAGGCGACCCGCCGCCGGGTGGCGACATACCAGGTGCACTGCCCGGTGGCGAATCCCTGGTAGTCGGCCGGGTCGGTCCCGGCGGCGCCAGCGCAGGCCGAGGGGTCGACCGCCACGGGCGCGGGCTCGGGACTGCAGGGGGGGATCCAGGTCGGGAGCGTCACCGCGCCCAGAGACAGGGTCTTTCCCGGCTGAAGCACGAATCCGCCGGGGCGAGGCAGCAGCCCGCCCAGCGCCGGCCAGGCTGCCGAGATCGCTCCTGCGGAGATGAGCCCCACCAGGCTCAAGGTCACGGTGGCGGGGAGCAGGCAGCCGGCCAGTCCCAGGCCGAGACCGGCTCGGGGCATCCAGTCGCTCACCGGAGGGTGGTCAGCGGCCGCGCGTCGGTGCAGAGCCAGGGGTGAAACTCGGCCGGGGCAGCGCCCTGGAAGGCGGCGCGATCTCGCCCTACCAGCACCAGGCCAGCGCCGGGACCGGCGTCGCGGAGCAGATCGCATTCCGCCGCCGAGAGGCCGAAGGTCTGCTGCACCGCCGGGATCGCCACCTCCTCCTGGCGGAGGAGCAGCTTGGTGTGGCAGTTGCGCACGATCACATTGCCCACCGGGGAGCCCAGGAAGTCCTCCACCACCTGCGAGATCACCATCAAGCCCGCGCCGAGCTTGCGCACCCGCCGGGAGAGGGATTCCAGGGCCTCTGCGCTTCGGGGGCGGGACAGCAACACCTCGGCCTCGTCCACGACCAGCAGCCGCCTACGCGCCGGATCGCTTTCGATCTCGGCCTCGAGATGGAGCAAGAGCATCTGCATCACCGGGGCTAGGAGCTGATCACGGCTGCGGTCCAGACCTGCCAGGGAGAAGACGGTGAGCGAATCCGTGGCGAGCTTCGCCTGGGGACCGTCGAAGAGGCCGGCCAGGGGACCATCGGTGTAGCGGGCCAGCCGCCTGGCCAGCCGGGCCTGACGGTTTCGCGCCAGGGTGTCAACCAGCTCCCGCAGGGAGTGGGGCACCCCGCTGTCGGCGAGCAGCTCCAGCAGGGCCCTCTCCAGGGCCAACTCCTGGTCCTCACTCACCTCCGCGGTGGAAGCTGGGCCCGCCGCCAGCAAGGCCACCACCTGCATCGCCCGTGCCGCCTGGGGGCGCGGATCCGGATGCGGCTCACCCGCCCAGGGTGGGCCCAGGGCGCTCATCCCCGAGTCCGAGCCCGCGGCCAGCACCTGGCAGCGGCCACCGAGATGGGCGACCAGGGAGCGGTACTCACCGACGGGGTCGATGCAATGTACCTGGCTGCCGGTCAGCAGCAACCGGGCCGCCAGGAGCTTGGCGGAGTAGGACTTGCCTGCCCCGGAGGTGCCCAGCACCACCAGGTTGAAGTTGGGGTTGGCGGGCGCGAAGGGGTCGACGAGCACCAGCTCCCGCGAGATCAGGCTGGGACCGAGCAGCGCTCCCTGGGTGCTGTCGAGCCCGCTGCGCAGGAAGGGGAAGGCGGTGGCCAGGGCGCTGGCGGTGATCTCGCGGCCCCACCCCAGCGGGTCAGCCCCCGTGCAGAGCGTCGCCCGCCAACCGTCGACGTGGCGGTGGGTCAACGGCCATGCCCCGCAGCCCAGCTCGGCCAGCAGCGAGAGCAGCTCTTGCCAGGCGCGATCCAGTTCCGCCACTGAGGCGGCCACCAGCGTGGCGCAGATCTCCCAGTGGAAGAGCCGCTCCTCCTCGAGCAGCACCTTCTCTTCCAGGTTGAGGGCGTCGTCGAGGGCGGCCTCGGTGCCGCGATCCTGGCGCCGCCCCCGCAGGCCGTCGACCACCAGGCTGGTCTCAAAGCTGCGGATCTTGCGACGCAGGCGACTGAGGCTGAGCAACTTCGGCACCGGCGCCACGTGCTGGACCAGCCGCAGCTCGCAGCCCAGCCCCCGCAGCAGCGGGGCCAGCCAGCCGATCGCGACCGACCGCGGGTAGGAGGCGATGAACAGACTGCGCGAGACTCGGTCGTCGAGGCGGATCAAGCGCGGCTCCAGCCTCACCTGGCCGGGCGCTATCCAACTGGCGAAACTGGCTGGCCCCCGCCGGACGCCGCCCCCGGACTCGGCCTGGAGCAGCGCCAGCCAGTCGCCGTCTCCCAGCCGGCGCGCCCGTGCCCCGGCCCCGGCCAGGGCATTGGCAACGGCCTGGCAGCGCTGCTCCAGGTCAACCGTGCTCCCCGATGGCCCCGCGGCTTTGGGCCGCCGCGCCAACCGCCTGGCCATCCCGGTGATGGAAGGGCTGGCCTCCCCCCAGACCACCAGCAGGTGACTCTGCTGCTGCACGGTGCGCCCGCGGGCGAGCTGGTCGCGAAAGTCGCGATCGCGGCCCGCGAGCGTCGCCAGGTTGAGATCCACCGGATCGGGCCCGGCGTCGGCCGAACCCGGGTCGGGTCGGGACCGGAAGTAGATCGAGATCGGACCTGCCAGCGAGGCGAGCAGTTGGCGGTAGCGTCGCCAGACCTGCTCGCGCTCAGAATCCGCCCGCAGGGCGAGATTTACCGGCGACACCGCCAGCGCCGCCCGCTCGCCCGCGTATCCCAGGTGGAGGACGCCGTTCTCGAGGTATTCGACGTCCACCAGCTGCAGGGTTGTCAGTCGGGTACCGCGGTCGAAGGCGAGCCTCACGGCGGCGACCAGGGCAGGGACGCGTCCAGGGCCAGGGGCGCTGGGAGAGGCGACGGCGAGGCGCTGGTCTGCCGCCGCTGGTAAGGGGCCGCGCTTGGGGCGCCAGCCAACGCGGGGTGGCAGAGCCGATGAGGTTGCCATTGGTACACCAGCCAGTCGCCCACCCAGGAGTCCAAAGGGCGGCCCTCGCGACGGCCGAAGGCCAGGAGCAGCGCGCCCACCAGCGCCGGGGCCGCCAACATCCCCACCAGCCAGGTCGCCAACCCCAGGCGCAGCAAGACGTAGCCGGGCACGCACCCAATCGCGATCCAAGCCAGCTGGGGTGCGGTGAAGGCCCCCCAGCGAGCCGGAATGTGGGAGATCGGCTGGTGGACCTGGACCTGGCTCACCTGTGCCAGTTCTGGTCCGCCGAGACCGGTCCCAGGGGTCGGAGGCGGCCCCGTCGCAAAGCGTTCAGGTAGGCGGCGTCGAGATCGCGCACTCGACTCCCCCCCGCCGCCACGTAGCGCCGCCCCAAATCGGCGAGGTCGTTGGCCGAGACGGGGCCGCGCTCCAGATCAGCTTGCCGCAACCCCAGCAGCCGCTCCCGTTCACCAGGCCCGATCCCACCCCGGATCACGGCGCGGCCGATGAACTGTTCGCGGGTCTCCCGGCCGAGGGCCTGCGGCCAGGCCGCCCCGCCAGCTCGCTCCGCCGACTCCAGTTCGGACGCCAGCCGCTGCTCGCGCGTCCCCGGGAGGCCAAGCAGCGCCCGTCCGGCCGCGGGCAGGCGGGCACCGAAGCGGGCCGCCTGAGGTCGGAGGGGCTGGGCTGCCAGCACGGCGCCTCCCAGAACCACTCCGCCGGTGGTCGAGACCAGGGCCCGCAGCCCGCTGGCGGTGGCCAGCTCGCCGCGGCTGAGACGACGGGGCAGCTGCAGCATCAGCCAGACGGTGACGATGGCGAGCAGGCACTTGGCGAACTGGTCGCCGGGGTCACCCCTGCCGACCTCGCCGAGGATCCCACTGCCGGGCTCCGTACACCCGCTCGCCGAGCCCGAGATAAGCGGACAGCCTCCCAAATGGGAGGCGCCCGAAGCCGGCGCCAGGCCCGAGACGGTGCTGACGATCGCCACGAAGACCAGAAACACCAGGGTCTGGATCACCACCACCGACGCCAGGCCAGCCAGCGTCCGCCAGTAGCGGAGGCAGGCCTCCCTGCCCCCCGGGAGGGCCAGGAGCAGGAACGAGAGACTGGCGCAGCCCGCCAGCATCGCCAAGGTGATGTAGCGGGCCAGGTAGGTGAGCGCCAGCCACAGGCCCAGGGCGGTCAGGGCGGTGAAGGCCAGGATCCCCTGCAGGCCATCGGGGACGTCGAAGCCGTTGCGGCCGTGGGCGCCGACGCCCGCCCAGGCATCGGTGAAGCCCGGAGTCGTTCCCCAGTAGATGTCGGCATAGCGACAGTCGGCGGGGTTCTGGCCGTTGCCGGCGCGGGGCTCGCCCGGCAGGGGCAGGAGGTGGAGCTGCACCCCCGGGGGCAGATCCGAGCTGCCGCTGCCCTCCAGGCAGTCCTGGTTGGCGTTGTCGTTGACCTGGTCGTCGGTGTTGCTGCACAGCGACTGGCCGGGCGCGGCGTCGCCTCGGTCGCAGTTGGCATCGTGGAGGGGTGGCCCGAAGAAGTTCTCGCTGCGATCCAGCACCTCCTTGGTGAAGTCCGGGCTCGACGAGCTGAGGCAGTGGGATTGGCTGAACTGCCGGTCGAGCCAGGGCTGGACCAGGACCTGGCGGGCGACGGGTCCCACCGGGAGGCTCAGGTGGATCCTTGGGTGGAGCAGAGGACTGTCCTCGGGGCAGTAGGCCGTCACCGCCAAGACCGTCATCAGGTCGAGCGGCTGGCCCGACTGGGCTCCCAGGTGGAGGAAGGCCGTCTGGAGGATGGCCTGCGACGCCCAACTGCCGGCGTCGATCACCCGCCCCGCCAGGTGCAGCGGCAGGCCCGCTCCCATCACCGCCGCCGCCACCAGGCAGGGCACCAGTCCTGAGCGCAAGTTGAGCTGCTGGCCCGCCATGAACAGACAGACCTGGAGCACGAAGGCCAGCACCAACAGGCTCAGGCCCACAGGCTCCAGGATCGAGTTCAGCTCCTCCACCCAGGGGATGCACCCCTGCGGGCCGCACTGATGCGCCGGGCCTCCCAGCTCGCCCCCGTAGTTGTCGACCACAGGGTTGGCGCCGACCAGGGTGGTGATCAACCGCCACGGTCCCGCGGTGATCGCGCCCGAGGCCGCGATGTGGGCTGGGTCCGGGCTGCCGTCCAGGCTGCCCAGCATGGCCACTGGGCCGCTGACGAAGGCGTCGATCACATAGCAAAACGGGTCGGTGATCCCGCCGCACTGCTGGCTGGTGCTCCCCGCTGGGTCCGGCGCCGCCGTGGCCTTGGCCGCCGCCACCGCCTTTGCCGAGTGGGAAGATGCCGAGGCGCTCGGTGGCCCTGTCGTCAGCCCGACCGCCGCTCCCGCGGCCAGGGCAGAGAGCGCCAGGCCGGTCGCCATTCCCGCCAGCAGCTGGCTCCGTCGTGCCGTAGCCAGGGCTCAGTGGGTGCCGCTCGAACAGCCGCTGGTTGTGCACGAGGTATTGCTCCCCGACAGCCCCTCGACGAAGGTCAGAACCGCTCCCTCGTTCACCAGCAGGAGGACGCCCAGCAGCACCGTCACCAGCCCCTGGATCGCGGCCGCCCGACGCTGGCTGTTGTCAAGGGCCGTCATGTAGCGGATGGCGGCGAAGCTGAGACAGAGGACCGCCACCGCGCCCAAGGCCAGGGCCGTCACCGTGTGGATGACGTTGTCTAGTCCGGCGCTAAAGCTGACCGCCGTCAACACCGGGCCTGAGGACACTCACGCCTCTTCGTCCCCCACGTCCCACGGCAAGGGGCTGGCGGCTGCTGCCCAGCCCGGGTCGGGACGGGTCCAATCGCGCAGCGGCCGCCCCGGGGCCGGCCTCAGGCGCGCCGGCGCGGCCTTGCCCTGAGGCACCTGTTGGCGCATCCTCGCGGACTCGAACCAACGCGTCTGCCGGATCACGGCCGTGTGGTCGGCGCCATGGATCAGCAGGGCGCGGTCGGGGCGAAGGCGGCGGATGTCGTCGGCGTGCAGGAGGGGCTGGGCGGCCACCGCCTCCCAGCCATGGGGATGGGCTTGGCGGTGCAGGGTCGCCGTCCCGGCGAGACGGCTCGCCCGCTCCAGCAGCTCGAGTTCGGAGATGCCCGGCAGCAGCAGCTTGGTGCGCGAGTTCGACCAAAGTGCTCCTGCGGCTTCCGGACCGTAAGCCGAGGTGATCGAGCCCAGATCCTGGGCCAGGAGCATCATCCGCACCCCCTGGGAACGGCCCAACTGGACCAGCGCTGGCAGCTCGGGGAGAGTGGTCAGCTGGGCAAACTCGTCGAGCACGAACAGAGCTGGAGGCGCGGGGGGGTTGGCGAAGAGCGCGCGCCAGGAGCAGGAGATCAGCGCCGAGACCAAGCCGCGAAGCACCGGGGCGTCGTGCGGCGTGACCACGCAGTACAGGCTCATCAGCTCGCCCGAGGCGACGCCCGCGGGATCGAAGTCGCTGGCGGCGGTGGCTGCGGCCACCTCGTCCGAGCCGTAGGCCCCGAGCTGTGAGACCAGGGTGGCCACCACCCCCATGGAGGTCCGGTCGCCGCCGCTCAAAGCGCCGGATGCCAGCCTTTGCGCGACCGGATGGGCCAGTGAGTCCCCAATCCGCTCCGCCGGCACGCTCTGAAGCAGGCTCAGAACGCCGGCCAGAGGGTTCCCCTGCTGTGATGCTTCGATGAGCAGGCCGTGCAGCAGCTGGCGGGCGAGGTCGTGCCAGAACGGCTCCCGGTCCGGGGCCCGGCCCATCAAGAACGTGGCCACCCGCAGCGCATCCTCCGAGCTCTGGATCGAGGCCAGCGGGTTCCAGCGGTCGCTCGGGCGCATCAGCGGGGCGAAGACCGCAGTGGGCCCCAGGCTGCGCCGGTGGCTAAGGGTGGTGGCCACCAGCTCGCCCTTGGGGTCGGTGACCACGACCGGCCCGGGCCACTCTAGGAGAGCGGGGATCGCCAGGCCCGACGACTTGCCCGCCCCGGTGGGGCCGAGCGCCAGGAGGTGCTCATCGGCCGGGAGCCAGATGGGCCTGCCCCGGTAGCTGCCCAGGCGGACCTGGGGGGCGGGCGGGCGACGATCCCGCCCCGGCCAGGGCAGCGACAGCAGTCTCCGGGGGCGGTGGAGGCTCCGAAGCTCCCGCCGACGGGCCGTGCGGGCGCGTCCCAGTGGCCCCGGGGCCACCACCGGGCGGCCGGACAGGCGTGCCGCCACGCCTAATCCGAGCAGGATGCAGCTGGCCAGCGAGGCGGCCACGACCGGGGCAGACGCCTCCCAGGGCATGAGGTCCCTCGCCGTGGGCAGGCCCTGAGGAGCCCGCAGGGCGGTCGCCTGGGGCCCGGGATGGGCGCCGCCGAGGTGCACCGCGAGCGCGGCCAAGGCCAGGGCGAGGATCCCGGCCGGCAGTGCCAGCCGGTCGAAACCACTGCCCTGGTCCATCGTCCCCAGGCGTCCCGCCACTCGCGGGATCGGGGCCGCGCTTGCGACACCGCCGTCGCCGGCGGGTCCGCAAGCGTTACAGCCCATCGTCAGAACGGTGCAGGACGGTGAGCCACGGGGCCAAACTGCCCTTCTAGACTGGCGGGATGCCGGCTGTGGCCGCCTCGTCCAAGAACGCTGCGACCCAGCAGCCCTCCGATCGCGCCATCCTGGTGGTCGATCGCGACGATGCCAGCCGCACTGCCACCGCGTCGATCCTCAGCCGCCTCGGCTTCGAGGTGGTGGAGGCGGACTCGGCCCGCTCGGCCCTGACTTCGGCGAGGGTTGGGACCTTCGTCTGCGGCATCCTTGACCTCAACCTCGCCGAGATCGGCACCTTCGAGCTCTGTCGGCGCCTGCTGGCGCAGCGCCAGTGGACCTGGACCCCTTTGATCCTGACCAGCGCCCGCCAGCCCCGGCTGGATCTCCAGGTCAGCCTGCAGGCGGGCGGCTTTGCTTACCTCCCCAAGCCCTTTCGCGCCGACCACCTGATGGCGGCGGTGGGCGATGCCCTGGCAACCACCGGGCCGATGCGCGAGGCAAGGCCCAACCGCCGGGTGATCCTGGCGCGGGCGGAGGCTGCGGCCGCCGGGACCTGAGGCGGCTAGGTCGGGCTGGGGTTGGGCAGGGCCCCGGTGGGCGTGGGACTGGGTGTTGGCGAAGGGGAGGGCGATGGGGTGGGGCTGGGGGCTGCCGAAGGACTCGGTGTCGGCGTGACCGTGCCTCCGCCCAGGATCGACTTGCTCGGGCCGGTGCCGCCCAGGAAGTAGTCCGTCTCCCCGTCCACGGTCTGGGTGGTGAGGCCGGCGGGCTGGGTGTACCAGCTAGGGCTGACCCCGGCCAGAGCCTCAGTCATGAAGTCGTGCCAGAGGCTGGCGGACCCGCTGATGCCATTTACGCCGCCGCCGTACATCGGCGAGTCGTCGGCGTTGCCCACCCAGTCGCCCGCCACTAGCGTCGGGGTCCAGCCGATGGCCAGGTTGTCGAGGAAGTTGCTCGAGGTGCCGGTCTTGACCGCCGCCTGGCGTCCCGCCAGCACCAAGGGTGTGTCGTAGCCAAACGAGAGCAGGCGGTTGCTGTTGCGGGAGAGGATGGTGTTCATCAGGTAGCTGACCTGGGGCGACATCACCCTTCGGGCGGCGGGAGCCGCCTGGTAGATCAACTGGCCCCGCTGGTCGTGCACCTGGAGCACAAAGTGAGTGGGGTGTAGCACGCCCATGGCGCCAAAGACCGACCCCGCTTGGGTCATCTGCCAGAGTGGAACCGGATAGGCCCCCAGGGTCAGGCTGGGCCCGTAGCTGGAAGGCGAGTTGCCGAGGGTGGTCACCCCAAGGTTGCGGGCGGTCTGGACGATCGCCGGAATGCCCGCCTTTAGCTCGACGCGGACCGCGGGCACGTTGAGCGAGTTGCCAAAGGCCACCTGGGCCTGGACCACCCCGGCGTAGTGGCCCTCGTAGTCGTTCACCACGTAGGGCCCCCCGCCGGGACCGCCGTTGGGGAGGGTGAGGGGCCCGTCCAGCACCGGCGTGGTCATCGTGATCTTCTGCTCGGCCAGGGCCGTCGAGTAGTTGAAGAGCTTGAAGGTCGAGCCCGGCTGGCGTGGACGCGCCGCCATGTCGATCTGTCCCCCCGGGCCGCTGGCTCCCGCCCCGCCCACCCATGCCAGCACGTCGCCGCTGCGGGGGTCGACCGCCACCAGAGCTCCGTCGCTCATGTGCATCGCCTGGCCCGCGGCAACCGTGGCGCTCACCAGGCTCTGGGCGTCCTGGTTGAGGGTCAGATTAAGGCTCGTCTTTACCTCCAGGCCCAGGGCCTGATAGCGCGCCCCGTAGTGGTTCTGGAGCCATGACTCGACCTCGTCGACGAAGTACGGGGCCAGGTTGAGAGCGGCTCCTGTCCCCGCCGCCAGTGGCGGCGCCTTGGCCTCGATGGCGCTGGCCTGGGCCTGGTTCAGATCTCCCTGACGTAGCATCGCCGCCAGCACCACCACCTGGCGCTGCCGGGCTGCGCCCATGTTGTCCAGCGGGTCGAGGTAGCTAGGCGCGGGCAGCAGCCCGGCCAGCAGACTTGCCTGGTTGGCGTCCAGTTGGCTGGCGTTGACGCCGAAGTAGGTGATTGCCGCCGCCTCCACCCCCGTCGCCCCGTGGCCGAAGTAGACGTCGTTGAGGTACTGGTCAAGGATGTCGCGGCGGGACAGCTTGGAGCTGAGCTCCTGGCCGTAAAGAATCTCCTTCACCTTGTAGGTGATCGACTTGTCGTCGTGCAGGTAGAGGATCTTGGCCAGTTGCTCCGGAATCGTGCTCGCCCCCTGGCTGGCGCTGTGGTGGACCACGTCGAAGAAGGCGGCCTTGGCGATGCGGGCCAGGTCGAAGCTGGGGGCGCTCCAGAAGCTATGGTCCTCAATATCCACTACTGCCCGGCGCATGATCGGTGCGATCTGGTCGAAGGCCACCGGGATGCGGCTGCTACCCGAGGGGTGAAGGTCGGCGATCTCCTGGCCGCCCGCCCCGTAGATCCGCGTGTCGGTGGCCAAGGCGGCGCTCTGCGGCAGAGCTCCATAAGCCCGGGCCAGGGCGGTGAAGGGCACCGCCAGGATGACCACCGCCGCCACCCCCGCCAGCCCGGTGATCGCCAGGGCCCGCTTCCAATTCGACCCCGGGGACAGGCGGCGCTGGCCGCCGGAGCTGGCGCGTGGTCTTCGGGCGCGGGTGGGTCTGAACTCAGCCATGGGCGAAGTTTGGGCACGGCGCGGGCTCAGGGGTCGGTCCCAGTTGGAGCCCGACCTGGCCAGGCGGGGGAGGCGCCACTGGCGCGCCGTGCCCGACGATCAAAACGCTCTGGGTCGGCAATTGGTTTCAGCTTTGGTTGGGACTTTGTCGCTCCTCCAGCGCCGGGAGGCTGGACTTCGCGACCATCTAGGTCTGCGTCCTGACACCGGGAGACCCGATTGTGAGCCGGCCCCCCAGCGACACCCCCCCCGGTTCTGCGCCCGCTTCTCGGGTGCCGCGGCTGCGCCCGGCCCCCCGGCGGCAGCAGTGGCGGGTGACGGCGCTCTTCGCCGCCGCCGTGGCAGTGCTGCTGGTTTTGCGGCTGTTCTCCAGCCATCCCCTGCCTCGGCCCTCGCACGCCACCCCGGCAGCCGCGGTGGCCGGGTATGTCCAGGGGCTTCGCGAGCACAACCCGCAGACGATTGCACGCTACCTGCTGCCGTCCCGCCGAGGGCAGGCCCGCTCCCTGCTCCAGTCCCTGGCCCGCCGCCACACCCTGCTCGAGAACCCCGACGAGCTGCAGGTGATCGAGACCGGATCGCGGGCGGAGGTGACCCTGCAATTGCAGGTCTGCTACCGCAACCCCGGGCAGCCTCACTACACCTGCACTCCCCTGACCAAGCTGCCGCTCGGGCTTCCCGACGTGATCCAGTGCCGCCGCCGGGGCGGGTCCTGGTATGCGGAGACCCTCTTCCGGCCCTTGTGAGCCTCAGACGGAACGCCCGGAGGTCCTCCCTGGGCTGACCATGCGCTCCGGGTCCAGGATCCTGTCCAGTTCCTCGGGGTCCAGGCCGGAGCGCTCCCGGGCCACCTCCCGCACGGTGCGGCCGCTGGTGCTGGCCTCCTGGGCGATACTCGCCGCCCGGTCGTAGCCGATGGCCGGTACCAGGGCGGTGCAGATGGCGAGTCCCTGCTCCAGCAACTCCGGGCCCCGGCTGGTGGCCGTCAGACCGTCCACCGCTTTGCGGGCCAGGTTCGCCGCTGCGCGACCCAAGAGCTCGATCTCCTCGATCAGGTTGTGGGCCGCCACCGGGAGCATCACGTTGAGCTCGAGCAGCGACCCGCTGGAGGCGGCCTGGGCCACGACGTGGTCGTCGCCCAGCACCTGGGCCACCACCATCAAGGCCGACTCGCAGACGACGGGGTTGACCTTCCCGGGCATGATCGAGGAGCCGGGCTGCACCTCTGGCAGGCGGAGCTCGGCCACGCCGGCCCGGGGCCCGAAGCTGAGCAGCCGTAGGTCGCTGGCGATCTTGTGGACCGCGATGGCCGCCGAGCGCACCCCCCCGGACGCGAACACCACCGCGTCCAGGGTGGCCTGCGCCTGGAAGTGGTTGGGGCTCTCGTGCAGACGGTCGTGATAGAGGGGGGCCAGACGGGCTATCACCCGGGCTGCGAACTCGGGATGGGTGGAGATCCCGGTGCCCACCGCGGTGCCGCCGAGGGCGAGCTCGGCCAGTGCGGTGCTCACCCGCTGGAGATGGGCAAGGGCCCGCTCCACCTGCCCGCGGTAGCCCTCGAACTCCTGGCCCAGGCGGATCGGGGTCGCGTCCTGGAGGTGGGTGCGCCCGGTCTTGATCACCCCCCAGAGCTGGTCGCGCTGCCGGCCGAGGCTTGCCTCCAGGGTGCGCAGCCCGGGTACCAGCTCGTCGCGGATGGCGGCCAGGGCCGCCAGGTGGATGGCCGAGGGGAACACGTCGTTGCTGGACTGGCCCAGGTTGACGTGATCGTTGGGATGGAGGCGGCCGCGCTCGCCCCGCGGCGCTCCCAGCAGCTCCAGGGCCCGGTTCGCGATCACCTCGTTGGCATTCATGTTCGAGGAGGTGCCGCTGCCGGTCTGGAAGATGTCTACTACGAACTCCCGGTCGAGATCTCCCCGGGCCACCTCGTCAGCGGCCTGGGCGATCGCGCGGCTGAGCTCCTCGGGGAGCAGTCCCAGTTCCAGGTTGACCCGTGCCGCCTCGCGCTTAATGTCGCCCAGGGCCGCGATCAGCCGCCTTGGCAGGCGCAACTGGCTGATGGGAAAATTGCTGACAGCGCGCTGGGTGCTGGCCCCGTAGTAGGCCTCGGCGGGAACCTCGATCTCACCCATGGAGTCCCGCTCCAAGCGCTGCGGCCCCGGGCTCATCCGCTCGAGTCTATCGTCGGCCCCGGCCTCACCTGACCCGGGCGGCGATCGTAGAGCAGTCGACTGGCCCAGCCGTCGGGGTCCTGCCCGGGCTCGGGCGGTCCCACACGGTAGCCCTCGAACCGGCGCAGCAATAGGCAGATCAGAACCCCGACCGCGGTGACCGAGTAGGCGGCCGGGGCCCCGGTGAGCCAGAGCACCACGGGCAGCCCGGCGAAGCCGAGCAGCACGCCTAAGGCGCTCCGCCGGGCCGCCCCCGCCAGCACCACCAGGGCGACCACATAGGCCAGCCCGGGCCAGCCCCAGAGGGCGATCGCCCCGGTGGCGCTGGCCACTCCCCTGCCCCCGTGGTACTGGAGATAGACCGGCCAGCCATTGCCGATCACGCTGCAGAGGCCGGCGCCGGCCACCACCCAGGCGGGCGCCTTGAGCAGCGACGCCACCAGCACCGGCGCCAGGCCCTGGCAGAACTGGAGCGGGCCCACCACCGCCGCCGGCAGCAGCCCCACGCTGCGGAAGAGGTTGCTGGTGCCGATCTTGCCGGTGCCCACCTGGCGCAGGTCGACCCCGGCCAGCCGACCGACGATCCAACCGGTGGGGATGCCCCCGACCAGATAGGCACCCACCCAGAGAATCGCCACGCCCGCGGGCTGGCCCGCGACGCTGGTGGCCGCGGGCATCAAACGGGCAGGGGCAGGTCGGCGATGGACGCGGCCCCGATCAACCCCGGGCCCGTGTGCAGGGCGATCACCGGGTTGAGGCTGAGCCGCTCCAGGGGCCGCTCCCCGAACAGGGCCTCCAGCCGGCGGGCCAGCTCGGGGACCGCCGCCTGGGCGTCGCCGCAGAAGACGGCCAGGCGCACCATGCCGTCCGGGGCCGTCTGCTGGCGCAGTTGCTCCGCCACCTCGCGCATCGCCCGGCGCGTGCCCCGCACCAGCCCCAACCGGCGCACGTCGCCGCCGCTGAATGAGAACACCGGGCGCACCTTGAGGAGGTCGCCCCCCCGGCCCGCCAGGGCCGGCACCCGGCCGCTGCGCACCAAGAAGCGCATCGTCTCCAGTGCCGCGATCACCCGGGCCGTGCCTGCCACCTCCCGTGTGTATGGCAACACTCGGTCCAGCCCCAGGCCCGCCCCGCAAGCCGCCGCGGCGGCCTCGGCAACCAGGGTGTAGCCGCCCGCGGCGGTGCCGGTGTCCACCACCTCCACCCGCTTCTCCGGCTGCTCGCTGCGGAGCATCTCCGCCGCCACCCGGGCGGAACGCCCCATCATTGAGAAGCGCTCCGGGATCGCCAGGCAGATGATGTCCCGAGCTGTGATCCTGCGGAACGCCTTGAGGTAGTCGCCGGGAGAGGGGGAGCTGCTGGTGGGCAGTGGCCCCGGCTGCCCCAGGCGGCGGTAGAGCTCGTCGCTGCCGATGTCAATGCCATCCCGAAGGACCCGCCCGTCGACCTCGATCGACATCGGCACCACGCTGACCCAGGTCGCCTCCCCCAGCGAGGCGGGAAGACAGGCGCCACTGTCCACGACCAGGGCGGTCGGGCGGCTGCTGCTCAAGGCCGCACGACCCCCCGGCGACGGTCCCCTGCCAGTGGGTTGAGGCACTGCAAATAGACCCCCTGCACCCGGTCCAGCATCGCCGCGATCCCATGATGACGCACCACACGCTCCCTTGCCACCCGGCCCATGTGCGCCAGCAGCTCGGGGTGGCTCGCCAGGCGCTCGACCAGTCCCGCGATCGAGGAGGCGGGGTCGTGCGGGTCCAGCCGGTCGACGGCTTCGCCGACTTGGTCGGCTCCTCCCGCCGGGGTGGCGGCCACGGCGCATCCGCTGGCCATGGCCTCCAGCAGCGACTGGGAAAGACCCTCCGCTCGGGAGGGCAGGCAGAACAGGTCGACCGCCCGCCAGAAGTCGGCGCGCTCCTCGACCCCGAACAACTGCCCCAGGTACACGATCGCGGGGTGGCGCGCGGAGCGGGCCACCTCTGCCGACAGGCTGCCCGAGCCGGCGATACAGAGCCGGGCTCGGGGAGGTGGCCCGGCCGCCAGGAAGCCTGCGATCAGTTCGCGCACCCCCTTCTCCGGGTCCAGGCGCCCGGCGTACCCCAGTACCAGTTCGGCGCTGGTGAGGCGCTCACGGCGCAGCCGTGAGGGTCCGGGCGAGAAGCGGGCGGTGTCCACGGCGTTGGGCACAACCGCGATCGCCCCCTGGTCCAGGCCCAGCTGCACCAGCAACTCCCCCTGAGCGGAGCTGAAGACGATCACTCGCTGGTAGCTGCGCAACCGCGGCACCCAGAAGCGGTGCAGTTGCCGCATCACCCGAGCCCGGCCGCTGCCCGGCTCCCCGAAGGGGAGATGGAAGGTAGCCACCGCACCGATGCCGAACTCACGGGCCTGGCGGGCTAGCCAGCCGTCCTCCAGGTTGAAGCTGAGGGAGGTGTGGATCAGGTCGGGGTGGTGGCGGCGCAGCCAGAGGCGCATCCGACGGCGGAAACCCGGAGTGGGGATGGTGACCGTCTTGAACCGCCACGCCGACCAAGCCATCCCGTGCTCCTGGCTCACCGGCAGCACCTCGCCGTCTCGGGCCGCATGATGAAAGAACACCTCGACCCCTCGCTCCTGGAGACCGCGGACCACCTCCGTGGAATAGGTGCTGAGCCCATCCGCCCGCCGTCCCAGGGCGTGGCCGTACCAAGCGACCCGTAGGCGCGGCCGGGGCTCGGCCTCAGGCTGGCGAATCGCCGAGCACCCGGTCGTCGGCAAATGGGAACCACTGCTCGGGCCAGCGGCGCACCGCCATCTCGAAAACCGGGATCAGGCGTTGCAGGGCGTCTTCTGGGGCGGCGTCCGCCCCGACCCGCACCGGCGCATGGACCTCGACCAGGTAGGTCCCCCCGGGGCCGCGGACCGCCACGATCGGCACCAGGGGGGCTCCTGTCCGGGCGGCCAGAATCGGCGCGGCGGACGAGAAGCGAGTGCGCTGGCCGAGGAAGGTGACCTCGACCGAGGGGGTGTCGCCGGGGATGTCGATGATCAGGCCCAGCCACCCGCCCGCCTTGAGGGTTTGGAGCACGGTGCGGGGCGACTTGGAGGCGGTGACCGCCCGCACCCCCAGGCGGGCCCGGGCCCAGACCACCAGGTCGGCCAGCGCCGGGTTGGAGCCGTCGGCCATGACCACCGTGAGCGGCACTCCCCGCGCCCCGGCCAGAACCGACGCCACATCCCAGCTGCCCTGGTGGATCATGACCAAGATCCCGGGTTCGCCGGAGTTGAAGAGGGGGTCGAAGTGCTCTTCAACCCCGGCCCCCCTGACCTCAGCCACGACTCGCCCCCTGGACAGGCCATGGACGTAGAGGAAGTCGAGGCAGGTTCGGCCGTACTCCAAGAAGCTCCGCTGCGCCAGGCGGCGGGCCTGGGGGGCGCTGAGCTCGGGGAAGGCGGCGCGGAAGTTGGCGATGGTGGTCCGGCGCCGCCTGGCGCTGACGGCGAATGCGGCGTTGGCCAAGACGTCGGAGAGGCGGAATCGCTCGCGCCCCAGCGACCGCACCACCACCGCGGCGGCGCCCAACCCCAGCCGCAGGCTCAGCGGCGGCCGAGGAGTACCCCCGGCCTGGTGGCCAGCTCGGGATTCGGGAGCGGCCACGGGGCGATTGTCGCAGTAGCCCGCGGGCGCTGCTATCCGTGTAGCCCAGCCCGGTTGAGGGTGGCAAGCTCTTCCGGTGAACCGGCTCCAGCATGAATCGAGCTCCTATCTACGCCAGCACGCTGACAACCCCGTGGACTGGTACCCCTGGGGGGAGGAGGCATTCGCCCTAGCCCGGCGCCTCGACCGGCCGGTGTTGCTGAGCGTCGGCTACTCCTCGTGCCACTGGTGCCACGTGATGGCCCACGAGTGCTTCGAGGATGCCGACCTGGCCGCGCTCCAGAACGAGCTCTTCGTCAGTATCAAGGTCGATCGGGAGGAACGCCCGGACATCGACCGGGTCTACATGGACGCGCTCCAGGCAATGACCGGCGGGGGTGGCTGGCCGATGACCGTCTTCCTCCTCCCCGACGCCCGACCCTTCTTTGCAGGCACCTACTTCCCTCCTCAGGACCGGGCTGGACTGCCCGGGTTCGGCCGGGTGATGCGCTCCATCGCCCAGGCCTACCGCGAGCGGGGCTCGGAGGTTCGCGAGACCGCCGGCCGCCTGAACCAGGCGCTCCAGCCCGCCCCGCTGATCGCTTCCCGAGATCGCGAGGGACTTCGTGGCCTGCTCGCCCGGGCCAGCTCCCGGCTGATCCGGTCCTGGGACCGCGGCTACGGCGGGTTCGGCGACGCCCCCAAGTTTCCCCAGCTGCCGGTACTTGAGTTCCTGCTGGCCCGCCACGTCATCGCCGGCGATCCCGAGGCCTGGGACGCCGTACGCAGCTCACTCACCGGGATGGCCCGGGGAGGGATCTGGGATCAGATCGGCGAGGGGCTGCACCGTTACAGCGTCGACCGGCGCTGGGCGGTGCCACATTTCGAGAAGATGCTCTATGACAACGCCCAGCTGCTTCGGGTGGCAGTCCACGCCTGGCAGGCCCGGGGGGAGGACCAGCACCTGGAGCTGGCGCGGGCCAGCGCCCGGTTCCTGCTCGCCGAAATGGAGCTCCCCGGAGGCGGATTCGCCGCCAGCCTGGACGCCGACACCGAGGCGGGTGAGGGCGCCTATTACGTCTGGACGGATGAGCAGCTGCGCCAGGCACTGGGATCTGAGTCCGAGGTCCGCCTGGTGGAAGAGCTTTTCGGAGGCGAGGGGCCGGCCCGGACTCCTGAGGGAGGACTGGTGCTGCGCGGCGGCCTGGCCCTGGAGTCGGATGCCGGCCCTGACCCGACCGGGACGCCCCGCCGGCAGTTGGCGGCCCGGCTGCTCCGTGCCCGCCAGCGACGGCCGGCTCCGGCCCGGGACCGCAAGCTGGTGCTGGGCTGGAACGCCCTGGCGATCCGGGCTCTGGCCGAGTTCTCGGTGGCCACCCAATCCACTCCCCAATTGGACGCGGCGCTGCGGGCCGCCCAATTGATCAGAGAGCGGGCGGCGGACGGCGAGGGCGGCTTTCGGCATCTCTACGATGGTGGGACCGCGCGCTTCGGCGCCACCCTTGACGACCTCGCCGCCTGGGGCCTGGCTGGCCTCGCCCTCCACGAGGCGAGCGGCGAGCCCGGCTGGTTCGAGCTGGCGCTCCACCAAGCCGAGGTCGTCGAGGGCCGCTACCGGGACTCGCAGGGGCCGGGCTGGTTCGACGTCCCCACCGACCACGACCCCGTGCTGGCGACGCGTCCGCGCAGCCTCGAGGACGGCGCCCAGCCGTCGGGGATGGCGCTGATGGCTGAACTCTGCCTGCGACTGCACGCCCTCACCGGAGATCACCGCTGGCGGGAGCGGGGTGAGGCGGCGCTGCTGGCCCTGGCTAGTGCCGCGGAGCGGTTTCCGAGCGCCTTCGGGGCGCTGCTGACAGCGCTGCAGCTGCTGGAATCGGGGCCGGTGGAGCTGGCCCTGCTGGTCCCTCCGGGCCGACGCCGCCACTGGGAGCTCCTGACCCGGGCCCGGGCCAGGTTCCGGCCCTCGCTCACGGTGGGGGTCGCTGTTCCCATCTCGGATGGCACCGACGTCGCCGGTGGCGGCGGGCCGCCCCTCACCTGGTCCCGCCCCTTGCTCGAGGGCCGAGCCACCGCCTACGTATGCCGCGATTTCGCCTGCCGGCTCCCGGTCTCCGCGCCCGCCGATCTGGAGCGCGAGCTGGATGCCGCCTTGGCCTGATCGAATAGGCTCATGGCCCAGGATGCCCTGCCCATGAACTCGGCTTCGACCCCCGCGCCCGCGACGGCCCGGCCCCTGGCGGTGATCACCGGCGCCAGCGCCGGTATCGGGGAGGCGACCGCCCGGCGGCTCGCCCGGGAGGGATTCCGCCTGAGGCTGGGAGCCCGCCGCCTACCGCTGCTGCAGCGGCTGGCATCGGAGCTGGGGGCCGAGGCCCGGGTCCTGGACGTGACCTCCGAGTCGAGCGTGGCCGCCTTCTGCCTGGACATCGAGGCGGCCGAGGTGCTGGTGAACAACGCCGGCGGCGCCCGGGGCCTCGACCCCCTGGCCGAGTCACAGAGCCCTGACTGGCGCTGGATGTGGGAGGTGAACGTGCTGGGCCTGATGCAGATGACCCGGGCTCTGCTCCCCGCCCTCGAGCGCTCTGGT
Source organism: Candidatus Dormibacteria bacterium (assembly GCA_050734515.1). GTDB lineage: Bacteria > Chloroflexota > Dormibacteria > Aeolococcales > Bog-877 > Bog-877. The sequence continues at coordinate 29,031 of JBOHUM010000028.1, forward strand.
CGGGGCCATGTTGTGAACATCTCCTCCACCGCCGGGCTTGAGGTCTACGAGGGAGGTGGCGGCTACACCAGCGCCAAGCACGCGGTGCACGCGATCAGCCAGACGCTCCGCCTGGAGCTGGCCGGCCGCCCTGTCCGGGTCACCGAGGTCTCGCCGGGAATGGTGGAGACCGATTTCGCCCGCAACCGCTTCGGCGGAGACCGGGAGCGCGCCCAGTCCGTCTACCGCGGCGCGGAGCCGCTCAGCGCCGCCGACGTCGCAGACGTGGTCGCCTTCGCGGTCACCCGTCCCGCCAACGTCAATCTGGATCAGATCGTCATGCGCCCCCTACGTCAGGCGGCAGCCCACAAGGTGGTCCGGCGCGACCAGGATTAGGGACCGGCGGGGCGGGAGCCACTCAGCTCGGCGGGTCGGTCCGGGTCCAGTGCCCACTCGCTCCAGGAACCGGGGAAGAGCCGCACCCCGGGATAGCCGTGGGACTCGAGGGCCAGGATCAGGGCGCAGGCCGTGACCCCGGAGCCGCAATAGGCCGCCTCCGGAGGCCGCCCGCCGCTGGCCCGGGCCAGCGCCGCCTCCAGCTCCGGCCGCCCCGCGACCGATCCCTCGCGATAGGCGTCGGTCCAGGGCAGGCTCTGAGCGCCGGGAACATGCCCCGGCCGCGGGTCGAGGGGGGAGGGGCTGCCCTGAAAGCGCTCCCGGGAGCGGGCGTCCAGCAACATCCCGCCTCGCCGAACCAAGTCGGCGGTCTCATCGGCGGACAGCCAGCCCCCAAAGCCCGAGCAGCTGAAGTCGCCGGTCGGGGCGGTGACCGGCCCCTCCTCCAGCGGGCCCCCGGCGGCCAGCCAGGCGGCCATGCCGCCGTCGAGCACCTGAACCCGACCGTGGCCCCCGGCCCGCAGCAGCCACCAGGCCCGGGCGGCCGCCCCGGTGACCTCGTCGTAGGCGATTACCTTGCTGGCGGCCGACACCCCCGCGCGCCGCATGGCGGTGGCGAAGGCACCGGGCGAGGGAAGCGGGTGGCGGCCCCGGGGTCCGGCCGGCCCGGCCAGATCGTGGTCGAGGTCGATGAACTGCGCCCCGGGCAGGTGGCCCGACAGGTAGGCGTGCCGCTGGGCTCCCGACGCAACTGACCAGCGGACGTCGAGAATCTGCAACCGGGGGTCGCCCAGGTGCTCCAGCAGCCACTCCACGCCGACCAGGGGTGAGAGCACAGGCATCCTGGCGTCCATGGTTCCACAGTCGCGATCTCTGGAGGTGCTGGCCGTGATTCGTCACCTGGTCCTGCTGCAGCTCAACCCGGAGTGTCCACCGGAGGCGGTCGAGGCCATCGCCGAGGGCCTGAGGGAGCTCCCCCAGGCGATCACCGAGATCCGCACTTTGGAGTGTGGCCCCGACGTGGGCGAGCTCCACGAGGGCTTCAACTTCGCCATCAGCGCCGACTTCGAGGACCTGGTCGCTTACCGGGTGTACGCCCGGCATCCGGCCCACCGCCGGGTGATCGAGGAACTGCTCAGCCCCTGGGTGGAGAGTCGCTGCCGGGCTCAGATCCAGCTCCAAGGGTGAGCTCCGTCGCCCGATGCCTGGTGGTGGGCACCGTCCCCCTGCCCGACCTTGACCTCGTCGCAAGGTTGGTCCAGCCGCAGTTTGTTGAGATGACCCTGCTCCCGCCGGGGCGGCCAATCCCTGAGGGCGAGTTCCAGGTTCTGTGGCGGCTCTTCCCGGGACGTCTGGCCGGGAACGACCCTCACCAGTTCGAGCGGGCGCTGGATTCCCACCCGGAGCTGGTCTGGGTCCACACCTCCAGCGCCGGCATCGACCACCTGGCCGAGCTCTTCCAGGATCGGCCCTCGATCACATTGACCCACTCGGCGGGGGTGGTTGCCCAGCCCATCGCCGAGTTCGCCCTCGGCTGCCTGCTCCAGCACTGCAAGCGCTGGGACCAGCTCCGTCGGCTTCAGGCGGAACGCCGCTTCGAGAGCCTGGCGCTGCGCGAGCTGGCCGACCTCCGGGTGGCGGTCTTCGGGCTGGGAGCCATAGGTAGCCGGCTCGCCCACCTCCTGCAGGCCGCCGGTACCACGGTGGTCGGGGTCCGCCGCCACCCGAGCCGGCCGGTACCGCCAGGGGTGTCGCGGGTCTACCCCCCCCAACAGCTGGCGAATGCCTGCCAGGGCGCCGACGCCCTGGTGCTGGCCGCGCCGCTCACCCAAGCTACCCGCCACGCCGTGGGCGGGGCGGTCCTGGCAGCCCTGGCAGAGGGCAGCGTCTTGATCAACGTCGCCCGCGGGGCCCTGCTCGATGAGGCGGCTCTGGCCCCGGCGCTGGCTTCGGGGCGGCCGGCCGCCGCCTACCTGGACGCCTTCGAGGAGGAGCCCCTGCCCACCGACTCAGCCCTCTGGGCCCTTGCCGGGGCCTATCTAAGTCCCCACGTCAGCTGGAGCTCTCCCAACTTTGCGCGCCGCACCTCGCAATTCTTCGGGGAGCAGCTCCAGCGCTGGCTCCGGGGCGAGAGCCTGCTCAACCGCGCCAGTCCCAGCGCCGGCTACTGAGGACCGCCGCCCCCTACGGGCTACTCGGGGATGTACTCCCGGCGCAACCCCAGGCGCTCGGGGGCGTGGAGCTGCACCATCTTGGCCGCAACCCGCGGCTTCGGCACTGGCCGCAGGATCGAGATCGAGATCATCGCCAGGAAGGCGACCGGAACCGTCACGATCGCCGGCTGAGCCAGGATCACCGCCAGGGCCTGGTGCTGGGCCAAGAAGCCGGCCAGCGCCGGGGCCGCGCTAGCGACCATGGTGGTGACGATGGCGCAGGTAGCCAGCCCCCCGCCCAGCCCCGTTCCTGCCGCCGCGCCGGCGGTGGTCAGCCGGCGCCAACAGATCCCCAGCACCAGCAGGGGGAAGAACGAGCTGCTGGCGATGGCGAAGGCCCACCCCACCAGCACGCTGATGTCGAATCCCTTCACGAGCAGGCCCAGGACCGTTACCCTGCCGCTTGGAGGGATCTGCGGCCCCGCCCTGGGGCCTGCTCGGGAGCCCGGGCCGCACGCACTCTCGGTCGGACGGCAAGCAGGAGGGCGATATGACCGTAGACACCAAGCGAATCGACGCACTTCAGGAAGAGAGCCGCACCTTTCCGCCGCCGCCCGACTTCGCGGCGCGCGCCAATGCCCAGCCAGGCATCTACCACAAGAGCCTGGAGGAGTTCTGGGCCGAGGAGGGCCGCAACCGGGTCAGTTGGTTCAAGCCCTTCGACAAGCTGTACGAGTGGGATCCGCCCTACGCCAAGTGGTATCTGGGCGGTCAGCTCAACGTCTGCTACAACTGCGTCGACCGCCACGTCGAGGCGGGCCGAGGCGGCAAGATCGCCTTCCACTGGATCGGTGAGCCGGCCGGCGAGACCCGGGACATCACCTTTGCCGACCTGCAGCGCGAGGTGGTGCGCTTCGCCAACGGGCTGAAGAAGCTCGGGGTGGGCAAGGGCACCCCGGTCGGCATCTACATGGGCATGTGCCTGGACTTGCCGGTGGCGATGCTCGCCTGCACCCGCCTGGGCGCCCCCTTCACGGTCGTCTTCGGGGGCTTCAGCGCCGAGGCGCTGGCCGGCCGTCTCAACGACATGGAGACCGAGCTCCTGATCACCCAGGACGAGGGCTGGCGCCGCGGCGGCAAGGTGCCCCTCAAGGCCAACTCCGACGCCGCCATGGCCATGACGCCGTCGGTGAAGCGCTGCCTGGTCGCCCGCCGGACGGGAGGAGCCGTCAACATGCAGGGTGGCCGCGACGTCTACGTTGACGAACTCGTCGCCGGCGAGAGCGACGATCCTGCGGGCTGTCCCTGCGAGCCGATGGACTCCGAGGATCTGCTCTATCTGCTCTACACCAGCGGCACCACGGCCAAGCCCAAGGGGATCGTGCACACGACCGCGGGCTATCTGGTCGGCATCGCCACCACCCACTACTACATCTTCGATGTCAAACCCGACTCCGTCTATTGGTGTGCCGCCGACATCGGCTGGGTGACAGGGCACAGTTACATCCTGTTCGGCCCCCTGACCAACTGCACGACCGGGCTGATCTACGAAGGCGTTCCTAACTTCCCCAACGAGGAGCGCTGGTGGGAGATCATCGAGCGCTACAAGGTCGACATCCTCTACACCGCGCCGACCACCATCCGCACCCACATGAAGTGGGGACCCGAGCACGCGCGCAAGCACGACCTGAGCAGCCTTCGCCTGCTGGGCACCGTGGGCGAGCCCATCAACCCCGAGGCCTGGATCTGGTACCGGGAGAACGTGGGCCTGGGGCGCACGCCGGTGGTGGACACGTGGTGGCAGACTGAGACGGGGATGATCATGATCACCCCGCTGCCGGGCGTCACCACGCTCAAGCCGGGCTCCGCCACCAAGCCCTTCCCCACCATCAGCGCGGCCATCTACGACGAGCAGGGACAGGAGGTCCCCCCCGGCCAGGGCGGCTACCTCGTCATCCGTAAGCCATGGCCGGCCATGCTCCGTGGCATCTACAAGGATCCCGACCGCTACCAGGACACGTACTGGAGCCGCTTCAAGGACACCTACTTCGTTGGCGACGGCGCCCGTAAGGATGACGACGGTGACTTCTGGCTCATGGGGCGGATCGACGACGTGATGAATATCTCTGCCCACCGCATCTCCACGACCGAGGTGGAGAGCGCCCTGGT
>JBOHUM010000029.1:0-88802 GCA_050734515.1 Candidatus Dormibacteria bacterium
GTCCGGGCCCCTGCCCAGGTCTCGGCCGGGCCCGGTGCCAAAGTCGCGGGGATCAGGGAACCGGGCCACGTGCCGGAACCAGTCCTGCCGGGGACACGGGCTCAGGGTTTGAAGGGAGCTGAAGCTGAGCTGTTCGGGATCGGAGGCGCCCGCCGCCGGGCTGGTCAGCGACTTCAGTTCGGCCCAACGCGCCGCGGCCATGCCCGCACTCAGGGTCGGCGGCGGGGTCGGGGCTGGCGCGGGAATGGCGCCGCTGGTCCCGGCCTGGTGGTCGGCGGGAGCAGCCTCAGACCCGAAGCCCGGCCAGGCGCTGAGCCAGGGCCGCCCCTCCAGGCCGACCTGGAGCAGCTCGGAGAACTCGCCCTGGCCGGTGTCGCGGTGGCAGCTGCTGACGATGAGCAGGTCGCGGGCTCGGGTCATGGCCACGTAGACCAGGCGGCGCCGCTCGGCGGACTCCACCTGAGCCTGGTCGCTGCTCCGCCAGCGGCTGTAGGCGGCCGTGTGCTCGCCGCCCACGCGAGCGCAGACCACCGCCTGCTCTTCCCGATCCCAGAGCACCAGCGGCGTGCCGTGGTCCCAGTAGGGCCGGCAGTCGGCCAGCAGGACCACCGGCCACTCCAGGCCCTTGGCTCCATGGATGGTGCTGAGGGTGACCTGATCCTGGTCTCCGGCCGGCGGAGGCTCGCCCTTGCGCGCCTCGCGCACCAGGACCTGAAGCTCCTCCAGGGCTGTCCCCAGGCTCGTCGCCGAGCCGGCCGCCTCCACCTGGCGCAGAACCTGGCCCAGTTCCCAGAGGGCCGCCTGAGCCCGGTTTCCCAGCGGCTCCCCGCGCCCGGCCCGGGCCACCTCCAGGCGCATGATCCCGGTCAGCTCCAGGGTCAGGGCTAGGACCGCTGACGGTGGCCGCATCCGGGCCACCTCCCGGATCTGCTCCACCCAGGCCAGGAGCCGCTCCCCGCGCTCCCGCCAGTCCGGCTCCCAGCCCGGCGCGCCGGCGCCCAGGTGGCGGCGGAGGCGGGAGCTGATCGCCAGCCGGCCCGGCCCCGAGCCCGGGGCCAGCGCCATCAGAGCCCGGTCGGGCAGCCGGCAGGCGCGGACCTGGAGGCAGCGCAGGGCCGCCAGGTCGTCCTCTTCGTCAGCCGCCAGCCTGAGGAAGGCCAGCGCGTCCTTGACCTCGGGTCGCTCCAGCAGCAGCCCGGATTGGGTCTGGAAGGGGATCTCGCGCCGGCGCAGCGCCTCCTCCAGATACGGACCCAGGGAGCCGAGCGTGTAAGCCAGCACCGCCATGTCCTTCCACTGCAGCCCCTGGGAGCTGCCGTCGGGGAAGACCAGGCCCGACGCGTGCAGTTCGGCCAGGGTGGAGGCGATCCCCTCCGCCTCCGCCAGACGCGACTCGGCCGGGGCCACCCGGACCGGGACCCAGGGTTCGGATCCGCGGGTCGCCTCCATCTCAGGGTCGCCGGCGAAGTGCGGGTCCCGGCGGATCACCTGATCCGCAGCGCGCAGGATCGACCAGCGGGAGCGGTGATTCTCGAAGAGGGGCAGAGGCATGCCCCGTGCCTCGGCCATGATCCCCGGCTTGGCGTCCCGGAAGGCGTAGATCGACTGCCGGGCGTCTCCCACCATGAAGAGCCCCCGCTGGGCGGGACCCGCCAACTGCCCGATCAGCACCTCTTGCAGGGCGCTGGTGTCCTGGTACTCGTCGACGATCACCAGCCGAAAGTGCCTCCGGGCCCATTCCCCGAGCGGGGTGCCCGGGCCCAGGACGCCCAGCCCCAGGCGCAGGAGGCCGTCGAAGTCGGTGGCACCGCGCTCCCGCAGGCGCCGCTCGTAGTTGCGCCAGACCATCTCCAGGAGGTAGAGCGCTGCCCCATGCCAGCTCAGCTGGGCCTCGGGGTCGCCCAGCTCCCGCCAGCGGCCGTAGGCCGCCCGCGAGAGCTCGGCCACCTGGTCCCCGCCAAGGGGGGTGGAGCGCAGCCGCAGCACCGCCGCCCCGGCTTCGGGGACCAGCCGGGACATGGTGCGGAGGTCGGGCTCGGGGGGCAGGCGCTCTAGCAGGGACCCGTCGTCGACCACCGCGGCCCGGACCTCGTCCAGGGTCTCGTCCATGACCAGGCGCGCGCCCAGCTCGTCCAGGAGCTGGAGATCGCGAGGGAGGCCCACCCGGTAGGCGTGCTCGTGGAGCAGGCGCTGCACCAAGGCGTGGAAGGTACCGATCCAAGCGCCATCCAGGGGCAGGGCGCTGCCGGCCTCCTCGGCTAGGGGACCCCCCAGAGCCAGGGCGATCTTGCGCTGGAGCTCGGCTGCCGCCCGCTTGGTGAAGGTGACGGCCATGATCTGGGGGATCGGGTATCCCCTCTCCACCGCGGCCACGAAGAGGGCGGCCATGGCGGTGGTCTTGCCGCTGCCGGCCGCGGCCTCCACCTTGACCGGGCCCTCGCCCAGGGCCTCGACCACTCGGCGCTGAGAGTCGCTCAGCACCGGCACCGCCTGGGCCTGGATCACGGTCGCGGTGGCGGCGGCGCCAGGTCAGCGCCCACGCTGGCCTCGCCGTCGCACCAGAAGGAGTAGGCGCAGCCGCCGTTGGAGCTCAGGCAGGTGCGGGAGTCGTGGCGGGGACTGGCGGAGAAGTGGCCCTGGCGGATCCAGCCGACCTGCTCCTCCAGCTGGGTCTCGATCTGCCGCAACTGCTCAGCCGACAACTCCTCGAGCCGACTGCCGACCTTCATGGGCACCCGCTCGGGGGTGAACCCCACCGCCCGCGCCGGTGGGTCGGGTTGGGACGGGGGCTCGGCTCCCAGGTACCAGTTGCGAACCAGTGGCGGCCGCCCCTCGACTGCCTCCCCCAGCACCCCGCGCTCGGCGGCCATCCGGTAGATCGGAAGCTGCCAATTGGTCGGCCCCTTTTCATCCGCGCCGAAGACCTCGCGGTGCAGATCCGGCATGCTCGCCGGCTTGCCGGTCTTGTAGTCGACGATCTCCACCTCACCGCCGGGATGGCGCCAGACCGCGTCCACCTTGCCGCGAAGCCGCCAGTGGCCCCGATCGAGGTCAAAAGCCACTTCCTGAGCCACGGGTTCGCCCACCAGGGCCGGACCCGGTGCCACGACACGTTCCGCCCAGAGGTCCACCAGTCGCAGCAGCCACAGCCGGGCGTAGAGCGCCTCCAGGGGCTGGGCGCCGCCGGCGCGGATCTCCGGCAGCAGGCGCTGCTCGATCAGTGCTCGGGCCCCGACCACGAAGAGGCCCGGCTGGCCGGCCCAGGCCTGCCGGCTCTGGTACATCAGCTCCAGGAGGCGGTGGGCCTCGGTGCCGAGGTTGGCGCTCAGCGAGGGCCCCAGGTCGGTTGCCAGGTGGCGGCCCAGATACTGGCGCGGACAGGCAAGCCACTCACGCAGCGAACTGGCGCTCAGCCGAAGTGGGTCCTCGATCCGCGCCGCGCCGTCCGCGACTGGGTCCCAAGGAGCCAGCTGAGCGCGCAGCTCCAGGGCAGCCGTAGCCATCTCGGCGGGGAGGTCCGGTGCCGGGCTCAGCGCCAACTGGACCCTGACATCGTCCCGGCTGACCAGCGTGGGCCGGGGCGCCGGTACCTCAGGCACCCCCTGGCTTCGCAGCAGCTCCAGGTAACGCGACCCCTCCACCAGGTCCCGCTCGTAGCGCCGGGCCCGGGTGCAGACCACCAACTCGGTGGCCCGGGTGAGCCCCACCAGGAACCGGCGTGCCTCTGCCTCCAGCCGCCGTTCTGCTGGGGCGAACAGATCCTCCAGTTCGGGCAGGCGCCGGACCAGCTCCGCCACCTCCTCGGAGTCAAGCAGCCCACCGGGGTCGGGGGGCCGGGGCAGCATGCCCGCGGCGCAGCCGCAGATGAAGACCCTCCGCCAGTGCCGACCCTTGGCCTGCCGCAGGCTGAGGACGGCCACCGCGGCTCCCGGCCTGCCGACGCCGCGCTCCAACCCTGCCCGCGGCTGGCGCAGCCAGGCCTCGAAGCGCTTGAGCCACTCGTCCATCCGCGGCGGCTGACGGTCGAGTCGCATCTGCCCGTCCAGGATCGCCAGCGCGGCCTGGAGGAGCTCGCGGAGGGCGCCGGCCGCCTCTTGGTCCGTCAGCAGGGGAATGGCCCAACCACTCCGCTGGGCCACCTCGCCGAGCAGGGCGGTCAGAGTCCCGGGGGTGAGCCGCTCAGGGGCGCCACCGAACTCGGCGCGCACCTGGGACCATGACCGCGAAGCGCCGCGCAGACGTGCCCACAGCTGGGCCGTACCCTGGGCGCCCGGCTCCGGCCCATCCCCATCGGGAGCGCGCCACTGGCCCAGGGCCCAGAAGGCCGACGCGGGATTCCCGCCTCGGCGGGCGGCGCTGCGGCGGAGCTCCCGCAGCGCCGCGGGCGCCAGGGCGTCGGGCCCGCAGGCCAGGGCCCGCAGCAGCCGGGCCGGATCGGCAGGATCAGCGAGCACTCCCAGCCAGGCGGTGCTGGTGGTTACTAGCGGGTGCCGGGTCCAGACCGGGCGCTCCTCGGCCAGCGGCAGCCCCAGGCTGGCGAGCGCGGCCACGACGGTCGCGTGGACTGCCGGCGACGCGGGCACCAGGACTGCCACATCGGTGAGATCACACTCGTGGGCAAGGCAGCCCCTCAGGATCTCCCGGCCCACCGCCAGCCCTTCCTGGGTGCCGTTCTCCACCTCCCAGATCCGTACCTCCGGGTCCAGCCGGAAAGCGGCCTCGGGGAGCGCCTCGGCAGGGGGCTCGGTCATCCCCAGCAGCGCAGCCCCAACCCGGGCAAGCGGGCCGCCCAGTGCCTCCGGAAGCACCCACTCCTGAGGGTGCAGCTCTTGGGGGAAGTACTCCTGGAAGGGTCGGCTAGAGGACTCGCTGGCGACCCCGCCCAGCCCCTGGCTGGCCTGGCGCTCGTCTCCGGCCAGGACCATCCGGCGCCGGCCGCGCATGCGCTGCTGCAGCTCCCGGAGCAGGTGCCACTGGGCCGGGCTGAGATCCTCCGCCTCATCCACCAGCAGCAGGTCGCCCCAGCCTCGAGCCCGACGACGATCGGCCAGGAGCAGGCCCAGGGCAAGGTCGTGCCGGTCGAGGGGGTCGGCGGCCTCCATCTCGGCCAGGACCCGGTCATAGCTGGCGGAGATCACCGCCAGCTCGGCCAGGCTGGCGGGAGCTCCCGCCAGGCGCTCGGCCAGCAGCCCGGGACCGACCAGGGCGCGCTTGCAGGCGGAGACCACGCTCAGGGCATCGTCCACCAGGCTCGGCTCGCCGACCAACTCAGCCAGGCGGGGGAGCGCCGCGCGCGCCCGCTCCAGGGCCCGGGCCATGGCCAGCCAGCGCCGGGGCTGGTCCAGCTGGGGCCGCTCTGGTCCGCCCTCGGCGAAGCTCGCCATCACCCAGGCAGCCAACCGTTCGTGGGTGCGCACCGGGGGGCGCAGGTGCGCACCCTGGAGCTGGCCCTCGATCCGACGCTCCAGTTCCACGGCCCCCGCCGGAGTGCGGGCCACCACCGCCAGGCGGTCGGGAGCACCTCCCTGGCCCAGGAAGTCCGCCGCCAGCCGGGCCAACAACCCGGTCTTGCCCGAGCCCGGGCCGCCCACTACCCGCGCTGGGCCGCTGAGCTCCAGCAGACCCGGGGGCCCCCAAGCCGCCTCGCCGGCGAAGGCGACTATTCCGCCGTCCCTGAGAGACCCACCGGAGAGGCGCGCAGGCGGCGGAAGTCGGCCAGCGCCGCCTGCACCCCCTCGGGACGGAGCAGGCGTCTCAGGGCGACCGCGCGCAGGGCCGGGTCTTCGCCGCGGGCCATTCCCCCCGCCACCCCAATCATGATCGAGCTCACCACCCCCCCGAGCCAGGCCTGGCCGAGGTCGTCGGTGCCCGTGGCGGGCTCAGAGTCGCGCAGCAGCGAGCTCACCATCGCCCCGCCCACCCGCTCGCGCAGCTGGTCCACCCGGCGCTTGGCGGCGCCAGCGGCAGCGTCCACCAGCTGGAAGAGCAGGCGGAAGGAGGCGGCCGACTCGGCGGCGAAATGGAGAAAGGCGGAGCTCAACTCCTCGAAGGTACGGCCGGGCGTCGAGCCGGCGATCCCCAGCTGTTCGAGCAGCCGCTGGCTCTCCCGGTCAACCACCGCCAGCAGCGCCTCGTGGCGGTTGTGGAAGTGACGGTAGACGAGGGGCTTGCTCACCCCGGCGGCCAGGGCGATGGAGTCCATGGTGGTCATGTCCAGGCCGTCCCGGGCGAAAGCCTGCAGGCACGCCTGGAGCAGCAGCTCGCGGCGGTCCCGCTGCCTCAGGCGCCGCTTCTTGTCCTCACCGTGGCCCTTGTCGGTTGCCCGGCCCACCGCCTGGATGGTCGCCTCCGACAACCAGGGCGCCAGCTGGCGCTGGCCCTTGAGCGTGCTCATGCCGGCTGCGGTCGGGCTAGTCGCCCGGGCCGCTCTCTCCCTCTTTGCGGACCGGGTTGCGGAGCGTGCCCAGGGGCTCGATCCGCACCTCCACCACCTGCCCGACCTGGAGCGTAGCCGGCGGGTCGCGGTGCCAGCCCACACCAGACGGGGTGCCGGTCTCGATGACGTCACCCGGCTCCAGCTCGACGAAACCGGATATGAAGCTGACCAGGGTCGCCACCGAGAAAATCATGTCCTTGGTGCGGCCGTGCTGGCGACGCTTGCCGTCCACCAGAGTCTCGATCACCAGCGCCTGGGGGTCGGGCACCTCGTCGCTGGTGACCAGGTGGGGGCCCAGGGGGGCGAAGCCGGGCAGACTCTTCGGCAGGGTGTACTGCGTGGTCAGGTCCTGAGCGTCGCGGGCGGTGACGTCGTTGGCGATGGTGTAGCCCGCTACATGGGCCAGCGCCTGCGCCGGGGAGATCCGCCGCCCAGGGCGCCCGATCACCACCGCCAGCTCCCCCTCGTAGTCGATGGCGTGGGCGTGCTCCTCGGGGACCGGGATCGCCGCTCCCGAACCGGAGACGGCGGAGTTGAGCTTGACCCAGATCACCGGCGACCGGGGCGCCTGGTCACCCCGCTCCTTGGCGTGGGCACGGTAGTTGCGTCCCACGGCGAAGACTCTCTGGGGCTGGACCGGGGCCATCAGGGGCAGCTCCGGCCAGATCTCTTCCCCAGGCCCGGGGACTGTGCCGGAGAGCAGCGCCCGCTGCAGGTCGGGAGTGGCCAGCCCTAGGTCCAGCCAGCGGGCCGCCTCAGCCCCCGTCCCGCTGGTGCTGTCGGCCAGAGCGAATCGGGGTCCCTCGGGCGCGGCGAAACGAGCTATCCGCATCGGCAGCCTCCTCTTGGACGGCCACATTATCGGCGCCGCCCGGCCCCGGGCAGGCGCCGTTGCTAGGATCGGCCCATGGCAACCGCCGCGCCCGACCTGAGCCAGGTGGAGGTGCTCGATCCTCGAGGCCAACCGGTTCGCCTGGGTACGACCTGGGAGGCATTCCCCGGGCCCTCGGTGCTGGCCTGGCTGCGCCATTTCGGCTGCCTCTACTGCCTGCTCCCGATTCGCACTCTGCTGGCAGCCGCCCCCGCAATCCAGGCCCAGGGAGCCCAGCTGGTCCTGATCGGCAACGGCTCGCCCGCCCAGGCATCCCGCTTCCAGCAGGAGGTGGCCGCAGACCACCGGGTGTTCACCGACCCGGCGCTGGTCAGCTACCGGGCCATCGGAGCCCACCGCTCGCTGCTGGGAACGGCACGGTGGCGCGACCTGGGGATCTGGCGCCAAGGCCGCGCCCAGGGCATCCGCCAGCGGGGCAAGCAGGGCGACGCTCTCCAGCTGGGCGCCACCCTGGTGGTGGCGCCCTCCGGGCAGGTGCTGCTCCGCCACCTCAACCGCAGCCTGGGCGACGACCTCCCGGTTCCGGCGTTGTTGGCCCGCCTGCGCCAGGCCGGCCTCGAATGGCACCCCAACCGCGGCGGTGGCGGGGCCCCCAGCGAGAAGGTGGCCAGCCGTGGTTGAGGCCGGGGGCGCCCTGGCTCCGGTGAATGCCCCGCAGCCCGAGCAGCAGCGGCGCTTCTTCATCGCCGGCGAGTGGCAGGACGCCACCTCCAACGAGCGCATCGAGGTTCACGAGGCGGGGACCGGGGCGGTCCTGGCGGAGGTGGCCGAGGCCTCGGCCGAGGACCTGGACCGGGCGGTGCAGGCCGCGGCCCGGGCCCAGGGAGGCTGGGGCGCCCTGGCGGCTGAGGAGCGGGCGATCATCCTGGAGCGGATCGCCGGCGGACTGGAGGCGCGGACCGAGGAGCTCGCCCGGAGCATCTCCCGCGAGGTGGGGACCCCGATCAAGCACGCCCGCGCCATCCAGGTGGGCAACCCGCTGCGGATCGCCAGCGACACTGCCCAGGCCACCCGGAGCCAGCCCCTGTCCGAAGAGATGGACAACGTCTTGGTGGTGCTCGAACCGGTGGGGGTGGTGGCCGCGATCACGCCCTGGAACTACCCGCTGCAGCAGGCGGTGGCCAAGGTGGCGCCGGCTCTGGGGGCGGGTTGCACGGTGGTGCTCAAGGCCAGCGAGGTGGCCCCCCTCACCGCCTTCATCCTCGCCCAGGTGGCACTGGAGGCCGGGCTCCCGGCCGGGGTTCTCAACGTTCTCACCGGCTACGGACCCACCACCGGCGAGGGCCTGGTGTCCCACCCCCTGGTGGACATGGTCTCCTTCACCGGCTCCACCAGGGCCGGGCGCCGGGTGTCGGAGCTGGCCGCCGAGCGCGTGACCCCGGTGACCCTGGAGCTGGGGGGCAAGTCGGCGAGCGTGGTGCTCGAGGACGCCGATGTGGCCAAGGCGGCCAAGTTCGCCGTCTACAACGCCTTCCTCAACGCCGGCCAGACCTGCACCGCACTGAGCCGGCTGCTGGTGCCGGCGGACCGTGAGGACGAGGCGGTGGAGGTGGCGGTGGAGACCGCCCGCAAGCTCCCCCCCGGGGACCCCCTGGACGAGTCCACCAAGCTGGGGGCGCTGGCCTCCCTGGCCCAGCTGGAGCGGGTGCGCGCCTACATCCGCAAGGGCCTCGACCAGGGGGCTCGCCTGGCCACCGGTGGCCCCGAGCCGCCGCCGGGGCTGGAGCGGGGCTACTTCGTCGAGCCCACGGTCTTTGCCGGGGTCAGCCCGGAGATGAGCATCGCCCAGGAGGAGATCTTCGGGCCGGTGCTGTCGGTGCTGCCCTACCGCAGCGAGGGTGAGGCCCTGGAGATCGCCAACGGCACCCCCTACGGCCTGGCGGGGGCGGTCTGGTCCGGGGATCCAGAGCGGGCTCTGGAATTCGCCCGGCGGATGCGGGCGGGCACGGTCGAGGTCAACGGCGGGGCCTTCAGCCTGGCCGCCCCCTTCGGCGGGGTCAAGCAGTCCGGGCACGGCCGCGAGTTCGGCCGTTACGGGCTGCTCGAGTACCTGGTGCCCAAGTCGATCCAGCGCTGAGGTCGAGGAGCGGCCCTCAGTCGGGGGAGGCGATCCGCTCCAGGCGAGCCTGGGCCGCGGCCAGGCGAGCCCCCGGCACTCGGAAGGGCGAGCAGGAGACGTAGTCCAGCTGAAGGTGTTCGCAGACGGCGATCGAGGGGGCGTCGCCGCCGTGCTCGCCGCAGATGCCCACCTCGAGGTCGGGCCGGGTGGCGCGACCATCCGCCACCGCTAGGGCCATCAGCCGCCCGACTCCCTCAGGGTCGAGGTGCTCGAAGGGGTTGGCCGGAAGGATGCCCTCCTGCACATAGCGGTTGAGGAACTTGCCCTCGGCGTCGTCGCGGGAGACGCCGTAGGTCATCTGGGTGAGGTCGTTGGTGCCGAAGGAGAAGAAGTCGGCCTGCTCCGCCACCCGGCCGGCGGTGAGCGCCGCCCGGGGCACCTCGATCATGGTCCCGATCTTGATCTCCAGGCGCTGCCCCTGTTCGCGGGCCACCTCCTTCAGGGTGGTCTCGATCACCACCCGGGAGCGGCGCAGCTCCTCGACGCTTCCCACCAGCGGCACCATGATCTCAGGGACCGGCCGCAGCCGCCGCTGGCGCAGCTCCGCCGCGGCCTCGGCGATGGCTCGCACCTGCATCTCGATGATCTCGGGGAAGAGCAGGCCCAGCCGGCAGCCGCGCAACCCCAGCATCGGGTTCTGCTCGCGCAGTTCCTCCACCGCCTCCAGGAGCCGCTCGGCCCGGGCCAGGCGCTTGGGCGCCTTCTTGGTGGCCCGCAGCCGGGCCACCTCCTCCAGCAGCAGGTCGTGGCTGGGTAGGAACTCATGCAGGGGCGGGTCGATCAGGCGGATGATCACGGGCAGACCCTGCATCGCCTCGAGAATGCCGACGAAGTCCTGGCGCTGGTAGGGCAGGAGCCGCTGCAGCTGCCGCCGCCGCTCCCGCTCGTCCTGGGCCAGGATCATGGCTTGGACGTGGGGCAGGCGCTCCTGCTCCATGAACATGTGCTCGGTGCGGCAGAGGCCTATGCCCTGGGCCCCGAAGCGGCGGGCCCGCTCTGCGTCGGCGGGATTGTCCGCGTTGGCCAAGACCCGAAGCCGCCGCACCTCGTCGGCCATCGCCAGCAGCTCCTCCAGGTCACCGGAGACGCTGGGCTCGACCGTGGCCACGGTGCCGGCGATCACCCGGCCGTCGCTGCCGTCGATGGTGAAGACCTCGCCCTCGCGCACGGTCACTCCCCCGGCCTGGAAGCGCCGCCGGGCCAGGTCGACCTTGACCTCCTCCGCCCCGGCCACGCAGGGCTTGCCCATCCCCCGGGCTACCACCGCCGCGTGGGAGGTGCGCCCGCCCCGGGAGGTGAGCACCCCCTCGGCGGCGATCATGCCGTGGACGTCGTCAGGGTTGGTCTCGACCCGGACCAGGATCACCTTCTTGCCCTGGGCGGCCATGGCCTCGGCCCGATCGGCGTCGAAGACGGCGGCGCCGCTGGCGGCTCCGGGGGAGGCCGCCAGCCCCTGGGCCAGCACCGTGACCTTGGCCCCGGGGTCGATCGCCCGATGCAGGAGGTGATCCACCTGGGCGGGTTCCACCCGGCCCAGCGCCTCATGCTTGGAGATCAGCCCCTCGCGCACCATCTCCACCGCGGTCCGGACCGCGGCCGCGGCGGTGCGCTTGGCACCCCGGGTCTGGAGCATGTAGAGCCGGCCGCGCTCGATGGTGAACTCCATGTCCTGAACGTCGCGGTAGTGGGCCTCGAGGCGTTCGGCGATCGCCGCGAAGTCGGCGTAGACCTGGGGCAGGGCGCGCTCCAAAGCGGCGATCGGCTCGGGGGTGCGGATGCCGGCGACCACGTCCTCGCCCTGGGCGTTGAGCAGGTACTCGCCGAAGAGCCGGCGCTCTCCGGTGGAGGGGTCGCGGGTGAAGGCCACCCCGGTACCCGAGTCCGGGCCCATGTTGCCGAAGACCATCGCCTGGACGCTGACTGCGGTACCCATGTCGTGGGGGATGTGGTTGTACTCCCGGTAGGCGACCGCCCGGCGGCCGTTCCAGGAGGAGAAGACGGCGGCGATCGCCTGGGTCAGCTGGACCTGGGGGTCCTCGGGGAACACCTTGCCGGTGTGGCGCCGGCAGCTGGCCTGGAAGCGCTCCACCAGCCGCTCCAGGGCCTCGACCGGGAGCTCGGAATCGCTCGCCACCCGGGCACGGCGCTTGGCCGCCTCCAGGTCGCTGTCGAAGACCTCGGCCTCGATCCCGAGCACGATCCGGCCGAAGAGCTGGACGAAGCGGCGCTGGGCGTCGAGGGCGAAGCGGCGGTCCCCGGTGCGGGCTGCCAGGCCCTCGACGGTGCTGGAGTTGAGCCCCAGGTTGAGGACCGTGTCCATCATCCCCGGCATGGAGATGGCGGCGCCCGAGCGCACCGACACCAGGAGTGGGTCGGCGGCGTCCCCCAGGCGCTTGCCCGCGCGCTCCTCTAGGCGAGCCAGGTGCTCGCCCACCTCGGCCAGCAACCCCTCGGGGAACCGCCCCCCGGCGCCCAGGTAGGCGGTGCAGGCCTCGGTGGTGATGGTGAAGCCCGGGGGCACGGGGAGGCCGGCCCGAGTCATCTCCGCCACTCCGGCGCCCTTGCCCCCCAGGAGGGCCCGCATCTCCCCGGTCCCCTCGGTGAAGTCGTAGACCAGCTTGGAACGGTCCGGGGGCGCCGGCCGGGTCCGGCCGCGGGCCCGGGTCGAGGTTGCCATCTGGCGGTGCCTCCTTCGAGATTGCGACCAACTTCGAGTTTAGCGTCGGGGTCGGCGGATCAAGAATGGAGCCAGTGCTAGCATCCAGGCGTCCCCCAGTGGGATCTGCGACGCGCCCAGAGGGCTGGGGCGCCCGCCGCCCGTCCTCAGGACGTCCGGGAGTTTCGAGCTAGATGAGCATGCACCAAATGGGGGGCCGGGGCGGCCACCGGATGCTGCGGGGACTCGGCGAGCCCCGAGACCCCGACCTGAGCCGTCCTCGGACCAAGGGCACGGTGCGGCGGGTGATCCGGCTCTTCATCCCCTACCGCTGGAAGGTGGCAGGGGTGCTGGCGATCCTGATGGTGGTGGCGGGCCTGGGGATCGTCAACCCCTACATGCTCAAGTTGATCATCGACCAGGGAATCCTGCACCACAAGCTCCACCTGCTGGTGATCCTCTTCGCGGTGATGGTGATCACCCCGGTGATCAGTACCGGCCTGGGCGTCTGGCAGACCTTCCTCAACGCCGTGGTCGGGCAGCGGATGATGCAGGACCTGCGGGTCGCCCTCTACAGCCACCTCCAGAACCTGCCCCTGCGCTTCTTCACCGCCACCCGTACCGGCGAGATCCAGTCGCGGCTGGCCAACGACGTGGGCGGAGTGGATTCGGTGATCACCAACACCGCCACCAACACCGTGGCCAACCTCACCCGGACCGCCGCCACCCTGGCGGGGATGGCCTTCCTCAGCTGGCAGCTGACCCTGCTCTCGGTGGCGCTGCTGCCCCTCTTCATTGTGGTCACGGTCCGGGTCGGCGAGGTCCGGCGCCGGGTCAGCGCCGACACCCAGGCCACTCTGGCCGACCTCTCCGCCCTGGCCGAGGAGACCCTCTCGGTGAGCGGGATCCTGCTCACCAAGGTCTACGGCCGCGAACGGGCGGCCCGGCGCCGCTACGTGAACGAGACCGGCCGGCTCACCAACCTGATGATCCGCCAGCAGATGGTGGGCCGCTGGTTCTTCGGCTTCATCCAGACCTTCTTCGCCATCCTCCCGGCGGGGGTCTACCTCATGGCCGGGCTGCTCCTCCACGCCGGCCGCGGCGGCGGGGTCACGGTGGGGACCCTGGTCTCCTTCACCACCTTCCAGTCCGCCCTCTTCTTCCCCGTCGGGCAGCTGCTCAACGTCCAGGTGGAGCTGCAGGGGGCACTGGCCCTGTTCGACCGCATCTTCCAGTACCTGGACCTCCCGGTCGAGATCGCCGACCGCCCCGGAGCGATCTCGATCCCCACCTCCCAGATCCAGGGCCGGATCGGCTTCGAGGAGGTCAGCTTCAGCTACGAGCCAGGGACGGCGGCCGCCGTCCGCGAAGTCAGCTTCGAGGCCGAGCCCGGGCAGCTGGTGGCACTGGTGGGTCCGAGCGGGGCGGGCAAGACCACCCTGACCTACCTAATGGCCCGCCTCTACGACGTCGATCAGGGCCGGGTGCTGCTGGACGGCCACGACCTGCGGGACCTGACCCAGACCACCCTGCGCTCGGCGATCGCGGTGGTCACCCAGGAGACCTTCCTCTTCCACAGCACCATCCGCGAGAACCTCCTGGTGGGCAAGCCCGAGGCCAGCGACCAGCAGATGGAGGCCGCCGCTCGGGCGGCGGCGATCCACGACCGGATCATGGAACTGCCCCAGGGTTACGACACCGTCGGCGGCGAGCGCGGCTACCGCCTGAGCGGCGGCGAGAAGCAGCGGGTGGCCCTGGCGCGAGCCATCCTCAAGAACCCGCGGGTGCTGATCCTGGACGAGGCTACCAGCGCCCTGGACAGCCACAGCGAGCGCGCCATCCAGGCGGCCCTGGAACTGCTCATGGAGGGCCGGACCACGATCGCCATCGCCCACCGCCTCTCCACCATCCTCGCCGCCGACCTGATCCTGATGCTGGACCACGGACGGATCATCGAACGCGGCAGCCACGCCCAGCTCCTGGCCCAGGAGGGCGCTTACGCCAAGCTCTACCTGGAGCAGTTCGCCACCCAGCCGGAGCAGTCCCTGGAGGCGGTCGGCTAGGCGCCCAGCCTATGATCCGCCGGTGCCGGCCCGCTTCTATTCGGTGGTGATCGACTCGGCAGACCCCCGGCGGCTGGCCCGCTTCTGGGCAGAGGTGCTGGGTTTCCCGATCGTCTACGAGGCTGACGACGAGGTGGCAGTGGCCAAGGACGATGACACCTACCCTGGCCTGATCTTCGTGTCGGTGCCCGAGGCCAAGACGATCAAGAACCGCCTCCACATCGACCTGGCCCCCGACGATCGCGACGCCGAGGTGGAGCGGCTGCTGCAGCTGGGGGCGACCCGAGCGGATGTCGGTCAGGGGCCCGATGTCACCTGGGTAGTGCTGCGAGACGTCGAGGGCAACGAGTTCTGTGTGCTCAGCTCCCGCGAGGGTGGGGTGACCTAGTCCGGGGAAACGCCGGTCGCGAGCCGTTCCCGCAGGGCCGCGACCAGGTGGTCCATCCCCACCCGGCTCTGCTCCATGCTGTCCCGCTCGCGGATGGTGGCCGCCTGATCCTCCAGGGTCTGAAAGTCGATCGTCACCGCCAGTGGGGTGCCGATCTCGTCCTGACGGCGGTAGCGGCGGCCGATCGACTGGGTGTCGTCATACTCGGTCGCGAAGTGGCGGCGCAGCTCCGCCTCCAGCCGCCGGGCCGGCTCCACCAGCTCCGCCTTCTTGGATAGCGGCAGCACCGCCACCTGGAAGGGCGCCACCTCGGCGCTGAGCCGCAGCACCACCCGGCGCTCGCCGCGCACCTGCTCCTCCTCATAGGCGTCGAGCAGCAGGCAGAGCAGGGTCCGGTCCAGGCCCAGGGCGGGCTCCACCACATAGGGAAGGTAGCGAGCGCCGGTGGCCGGATCGGTGTACTGCAGGTCGCGGCCACTGCTCTCCTGGTGGCGCCGCAGGTCGTAATCGCTGCGCCGGGCGATCCCCTCCAGCTCACCCCAGCCCCAGGGAAAGCGGTACTCGATGTCGCTGGAGGCCAGCGCGTAGTGGGCCTTCTCGTCCTCGCCGTGGGCTCGCAGGCGCAGGTTCTCCGAGCGCAGGCCCAGGGCCCGGTGCCACTCCAGGCGCTGCTGGCACCAGTACTCGTACCAGTGCAGGTCGCGGTCGGGCTCGCAGAACCACTCCATCTCCAGCATCTCCAGCTCGCGCAGACGGAAGATGAAGTTCCCGGTGGAGATCTCGTTGCGAAAACTGCGGCCGATCTGGGCGATCCCAAACGGGACCCTCTGCCGAGAGCCGGCCAGCACGTTCTTGAAGTTGACGAACATGCCCTGAGCGGTCTCAGGGCGCAGGTAGACCACCGAGCCCGCCTCCTCGACCGGGCCGACGAAGGTCTTGAACATGAGGTTGAACTGGCGGGGAGGGCCGAGCGGCCCGCCACACTTGGGGCAGCTGCCGCCCTCGAGCTGGTCGGCGCGCCAGCGCTGGTGACAGGTGCCGAGGCAGTCCACCATCGGGTCGCTGAAGTTGCTGAGGTGTCCAGACGCCTCCCACACCCGAGGATTCATCAGGATTGCCGCCTCCAGACCCTCGACGTCGTCGCGGAGGTCGACCATGTCCCGCCACCAGAGCTCGCGAATCCGGCGCCGCATCCTCACCCCCAGGGGGCCGAAGTCGTAGACGGCGTTGAGGCCGCCATAGATCTCGCTGCTCTGAAAGACGAAGCCCCGGCGCTTGCACAGCGACACCAGGGTCTCGAGGAGATTTGCGGGCGAATCCGGCATCAGGCCCTCCGGCGGACCCGGCCGGGCGCGCTCAAGGCACCGCAACTCAGGGTCAGGGCGTCATTCTACGGGCGGGTCCGGCTGGGCCCGCCCCACCGCCATCGCCCCCGCCGTGGTCAGGAGCGTCGCCTTCCCCGGACCCAGCACCCTCCAGCGACGGCCATCCCAGCAAAGGCCGGTGAGCTCGTCGATACCCACCAACTGATGGCGATCGGCCAGCTCTTGGGCCGCCCGCCGCCAGCGGCCGCCGGCCGAGTTCCAGTGGGGCAGCACCACCATCCGCGGCAGCAGGCCCACGCCCTGGGTCAGGGCGAACTCGCGGCCGGGAACCAAGCAGTGGGCTCCCAGCAGCATCGCCCCGGCGCTGGAGCCGGCCAGAGGCACCCCCGAGCGCAGCAGCTGGAGCAGGACCCGGGCCGCCCCGGAGCCTGCCAGCACACGGCATCCGGCACCGGGGTCGCCGCCGCAGATGTAGACCGCGGCCGCCTGCCCCAGCTGGCTCAGAAGGCCCGGGTCGGACGCGTCCCCAGGACTCTGGATGAAGCACCCCTCCACGCTCGCCCCCAGCTGCTGGAAGTAGCTCCCGGCCCAGGCCACCGCGTCCCGCGGCCGGTCCTGGGCCGGGGAGGTCAACACCGTCACCCGGGGATGGGCGGCACGCGCCAGCCACCAGGAGTCGGCGGCCTCGGCCCCCGGCCGCCACTCGTTGCCTCCCAGCAGGAGCAGCGTCGCTCGCGCAGGCTCGGGGCCCGCGCGGGCCACTGCTAGCATCGATCAATGCTGCGCCTCTACGACACCCGCACGCGGCAGGTGCGTCCCCTGCAACCCCGGGAGGCGGGGATGCTGCGCATGTACAGCTGCGGGCCCACCGTCTACCGCTCCGTCCACATCGGCAACCTGCGCACCTACCTGCTGGCCGACTGGATCAAGCGGGCGGCTCGGCAGCAGGGCTGGCGGGTGCTGCACGTCAAGAACATCACCGACGTCGGCCACATGCGCCAGGAGATGGCGGAGCGCGGCGGCGACAAGGTCATCGCCGCCGCGCTGGCCGCGGGCCGCACCCCTGCCGAGATCGCCCGGCAGTTCGAGGAGGAGTTCCACCGCTCGGAGGCCGCCCTGGGGATCGAGGCCGCCGACCACTTTCCCCGGGCCACCGAGCACGTGCCCCAGATGCTGGACTTAATCCAGACCCTGGAGCGTCGCGGGCTCGCCTACCGGGCGGCCGACGCCGTCTACTTCGACACCGCCGCCGCCGACGGCTACGGTGCCCTCTCGGGCAACTCTCGGGAGCAGCTGCAGGCGGCCGCCGCCGCCGAGGGCGACCCCGCCAAGCGCAGCCCCGGCGACTTCACCCTCTGGCGTCTGGCCGAGCCCGGCCGCCAGCTGATGGTCTGGGACAGCCCCTACGGCCGTGGTTTCCCCGGCTGGCACATCGAGTGCTCGGCGATGGCGATGGCCTACCTGGGCGAGGAGCTGGATCTGCACACCGGGGGAGTCGACAACATCTTTCCCCATCACGAGGACGAGCTCGCCCAGAGCCACGGCGCCACCGGGGGGAGCTTCGTCCGCCACTGGGTGCACGGCCAGCATGTGCTCGCCGACGGGGTCAAGATGGCCAAGTCCCAGGGCAACGTCTACACGCTGGCCGACCTGACCGCCCGCGGCTTCGACCCCCTGGCCTTCCGCTATCTCTGCGCCGGCACCCGCTACCGGACCCGCCTCAACTTCACGTTGGCCGCCCTGGCCTCGGCCCAGAGGGGTCTGCAGCGGCTGCGCCAGCTGGCGACCGCATCCGGGGGCGAGTCCCTGCAGCCGCGGCTCGAGGAGCTCGGGGCGGGAGTGGCTCAGGCCTTCGCCGACGATCTCGACGTGCCCCGGGCGCTGGCACTGGTCTGGCGCTTCGCCCGCGAGCCTGGGCTCTCCCCCGCCACCCGGCGGGCAGGGATCCTTGGAGCCGACCGGCTCCTGGGCCTGGGCCTGGACCGGCCCGCCCGGGAGGAGGCGCCCCAGGGCGAGTGGCACGAGCTGGCCCGGGCGCGCCAGGGAGAGCGCGCGTCGGCGCGATACCAGCAGGCGGACCGGCTCCGGGTCCAGCTGCTGGACCGCCTGGTGGTGCCCGAGGACGGCACCAGCCCCTCCCGCTACCGCTCCGCCACCGCTCTCGACCTGCGCCACGGGCTGATCTCCTCCCCGGCCCAGGTACCGGACCGGCGCTCCCAGCCCGACCAGGCGGACGTGACCGTGAGCCTGGTGAGCAGCGGCTATCCCCAGGACCTAGAGCGCTGCCTGGGGAGCGTGCTGCGCCACCGGGGCCGGCAGCGGGTCGAGGTCCTGGCAGTGGACAACGACGGCCAGGATGGGGTGGGCCAGCTGCTGGACCGCCTTGCCGCCCGCGAGCCGGGGGTCCGGGTCTTCCACGCCGACCACCGCCTGGGCGAGGGCGCGGCCCGCAACGTCACCCTGCGAGCCGCCAGCGGTCGGGTGGTGCTGGTGCTGGACACCGGGGTCGAGGTGTTGGGGGACTGCTTCTCGCCCCTGCTCCAGGCCCTCGAGGACCCGAGCGTGGGCGCGGTCGGCCGCTGGGGCGCCCGCAGCCGCGACCTGCGCGAGTTTCAGGACTCCCAGGCCCGGGAGGTGGACGCGATCGACGGCTACTGCCTCGGCTTCGCCCGCCGCCGCCTCGGCGAGGTCGGCCTTTTCGACGAGGGCTTTCGCTTCTACCGAATGCTCGATTTCAACTTCTGCCTCGCCCTGCGTGCCCGCGGTCTGCGCCAGGTGCGGCTGGCGCAGCTACCGGTGGAGCTGCACCAGCACCGCGGCTGGGAGGAGACCGACCCTGAGGAGCGGGAACGCCTCAGCCGCCTCAATTTCCGCCGCTTCTACGAACGCTGGCATCACCGTCCCGACCTGCTGCTGGAGCCCGAGCCCGCCCTGCCCTCGCCCCCCTGAGGCGCCCGGAAGCCTCAGCTCCCGAGCTCGGCCAGCACCCGCGCCGCCCGCAGGGGCCGGTCCAGGTGATGCTCTAGGTGCGCCAGCAGGATGGTCTGGGTCTGGTCCCGAAGCCGCTCGGTCCAGCGCAGCCGGCGCAGCGTGGCGACGTCCCCGGCCTCCAGGCGCCGCAGCAGCCGCAGCGTCTCCGCGGCGCAGGCCAGTGCCTCGGGATGGGCTTGCCAGCAGCCACCCTGGACCACGCCCCCGAGCCCGGGCAGAAAGCCGCCATCGCGATCCGCGAGCGGCTCGCCGCAGAGGGCGCAGCGAGCCAAATCAGGACGGTAGCCGCCGGCAACCGCGATCTGGAAGGCGCCCCAGGCCAGCTCGGCCCGGGGGTCGCTGCCCGGGTCGGCCAGGCGCTCCCGGAGTCCCGCCACCAGGAAGTAGAGCCCGGGGTCGGGATGGCCCTCCTCCAGGGTGGCGTCGACCAGCTCCGCCAGGACCGCGCCGCAGGCGGTGCGGATCAGGTCCTGGCCCGGCCAGGGCAGCCCCAGCGGGCGGGCCTGGGTCAGGAGCGCCAGGCCCCGCCCCTGGGCCAGGAGCACCTCCGAGCGGGTCAGCAGGTCGAGGCCGGCGGCATTACGCGCCCGGGGCCGGCGGGCCCCCCGGGCAAGCACGCTCAGCTTGCCGTGGTCGCGCGTGACCATCACCAGGACTCGGTCGGCCTCGGAGTAGGTCCGCCGCCGCAGGACGATGCCTTCGTCGCGGACCGGGGCCGCCACTCAGGGCCCTAGCCGGGGCCGTTCTGGCCGGCGGGCAGGGCCGCCGCCGACCCCGGCTCCCCGCCCTCTCCGGGGAGAGCGACCTCGAATGGACGGTCGCGGCGCAGCCGGACGGTGCGAATCGCCCGGCGCTCGATGGCCTCCACCGTGATGGTCACCCCGTCGCCGGTGCTGACCTCATCCCCGACCGCCGGGATCCGCCCCAGATGGGCGTAGACCAAACCCCCGAGCGAGTCGAAGTCCTCGCCCTCGAGCTTGAGGTGGAGCACGTCGTTGACGTCATCCAGGCTCACCGAGGCACTGGCGAGGGCCTCGGCGGGGGCGATCAGCTGGATCTCCTCCGGCTCGTCCCGGTCGTACTCGTCGCGGATCGGTCCCACGATCTCCTCAAGCAGGTCTTCGATGGTCACCAGCCCGGCGGTGCCGCCGTACTCGTCCACCACCATCGCCAGATGGGTCTTGGCCAGCTGCATCTCCTGGAGCAGCTCGCCCAGGTGCTTGGCCTCAGGCACGAAGGTGGCCGGGCGGGCCAGCTCACCCACCCGCGCCGGCTGGCCGCCGCCCCCGGTCGCGGCCCCCAGCAGGTCCTTGGCGTAGAGCACCCCGGTGATGTTGTCCACCGTCTCCTCATACACGGGGATCCGGCTGTGGCCTTGCGTCTTGATCTCGCTGATGGCGTCTTCAAGGCTGGCCTCGGCCGCCAGGGCGACCATCTGCACCCGGGGCACCATCACCTCTCGGACCGGCTTGTCGGTCATCTCCAGGACCCCGTGGATCATCTCCCGCTCCTCCTCCTCGACTACGCCCTCCTGCTGGCTGGCGGAGACCAGCTCCTTGAGCTCGTCCTCGCTGAGAAAGGGGGTGCGGCGCCCGCCCTGGCCGGGCAGCACCCGGAAAACCAGCGAGGAGACCCAGGTCAGCACCAGCAGCAGGGGGCGCAGGGCCGAGGTCAGGCCCGCCACCGGCCGGGCCAGGACCCGGGCCACCCCCTCGTTGTGCTGGAGCGCGTAGGTCTTGGGACCAAGCTCGCAGAAGAGGAGCACCAGGATCGAGAGCGCCAGCGCCGACCACAGTGCGGCACCCGTCCCCAGGCGCCGCTCCGCCAGCAGGGTCGCCGCCGATGAGGCGATCACCACCGCCAAGGTGTTGGTGACCAGGATCGTCCCCAGGTACCCACCCGGGTCGCGGTGGAGCCGTTCGATGAGCGCGGCCCGGCGGTCGCCCTCGGCGCGGCGGGCGCGGATCTTGAGCCGGCTGACCGAGGTCAGCGAGGTCTCGGCGGTGGCGGAGAGGCCGGCCACCACCAAGGCCAGCACCAGCAGCAGGACCAGCCAGGTGGTCATGGAGCCACGGAGGCGATCCGGGCCGCCATTTCCTCCCTGTTGGCCGAGGTGACGCCGGGACGGCCCGGGCCGCGGTCTCTTGTCCCCGGGCCCGCTCTGCCTACTTGCCGCCCGCCGCTCGGTGAGCCAGAGCTCATCTGCGGCTCGCAGTCTAGCAGGCGGCTGAGATCACCTAAAGAGGGCCGAGACCGATCTCCCCTCGTGCACCCGGACGATGGCCTCGGCGATCAGGGGCGCAACCGAGACCTGGGTCACCTTGTCGCTGCCGGCCGCCTCCTCGCTGATGGGGACGCTGTCGGTGATCACCACCTCGTCCACCGGCGCCTCCTCCAGCCGGCGCAGGGCCCCGTTGCTGAGCACTCCATGGGTGGCCAGCACGTCGACCGAGACGGCGCCGCTGGCCTTGAGCGCCTGGGCGGCTCCGGCCAGGGTGGCTCCGGTGGAGATCAGGTCGTCGACCACCACGCAACGGCTGCCCTCAACGTCGCCGATGACGTTGAGGATCTCGACGTCGTCGTCCCGGGGCCGCCGCTTGTCGATGATCGCCAGCGGGGAGTCGAGGCGGCGGGCGATGGCCCGGGCGCGGGCGGTGCCGCCGACGTCGGGCGAGACCACCACCAGCTGCTGCCGGCCATGGCGGGAGCGCACGTGACCGGCCAGGATCTTGCCCGCGGTGAGCGCGTCCACGGGGATGTCGAAGAAGCCCTGGATGGCCTCGGCGTGGAGATCGAGGACGATCATGCGCTCGGCGCCCGCCCCCTGGAGGAAGTTGGCCATCAGCTTGGCCGAGATCGGGTCCCGGGCCTGGGTCTTCTTCTCCTTGCGCTGGTAGCCGTAGTAGGGCAGCACGGCATTGATCCGCGAGGCGCTGGCCCGGCGCAGGGCGTCGAGGAGGATGAACAGCTCCATGTAGTTGTCATTGCCGGGCGGGCAGGTGGGCTGGATCAGGAAGACGTCGTGGCCGCGGACCGACTCCCCGATCTTGACGTCGAACTCACCATCGGCGAACCGCGTCACCTCCAGGGGGGCCAGTGCCACCCCCACCTCTTCGGCGATCTTGGCCCCGAGGGCGGGATGGGCGGAGCCGCAGAGCAGCATCAGGGGGCCCTCGGACCCGTTCATCCGCCCTCCCCTGCCGACCGGCGGCGGCGGCGCCCGTAGTCCGCAATGTTGCGCTGGCGCGACCGGGAGACGGCCAGGGCGCCGTCGGGAACGTCCTCGGTCACCACCGAGCCGGCACCGGTGTAGGCTCCCCGACCGACCCGCACCGGGGCCACCAGGATGGTGTCCGACCCCAGCCGCGCCCCCTCGTCGATCACGGTGCGGTGCTTCTGCAGGCCGTCCCAGTTGGCGGTGATGCTGCCGGCGCCGACGTTGACGTCTGGACCCAGCTCCGCATCCCCTAGGTAGGTTAGGTGGGGGACCTGGCTGCCCGCCCCGACCTGGGAGCGCACCACCTCCGTGAAGGTGCCGAGATGGGAGTTGGGACCCAGGCTGCTCTCCGGGCGCACGCGGTTGAAGGGTCCGACATCCACTCCGTCGGCCAGCTTACAGCCGGCGAGGTGGGCCCGCCCGATCTGGCAGCCATCACCCACCTCCGCGTCCTCCAGTTCCGCGAAGGGCCCGATGACGCAGCCCGCACCGACCCGGGTGCGGCCGCGCAGCACCGTCCCCGGGGCGAGCACGGTGTCCTCCCCCACCTCCACGTCGCAGTCGACCCAGGTGGCAGCCGGATCGACGACTGTTACTCCCGAGCGCATCAGCCGCTCCAGGGTGCGCCGCCGCAGCAGCCCCTCGGCGTGGGCCAGCTGGAGGCGGTCATTGACCTGGGTGGCCAGCTCGGCGTCCTCAAGATCGACCGTCACCACTCCCCCGTCGACCAGCTGCGGCAGCCAGCTCAGGTAGCGCTCGCCCTGGACGTTGTCGGCGCCCAGCCGGGTCAGTCCCTCCCGGGCCCTCGCCAGGGAGAAGCAGTAGACACCGCAGTTAACCTCCGCCGGCCGCCCGTCCCAGGGCTGGTCGGCGTCCTCTACCACCCGCAGGAACCCGCCCTCCGCCGAGCGCTGCACCCGGCCAAACCCCGAGGCGTCATTCCTGGTCGCGGTGAGCAGACCGGCCCCCGCTCCGGCGGCCTCGCGCGCCGTCACCAGCTGGCGCAGAGCCTCCGCGGGAAGCAGAGGCATGTCGGCCGGGAGCACCAGCAGCACCCGCGCCCCTCCCACCTGGGGCAGCGCCCGCTCCAGGGCATCTCCGGTGCCCAGGGGCTCGGGCTGGGCCACCAGCTCGGCGCGGCCCGCCAGCCACTCGGCCACCTGCTCGCCACCTTGGTCCGGCACCACCACCAGGGGAATGTCCTCCCCCACGGCGACCGCGAGCCGGAGGGCATGTTCCAGCAGCGGCAGGCCCCCGACCCGGTGCAGGACCTTGGGCAGGCGGGAGCGCATTCTCCGCCCCTGACCGGCGGCGAGGATCACGGTCCGCGCAGCCGAGCCTTCGCTCAATTCACACTCCGCGGCCAGCCCGTCCTCAACTCCGCGACGGTTGCCGAGTATAGCAACGGATCGCCCGATTCCAAGTTCGCGCAAAGGGAGGTTATGCTGCCCGGCGTGAGCGCGGGCGACGCCGGCAGCAGCGCCGCGCCGGGGTCGGGCCGGGCGGGATGAGCGACGTTCCCCAGGGGGACGCCGCCCCGCTGGTGCTGGTAAGTCGTCCGGCCCCGGGCGTGGCTCGGATCGCGCTCAACCGTCCCCAGCAGCGCAACGCCCTCACCGAGGAGCTGGCGCAGGCGCTGCGGGAGGAGGTGCGGAGCCTGGCGGCAACGGCAGGGGTGCGGGCCCTGATCCTCACCGGCGCCGGCAAGACCTTCTGCGCCGGCGCCGACCTGGGGGCCTTGGGTCGGGACCGGAGCACCGCCGAAGGCATGCGCCAGGCGCTGGCCGAGTACTACCGCGCCTTCCTCGACCTTCGCGACTTGGAGGTGCCCACCGTCGCCGCCGTCAACGGTGCCGCCGTCGGCGCCGGACTCAACCTGGCCCTCTGCTGCGACCTCCGGGTGCTCAGCGAGTCCGCCCGCATGGCCGCTCCGTTCGCCAGGCTCGGGATCCATCCCGGCGGCGGCGCCACCTGGATGCTCAGCCGCCTGCTGGGCCCGGGGGCCGCCCGGGAGCTGCTCCTCCTCGGCGAGCCGATCGGCGCCGACCGCGCCTTGGCCCTGGGCCTGGCCACTCGCGTGGTAACAGCCGACCAGCTGGAGGTTGTGGCCCTGCAATGGGCGGTGGGCCTGGCCAAGCTGTCCCACCCGGTCGTGAGCGACCTGAGGCGGACGCTGCGGATGGCCGAGACCGGCTACGACTGGGACGCCGTGCTGGACTTCGAAACCGAGGCGCAGGCACGGTCATTGCTCAGCGAAGACGCTCGGGAGGGCTGGAACGCCTTCAAAGAACATCGGCAGCCACAGTTTCACGATCGTTGATTGCGGGCCGGACCCGGTGCGGGGTGGGGATCAGCGGGTGGAGGAGCAGGCGCCGCTGGGCCGCCTTCCCGGTGACTTCGCCCGGCGCTGGCCGCCGCGCCGGGGAGGCGCATTGCCGGGTCGGCCGCGAGCTTGGGGGCGGAGCCGGGACGAGGGACACCAGCTCTCCAGGACACAGGCCTCGCAGCGGGGGGTGCGCGCCTGGCAGACCTCACGACCGTGGAGGATCAGGCGCAGGCTGAGTCCGGTCCAGGCGCTGGGCGGCACCATCTTGCACACCTGAGCCTCGATCTTGACCGGGTCCAGGGTCCGAACCAATCCCAGACGGTTGCTGAGCCGGGTCACGTGAGTGTCGACCGGGAACCCGGGGATGTCGAAGGCCACGCCCAGGACCACGTTGGCGGTCTTGCGCCCCACCCCGGGTAGCCGGGTCAGGTCCTCGATGGTCCGGGGCACCTGGCCGTGGAACTCCTGCTGGAGGACAGTGCCCATCCCGATCAAGGCACGGGATTTGGCCCGGAAGAAGCCGGTGGGATGGATGAGCCGCTCCAGTTCGACGGGGTCGGCGGCGGCGTAGTCGGCGGCGGTGCGCATCCGGGCGAAGAGCTGGGGGGTGGCCAGGTTGACCCGCTCGTCCGTGGTCTGAGCGGAGAGGATGGTGGCCACCAGCAACTCGAGCGGATTGCGGTGCTGCAGAGCACAGGCGGCGGGATACACCTCGGCCAGGGCGGCGGCGGCGGCCAGGGCCCGCTGGCGCGGCGAGCGCGGCGAAGTCGCGACAGGGCCGCCGCCTGCGACCGCCATCAGCCGGGTGCTCCGGGGATCATCCGCTTCATTGTCGGGACCCGCCCCAGCCCCGGTCCGGCGGCCCAACCGGGGACACGGCGCCGCCTAGGTGGGGTGGGTATCCTGAACCCATGCTGGAGGGCCCGCCGCCAACACCGCTCAGGCGCGGCCGTGGCCCCACCCTGCTGGTCGTCGCCGGCTTGATGCTGGCCCTGCTCCTCAGCGGCTGCAGCTTCTTCGGCGACAACGGCGCCCCCACCTCGGCTCACGGCCAGATCCAGCCCGGGAACCCGGTGCCCCAGAAGGACAGCAACCTCCAGATCAAGGCGCTGCCCCACCCACCCGGCAGCCCCGACTACCGGGTGATCATCTACCACAACGACAACACCGTGGGCGAGTTCGTGCCCGAGCAGCTGACAGTGCCGGTGGGCTCGGTTGTCGAATGGGTATGGACCGATCAGTACGACCAGCACAACGTCTGGTGGATCGACCAGAATCTGATCAACTCCCCCACCAAGGGGGCGGGCTACCGCTGGGCGGTGCGCTTCGTCGCCCCCGGTGTCTACGACTACTACTGCACCCTCCACCCCGGCATGCTGGGCCGTGTGGTCGTCACTGGTTAGGCGGCCCCTCATCCGGGCCCTGAGCGGCGCCGCGACTCTCGCCGCTGGGGGCGCGCTGCTCAGCGCCTGCATCGGCCCGGCGGTCCCGGCCACCCACGCCCTCAACAACTGGCTGGCCGACGTCAGGGCCCACTCGGTCGCCTACGCCTACACCCTGCTCAGCAGCCAGGCGGAGATGAGGACTGACTACGACCAGTTCTTCGACGGGGTCAACCACACCCGGGCCAGCTACCGGATCCTTGCTACCAGGACCGTCTCCTCCACCGAGGTCACGGCGGTGGTCGAGGTCAGCAACGGCTCGTCGGCCCCAACCCGGGTCAGAGTGCAGATGATCGAGGAGGGCAACGCCGGCGACTGGCTGGTGGGTGAGCCTTTCACCGGCCAGGGGGCGAGGGCGATCCGCTACTTCAAGTAGCGCTGGGCGCAGGAAACGGGTCAGGAAGCGCAATCGGGGCCGAGCGGGCCGGCTCTACGCGTGGGTGGTGTGACAGGGCGACGTCGCCGAGGTCAAGACCACTAGTGGGCCGATCGCCGTCCGACCAGCCAATAGGCGAGGGCTCCCAGGGTGTTCAGGGCGCTGGCAAGGCGCCACAGGCCCTGACTACCCCGCACCTGTTCCGGCGGGCGGCGGCCGAGGTCGCGCCAGGTGAACGCGACCACGGCGAGGTGGATGGGCAGGTAGCTGAGCAGTGCCCTGACGGACTTGTTGGTCATGGTGTTGCCTTCCGGGAATCGGTGGGATGTGGGTCCGGGCCGCCGGGGACGGAGGCGCCTGGCCCGAGGCTTGTCGGCGGCTTGGGGTGGCGATCCTGAACCGACGCCGCCT
Organism: Candidatus Dormibacteria bacterium; assembly: GCA_050734515.1. Taxonomy (GTDB): domain Bacteria; phylum Chloroflexota; class Dormibacteria; order Aeolococcales; family Bog-877; genus Bog-877. Next base: position 26,643 of record JBOHUM010000029.1, read on the forward strand.
GGGCTTGGCACTTGGGAAAGTCGCTCCTCACCGGCCCGCACGGCGGCCGAGCTCGGCTGTGGGCCCGGCTCAGGCGCCGTCGGCACCGGGCGCCGGGCTCACCTGCACCGGACGATCGCTGCCGTTCTCCAGGAAGGGCAGCAGCTGGTCCGAGACCCCGATCTGCCGGAGCTTGGCCCAGCCCGCCTCGGGGGAAAGCTCGCAGCTGACCACGATGTCGTCCCCCACCACCACGATCTCCCACTCCAGCACCTCCAGGCGTCGCAGCAGGTCTGAGATCAGGGTGAGGCGGCTCTTGATTTCGTGGCCCACGGCGGCCAGGCGCACCGAAACCGGGATCCGGTCGGCGGAGGGCCGGTCGGGAAAGGCGAACGAGCGGACCTCGAAATAGGTCAGCAGCGAGATCGGGATCGGCTCCTTGGTCACGTGGGCGTACTCGGCCGCCGCCCGGGCGATGGGCCGCAGGACCAGCTTCACGGTCGGGTTGCCGGGGGCAGTATCACGCTCACGCTGGGCGGGCCCTGCATGGCGGGACCGGACTGGGATGGCGCCGAGAAGTTGCGCTGCTGGTTGATCAGCATCTGGTTGGTGATCAGGAACGGAGCACGGCTGTGCTCGCGTATGTAGCCCATCAGGGCCATGATCAGGCTGACCGCGACGCCCACGGTGATCAGCGCCACCGCCTGCCCCTTGGTGGCGTCGCCCCAGCGCAGCCGGCCTCGGGAGACCTGGCGCAGGTAGATGGTGACGGCCACGATCGCCACCCCGGTGAAGACGGTCAGGGCGGTGAGCTTGAAGGGGATCATCGTTCCCCAGGGGATCTGCAAGCCGCCCTGCCAGATGGGCACGTTGGCGTTGGCGGCGAAGACGTCTTCGTAGCTCCACGACAGGGAAGCGGGGGTCGAGATCAGCAGCCAGGAGGCGAACGAGAGCGCGGTACAGACCGCCAGGGTGCGCGAGCGGAAGCCGCTGGCCCGGACCCGGCGCCACAGGTAGTAGATCCCCACGGTGAAGATCGCCCCCAGCAGAAAGACCTGGAAGAGGAAGGCGACGCTGAGGCCGCCCAGCATCATGCTGTACCAGGCGGCGTAGGAGTGGAGTTGAACCTCCTTGGCGTACTCCCAGCCGATCAGGGGCTGGGCCAGGGTGAAGCCGATCGCGTAGATCAGCCCATAGTGGCCGATCCAGTCGCCGTAGGCTCGCTTCTCGCCGGTCTTGGAGATCAGGATCTTGACCCCCCCCGCCAGCGCCAGCAGCGCCCCGGCGAAGGCGATGTTGCCAACGAAGCGGTGAATCTCCAACGGGATCAGGGTGGGATTGAGCAGGTTGAGGGCCAGACTGGCCGCCGGGCGGGGGGTGAGCATGTAGGAGGCGACCACGTTGATGGCCAGCATCTGGATCGAGGCGTTGACGAACAGCAGCAGTTCGAGTCCGACCCGCAGCCCCCGCACCCGCTCTAGCTTGTCGAAGTTGGCGTAGACGGCGTAGAGGCAGATGATCTCGCCCACGAAGGCGAAGGCCTCCACCACCATCGGCCAGAACATGATCCGCAGCAGGGTCACGAAGAAGTGACTCCAGAGGCCGAGGAACAGGATCATGACGGCGAAGATCGCCAGGGCGGAGCCGAAGGCGAAGGTCGCCCCCAGAGCGGTCACCAGCTGCTTGGAGAAGCGGGTCTGGCGCTCGTCGTGCCGCTTCCAGCCGACGAAGTCGGTGACGGCCAGGATGATGTAGCCGCCCTGCTGCCAGGCGGCGAACTGGATGTGCACCAGCATCAGCAGCGCCACCAGCGCGGTGGCGACGCCGGTGGAGATGGGGAGCTTGACCAGGTGGGGGCTGCTGGCCAGCAGTAGCAGGCCGTCCCTCACAGGTTGAAGAGCCGGTTCACGGCCAGCAGCGCTTCGAAGACGAGGAAAAGGACCGCGAAGAGCGCCGGAACCATCACCTCGGGGCGCCGCCAGGGTTCACGTGCCGGGCCCCGGTCGAGGAAGGGCACCAGGATCAGCAAGGTGGTGCCAATCCCGGGCAGGACGAAGACCCCGACCGGGATCATCCAGGCCTGGGGGAACTGGACCAGCAGTTGGTCAAGGGGCAGGAAGAACCACTCCGGAACCGGGACGTAGTTGAGGGCGGCAGGGTTGGCCGCCCGCTCCAGGGGTGCGCCCACCACCACCGCCATGACGAACACGATCGCAACCAGCGCAAAGCTCAGCACGGCGTCCTTGAAGACCTGGGAGGGGAAGAAGTCGTCCAGGTCGACGGGGACCGCGTAGCCGGGGTCGGTGGGCACCGCCGGGTAGGGGTACTCGGCCTTGCTCATCCGGGCGGCCCGAGCCTCCTCGGTCTCCGTCTCCACTCCCTCGTAGTTCACCCAGGAGCCGTGCTCGCCGTGGCGGCGGAGCAGGACCAGGTGGAGCAGGATCAGCGGCACCAGCAGGGCTGGCAGCAGCCAGATGTGGATGGCGAAGAAACGGGTCAGGGTCTCCGGGCCCATCTGCGGGCCGCCCCGGAGGATGGCCTGGATCTGAGCGCCGAAGAGGGGGATGTAGTTGACGACGTGGGTGACCACGGTGGCGGTCCAGTAGGCGGCCTGGTCCCAGGGGAGCATGGCCCCGGTGATCCCCAGGCCCAGGACCAGAAGGAAGAGGATCACGCCCACGATCCAGTTGAGCTCGCGGGGCTTCTTGTAGGAGCCGCTGACGAAGGTCCGCAGCATGTGCATGCCGATCACCACGAAGAGCACGTAGGCGCCCCAGAGGTGCATGCCCCGGACGATGGCCGCGAACTCGTCGTGGCGCTCGATGTAGTTGAGGCTCCCCCAGGCCTCGGTGGTCGAGGGGACGTAGGTCCAGAGCAGGAACATCCCGGTGACGATCTGGAGGACGATGATGATCAGGGTGGCGCTGCCCAGCGAGTAGGCCCAGGCCCCGCGCCGGGGAACCGCCTCGTAGAGGAGCTGGTGGGTCAGGTCCGAGACCCCCAGCCGCTCGTCCACCCAGCGGTAGGTGGCCGCCAGGGGGCGGGCCACCGGGCGGGTGAACTTGGCAAGCAGGTTGCTGCGCTCGACCCGCTCAGCCATTGGCCGCCTCACCGGTGAGATTGTTGCGGACGTAGAGCGTGTTGCCCACCAGCTTGTGCTGGTAGCGGAAGAGCGGCCAGGGCGGCGGTCCGCCGATGTTGGTGCCGTCGATGCTGTAGAGCCCCCCGTGGCAGGGGCAGAGGAACTCCTGCAGGTTGAGGTCCCAATGGACGTCGCACTGCATGTGGGTGCAGATGTTGGAGAGGGTCAGCATCTGCACCTTGCCATTGAGGTTGAGCTTGACCACGTAGACGGTGCGCGGCACGGGCGGCACCTGCCAGCCCTCGTCGATGGGCAGGTTGACCACGTAGGCGGTGGGGACGCCCACCGCCACCTGGCCGACGTCCGCCACCATCACCCAAGGGGTGCGCCGCCGGGCGAACACCGGGCTCAGCACCGAGCCCACGATCGGGGCGGCGATCAGCAGGGCGGTGCCGGCACCGGCGGCATTGATGCCCAGGAGCAGAAAGCGGCGGCGGGACATCCGCCGCCCGCCCGGCTGGCCGGGTTCCTCAGCCACCCGCCAGGACCACGATCCCGACCAGGAGGGCCAGGCAAAGTCCGAGGATGAAGAGGAAGGTGTAGATCGAGGCCCCCACCGAGATCCAGGCCACCATCGGGTCGCCGCCGGCGGTGAGCCGGCGTACCCGCCTGGCCACCATCCTTATCCCCACCAGCATCAGGGCGAAGAAGCTGGCGATGAGCAGGCCCAGGTACCAGGAGGATTCGAAGTCCTGGTAGTTCAAGGCTGGTAGCTCGGGGGGATGGTGAAGTTCTGGGCCGACTGATGCAGGCTGAGCAGGCAGCCTGGCTGGCCCTTGGCGGCGTCGATGCCACAGGGCAGCTTGGCGTTCTCCTTGATCACCCCCATATACAGGGAGAGGGCCAGGGCGCAGACCCCGACCAGGGCGATCGCTCGACCCGCCACCGGGGGGATCTGCAGGTCGGTACCCCGCCGCCGCAGCGAGCGGATGTAGAGCACCAGATTGGCGGCGGTGGCCAAGAACGCGATCAGCAGGGCAACGTAGCGCAGGGCCACCACCGAGCTGGGGATGATGCCCGCGGGCAGCACCGCCCCGGCCATCCCCAGCAGAGCGATCACGGTCAGGCTGCCTCCGCCGGCACCCTCGTGGTGGCGCCAGAAGACCAGGTTGGCCCCCAGCACCACCACCGCCAGCAGCACCACCTGGCCGATGAAGAGCGAGGCGGAGTTGAGCACGAAGAGGTTGTCGTAGACGGGGATGGCGCTGTTCTTGATCGACTCCGCGAGGATGAAGCCGGTGACCGGCTGGGCGAGCAGGAACACCGAGCCGATGGCGAAGTTGACCCGAGCCGCCCAGCGCTGGTAGGTGACCTCGGCCGGGTTGCGGGCCCGCCGCCCCCGCCAGATGGCGATCGCCGCCAGCAGCAGCGCCCCCCAGGAGAGGTTGGCGCCGGCGTAGTGGAGCAAGAGCCAGGGATAGCTCGGGGACCAGGGCGAGGCCACGGCGCTGCCGGGGTTGAGGGCGTAGCTGTCCAGCTGCACGATGAGGAAGAGGAAGGCGTACTGGAAGATGGCGAAGAGGAAGCCCACCGCCAGGTGCAGCTTGGCGCCCAAGCGATCCCATCCGTACACGTAGATGAGCAGCAAGGGGATGCCGACGAAGAAGCTGGCGAAGGCGATCGTGAGGGGCAGCAGCAGCTGGTTGAGCAGGGTCCCCACCAGCCGTCCGTAGAGGCCGGTCAGCAGCACCACGGCGAAGACCGCCCAGGTCGCCCCCAGGCTGTACAGGTAGAGCACCGAGTGAGCCAGGCGCCGGGCGTAGCGGAGGCACATCGGGTCGCCCCCCCGGCGTAGCCCCGCCAGCTCCATGAAGGGGGCCAGGCCGGAGGCGGCCAGGACGAAGCCCACCAGGGCGATGTGGAGCAGGAAGACGGTGCCGATGGCCAGTTCCGCGCCCAGGGTCCCGAATGGCAGCCGCGGATTGGCGATCGCGAGCGAGGACACCAGCACTTCGCCCCAATGCTGACGGCAGCGGCCACCCCAAGGCAACTCCCCAACTGCCGCGCTGCAGGCCCCCAGCCCCCGGCGCCCGGATAATCGCCGAGGTGCCCGAGCCCCTAGTCGTCGTCTACGGCGACGACCCCCACCTGGTGACCACTGAGGCCCTGCGGCTGCGCGACCAGCTCGCCCGAGAGCTGGGCTCGGAGCTGAGCCTGGAGGAGTTCCGGCGCAGCCGCGACCTCGACGCCATCGCCCAGAGCGTCGCCACCCCGCCCTTCCTCGCCCTGCGCCGGGTGGTGGTCCTCTGGGATCCCCCCCAACTGGAGGCGGGCCAGCGCGCCGACCGGGAAGCGGAGCGGCTGGCGACCTTGCTGGGGGAGCGCATGGAGACCACGGCGGTGGTGGTGGTGGGCCGGCAACCGGGAGCTGGCACCTCCGCGCTCCTACGCGCCCTCAAGGCCGCCGGCGCCGAGGTCCGGCGGCTGCAGCGGCCCCGCGGGCAGGAGCTCCGCCAGCACGTGCGCCGACGCTTGGAGGAGCGGCGGCTGCGCGTCGGCCGGGGAGTGCTGGAGCGACTGCTGGACGTGGCCGCCCGCGACATGGGGCAGCTGGAGCAAGAGCTGGAGAAGCTCGAGCTCTACACCGGGGGCTCGGCAGAGCTGGCCGACGGGGTGGGCCTGCAGCTGGTGACCGCCGCCCCCCCGACCGAGGTCTACCGGATCACCGACGCCCTCTTCGAGACCCCCCGGCGGCTGGGTGAGCGCCTGGCGCTGGCCCCGGAGCTGCCGCCGCCGCTGGTGGTGGGTGCGCTGGCCCGGGTGCTCCGGGATCTCATCGCCCTGGCCGACCCGGAGCAGGCCCCGAGCGACCTTCCCCGATGGAGACAGGAGAAGCTGCAAAACCAGCTCCACCGGGCCGGCCCCGCCCGCCTGCGCCGCTGGCTGGTGCAGCTGGCCGACCTGGACTGGGCGGCACGCACCGGGGCGATCGAACTCTCCGAGGGCTTGGCCGCCGTCCTGGCGGGGATGGCCACCGAGCTGGCCAGCGCCGCCGCCTGAGGCTCAGGCCCCGGCCGCGTCCTTGCCGGCGGCGCGCCGCTGGCTGGCCGCGGTGCGCTCGGTCTTGGTTGCCGAGCGCCGGGTCTTGGCCGCCGCCGGCTTGCGCGCGGCCGCGGCCTTGGGCCGGGTGCCCCGCGCCGCCGGCCTGCTCTTGGCCACGGTGACGCGCTCCTCGCCGGCCAGGGCCGCCAGGTGCGCCTGGCGCATCAGGCGCGACTTGCGGCGGGCCGCGTTGCGGGGGTGGATGATCCCGTGCTCGGCGGCCCGGTCGAGAGCCGAGACCGCCGCCCGCACCAGCTCGCCGGGACCAGCCTCAGATGGCGACTCGATCGCGCGCCTGACCTTGGCCACCACGGTGCGCACCGAGGAGCGCACCCGGCGGTTGCGCTCGTGCTTGCGGGCGATCGAGCGGATGCGCTTGCGGGCAGAGGAGGAGTTGGCCAATGCTCTCCAGCGATGGGACCCGGCGTGGGTCCGCGGGCCGGCGAGTTGCCGGGCGGCGCTGAAGTATAGCAACGGCAGCGGCGGCGCCCCTCACCGCTAGAGTGGCGCCGATGTTGCGCTGGGGTCGGGCAGCGGCCAAGTTGAACCTGGCCCTGGAACTGCTGGGCCGGCGCGGCGACGGCTATCACCTGCTGGCCGCGGTCTCCCAGACGGTGGCCTGGAGCGACGTCGTTGGGGCGGAGCTGGGGGACGCCGCCGCGGGGCTTGCTCCGGAGCCTCCCCAGCTGACCGTCCTCGGGCCCCAGGCGGCGGGGGTGCCCCTGGGGGTCACCAACCTGGCGGTGCGGGCGGCTCTGCTCCTCCGCCAGCGGGGGTTGGGCCCGCCGGTGCGGCGCCTGGCCCTGGTGAAGCGCGTCCCCAGCCAGGCTGGCCTCGGAGGCGGTTCCGCCGACGCCGCCGCGGTGCTGCGCCTGGTGGGCGCCGACGCCTCCGCGGACGCTCTGCGGCAGCTGGCCCTGGAGTGCGGCGCCGACGTGCCCTTCAGCCTCCTGGGCGGAGCCGCTCTGGTAAGCGGGGTCGGCGAGGAGCTGAGCCCGCTGCCCTCCCTGGCCCAGGGGGTGTTCCTGGTCGCGGTGCTGGGCCGGGTGCCGACCGCCGCCGCCTACGCGGCCACCGTCCCCGCGGACTTCAGCAGCGGCGAGCGGGTGGCGGCGGTGGCCCAGGCTCTGCGCCAGGGCCTGGCGCCCCAAGCGGAGCTGCTGGGGAGCTCCCTGGAGCCGGCGGCGGTCCGAGCCGCCCCCCAACTCGGTCCGCAGCTGACCGCCTTGCGCCGGGCCACTCCCCAACAAGGCTGGGCGCTCACCGGCAGTGGCGGCGGCTGCTTCTGCTACCTGCCCCAGGCTCAGTTGGCGGCCGAGGTCGCCGACGCCGTTAGCCGGGCCCTCCCTGGCCTGGAGCTGCGGCTGCTACTCCCCGACCCCCGGGTGGCGGCGGTGAGAGGCTAGAGCGAGGAGAGCGCCCCACCCAGTCCGCTGGGTGTCGGGGGGCGGCCGGGCAGGACCTGGCTGGGCTTCTGAATGTTGAAGGTCTGCCCGTAGTCGCTCAGGTTGCCGGCGAAGTCAAAGGTCAGGGAGGCGTAGCCCGAGGGCAGGCCGCTCTGCTTGGGCGCCAGCAGGGATAGCGCCCCCAGCTCCAGGTCCATGCCCACGGTGGAGGTGGCGCGGGCCAGGCGACCGTTGTCGGTACGGACGTAGCTGTCGCCGCGGGCCCCGGTGAAGCGGATCAGCTGCTCGATGGCGGTCAGATCACCACCCAGCTTGGGGGTGGAGCTGGGCAGCTTGGAGAGCACCCCGGACAGCGCCTGGGACATGAAGGTGTTCAAAGCCGCGGCGGGGACGGTGGACTGGAGGTGGTCAATCCGGACCCCGCCTACGGTGCTGACCCCCAGGTTGACCACCTGGGACGAGCCCTTGAGCTGCTGCCCCCAGGTTTTGAACTCCGCCTTGAGGCCGTTCAGGGTCTGGCCCCCCAGCACCTGGCTGGAGGAGCTCTTGGCGGCCTGATACCAGTGGCTGCCGTCCTCGGAGACGTACTCCACCCCGTTCAGGTCGATGACGTGCCAGGGGCTGGTCAGCAACGGCGGCAGGGAGAAGGTGGCCTCCAGGTCCTGGGGGCCCTGATACTCGACGGTTCCCTGGAGGGTGGCGGCATTGATCTCATCCTGAATCACCGCCAGCTCGGTGGCATTGACCCCCGAGAGCCCGGTGACATGGCTGAGGTCGGCCTGGAGGTGGGCGGAGAAGGTCATCTCGAAGGACCCACCCAGCACCGTCGAGTTGGCGGCCTGGAGGATGGCCCCGGCGGGCCGCGACGTGCTAATGCCGCTGCCGCCGCAGCCGGCAAGCAGGCCGGCCGCGGCCAGTGGCGCCAGGCTCAACCAGAGTGTGCGCTGCACCAGCCCGATCCTACCCCGGATTGCCTGATCCGCATCCGCCGCCATCAAAACGTCATCGGATCTGACACCCTTCCCGCCTGGGCGGGTGATAGCGTTCGCCCGTGACTGAGGCCAAGAGCCGCCGAAGTGAGCCCGCCCACCGGCATAGGCCTCGCGCCCGTCCCGGGCGGATAGTGGCCCTGCCCACCTCGGGCCGCCACCAGCGGGCGGCGGTCCTGGACGACCCGCGCAACTACATAAACCGCGAGCTGAGCTGGCTCGACTTTGACGCCCGGGTGCTGGCCCAGGCGCAGGACGACCGGGTACCGCTCCTGGAGCGGCTGCGCTTCCTCGCCATCACCTCCAGCAACCTCGACGAGTTCTACATGATCAGGGTGGCGTCGCTGAAGCGCCAGCTGGCGGAGCGGCTGCCCAGCAGCCACGCCGACGCCATGACCCCCACCGAGCAGCTGCACGCCATCACCAAGCGCACCCGGGAGGTGGCCGAGGCCGAGATCCGCTGCCTGCGCGAGGAGCTTGTGCCCCAACTGGAGCGGCGCGGCATCCGGCTGGTGCTGCCCAAGCAGGCTCTGAGCCGGAGCGAGCAGCGCGCCTGTGATCGCTTCTTCGAAGCCCAGCTTTATCCCCTGCTGGTGCCGCTGGCGATCGACCCCGCCCACCCCTTCCCCTACATCAGCAACCTCTCGCTCTCGATCGCGGTCCTGCTGCGCGAGCCTGGCGAGCGCGCCCCCCGGGTTGCCCGGGTCAAGGTGCCGTCGGCGATGGCGCGCTTCTTCAGGGCGGGGCGCGAGGGCGCCTTCGTCCCCGTGGAGCGGATCATCGGCGAGCGCCTCGACCGCCTCTTCCCGGGAATGGAGGTGGTCGGCCAGGGACTCTTCCGGGTCACCCGCGACGCCGACTTCGACATCGACGAGGACGAGCCCAACCTGCTCTCGGCCATGGAGGAGGAGCTGCGGGAGCGCCGCTTCGGCGCGGTGGTCCGGGTCGAGGCCGACCCCGCCCTGCCGGCCGAGATCCTGAGCCTGCTGGAGACCGAGCTGGGGGTGACTCCCGAGGAGGTCCACACCCTGGACGGCCCCCTCGACCTCAGTGGCCTGCTGAGCGTGATCGACGAGGTCGAGCGCCCGGAGCTGGCCTATCCCCAGTTCAGCGGCACCACTCCGCCGCGCCTGCTGACCATCCAGGACCAGGACCCCGACTTCTTCGCGGTGCTGCGCCGGGGTGACGTCCTGGTCCAGCACCCCTACGACTCCTTCGTCGCCAGCACCGAGCGCTTCATCGAGCAGGCGGCCCGGGACCCCAAGGTGGCGGCGATCAAGCTCACCCTCTACCGGACCAGCGGTGACACCCCCCTGATCGACGCCCTGATCCGGGCCGCGGAGGACGGCAAGCAGGTGGTGGTGCTGGTGGAGATCAAGGCCCGCTTCGACGAAAAGAACAACATCCGCTGGGCCAAGCAACTGGAACAGGTGGGCGCCCACGTCGCCTACGGCGTACCCGGGCTCAAGACCCACGCCAAGCTGGTGCTGGTGGTGCGCCACGAGGAGGGCGGGGTGCGCTACTACGCCCATGTCGGTACCGGCAACTACAACGCGGTGACCGCCCGTACCTATACCGACTTCGGCCTGCTCACCGCCCGCGAGCAGGTGACCGAGGAGGTGGCGGACCTGTTCAACTACCTGACCGGGTACTCCCGCAAGCGCGACTACCGCACTCTCTGGGTGGCTCCCATCAACGCCATCGAGAGCTTCGAGGCCATGGTGGAGCGGGAGCTGGGCCATCTCCGCCGGGGGCGGCCGGCGGGGCTGCTGATCAAGGTCAACGGCCTGACCGACGAGCGCGCGGTGCAGGTCCTCTACCGCGCCTCCCAGGCCGGGCTCCGGATCCGGCTCTTGGTGCGCGGGATCTGCTCGCTGCGACCGGGCGTGGAGGGGGTGAGCTCGACCATCGAGGTCCAGAGCGTGATCGGCCGCTTCCTCGAGCATGGGCGCGCCTTCGTCGCCGAAAACGGCGGCGACCCCGAGGTCCGCCTGGGCTCGCTCGACCTCATGGGCCGCAACCTCTACCGCCGGGTGGAGTGCGCCGTGCCTTTGCTCGACCCCCAGGCGCGCGATGAGGTGCGCGAGGTCCTCGAGCTGACGTGGGCCGACCGCCGCCAGACCTGGAGGCTGCACGCCGACGGGCGCTGGCAGCGGGCCGACCCCCTCGCCTCCGCGCCCGGGATTCAGGAGGAGTTGATCCGCCGGGCACGGGCCCGGCCGCTGCGCTGGGCGGACGCCGGCACAGACAAAGGAGGGACCCATTGACACCCGACGAGGCCAGACAGTTCGTAGCCGCCAACCATCACGCCGTCCTCGCCACCCGGCGCCGGGATGGCAGCCCGCAGATGTCGCCAGTCGTGGCCGCGCTCGACCCGCAGGGGCTGGTGGTGGTCAGCACCCGGGAGACCGCGGTCAAGGCGCTCAACCTCCGGCGCCAGCCCCGTTGCCAGCTGCTGTGTTTCACCGACCGCTTCTTCGGCCCCTGGGTCGCCATCGGCGGCACTGCCGAGATCCAGTCCCTGCCGGAGGCCATGCCCGGTCTGGAGGGCTACTACCGGGCCGCGGTCGGCGAGCACCCTGATTGGGCGGAGTACCGGGCCGCCATGGTCAGCGAGCGCCGGCTCCTGATTCGGATCCGGATCGAGGAGGCGGGCCCCAACGCCAGCGGCTAGCCGCCCCCTGTCGACCTCGGAGTTCCAGGCCGCGGCCTCCCAGGTGGCCGACTTCGCCGCCGCCCAGATCCTCCCGGGGATGCGCCTGGGTCTGGGCAGCGGCCGGATGGCCTCCGCCCTGGTAAGGGCCCTCGGTGCCCGGGTCCGGGAGGGCTTGCAGGTGGAGGCGCTCTGCACCTCGCGCCGGACCGAGGCCCTGGCCCGCGAGGCCGGGGTCCGGGTGATCGGCGCCAGTGCGGGCCAGTTGGACCTCGACCTCGACGGTGCCGACCAGTTCGACAGATCCCTCAACCTGCTCAAGGGCGGTGGCGGCGCCCTGCTCCGGGAGAAGGTGGTGGCCCGGGCCAGCCGGCGCTTCTGGGTGCTGGCCGACCCGGGCAAACGGGTGGCGCGCCTAGCCCGAGACCGCGCCCTGCCGGTGGAGGTGCTCCCCTTCGATTGGCTGGGCACCGCCGCCCTCTGCCGGGCCGAGCTTGGCTGCCAGACCCAACTGCGCAGCGCCGGCGAGCAGCCCTGGATCACCGACAACGGCAACTACATCCTGGACCTGGAGTTCCGCGACCCGCCGCCCCCGGCCCGGGTGGCGGCCCGGCTGGAGGCGCTCCCCGGCGTCCTCGGGCACGGGCTCTTCCTGGCCCTGGCCACCGCCGCCCTGCTCTCCGACGGCGAGCGGCTCCAGATCCTGGGCGACCTCGAGGCCACCCGGCCGGCCGCGGCCGGGCTCAGCCCCCCTGGCGTCGGCGGCGGTTGAGGGTCAGGCTCAGACCCAAGGGGATCATCACCCCGAGGAACCCGGTGACGACGGCGATCAGGTTGGGCAGGTGCTTGGGGTTCGACATACCGACATAGGAGAAGACCGAGGAGAGGAAGGCGGTGAGCAGGATCACCGTGATCGCCCCCAGCAGCACCCAGTTGCCGTTCTCGGGACGGCTGATCAGGAAGTCGGGCCAGCGGTTGCGCACGTATCGGTAGACGTTGACCGCGGTCAGGGCGTTGAGGATCAGGGCACTGATGAAGGCGCTCACCGCCACCCCCCAACGGAAGGCTCCCAGCTGTGAGATCACCCAGGCCGAGAAGTTGACCACCAGCAGCCCCACGGGGGTGGCCAGCCCTACCGCCGGCAGGACGCAGGAGCGCCAGTCCTCGGGAAGGGGGATGAACAGGCCGCTCTGCACCGGGCCGCGGCTGCGGCGCTGCCGGCTCACCTGGCCCGTGCTGGTACGTTCAGTACTCAATGGTGCTCATCTGCGAAGTTCCGCCAGCATATTGACGGGCCGGGGCGGCGAAGGACGGGCAGCGGGTTCGGAGCCCGCATGATGGCAGATAGCGCTTGGACCTAGTCGACCTGGTCATCGCCCTGGCCCTGGTCTATGCCGGGTTCTGGGGATACCGCCGCGGGCTCGCCTACTCGGTGCTGTCCCTCTTGGGCCTGCTGGTGGGGCTCGGGTTGGGGGTGCTCCTGGCGGTCAGCGTCCCGGGCCAACTGCAGCAGTTCAGCCCGGGCGTGCGCTCGGCCCTGGGGGTGGGGCTGCTGCTGCTCTGCGCCTTCCTGGGCGACGCCGCGGGCACCTGGGTGGGCCTGCGCCTACGCCTGCGCGCCGGGCGCCTGCATCTGGGGGTGGCGGACTCGGTGCTGGGCGTGGCCTGGGGCCTGGTGGTGACCCTGCTCGCCAGCTGGTACCTGGGGCTCACCTTTGGCAACGGTCCCTGGCAACCCCTGGCCAGCCAGATCCAGGGCTCGGTGATCCTCCACCGGCTGGCTGGCACCCTGCCCCAGGACCCGATCGGCCTGGGCGGGTTGCAGCGAGTGCTGAGCGGGGTCCCCTTCCCCCAGGTCTTCGCCACCCTGATCCCTCCCCTGCCCTCGCGCGTGGGCCTGCCTGGAGACCTGAGCGGCGATCAGGCGGTGCAGGCGGCGGCAGCGGACACCGTCAAGCTGGTCAGCAGCGGCTGCGGCGGGCTGGTGGAGGGCAGTGGCTTCCCGGTCGGCACCGACCTGATCCTCACCAATGCCCACGTGGTCGCCGGCACCCAGTCCACCACCGTGGCCGTGCCGGGTCGGTTCGGCGCCCAGAGCGCCCGGGTGGTGCTCTTCGACCCGGAGCGAGATCTGGCGCTGCTGCGGGTTGCCAATCTCAATCTGACCCCGCTCACCATCGCCGGACCGGCGGGGCGCGGCACCCCGGGGGCGGTGATCGGCTATCCCCAGGGTGGCCCTGAGCAGGTCGCCCCGGGGGCCATCCGCGGCCAGCTGGACGCCGTCGGCCGCGACATCTACGGAACCTCGACCGTGAGCCGCGAGATCTACGTGCTCCAGGCCGACGTGATCCCGGGGAACTCGGGGGGGCCCTTCGTCGACCTCCGGGGAGCGGTCCTGGGTGTTGTCTTCGCCAAGTCGGTGGTCACGTCCGACGAGGGCTACGCCCTGACCGCGGCCGAGATCCGAGCCGACATCCAGGCGGCCGGCGGCCGCACCGCCGCGGTGTCCACCCAGGGGTGCGCCGGCTGACGGCGATGATGGGTACTTAGTTTTCCTAATTAGGTAAACTAAGGGTGTGACCACACCTGCCGACCTCGCGCCCAGCCGGGCCGCGAGCCGCGATGCCCGGGCCACGGCTTTGGCCGCCACCCTCCCCGGGCTGCTCCAGCGCTTCGGCCGCCGCCTGCGCGAGGCCTCCGGGCCCCTGGGGATCGCGGTCGGCCACTACCCGGTGCTGGTGGGCCTGCTGGAGCGGCGTGCCGCCACCGTCACCGAGCTGGCCAGCCAGGAGCGGATGCGGGTGCCATCGATGACCGCCTTGCTCATCCAGCTGGAGGCGTCGGGGCTGGTGCGCAAGCGGGTCGACCCCAACGACCGCCGCTGCATCCTGGTCTCGCTGACCCCCAAGGGCGCCTCGGTGGCCAGGGCGGCACGCAAGGTGCGCGCGGAGTGGCTGGGCCAGCGGCTGCGCCATCTCACCACGGCCGAGATCACGGTCCTGGCCCGCTCGCTGCCGGTACTGGAGCACCTGATCGGTCTGGACCGATGACGGTCTCCCCGCGGGGCTTCGCCACGCGGACCTTCCAGGCCCTGGGCAACCGCAACTACCGGCTCTTCTTCGCCGGGCAGCTGATCTCGCTCTCGGGCAGCTGGCTGCAGACCACCGCCCAGGCCTGGCTGATCCTGGAGCTGACCCACTCGCCGCTGATGCTGGGGCTGCTGGTCACGGTCCAGTTCCTGCCCAACCTGGTGCTGCAGCCCCTGGGCGGCCTGGTGGCGGACCGCCTCTCCAAGCGCGAGGTCCTGATCGCCACCCAGAGCTGCTTCGCCGTGGTGGCGGCGGTGCTGGGGATCACGGTGGGGCTGGGGATCGCCCGACCCTGGGAGGTGTTCCTGGTGGTGGCGCTCTTCGGTCTGATCAACGTGGTCGACAGCCCCACCCGCCAGGCCTTCGTCACCGAAATGGTGGGCGCGCGGCGGATGGCCAACGCCATCGCCCTCAACTCGATGGTGTTCAATGGCGCCCGCGCGGTGGGCCCGGCCCTGGCCGGCATCCTGATCGCGACGGTGGGCACCGCGCTCTGCTTCGACCTCAACGCGGTCTCCTACCTGGCCGTGATCGTCGGGCTCTGGCTGATGCGCCCCCAGGAGCTGCACCGGCCAGCGCGGCCCACCGGGGCCCGGCCCCCGATCGTCCACCAGCTTCGCGAGGGGATCGCCTACGTCCGCCGCACCCCCCAACTGGCCCTGGTGATCACCCTGATGGCCGTGGTCAGCACCTTCTCCTACAACCTCACCCTGATGATCACCGCCTTCGATCGCGACGGCCTCCACGCCGGGGCCACCGGGCTGGGGATCCTGACCTCGGCCCTGGGCGTGGGCGCCCTGGTGGGGGCGCTCGGGGTGGCCTACCTGGGCCGACCCTCCTTCCGGGCGCTGCTGCTCGGCTGCGCTGTCTTCGGCCTGTTCCTGGCCCTGGCCGGCCAGAGTCCCTCCCTGCCCCTGGCGGCCCTGCTGCTGGCCGGGGCGGGCCTGGGGATGATCGTCTTCAGCGCCATGTGCAACAGCGTCATCCAGACCCACACCCCGGCCCGGCTGCGGGGCCGGGTGATGGCTCTCTACATCTGGGTGTTCCTGGGCTCCACACCCATCGGCAGCCCCCTCTTCGGCGCCATCGAACAGGCGTGGGGCAGCCGGCTCTCGCTGCTGCTGGCGGGAGCGGTCGCCCTGCTGGCGGCGCTGGTGGCCGCGGTCTGGCGCAGCCGCCATCAGGTCAGCGCCGCGCCCTACCCGGCGGTCTCTCCGGGGGTAGCCGCCTCGGAGGTACCCAGCACATGAAAGCCACCGTCCACGTGCACGATCTCGCCGCTGGTGGCGGAGAAGTAGTCGGAGAGCAGGGCCACCACCGCCCGCCCCACCGGCGCCGCATCCCGCGCATCCCAGCCTAGGGGCGCTGCGCGGGCGAAGATCTCCGGAAAGGCGGCGAAGCCGGGGATCCCCTTGGCGGCGGTGGTGAAGACCGGCCCCGCGGAGACGGCGTTGACCCGGATCCGGCGGGCGCCCAGGTAGCGGGCCAGGTAGCGGACCACCGACTCCAGCGCCGCCTTGGAAACCCCCATCCAGTCGTAGCCGGGCCAGGCCCTGCTGGCGTCGAAGTCGAGGGTGACCACGCTTCCGCCGCGCTCGGGGATCAGCGGCTCGAGCGCCACCACCAGCTGCTGCAGCGAGAAGGCGCTGACCCGCAGGGCCTGGGCGGCCGCCTCCCAGGGAGTGCGCAGAAAGGCGCCGCCCAGGGCCTCCTGGGGCGCGAATGCGACCCCATGGACGATGCCATCCAAGGGCCGCCCGGAGCGGCCCAGCTCCGCCGCCAGCGTCGGGAAGTCCTGGTCGCGGCTGACGTCCAGCTCCAACACCGGCGGCGGCGGGGCCAGCCGGGCGGCGCTGCGCTCGGTCAGGCGCCGGGCGCGGCCGAAGGAGGTGAGCACCACCTCGGCACCGTCCCGCTGGGCCTGGCGGGCGACGGCGAAGGGCAGGGAGGCGGGGGTGAGCACACCTGTGACCAGGACCCGCTTCCCCTCGAGCAGCATGGGGGCCAAGGTTACCGGCCGGAACCCACTTGCGTAGGGCCAACTGACCAGGGGTTGGCCCCAGGTACGCGGGGTACAATCCCGCGGCATGGCCGCCGGGACCCGGCCCAGGCGCCGCCGCGCCGGGCTGACGTCACAGAAGTCACCGTTCTCATGGGGCCGGCACCGAATCCTGCTGGGGCTGCTGCTCCTGGTGGGGTTCGCCCTCTCCGGGGCTGCGGGCGTGGTCGCCTACTTCCTGCCGGCGATCTCGGCCGCGATCAATATCACCGGCCACCCCACCACCGGCAACAGGGGCCACGCAGGCCTCCCCACCCCCAGCCCGGGCAGCGGCGGGGCCGGGTCCGGCCAGGCCTTCAACGTGCTCCTGCTGGGCTCCGATAACGACACCAAGTTCGAAGCCAGCCGGGTCCTCACCCAGACCATGATCCTGGTGCGGGTCAACCCCCAGCTGCACTCGGTGGTGATGTTCTCCATCCCCCGCGACCTCTGGGTACCGCTTTCGGGAGGGGGCAGCAACAAGATCGACACCGCCTACTCCGACGGCGGGGCGGCGGAGGCGATCCAGACCGTCGAGAACAACTTCGGGGTCTCGGTCAACTACTGGGTATGGATCGGCCTGGGCGGGCTGGTCAAGCTGGTCGACGACCTGGGCGGCGTCAACGTCGTCGCCCAGATGCCGATCCTGGACGACGAGTACCCCTATGACCTGGGCCGGGGCAACCCCTATGCCTACGACCGGATCATGGTCCTGCCCGGGCCCCAGCGGCTGGGGGGGGTGAACGCCCTGGAGTACGTCCGCTCCCGCCACGGCGACGTGCTCTCCGACATCGCCCGCTCCCAGAAGCAGCAGCAGCTGCTGCTGGACATCAAGTCGGCGGCCAACACCCTGGGGCTGGGCGACATCCCCGGGATCGCCTCGTCCCTGAGCAACATCGTCAAGACCGACATGAGCCTGACCCAGATCGGCCAGCTGATCCCCCTGGCCAAGGCCTTCAAGGACGGCAACGTCACCGAGGTGGTGATGGACTACTCCCCCTACTTCAGTGACGTCGCGATCCCCACCGCCTACGGCTACACGGACGCGCTCCAGCCCAACTGGAGCGCCATCCACAGCCTGGTGGCCCAGTACTTCCCCACCGGGTGAGGCGCCTGCTCCCGGCCGTGGCGGTGATGGCCCTGATGGCCGTCTTCGGTCTGGTTGTCTACTCGGTGATGGGCACGCTCAAGGCCAACCTCAACCACTCGGACAAGCCCACCCAGTCCCAGGCCCTGATCGACCTCCCGGGAACGGTCTACGTGGTCCAGGGCGGAGAGATCTACAGCCTGAGCAATCTCAAGTTCACCCACCTCCAGGCCCCGGGCTACGACTGGGTCCAGGTGGAGGTGGCACCGGGCGGCGACCTGCTGGCGGTGGCGCTGAGCTCGGCCTACAGCGACGTCTACCTGCTCAGCCCCCAGGGCCAGGTGCTCCGGCAGCTGCTCCAGGAGAGTTCCAGCCAGTACTTCGGCAACCACTGGGCCTTCTATCCCCGGGTCAGCCCCAACGGCAGCACCCTCTTCTACGCCGCGGACTGGGCTGACCCGGGGTCGGCCTACAACGTCGACTTCCAGATCCAGTCGGTGCCCTTCGCCAACCCCGGGGTGCGACCCGAGGTCTGGAGCGAGGACAACCTCTACTACCAGGGAGGTGACGTCGAGCCCATCCCGCTGGCGTCGGGGTCGATCATCTACGCCAAGTACGCGGTCGACCAGAACACCGGCGACACCTACTCCCAGCTGGCCCTGGCCAGCGGCCCGGGGGCGACCCCGGTGTATCTGACCACCCCCCAGCAGGACTGTGCCGAACCTGCCCTCTCCCCCGACGGGACTGAAGTGGCCATGGTCTGCACCAACAACGCCCTCCAGACCACCACCCTGGAGGTGGCGAGCTGGAACGGCAGCACCCTGGGCACGCCGGTCGCGCTCTGCAACGGCCCGGAGCCGGCCAGCCCCACCTGGTCGCCGGACGGCAAGAGCCTGCTCTACGTAAACACCCTGGCCACCAACAAGGCGGCCAAGTTTCAGCTCTGGTGGCTGCCCAAGGCCACCGCCCGCAAGCCCGGCCAGCCCCAGCTGGTGACCCAGAACCTCGACTTTACGGCCACCTCGCCGCCGGTCTGGAGCGCCTGACCGGCGGCTAGCGGGGTCGTCGGGGCCGGGACCCGCCCACCTGCGGCGGCAACCAGGGCTGGCGCAGCTCCTCCACCAGCAGCGCCGCCAGCGCCGTCCACCCGGTCTGGTGAGCCGCCCCGTGGCCGGCGCCACTGTCGCCGTCGAAGTACTCGTAGAACAGCAGGTTGCGGTTCCACTCCGGGTCCTTCTGGAACTTGTCCAGGCCCTGGTAGAGGGGGCGGCGGCCGCCTCGGCCGCGCCGGAAGAGCGCCACCGTACGCGAGGCCAGCTGGTCGGCGATCTGGCTCAGGCCGATCGCCGGCCCACCGGGGGCGGGGAAGGGGTGGGTGAAGCCAGGGCCAAGGCCGGTACCGAGCAGGCGCAGTGCCTGGACTAGGACGTAGGTGGTGGGGAACCAGACCGGCCCGCGCCAGTTGGAGTTGCCACCCATCACCCGCTCCCGGCTCACCCCGGGCTCGTAGCGGACCGGGCGCATCCCGGGGACCAGACGGCATTTGAAAGGGTGCTGCAGATGGGCCTTGGAGAGGGAGCGGGGGCCGTGGCCGGAGAGGAACTCGGCGGGGTCGAGCAGCCGGTCCAGCAGCCGGTGGATCCGGTCCTCCCCCACCAGGCTGAGACAGGCGTAGGGGTCGCTGCTCCGGGCGCGCCGATAGTGCAGAGCGCCGGTCTCGGTGGCCGCGTCCAGCTGCTCCGCCAACTTGGGCAGCCGCTGGAGAGTGTGGCGATGCACCACCTCACTCGCAGCCAGGGGCATCAGACCCACCAGGCTGCGCAGGCGCAGGCGTTCGGTCTGGCCGTCCCCGAGCCGCAACAGGTCGTAGTAAAAGCCATCGCGCTCATCCCAGAGCCCGGGGCGACCGGAGTTGCCGTTTAGGGCGGCGGCGATCTTGGTGAAGTGGCCGAAGAATCGCAGGGCCATGTTCTCGTACTGAGGCTCGCGAATGGCCAGCTCGGCGGCGATCCGGAACATCTTGATCACGAACAGGCCCATCCAGGCGGTGGCGTCGGCCTCGGCGATGCTCGCCCCCGCCGGCAGATGGCTGCGGTCCACGGCGGAGATGTTGTCCAGGCCCAGGAAGCCACCCGAGAAGATGTTCATCCCCTGGGGGTCGCGGCGGTTGACCCACCAGCCGTAATGGAAGAGCAGCGCCAGGAAGGCCTGCTCTAGGAAGGCGCGGTCGGGCACCCCGGTGCGGTTGCGGTCGCGAATGTAGAGCTGCCAGACGGCCAGGGCGTGGACCGGGGGGTTGGAGTCGGAGAAGGCCCACTCGTAGGCGGGCAGCTGGCCGTCCTCGCGCAGATAGTGGGGTTGCAGGAGGACCAGGAGCTGCTCCTTGGCGAAGGCCACGTCGAAGGGCTCCAGGGCCAGCGCGTGGAAGGCCAGATCCCAGCTGGCGAACCACGGATACTCCCAGCTGTCGGGCATCACGATCACGTCGGCGGCCCGCAGCTCAGACCAGTCGTGGTTGCGACCCTGCAGGCGCTGGGCCGGCGGCGCTGGCGAGGTGGGGTCGCCCGCCAGCCAGCGGGGGACGTCGTACTCGTAGTACTGCTGGCTCCAGATGAGTCCGGCCAAGGCCTGGCGCTGGATCAGGCGGTCGTCGGCGTCCCCGCCCGGGACCAGGGCCCGGGCGTAGTAGCGCTCGGCCTGGGCCAATCCTCGCTGGCAGATGGCGTCACACTGCTGGGCCCGGCGCCGGGGCTGGTCGCCCCACAGCAGCCGGACCACCCCCGACTCGCCGGGACCCAGCTCCAGTCGGTAGTGCAGAGCCACCTTGGTGCCGAGGAGGTCCCGGTTGCAGAGCTCGGGGCGCTCCTGCAGCACCGCGTCCCCGATCGCGTCCTTGGGGTAGGGACTGCGGTTCCGGCCACCGAAGAGGAGCTCGGAGTTGGTCTCATTGTCGCAGCAGAGCCACTGGAAGTCCCCTTCGGCCTGGAGCCGGTAGCCGGGGAGCTCCTCCACGCCGGCCAGGCGCAGCGTCCGGCCCCGAGCCCGCAGCGTCCCCAAGGGGGCCGAGCCTCGCTCCCATGCCCAGGTGTTGCGCAACCAGACCTGGGGAAGCAGATGCAGGCTGGCCCGTTCCGAGCTCTGGTTGGTGACGCGGACTCGCCACGCCACCACCGTGGGCTCGGCCTTGGCGTACTCGACCTCCACCGTCCAGTAGCGATCGCCGTCGAAGGCACCCAGCTGCAGGAGCCCGAGCTCGGGGCCGGAGCCGCGGTTGCGGCGCCGCAGCTGCTCGAAGGGGAAGGCCTCCATGGGGTAGCGGTAGAGCGCCCGCAGATAGCGGGCGCCGGGAAGCCCGTCCAGGTAGTGCCAGTACTCCTTGACGTCCTCGCCATGGCTGCCCTCGGCGTTGGAGAGGCCGAAGAAGCGCTCCTTGAGCACCGGGTCGCGGCCGTTCCACAGAGCCAGCCCCAGGCAGACGCGCTGGCCGCGGTCCGATATCCCGAGGATGCCGTCCTCGCCCCAGCGGTAGGCGCGACTCCGGGCCTGCTCGAAGGGGAGGTAGGCCCAGGCGTCGCCGTCGGCACTGTAGTCCTCCCGCACCGTGCCCCACTGTCGCAGCGAGAGGTAGGGGCCCCAGAGCCGCCAGCGGTCCTCGGGCCCTGCCGGCCCGCTCGGCCCGGACGCTGGCGCCACCTCGGGATTGTCGCAGCCGGGGTCAGCCCGGGTCGGGCTGGTCGCCGCCGGATACGGGCTTGCCCATCCCCCGGCGCCGGTGCCGGGGCGGAGTTCGGGCCGGGCCGGAGGCCCGGAGCGAGCCTGGCGCCCGCCCCAAGCTCACCGCGGTCGCCTCGTCCGACGCCGTGGAAGCGTCCGCAGCCGTGGCCGCGGGAGCCAGGGGAAGCTCCACGGTGAAGGTGGCGCCGCCGCCTTCGGTGGAGGCGAGGGTCACGGTGCCGGCATGGGCCGTGACGATGGCGCCGACGATGGCCAGGCCCAGGCCGGCGCCGCCGGTGGACCGGCCGCGCGCTTTGTCCACCCGATAAAAGCGCTCGAAGACCCGGGGGGCGGCGGCCTCGGGGATCCCCGGCCCGTGGTCGCGGACCTCCACCTTGCCGAAGCCCTCCCCGAGGTGGGTGGCGATCTCGATCGCGGTCCCGGCCGGGGTATGGACCACGGCGTTGCCGACCAGGTTGCCGACCACCTGGCGCAGCCGGGCCTCGTCGCCCAGGACCAGGACTGGCTCGGCGGCGGAGACCGTGAACCGGTGGCGGCGGTCCGCCACCGACTGGTCGGCGGCGGAGTCCACCGCCAGCTGGGAGAGGTCCACCGGGCGCGACTCCAGCGCGCGGCCCTCATCGAGGCGGGCGAGCAGGAGCAGATCTTCCACCATCCTGCCCATTCGCGAGGCCTCGCTCTCGATCCGGGTCATGGTCTTCTCCAGATCCTGCGGGTTGGCCCGGGCGCCGCGCCTGAAGAGCTCGGCGTAGCCCCGAATCGAGCTGAGCGGGGTACGCAGCTCGTGCGAGGCGTCCGCCATGAACTGGCGCATCCGCGCCTCGGAGGCCGCCTGGACCCTAAAGGCGGTCTCGATCTGCCCCAACATCTCGTTGAGGCTGATCCCCAGCTGGCCGACCTCGGTGTGGGGATCGGTCGAGGGCACCCGCTGGCTGAGGTCGCCGGCGGCGATGGCCTTGGCCGTGGCCCGGATCCGGGCCAGCGGCCTCAGGCCCAACTGCACGATCCACCAGGCCAGGGCGGCCATCAGCAGCAGCACCCCTCCGGTGACCACCAGCTCCAGGAGGCGGAGCTGGCGCAGGGTCGAGTCAACCTGGGTGAGAGGGAAGGCCAGCACCAGGGTCACGCCGCTCAGGGGATCGGGAGGCGACTGGAGGACCCGGTACTCGCCCCCGCCCTTGGCCGGCACGGTGGTGTAGGTGGCCTGGGACACCGGGTGGCTGGGGAACCCCCCGGGGAAGCGCGGCGGCGGCGGCTGCGGCTGGCCGATGTAGTAGAGCGGCTTGCCGTAGATCAGGTTGCCGTTGGCCCCGATCAGCTCCCCGTAGCTGCCGCCGGCCGGAAGCGGGAAGCCCCCCTGGGGGTTGAGGCCGTCGGCCTCCTGGGTGAGGTAGCGGTCCACGGCGTCGGCGGAGCTGGCGATCTGGGAGTTGATCTGCTGGCTGAGGCTGGACTGGATGGCCAGGTAGGTGATCGCGTCAATGGCCGAGAGCGCGATCGCCACCAGGGCCAGAAGCGCCAGCAGCAAGCGCAGGCGCAGCGACACGGCTCAGTTCCGAGGCAGCCGCAGCACGTAGCCCATGCCCCGCACCGTATGGATCAGCGGGGGATCGCGGCGGTCCACCTTCTTACGCAGGTAGCTGACATACGTCTCCAGGATCCCGGCGTCGCCCCCAAAGTCGTACTTCCAGACATGGTCCAGGATCTGGGCCCGGCTCAGCACCCGGCGAGCGTTGATCAGCAGGTAGCGCAGCAGGCGATACTCGGTGGCGGTGAGTTCGATCAGCTCCCCACCCCGGCGCACCTCGCGCAGGTCCTCATCCATCTCCAGGTCGGCGAAGCCAAGGACGTTGTGGCTCTCCCCGGGATGTCCCGTCCGCCGCAGGATCACCCGAACTCGGGCGATCAGCTCGTCGAGGCTGAAGGGCTTGGTGACGTAGTCGTCCCCGCCCACGGTCAGACCCCGGACCTTGTCCTCGGTAGCGTCCCGGGCGGTGAGGAAGAGGATGGGCAGCTGCGAGCTTTGCTCGGAGAGACGGCGGGCGACCTCGAAGCCGTCAAAGTCGGGGAGCATCACGTCGAGGATCATCAGGTGGGGGGAGAAGCTGGCCACGCTCTCGAGCGCCCCCTTGCCGCTGGCGGCGGTGGCGGTGACGAAGCCGGCATAGCGCAGAGCGGTGGCCACCAGGTCGGCCAGGTTGCTCTCATCGTCCACCACCAGGACCCGGGTCCCGGCCGATTCGGTCACCATCGGCGCCAAGTCTGAGGCCCCAAGCTGGGAAGTCCCTGTGTCCTAGCTGGGACCGGACCCGGTCCGGCCCAAGGTCTGGGGAACTTCTCAGGGCGGTCTCAGCCCGCTCCCAGCCGCGGCTGTCAGGCTAGTGACGGCGGTCAGGAGCGCATCACCCCCCGGTGCCGCGAGCGACCGCCACCCCTCCGCCCTCCCCGCAGCGGCCCGGGCGAGCCCGGGCCGCTGTTTTTTGCCCTTCTCCGCGCCGGGCTTCGAGTCTGCCCCGCACCGGCCGGCTGCGTCGCCGCGATCACGAAGCCGCGGTGGCCCAGGAGGCGCAGCGCCAGACACAGTTGCTCCGCCGGAACCAGCACCCAGTCGGGGTCCAAGCTCGAGATCGACCAACGCGGCTGCCAGGGGCTAGAGCATCGTGCTCGTAACCCAACCAGGGCATAGGCCAGAGGACCGCGCACCTCATAGCCGCGGCCAGGAGCGTGCCACCTGCCAGCGCGGCCCACCCGCGCTAAAGTGGTGGGCACCTCTGAGGGCGTGGACCACGTCTTCGACCTGGGGCCGTGGCGCAGCGGGAGCGCGCTTCCTTGGCATGGAAGAGGTCGCGGGTTCGATTCCCGCCGGCTCCACTTGACGTGGTCCCATCCGAGTAGGCCCATACGGGGCCCGGGTCCCGCGTAAGCGGCTCGGGGTTGGTGCTACTCAGCTTGCCCGGGGTTCGCTTCCGCTCCAGAGGACGACCCGCCAGCCCGAGTCCAACCGCAGGAAGACCGTGATCAAGCGATAGGGCGTTGGCCTCGCTTCCCCCGGTTCGGTGACCTCTCCTTCGGCCGCAAGCCAGGCGACGTCTTCGTAGAGACGCAGCCTCCGGTGGGGGAAGTCGAACCGATACCCCTCGGGTTTCGAGTACAGCCTGCCGACGAATGCGGTCACGTCCTGGATCCCGACGGCGGCCTCGCCGCTCTCCGAGCCCAACACGGACACCTCCCCATCCGCGGAGAAGCACGCCACGGTCCCGCCGAGGTCACGTGCTGCTATCGCTGCGAGGAGCGCGTCCAGGATCTCTTCGGGGCCATCATGGAACGCGCTCATGTGAGGACGGGTTGCACGTCGGTGTGGCCGAAGTCGTCTCCCTTGAACAACAACGGCTCTCCGGTGGCCCGCGCCAGTGCGTAGGCGAAGCAGTCGCCGAAGTTAAGCCCGGCGGGATGCCCGCTGCCCTTCCCGAAGTCGCGGTAGGCGCGACGTGCAATCTCGGCTTGCTGCTGCGTCACCGGCTCAACCTCGACGCTGGCTGTGGAAAGCAAGTCATCGAGGCGGCGGCTGAGCACGGGATCACGGTTCAGATCGATGACGAGGCCGACCTCGATGTAGTTCCCGGCCGAGATCCTCGGTTCCGACGCCGTCGCGAGCGCATCTGCGTAGCGGTCCGCGTCCGGCTCGTTTCGCAGAATGGCTACGACCGCGGAGGTGTCGACGATCAACGCGGCAACCCTAGCTCGTCGAAGAGGAGGGCGCCATGCTCGGCGCTCCGGTATGGCTTGACCCACCTCTTGGCCGCGTCCTGTCCGATCTTGCGGAGGCGGGCGGAGCGCTCGGCAACGTCGGTGCCGCGCTGGTCGTGCAATCGGTCGAGACGCTCACGCAGCGCGATCGTCACAGCGCGGGTCATGGTCTCACCCGTCGCGCCGGCGAGTGCCCGCGCCAGACGCTCTGCCTCCTGGTTCTTGATGTTGAGACTCATGGTAGAAGTCTACCACTGCCAATGACGGTTTCTACCCGTCGACTTTCCACCCATCTGCCGGAGGCACGGCAGGAGCGGGCCGTCGCCGACGACGAACCAGCGGGATCATGCTGCCTGCCACGCCCCTGGCGCTGGTTCGTATCCGCCGACATCACCCCCACCAACGCGGCGAATCCCCCGAGTGCGTCCCTTTTGAAGGGCCCTCTAAGGATCTGCCGGCGCGGGTCGGGTCGGCTCGCCTCGGCCGGCTGCTACGCGGGCGCTGACAACAGTTCGCGGAAGCCTGGGTCCTGGCTCAGCGGAGCCAGGTCCGGATCTCGCCCGGCGTTGGACATGAGATCGGCGTTCTCGGTCACCGCACGGCGAAGCGACTCGAGCGCTGCCGAGTTGAGCCTGGCCTGCGCCTGGGCGCAGGCCAGGCTGTAGCGCGCCATCCCCAGCGCCGGAGTCGGCGCGTCGAGGTACTCGGCCGCCGCAACCACCTGGGTGTGCAGGGCAACGGCTTGGTCGGGCCGGCCGTGCTCCACAAAGAAGCCGCCGACGTGCCCGAGGGGGTGCCAGAAACCCCGGACCACCACCTGGAGCCACAGGTGACGCCCTCGTAGCCAGGGGTGTCGGGACGGGTCGAGCAGGTCTGCATCGGCGACACCGGCAAGGCTGTCGACCAGCTCATCGGTGGCCCCCCGCTGCTCCACGTCCACGTCGCCGGGGGGCATCGAGGCCAGTTCCCGGTAGGTCTCGGGCGAGCGATGGTCCACCTCGACCGTCGCGGGCGCCTCGCGCCCCTCATTGATGGCACGCAGGCGAGCCACCTGTTCCAGCTTGAATCGGGAGTTGTGCTCGATGGTAGGAGGGGCCGCCCAGCAGGTCGCCGATCCCTCCCCATCGGCGTGGAGGAGCAGGAGCTGCTCCTCCACCAGCGCCGCCAGGCGCAACAAACCCACGACGCTCGCCCGCAGCGCGACGACGTAGGTCATCGCGCTGCTCGGCTCTTGGTGGCAGCGCGGGCTGCCGCCACTCGCCGGCCCCGGCCCCCCTTGACGGCGAGGAAGACCAAGTCATCGCCGACCTCGATCACGATCCTGGCGAAGCCCGCCATGCGGAGCCGGGTGAAGAAGGTCGCCGGTTCCACCGGGTTGTAGGTGTCGCCCTGATGGAAGGCGTGCAACCCGGCGCTCGCCAGACTGTCGGACCCGAGCAGCACCCCCCCAGGCCGGAGCACCCGGAACGTCTCCAGCAGGATGCGATCCTGCTGGGCCACAGTGGGCACGTGGTGGAGCATGGTGAAGCTGGCCACGGAGCTGAAGGACTCGTCCTGAAAAGGTATGGTGCTGGCGCTGCCGACCACCACCTCGACGTTGCCCTCCCGGTAGCGGCGCGCCAACCGGGCGGCGGCGGCTTTGTTGACCTCGAGCACGGTCAGGTGGTCAACCAACTGGCGGAGCTGCTCGGTCGCGGCGCCCGGCCCGGGGCCGATCTCGAGCATGGTGTCGCCGAGGTTGGCACGGGCGCTGAGCGGGGTGATGAACCGCTCCTTGATGTGCGCGGCCCACCTGGCGCTCGAGCACAGGGTCGCGTGGCTCCTGTTCACGCGGGGAAATGTACGCAGCCGGGACCAACCGGCCAAGGCGGTACGCCGCCAACTTTTGTCGCCATCCGGCCACCAGTCGCCGGCGGCACCTCCGCGGCGTCTGGCCGTACCGGCAGTCGCCGCTCGTAATCTGCCGCCATGGCGGCGGGTCCGGCAAGTTCGCCGAAAGCCATCACTGGCGCGCTCACAGTGGTCATCTTCCCGATGCGGGCCGGATCGGCCTACGAAGCGCACGCGCATCGGGACCACCAGCTGGCCTGGGCGTCGAGCGGCATCCTCAGCGTGGAGACCGACCGCTCCTGCTGGGTCCTGCCCTCGACCCGGGCGCTGTGGATCCCCGCCGGGGTGGTCCACGAGACCAGGGCCTCGAGCAACGCCACCATGCGGAGCGTCTACGCAGTCCCGTCACGGTGCCCGAAGTCCTGGAACGAGCCGATGCCACTGGCGGCCTCCGCCCTCCTCGGTGAGCTCATCGGCCATCTAGAGAGGGCCGAACCGGATCCGCAACGACGGGCGCGCAGCGAGGCGTTCTTCTTCGACCTCCTAGAGCCGCTGGCTAGCGCCACGATCGAGGTCCGGCTGCCCCGCGACCACCGGGCCGCTCGGGTAGCCCAGGCGCTGCAGGCGGATCCCGGCGACCGGCGCGACCTCGCCGAGTGGGGCCGGGAGGTGGGCGGGAGTGCGCGAACTCTGGCCCGAGGGTTCGCCCAGTCCGGGACCTCCTTCCAGCAGTGGCGGACGCTCAACCGCCTGCGCGCCGCCCTGCCCGCGCTGGCCGCCGGCGAGCCGGTCAGCCGGGTCGCTGAAGTTGTGGGCTACGAGACCACCAGCTCGTTCGTCGCGGCCTTCCGGCGACAGACGGGCCTAACTCCCCGGTCCTACTTCAAGACCCACCAAGCTCGCCTGACCAGGAGCTGAGGGCTGGTGGCCGCGCTCGAACCGGCATCCAGCGGCAGCCTCCCCTCGGCGGCTGCCGTGAGCCGGCGGTAGGCGGTGATGTTGTGCCGGGCCTCCCAGGGTCACGACCCCCCGCCACTCTGCGGGGCCAGGACTACTCCCCGGTGATTCCGTCAAGCAGCTCCCGCGTCGAGTCGGCGTGTCCGGCGTGGCGGGCTGTCTCGTTGATGAGGTGCAGCAGAATCCAACGCAGGTCACGCCCCCGGCCCCGCACCGAGGGCTCGCTGAGGGACGGCATCCCGCGCGCCAGGGCATCGGTCTGGGCCGCCCGCGCCCGATAGCGCTCCCGGGCGACCGCAATGGGCAGCTCCGCGCCCGGGTGGAACTCACTCTCGTCACGGCTCACCTGCTTGTCCAGCATCGCTCCCTCGGTCCAGCGCCACTCGACGTGGGTGAGGTGATTGATGATCCCGGCCAGCGAGATCAGGTGGCCTTCCGGGCGCCAGCGTGCCTGTTCGTCACTGAGGCCATCGGCCTTGCGCATCACCGCCCCGCGCAGGAAGCCCAACCAGCTCAGCAGAAGCTCCCGCTCGTCGGGGTTGCCGTCGGGGAAGCCAATGTCGGGCCGCGGCACCGCCCCACCATACCGGCCGCCGCCTCCGGTGGAGTGTCCGAACCAGCCTGCTAGAGTTCGATTTCGCCCGGCAGCAGCCTGGGGGAGCCCCAGTCGGGCCGGCTGGCGAACCCGCTGGAGTGGCGCCATGGGAGGTGGGCGGATGCGCTGGACGATGTCATCGGACCGGGTCCCGCAGGCCTGGTACAACGTGGTCCCCGACCTGCCGGAGCCGCTCCGGCCTCCCCTACATCCCGGTACCCGGGAGCCGCTCACCCCCGACCTGCTCATCCCCCTGTTCCCCATGGCGCTGATCGGCCAGGAGGTGTCGACCGAGCACTACATCGACATCCCCGGTCCGGTGCTGGACATCCTCCGGCTCTGGCGGCCTACTCCCCTGGTGCGGGCGCAGCGACTGGAGCAGGCGCTGCAGACCCCGGCCCGGATCTACTACAAGGACGAGTCCGTCTCCCCTGCCGGCTCGCACAAGCCCAACACCGCCGTCCCCCAGGCCTTCTACAACCAGGCGGAGGGGGTGAAGCGCCTCACCACCGAGACCGGTGCTGGGCAATGGGGCAGCGCCCTGGCCTATGCCTGCTCACTCTTGGGCCTGGAGTGCAAGGTCTACATGGTGCGCGCCTCCTACAACCAGAAGCCCTATCGCCGGGTGATGATGGAGGCCTGGGGCGGCGAGGTGGTGCCCTCCCCTGTCGATGAGCCCGACCATCCCGGCTCCCTGGGCACCGCCATCAGCGATGCGGTCCGCGACGCCGCCGGGCGAGAGGACTCGCACTACTCGCTGGGGTCGGTGCTCAATCACGTCCTCCTCCACCAGACGGTGATCGGCCAGGAGGCCAAGGAGCAGCTGCAAATGGCCGGCGAGGAGCGCCCCGACATCGTCATCGGCTGCTGTGGCGGTGGCTCCAACCTGGGTGGGCTGGCGCTGCCCTTTGTCACCGACCCTGGAGTGGAGCTGCTGGCGGCGGAGCCGACCTCCTGCCCCACCCTGACCGAGGGTCGCTTCGAGTACGACTTCGGCGACACGGCGGGCATGACCCCGCTCCTGTCGATGTACACCCTGGGCCACGACTTCATCCCCCCGCCGATCCATGCCGGGGGACTGCGCTACCACGGCGACGCCCCCATCATCTCCGCCCTGGTCAAGGCCGGCCGGATGGCGGCCATCGCCTACCCCCAGGGGCCGGTCTTCGACGCGGCGCTGCAATTCGCGCGCACCGAGGGCCCGATCCCGGCTCCGGAGACCGCCCACGCCATCAGGGCCACCATCGACCAGGCCCTCAAGGCCCGCGAGGAGGGCAAGGAGAAGGTGATCCTCTTCGGCTATTCCGGGCATGGGCTGCTCGACCTGCAGGCTTACGACGACTTTCGCAACGGGCGCCTGGGCACCGACTGAGCCCGCGCCGCGAGTCCCCGAGGCGAGCCCCGCCCGGCCTGGGGCTCGCGATGCCGCCCGCAGCAGATCGCGGCGGTGGTGGGCGCCCTGGCTGGCTACTTCACCGCCACATCGCTCAGGCTGACGCCGCCTCGGCAAAGGCCGAGCGGAGCTTGGCCGCGGTGGCCTGGAGGTGCTCCGGCAGCACCTTGACATCACCCAGCACCGGCATGAAGTTGGTGTCGCCTACCCAGCGCGGCACCAGGTGGAAATGGAGGTGGTCCTCGATCCCCGCTCCGGCCGCCCGGCCCTGATTCCAGCCTCCGTTGAGGCCCTCGCAGCTGAGGGTCGCCTGCAGGACTCTGGTTGCCAGCCCGATCTCGGCGGACACGGCGGCCAGCTCCTCCCGGCTGAATCCGCCCAGATCGCCGAGATGCCGCGCCGGCGCCACCATGAGGTGGCCGGGGTTGTAGGGATAGAGGTTGAGCATGGTCACCGCCTCCGGGGTGGTACGGACCACCATCTCGGCCTCCCCCTCGGCGCCCGCCAGCGCCGCGCAGAAGATGCAGTCGCCCGGCGCTGCCGGGCGCTTGACCCGCTCGACGTATGCCATCCGCCAGGGGGCCCAGAGTGTCTCCATGCCGCCTCCCACGTGCGCTGCCGGTTTGACCTTGGCGATGGCTGCAAGTAGACTACGGGGTCTCGGGCGGTGGGCCCGCGCCGGTGAGCCTGCCTGCCTTTCGCCAGCCCGGCACTCTCGAGGTCTTCTTCTTCGTGGGATCGGTGATCAAGAAGCGGCGCAAGAAGATGCGCAAGCACAAGCACAAGAAGATGCTGAAGAAGACCAGATGGCAGCGCCGGGCGGCGTAGCGGCGGCCTAGCTCGCCCCACCGGGGCTGGCGGCGCGCACCCGCTGGGCCACCTCCTCTGGGCTGTCGCAGCCGATCACCAGCTGGCTGTAGTCCTGGCCCGCGAGCCGGATCACGATCCCGCGGCTGGCGTGGTGCTCGACCGCGAAGGTGCTGCCGTCGGCACTCACCCAGGTCCCGACCGCGGTCCGGCCGGGGATCCCGGTCCCGGGCAGCTTCATACCCTGGATCAGATCGAGGGGCCGGTCCACCACCTCGACCGCCTGCACCGCGCTGAGAGGGACCCTCAGGTCTCCGTGGACCGCCTCCAGCTTCTCGAGGCCGCTTAGCTTCACCACCAGGTCGTCGCCGTCGATCAGGACATCTGCCACCCTGCTCGCCTCCTTGTGGTCGGGACCCCGCCAGGATAGGTAACACTCGATCGGGAGTGGGACAGGGACGCCACGCGGCCGGGGATATACTGGCCCGACCCCGGGGGCGATAGCTCAGCTGGGAGAGCGCTGCCCTCGCACGGCAGAGGTCGGGGGTTCGAGTCCCCCTCGCTCCACTGAAGTTGGCTTAGCTCCCACAAGTCGAACCCCGACCGCCTGATGGCTCGCGGCTCGCCCGTACGCTTGAATCTGGCGGTCGGTCTGCTGTTGGTGGCGGCCGCAGTGAGCGGCAATCATCGCCCTACGGCAAGCGCCTCAGCCCGCTGCGACCCCCTTCAGCACGTCACCCCGAGAGCCGCGGCGGCCACCACGAATCTTCACGCCAGTTGGCTCTGACGGCCGCCCGAGCCTTCCGGAATTCATGACCTGCCGACCGAGCGAGCGCTCCGCCCAGCGGCCGAGAACGCCGCCCCGTCGATCCCCCAGCTGACGATCCGCTCCGGCATGACACGGATCCAGGCGGAGTCCCACCCGTCGGCGCCGAAGCGCTCACCACCCTCCCTCTGCAATTCAGCGCGGCCGCGGACCTCAACCCCGCGCGGCGTCCAAGGATTCACGCTCTCGAGATCGTCGACGACAACGGCGACCCGGGGATTGGCCCGCAGGTCGCGCCACTTCTTGGAGCTGCTCAACCCATGACCGCCCACCTCGATCGTCTCACCCTCGACATCGAGGCGAGAGCCGACGGGGACGACGTGGGGCGAGCCGTCGCCGCCCACCGTCGCAATCCGGCCTAGCCGCCTGCCCCCTCAGGTACTCGATCTCCTTATCGGTGAACGCGCTCATGGCGACCTCCTCGATGAGTCCTTCCGGCCCGGATGTGGGAGCGGTTGCCAGGACCTGAAGGACCGAGGCCAAGACGTTCATGGTGGCCATCGGGTGACGAGCGGCTCTCGCACCCCAGGATGATCGTGGTCAGTCCCGGCAAGTAGTCGCGCTCCACGATCACACCCAAAGGATGGGCCCCGCTCAGTCTCCTAGGTGTCTACAGAGCTTGCCTGTGAGCCGTTCACACACGAGCATCTCGCGGCAGACATGCGAGCTCGCGCGAGATCAAGTCGCGTACATCACAGCTGACGAGCGGCGCGTTCCACTCGCGCGCCGCGACCACGTAGGAGGCATCGTAGACAGAGATTCCCCACTTCGCGGCGAGGGCCGCGGCGCTCGCGATCAGCGACGCGCCCACCTGGGCCACGCCTCCGTCGCCGGCGATCGCCGCCAGCCGCTCGCGCAGACGTCGAGCGGCCGACAGGTCTCTCCAGGCATGCACGGCCACGTTCGTCACCTCGTAGAAGGCCAGGTCGAGGGTGGCCAACTGGTCGGCGCCCTGGAGCAGGCGGTGGGCGTCGGAGTAATTGTCGTCGTCCGCATCCTCACCGGCCAGCAGTACGCTGGCGTCAAGGAACCAGCGGGTCAACCCTGCGGACGACTGGCCTTTACCAGTTCCGCAACCCTCCCCCCGTGCCCGCGGGCGCGCCCACCCGGTCCCCCAATCTCGGCCATCCGCTTGGCTCGGGCGACGCTGCGCCGGTGAAGGGTTTCCTCGGCCAGCTCTCGGAGCAGCCCGCTCCGGGTGGTTCGGCGCCGTGACGCCTCGACGTCCAGGGCCAGCAGCAAGTCGTCGGGCATGGAGATCATGACCTTGGCCATAGAAGTCAGTATACCCGGTATGGCTATGCGGCCCCGACCCTGTGCTCAGCCGCCTGCACAGTGCCTTGGAGAGCGCCTGGCGATGACGACCAGGAGGTAGCCACCCACCTCGGTATCGGGCAGACGGCGGCTTGACGACGCCAGCACGATAACTCCAGCCCGGAGTCGTCAGCGCGACGACGGAGCGATGGTTGCTCGCCGTCGATCACCCACCCTTTCGTCGCCAAGGCCCATCTCGAGAACGATGCCCCGCAGGGCCGCTCCGCCCCAGCGGCCGGATCGGCCCGCACTGCGGTAGATTCCGCCTGTGCCCCTGTCGGACCGCCAGGCCGCCTTCCTCGCCGAGCAGCATTCGGCGGCGATGATCACCACGGGCGCCGACGGTCGGCCCAAGGTGGCCCGGGTCGGGGTGGCCTTGGTCGAAGGCAGGCTCCAAAGCAGCGGAACCCAGGACCGGGTGCGCACCACCCGGCTGCGCCGGGACCCGACCTGCACCTTGTTCGTGTTCACCGCTGGGCCCAGCTGGCTGGCCCTGGAGACCACCGTCCAGATCCTCGAGGGCCCAGACTCCGCGGAACTCAACCTAAAGCTCTTCCGGGTGATGCAGGGACGAGCGCAGGGCCCACTCAGCTGGTTTGGAGGCGAGCTGGACGAGGCCGGGTTCCTCGCTGCCATGGCGGCGGAGCGACGCCTGATCTACGAGTTCCAGGTCTCGCGCGCTTACGGGCCGGCCTGACCGGCTAGCCGACGTTCGTCGGAGCCGCCATGACTCAGCTGCCGCTGCCGATCTCCACCGGACGCCTGACGATCCGGGCGCTGCAGGCATCGGACCTGGACCAGTTGCACGACATCCAACGCCGAGCGGAGGTGGCTCGCTACCTGTATTGGGAGCCTCGCAGCCGGGCCGAGGTGAGCAGTTGGCTGCGCCAGGCGGCACCGATCCCGGCCATGGAGGCCGAGAGCCAGGTCCTGGTGCTGGCGTCCGTGGAGCGGGACAGTCAGCGCCTGGCGGGCACCCTCAACCTGTGGCTGCGCTCGATCGAGCACCGCCAGGGAGAGATCGGCTTCGTGCTCCACCCCGACCTGCAGGGCCGGGGCCTGGCGGGAGAGGGCGCCGCCGAACTGTTGAGACTGGGCTTCGAGACTCTGCGCCTGCACCGCATCTGTGGACGCTGCGACGGCCGCAACCAGGCCTCGGCCCGGGTGATGGAGCGGCTGGGAATGCGCCGGGAGGCGGCGCTTCTCGAGAACGAGTGGTTCAAAGGCGAGTGGTCCGACGAGTTGATCTTTGCCATCCGCGAGGATGAGTGGCGTGCCTCCCGGGCCGACCCGCACGCCTGAGCCGCGGCTGACGTCGGCCGACTGGATCCGCGCCATCGAGCGCGAGAGCCTGGCTCTGGCAGCAGCCGCCGCCAGCGCGGGCTGGGACCGCGAGGTCCCCACCTGTCCCGGGTGGCGGGTGCGGGACCTGGTCCGCCACCTGGGAGGGGTCCATCGCTGGGCCACGGCTCATGCGGCCCAGCGGCGGCCCGGGCAGATGCCCAAGCCCGAGGCGGAACGACTGATGGCCAGCTGGCCCAACGACCCGGAGCTGCTGGACTGGTTCCGCCAGGGCTGGGCCGGATTGGTCACGACCCTGGCGGAAGCCCCGGCGGATCTGAACTGCTGGTCCTTCCTGCCCGCACCGTCGCCGCTTGCCTTCTGGGCGCGGCGCCAGGCCCACGAAACCGGGATCCATCGCGCCGATGCCGAGGCGGCGCTGGGAGCGCCTGGCGCCTTCCCGGTGGCGCTGGCGGCCGACGGAGTCGAGGAGCTGATTTTCGGCTTCGCCCGACGAGCACGCCTGCAACTGGCCTCGGCGCGCACCCTGACCCTCCAGGCCACGGATTCGGACGAGAGCTGGGCATTGGAGCTAGGCCCCTCGAGGGTGACTGCCCGGCGGGGCTGGGCCGACAGCGGCTGCCGCGTCCGGGGGAGCGCTTGGCAGCTCTTCCTGCTCCTCTGGAACCGGATCCGCCCTGACGGGCTAGCGGTGGCTGGCGATCCCCAGGTGCTCAAGACCTGGCGGGAAGAGATCCAGGTCACCTGGGACTGAGGCTGCCCTGGTGCCGCTCGGCGTGTCGACGCGCAGCCGCAGCAGCGGATGTCGCCGTAGAGATCGGTGCTGGCGGCGGACCTTGACCGAGACCGCCCAGGCCTGGACGGCGCCGGCTAGTTGAGCGACTCCTCGTCGTCGTCGTCTAGGTTGGCGAAGTAGGCGGACACCGCGTGGTCCAGCAGCTCCGGGGTCAGCCGGGGCTCAACGCCGAAGTAGCTGGCGGCGTGGACCAGGTGGTCGAGGATGTCGCGGGGTTCGCAGCCGTGCAGAGGCCGGCGCGACTTGTGGTAGTGCTCCTCGATCAGGTAGTTGACCGCCGCCGGGTCGTACTCCAATCCGACCGACTCGCACACCCGCCGGAAGATCCGGCCGTACTCGATCACGGTGGGATTGGGCACCTCGACCTTGTAGCGGATCCGGCGCAGGAAGGCCTCGTCGATCAGATCCCGGGGCTTGAGGTTGGTGGAGAGGATCAGGATCTCGGTGAAGGGAACCATCACCGTGGTCCCGGCCCGGCTGATGTTGAGGTAGTCGAAGCCCGCCTCCAGGGGCACGATCAGGCGGTTGAGCATGTCCTGGGGGCTGAGCTGTTGCCGGCCGAAGTCGTCGACCAGGAAGAGCCCGCCGTTGGCCTTCAGCTGCAGGGAGGCCTCGAAGAAGCCCATTCGGGGATCGAAACTGAGCTCGAGCTCGCGGCCGGTGAGCTCGCCTCCGGCCCGGACAACCGGCCGGTTGCATAGGGCCCAGCGGTGGTCGTGGGGTGGCAGGTCCACCGCCACCGGGCGGTGGTGCATGGGATCGAAGACCCGGATCACCTCGCCCTTGATGTAGAGGGCGTGGGGGACGAAGATGGCGTCCCCGAGCAGGGTGGCACAGGCCTCGGCGATGGAGCTCTTGCCGTTGCCCGGCGGCCCGTAGAGGAAGATCGACTGCCGCGAGCTCAGCGCCGGACCGAGGCGGTTGAGCACGCTGGGGGGCAGGACCAGGTGGTCGAGGGCGGCCCGAAGCAGCTGGTGGGTGACGGTGGTAGGAGTCCGGCCCTGGTGGCGGGCCACGGCCACGTAGACATCCAGGGGCACCGGCGCGGGCCCGGAGTACTGGCTGACCTCGATCAGCTCCTTGGCCTTCTCCCGCCCCGAGCGGGTGATCGCGTACTGGAGGCCCTCAGCGAAGTCGGCCCCCCCGATCGCGCCCCTGATCCCGGTCGTGGAAACGTAGCCCTCGTCGGCCAGGAACTTGAGCGACTCGCTGACCATGCTCCAGGGCAGGCAGACGTGGCGGGCGGCGTCCCGCCCCAGCATCACCCCGTTGAAGTACATCACCTTGAGCAGCAGGTCGGAGATGAAGGACGCCGGCAGGCCCGCCTCCTTGGGGCTGCGCGGGATCGGTGGGAAGCCGATCGGGGTGCGGTGGGCAGCGGCGAGCGGGGCTGCGGACGGGGCTGCGGACATCGGTAATGAGCTCAATTGTCTGGTGCGGGATCCTGACCCGGACTGGATTCTCAATCGAGTCTGCCATCGGGCGGCCGTAACTCATCCCCCCGGGGGGGCGTATTTGCAAGGTCGTGAGACCCTCGCCACGAAGCCGTCACCGACAGCCTCGGCAACTTGGAGCGGGATCTCATTTCGGAGGCCTGCCATAATCGGCGCCGGGGTCGGTCGGTCACCTGTCACCAGGATCTGATGCAGGACATTTCACTCAGCCCGCGCGAGCGGGCGTCCCGGCAGGCGGCGCTGGGCCGGCGAGCCGGGCTGCGGCGCAAGACCAAGGCGGGCTTCTGGAAGCGCCACCACTGGCTGCGCCAGGCCTCGACCGCGGTGCTGGTCGTGGTGCTGCTGGGCTCCGTCGCTGCCGGCGTCGGCATGATCGTGCTGGCCAGCTTCCAGGTGGGGCTGCCCAGCGTCGCCTCCCTCCCCTATCTGGGCCCTCCCCAGGACAGCCAGTTGCTGGCCAGCGACGGCAGCCTGCTGGCGGACCTGCACGAGCCCGGGGTTCACCACGTCGCCGTCGGCCTCAGCCAGGTCAGTCGCTGGCTGAGCAAGGCGACGATCGCGGTCGAGGATCGCCACTTCTACCAGGACACCGGCGCTGCCGACCTGCCTCGGATCCTGGAATCGGGGATCAAAGACCTGGTCAGCCACAGGGCCGTCCAGGGCGCCAGCACCATCACCGAGCAACTGGCCAAGAACTCCTTCTTAACTCCGGAGAAGACGATCACCCGCAAGATCCGCGAACTGCTTCTAGGTTACGAGATCGCCAAACTCTTCCCGCCCAAGCAGATCCTGCAGATGTACATCAATCGCATCAACTATGGCAACCAGGCGATCGGCATCGGCAGCGCTGCCCAGCTTTATTTCCACGTCCCCGCCAGCAAGCTGGACCTGGCCCAGGCGAGCATGCTGGCCGGGATCCCGGACGCGCCCACCGCCTACAACCCCCTCCTCTACCAGGGAGTGACGGGCAGCGCCAATTTCGCCAAGGACCGCCAGCAGGTAGTGCTTCAGGCGATGGTCCGCAACGGTTACATCACCGATGCCCAGGCGGCGGCCGCCCTCAAGGAGCCCCTCACCTTCTACCCCTGGCAGGACAGCGAGACGGTTCAGGATCCCAACTTCGTCTCCTTCGCCGAGGGCCAGCTCCAGGCCAAGTTCGGCGACGCCTACCTCAACCCCGGGGGCTGGACCATCTACACCTCGCTCAACCCCACCGACCAGTCGCTGGCGGTGGGCACGATGCAGAACCCCAGCTACGACGCCTACCTGCTCCAGGACTTCAACATCGGCGACGCCTCCCTGCTCTCGCTCGACCCCCGCAACGGGGAGATCCTGGCCATGGTGGGCACGACCAACCCCGCCGGCCAGTGGGGCCAGATCAACATGACCGACGAGCCGAGACAGCCGGGCTCCTCCTTCAAGATGTTCACCTACACCGCCGCCATCGCCTCGGGCAAGTTCACCATGACCACCCCGGTCCTGGACGCTCCGATTGACATCACCCAGGCCGGCGCTCCCCCCTACTCGCCGGCGAACTACGACCACCGCTTCCACGGCATCTGTCAAGTCCAGTCCTGCCTGGGCAACTCCATCAACGTGGCCGCGGTCAAGGTGGAGCTGATGACCGGCCTGCAGAACGTGGTCAACACCGCCGAGCGGATGGGGGTGAGCGACCTGCTCGACCCGGCCAACACCTACGGCGTCGCGCTGACCCTCGGCGGCCTGGGCTACGGGATCACGATGGTGCAGATGGCGACCGGCGCCTCGGTGCTGGCCAGCGGCGGGGTGCTGCACCAGCCCACCACCATCCTCAGGGTGACGAGCGGCAAGCGGACCCTCTATCAGTACAACGTCGCCGACAACTCGGTGCAGGTGATCCCCTCGGACGTCGCCTTCATCATGAACGCCATCCTCTCCAACGACAAAAACCGCCTCGCCGAGTTCGGCAGCAACAGCCACCTCACCCTCCCCGGCCGCCCGGTGTCGGCCAAGACCGGGACCTCCAACGGCATCAGCGCCAATGGCGGCATCGACCAGGAGGGGATCGGCGACAACTGGACCTTCGGCTGGACCCCGCAGATGCTGACCGCCACCTGGGTGGGCAACCCCGACAACCACGTGCTCTCGGCGGTGAGCTCCGGGATCACCGGGGCCGCCCCGCTCTGGCAGACCTACATGGAGGCGGCCCTCCAGGGTCAGCCGGTGTTGTGGTACGCCAAGCCCGCTGACCTCTACCAGGGTGGCAGCGGCGCCACCCCCGAGTACTACCTGCCCAACACCCTGACCAACGCCCACCAGAACGTCAACTGCCCGGGAGCCTACAGGTCGGGCTGGAACGGCATCTGCTAGCCCAGACCGCCGCCCCGAGGCCGCCCGGCGAGTCGGGCCCGGCCCGAGATCAGCCGGGGCTGGTCCCCGGGAGCTGGCTCTGAATCCAGCGGTCGATGGTGTCGTCCGACTCCCAGGAGGTGATCAGGGAGTAACGCGGCTCCGGGCCGGGGTGGTGGACGACGTGGAAGAGGCGCTCGGTGTCGATCACCAGCTGCATCCCGGGGTGGAGGCGAATGCGGGTCTCGGTGGAGGGGTCGTCCTTGAGGTCGCGCAGGATGAAGGTGGACTTGCCCGGGCTGTCGGCCAGCTCCAGCCAGGCCCGGACCACCCAGCCGGCGCCGTCCGGGTTGAGGCGGTTGTTGTCGTCGGGGTGGAGCTGGCGCAGGGCAAACTCCTCATCGGCGGGGTTGAGCTTGATCACCCGCACCCGCCCGAAGTTGCCGCCGACCGCCTCGACGTAGCGAACCAGGCTGGGGGCGATCTGGCGGTTCTCGGTCCAGACCCCGAACTTGTCGGGCTTGCCGTGCTCCCAGAACCCGTGGCACTCCATGTCGCCATTGGCCGACGCCAGGGGGGCGAAGTTGGTGTCGCCCCCGCTCTTCCAGTCGACGTAGTCCAGGCGCTCCCACTCCTCGGTGGGGATGGGGGGCCCGTCGTAATCCCGGAGGACGACGAAGCCCTTCTCGGCCAGGATGTCGAGCTTGCGATGCATGCGGTCCTCCTCGGGGGTGAGCGGCAGCGCAGGTGAAGCTGCGGCGCAGATCATGCTATCGGCTCAAATCGGAGATCGTCCACCGCCATATGGGCGGCGGCGACCTCAGCGGCCGGGCCCCGCGCCGGGGACCTCCACCGGCGCCAGCACCGCCGCCGCCAACTGCTCCACCCCATCGGCGGAGACCGAGTCGGGAAAGTAGCAGATGGCCTCTTGGACGCCGAGGTCGAGGTACTCCTGGAGCTGCTGAGCACAGGACTGGGCGCTGCCCACCAGCCGCCGGGCCCGGTAGGCGGCGGCGCTCTCGCCGCGGCGGTTGTAGCGCTCGACCATCAGATCGGCCGCGGCATCACTGTCAGCCACCAGGCAGTCCAGAACCACCGCCACCCGGACGCTGCCCAGCCGGCGGCCGGCGGCCTGGCAATGATCGGCCAGCACCTGCAGCTTGCGCGCCACCCGGGCCGGCGGCCCGAAGAGGCTGCAGCCATCGGCATGGCGGGCGACCTGCCAGAGCGTGAGCCGATCCCCCCCGCCGGCGATCCAGATCGGCGGAGCCGGCCGCTGCAGCGGCTTGGGGTAGATCAGGGCGTCCTCGACCACGGTGTAGCGGCCTTCGAAGCTGGTGTGGGGGTGTGACCAGCAGGCGCGGAGGAGCTCCGCCGCCTCGCCGCAGGCGAAGATGCGCTCCCGGAGGGGGGGAACCGAGATGCCAAAGGCGCGGGCCTCGCCGGCGTCCGAGCCCGCCCCCAGACCAACCTCCAGGCGTCCCTGGCTCATGGTGTCGAGGCACGCCAGTTGGTGGGCGAGGCGGGCCGGGTGATGCAGGGGGACGGCCAGGCACATGGGCCCCAGCCGGGCTGTGCTGGTCGCCCAGGCCAGAGTGGCCAGCAGGAGCAGGGGGTCAAATACGGGGTCGGGCGGCTCCCGGCTCAAGGACTGGAGGTGCTCGTAGACCCAGATCGACTCATAACCGCTCCGCTCGGCGCGGCGGGCGACGTCGATCGAGGCCTGCCAGCGCCGGGCCTCGGGCAGCGAGTCGGGAAGGTCACCCCGCCAACCCTGGGGAGCAAAGCACCCCAGCCTGAACCCGGAGCCGCTCATGAGCCGACGGCGGCGGCGGGCCGGGGACGGACCCGGCGCGCCGGGCCCCAGAGGCTCTCCAGGTCGTAGTAGGCGCGCTCGCCCGGCAGGAAGACGTGAGCGATCACCGAGTCGAAGTCCAGGCAGGCCCAGGAGCCCTCCTCCAGCCCAGCCCGGGAGAGCGGGTGGACGCCGGAGCGCGCCGCCAGCTCCGACATGTGGTTGGCGATCGAGCGCACCTGGCGGTCGGTGTCGCCCTCGCAGATGACGAAGTAGTCCGCCAGCGTGGTCCGACCCCGCAGGTCGATCCGCACCACCGCCCGAGCCTTGCGGGCGAGCGCCGCGTCGGCGATCACCCGGCTCAGCTGCAGCGGCGTCACTGGCGCAGGATTATGCCATCCGCCTCGCGGCTCACCGATCGGGGCTCGGAGTGTAGCCGTACAGGCCTCGACGCGCGATGTACTCCAGCACCCGGGGAGTCACCAGCCCTGCACAGACGTCACCGCTGGCCAGCCGGCGGCGGATGGCGCTGGCATCGATGTCGGGGACCTCCAGGGAGATGGCGGTGGCGGCGGGAAGGGACAGTCCCAGGCGCCCCAGCCTTTCCAGTACCTGGCGGGCGGGGCTAACCGCACCCCGCCGGTCGAAGACCAGCAGTCGCACCTGGCGGAGCAAATCTTGCGGTCGGCGCCAGGTCGGCAGCCCGGCGGCGGCATCGGCCCCCAGCGCCAAGACCAGCTCGCGCTCGGGCCGGCGCCGGCGCATCTCGGTGATCGTCTCCACCGTGTACGACGGACCGGGCCGGTCCACCTCGAGGCGGGACAGGCTGACCCCGGAGTCGCCCAGCTCCTCCAGGGCGATTGCGGCCATGGCCGCCCGGTCGGCGGCGGGGGCGCTGGGGACAGGCCGGTGGCCGGGGACGCCAGCCGGCAGCAGCAGCAGGGGCAGGGAGGTGGCCCGGCGCAAGGCCCGGACCACCTCCAGGTGGCCGGCGTGAACGGGATCGAAGGTGCCGCCGAAGACGATCACCTCGGCGGCGGTGGCGGGCGTGACCCTAGGCGCGGCGTCGGCCATCAGCTGGGTCTGCGTCGGGGTAGAAGGTGAAAGTGGCGCCGCCGATCTCGACCTCGTCCTCCGAGGCCGCCCCGGCCCTGGCCAGGGCAGCCTCCACACCCAGGCGCCGCAGCCGGCGCTGGAGGCGCAGCACCGCCGCGTCATCGTCCAGGTCACTGGCGGCGACCAGCTCGTCCAGCCCCTCCCCGTCCACCCGGAAGCGATCCCCGTCCCGGTGCACCTGGAACTGGCGGCTCAGGCCCCGCGGCCCCTGGTAGAGCCTGAATGCCGGCGTCGCGGCCGCCGCCCTCCCCGGGTTCGCCTCCTTGGCCAGCGCCGCCGCCGCGGCCAGCATCTCAGCGCAGCCCGCGCCGGTGGCTGCGGAGATGGCGCGCACCGGGACCGGTGCCAGGTGCTGGGCCACCCAGGCGCTGGCCCCGTCCGCGTCCTGGAGTAGATCGATCTTGTTCAGCGCCACGATCCGCGGTTCAGCTGCCAGCTCAGGGCTGTAGGCGGCGAGCTCAGCCGCGACCCGTTGGTACCCGGCGGCGGCGGCCTCCCGACCCTCGCTGAGATCGACAACGTGGATCAGGGCCCGGGTTCGGGACGCGTGCCGGAGAAACCCCAGCCCCAGCCCGGCGCCCCGATGGGCCCCCTCAATGAGCCCGGGCAGGTCCGCGATCGTCAGCACCC
This sequence comes from Candidatus Dormibacteria bacterium, assembly GCA_050734515.1. GTDB lineage: Bacteria > Chloroflexota > Dormibacteria > Aeolococcales > Bog-877 > Bog-877. Next base: position 68,693 of record JBOHUM010000029.1, read on the forward strand.
GGCCACGCCCCAGCTCCGCGACCCCGAGATTGGGAGACAGGGTGGTGAACGGGTAGGCGGCCACCTGGGGCCGGGCGCCGGTCAACCTCCCGAGGAGCGTCGACTTGCCGGCGTTGGGGAGCCCGACCAGGCCCAGGTCGGCGATCAGGCGCAGCTCCAGCCGTATCCGGCGCTCCACCCGGGGACCGCCCAACTCGCGCCGTCGGGGCGCCTGGCGGCTGGGGCTGGCGAAGTGGATGTTGCCACGGCCCCCCCGGCCACCGGGCGCCAGCACCACCTCTGCGCTGGGGCGATCGAGGTCGGCCAGCAGGGCGCCGCTGCCGGCATCCCAGACCAGGGTCCCTGGTGGCACCGACAGGCGCCGACTGACGCCCTCGGCACCGTGGCGGCGGGCGCTGCCGCCCGCTCCCCCGTCGCCGGCGCGGTGGCTGCGCCGGGTCTGGTAGGCCTGCAGCGACCCCACCGCGGGGTCGGCGACCGCGACCACGTCACCGCCTCGGCCGCCGTCGCCGCCGTCCGGACCTCCCCGGGGGACGAACTTCTCACGGCGCAGGCTGGCCGACCCGGAGCCGCCGCGCCCGGAGCTGACGCTGAGCTCGACCTCGTCGAGAAACATTGGCCGCCAGCGTGCCCTGGGCTCAGCTCCCGCTGCTGGGGACGGCTATCGAGGCCTTGATGCGGTCGGTGCGGAAGCGCCGGTAGGCCACCACACCGTCCTGGAGGGCGAAGAGGGTGTGATCGCGACCCACGCCCACTCCGGGGCCGGGCAGGAGGCGCGTGCCCCGCTGGCGCACCAGAACCGCACCCGCCTGGACCGTCTGGCCGCCGAAGACCTTCACCCCCAGGCGTTGCGACTGGCTGTCGCGACCGTTGCGGCTGCTGCCGCCACCCTTTTTATGTGCCATCGTCTGACTTCCTGGGTCGCGACCCGGCGCGGCGCGCCGTCCCCGGGCCGGGAGGACCCTGCTCCGCCTTACCCCTGACCGACTTGGAAGCCCTCCGCTTGGGCGCCTCCGGCTGTGGGGGCGCCGCCGCCTTGGCCGGGGCGGGGTCGGCTGCCCTGGGGGAACGGCGCCTGGCCGGGGTCTCGGCCTTGCCCGGGGCCGGCTTGGCCGGCTCCGCAGGCCGGCGCGGGGCGGGAGCCGTCCCCGCGGTGGCGGTTCTGGCCGAACCAACGGCCGCCCGGGGACGGCGGGCACGGCCGGCGGGGGATGCAGCGGTGGCCGTCCGGGAGCGGGGCGCAGCCACCGCTTCCTTCGCCTCGGGGTCCGGGGCGTAGGCGCCCAGCCGGACCTCCTCGATCCTGAGCTCGGTGAGCTCCGCCCGGAAGCCCTGTCGGCGACGGTAGCGCTTCTTGGGCTTGTACTTGAAAACCAGGAGCTTGGGCCCGCGCAGGTGCCCGATCGCGCGGGCGGCCACCGAGACTCCCTCTAGCCGGGGCCGACCCACCTGGGTAGCCGCCTCCCCGTCACCCTCCTCGGCCACCAGCATGCGAACGTCGGCCAGCTGCACCCTGCTCCCCGGTTCCACAGCCATGCGGTCGACCACCAGGCGAACTCCCGGGGCGGCACGATACTGCCGCCCCCCCACCTGGACGATGGCGTACATGGCAACTCCTGGAGCAAGGGCCCCGGCAGCAGCCAGGGGTCGCTGGCGAGACCACCGTGCCCGCGGCGCCGGGGTGGTCGCGTGCGCGAGTTTAGCAGAGCCAACTTGGGCTCAGATGGGCGTGGGCAGCTCCGAGCTCAGGAGGGTCCCGTCACCGAGACCGGCGCCAGCGAGCTGTAGTTCTGCAGCACCTGGACCTGGGTCGGGGAGTCAGTTCCCGCCACCAGGGAGGCGGAGCAGCTGTAGGTGCCGCGGGCGACGGTGTTCTGTACCCCGACCACGAACGCGAGCGAGAGGATCCCGGGGCCGCCCGAACCCTGACCGGGGATGTCGAACCCGGTCCAGATCGGAAGCTCGCTGCCCGGCGTGGGGTTGGTGGAGCCGCTGGTGCCGGCGTTCCCCGAGGTCGACTGGGTCGAGAGGTAGTCGAAGCCATCGGGCAGGGTCACACCGATCGACGCCTGAGAGGCGGCGCCACTGCCGGTGTTGGTGACCACCACGCGGTAGACCAACTGTTCTCCGGCGGCGACCGTGCTCGGGCTGGCATGGAGCTGCAACCCCACCGCGGGCGCCGGGGAGATGGTCAGTGAGAGCGGCACGGCGTTGAGGGCGTTGACGTAGCCGGTGGCCAGAACCTCAGGCGTGAAGTCCGCCGAGGCCGGGGTGCCGCTGGCCTTGAGCTCGGCGGTGATCACCAGCTGCGACGGGTGGCCGGGCTCCCCGGGGCCCAAGGTCCAGGCCCCCCAGGTCAAGGTGCCGGCCCGGGTGCTGGGTACCACGTCGGCGGAGCGAACCGAGTTGCCGTTCTGGATGCTGGTCGGGGTGCCGATGTAGGTGAAGCCACTGGGCACGTTGACCCGCACCGTCACCCCCGAGATGGTGGTCTGGCTGATGTTGGTGACGGTGATGCGCACCAACACGTCGGTGGCCTGGGCCACAGTGGCGGTGCTGCTGGTGGCAGCCGAGGAGACGACCTTGCTGGTGACCTCCAGGCCGCCCAGGCGGTTGCTGCCGCAGCCGCTCAATCCGAGGATGGCGCCCAGCCCCAGGCTGGTTGAGCAGGCGACGGCCCCCCAGCCCCTCCAGGCCAGGGTCAGTGCCCACCCCCGGTCCGGTTGGCGCTGGCCAGCGGTCGCCGGGTGGTCGCTCCCCGACCCAGGGCCACCGACTGGTCCGGCGCGGTCGGGAGTGGACTGGGGTAGCCCACGTCCGTGAGCAGCCGCATCGCCAGCTGGCAGTCCAGCCCGATGACGGTGTCGGTGCGTCCGGCGATGGCGTCGACCAGCGAGCCGCCCAAGCCCTGGACGGCGTAGGACCCGGCCCGGTCCAGGGCTTCGCCGCCGGCCAGGTACTGCTCCAGCTCAGCGTCGCTGAAATGGCGCATCCGCACCTTGGAGCGGGAGACGCCGGTCGCCTCCCGGTGGGACTTTGAGCCCAGGGCACAGATCCCGGTCAGGACCACGTGGCGGCTGCCCCGCAGGGAGCGCAGCATCTGCCGCGCCCGCTCCACCGTTTGCGGCTTGCCCAAAGGCCCGTCCGGGCCTACCACCAAGGTGTCGGCGGCGAGCAGGAAGGCGTCCCGTGAGGAGATCAAAGCGAGGGCAGCGTGGACCTTGACCCGGGCCACCAGCTGCACCGCCAGATCGGTGCACATGCCCGGGGCCAGGGTCTCGTCGGCATGGGGGCTGACCACCGAGAAGCGCAGGCCCAGCCGGTGGAGCAGCTCGCGGCGCCGGTCCGAGCTAGAGGCCAGAATCAGCTCAGGCACTGCCTAACCCGCCCCGTCCCGGAGCCGGACAGGGGCGGGCTCATTCCTGGGCAGGACCTTCACGGAACATTCAGTCTACCAGTGGCGCGAACTGGGGCCGGCCCCGTCCAGCCCCGGCACCGCCCCAGCCGGAGCAGCGCTGAGCCCGCGCCCAGCAGGAGCGCCAGGGCCCACCAGGCGAGGAGCGCCACCCAAAAGGGAGTCCCCAGCAGTTGGGGCAGCGCCAGCAGCAGGCCGACACCGGAGCCGGCGGCCCAGGCGGCAGCCCGCGCGGGGTCGGCGGGCAGGGCTCCGGGGAGCAGGTTCCAGCCCAGGGCCGCCGGCCACCCCACGCCCAGGAACACCCGCACCAACTCCGCCCCCAGCCCCGGGGCGGAGAGCAGCCCGGCCCAGTCCGCGGAGCCCACGGCCAGGGCAAGCAACACCAGGCCTAGCGACCAGGCGCAGGCACTGGCGGTGGCCCGGGCCCGGGCCGGCTCGGGGCTGGCCAGCAGGAGCAGACCGATCAGAGCGCCCAGCGTCAGCGCCGGCCCGCCCAGTTCCCGGCCCGCCGCCCACGACACCGTCACCGGGGCCACCGGGTTCCCCGGCCAGGGCAGCGGTGCCACCGCCAGTCCGGCCAGGGCGACCGCGGCCAGCCCCCGACCCCAGCCGCTGCCCAGAGCCCGCAGACCACGGACCCAGATCGGACCCGGGCCCAGCGCGGGCAGGGCCGGGGCCGCCTGCGCCGCCATCGCCCCCAACACCGCCAGCCCTCCCGGATAGACGGCCAGGGCGGCGCAGAGGGCAAAAGCGAAGACAAGATGGTTCACAGGCTGATGCCAAAGGCGAATCGCAGCAGCGGCTGGGCAAAGATGCCCATGGCCAGGGTGGCGACCGCCGCCCCCAGCCCCAGGAGCTCGCTCAACGCCGGTCCCCGCACCGAACCCCGGCGAACCGCCTCCCCGATCCCCAGTCCGCAGGCGACCAGTTGCAGACCGAAGGCAAGCACCACCCCGGACAGGACCAGTGGCCCCATGAAGCTCGAACCGACCAGCACCAGGAGCCGCCCGCTGAAGCCGCCGAAGGGCGGAACCCCCGAGACCCCCACCCAGGCCAGCAGGTGGGAGCGCGCCGCCTGGGGCTCGCTCAGGGCCGCCCCCGCCAGCCAATGGACCAAAACCAGGAGCAGTGCCCCGGCGAAGCCGATCAGATCGCCGCTGCCGATCCCAACGCACATGAATCCGACGTCGGCGGCCAGGACCCGGTGGTAGCGGCTGCCGGGGGCGGCATTTATGGCGGCGCCGCTCCAGAAGATGGCGCTCGCCAGCCCCAGCGCCACCAGCAGGAGCTGCAGCACCTGAGCCAGGTGGTGCGGCGCTGGGACCACGACCCGGGCCAGGGTCACCACCCCCAGGGGAAGCAACCAGACGCGCCAGAGCGAACCCTCGGCCGGCCCCATCCGGGTGACCGCCCCGACCCAAGCCGAGAGGGGGAGCAGCCCCGACACCCCGCCCAGGCCGCCGACCAGGAGCATTGCCAGCAGCGCCGGGGGGGCCGCCCCGATGCGCTGGGCGGGCAGCAACGCGACCGCCGCCAGCAGAGCGCAGAGGACGATCGCAGCCTGGCGGGCCAGGCTCCGGATGGGCAGGACGGGTCCTGCCAGGCGCTGCCACCGGAGCCAGACCACCAACATCACCGCCGCCAGCACCAAAGAGAGGGGCAGGAGGCCTGTCAGCGCCAGGACGGCTGAACAGCCCACCCCCACCAGGATCTGCACGGCGGCGGCCGCCCCGCTCGGCTGGCGCCGGGCCGCCGATCCCAGCTCCAGGAGCGCGGCGGCCCAACTCCCAACCAGAACCGCGGCGGTGAGCCGGGTGAGAGCCAGGCGCCCCAGCCCGGGGACGGCCAGATTTGCAGCGACCGCGTGGGTCGGCAGCTGCGCCAACACCGCCAAGGCGATCCCCACCGCCACCAGGGTCTGCAGCACCGGCGCCAGCCAGCGTGCCCGGGTGGGGAGGCGGGCGCAAAGCAACGCCACCGCCACTGCCCCCAGAAGTGCGACCACGGTCCAGGCGCTCACACCGAGGTCTCCCAAGGAGTGGCGCGCGCCAGCACCACCAGAATCCCCGCCGGAACCCCAGCACAGAGGAGCGCCACCGCGGGCACGGTCGTGGGCAGGCTCAGCCAGATGAAGGCCGCCGCCCCCATCCCGGCGCAGAACCCCCCCACCCCCAGGTCTCGAGGACCCCGGCCGGTGCCGATCCGGATCAGGCCGACCTCGAATACGAAGAGGCAGGCGAACGCCGGGCCCTGGGTGGTCACGGTCCCGGCGCTCAGATGGCCGGAGAGCAGGCGAGCGGTGAAGAGGCCCACTCCTCCCAGGACGGCTCGCAGACCGCGTTCGCCGAATACCCGGGGCTTGCCCGCGGTCAGGCCCGGTCCGAGGAGGCGAATCGCCGGATTCAGCACCGGCAGGCGCCCCCCCACCCAGATCAGCAGGGCGCCGGCGGCGCCCAAGGAGGCCAGGGTGGCAAACCCCGTGGCCCCGGCGGACAGCGACGCCACCGCGCCCAGCCCCAGGCCCACGGCCAGCGCGGTCAGGGCGGCGCCGAAGGCACCGGTCGAGAACAGGGCCACCGCCCCCGCGGCGAAGCCGGCGGCGGCCAGCGCCCCAGACAGGATCACAGCCGGATCAACTCATCGATGGCCCAGGCGGCGGCCGCGGCGGCGCCCAACCAGAGCCAGACCGGGCGTTCCCCGACCTCGCGGTCGGCGAGGGCGATCAACAGCCTGGCCCAGCTGCGCACCTCCGGTGCCAAGGTCGGCGGCCAGGACCCCAGCGCCAGGAATCGCATCAGCAGTATCGGTCGAGGAATGGCCGCGGGGCGAGGCGGCTCGCGGCCGTTTCCCAGCCGGCCCCCGGCCAGGTTCCCCGCCAGCCCCAGCGCCCCCACCCCCACGGCCACCAGGACCGCCAGCAGGGCGAGGTAGCCCCCGGGCCAGATCAGGCCGGGCGCGGTCAGCACCAGCGGGTCCGGCGCCGAGAAGACACTGGCGGCCGCTGTCCCCGGCGCCGCCAGGGCCCCCGCCGCCGTCATGACCACCCATCCGGGAAAGATGCTTGCCGCCAACAGGCCCAGGGCCGGGACCAGCAGCGCCGCCTGACCGGAGGCGGGCAGCTGGCCGGCGCGCCAGGCCCGAGGCAGCAGCAGCAACAGCACCGCCAGCGCCAACAGGTAGGCGGCGGCCGGGGCCAACCCCGTCTCAACCCCCCCGACCAGAGCCACGGCCAGACCCATCAGGCCCACGGCGAAGCCCAGGGAGACGGGCAGGAGCAGGGGCAGGCCGCCCAGCCAGAGCTGGGCGCGCCCCAGCCGCGCTCGCGCCGGCGAGCGTGCCCCGCCCCCGAATCCGTGGACCGCCCGGGGCAGGAAGGCGACCGCCAGTTCCAGGAAGAGCCCCGCCCCCAGGCCCACCACCGTCCCGTTGGCCGAGTTCTGGCCGAACCCCACCAGCACCAGGGCCAGGGCGGCCAGGGGCAGCGCCCGCAGCTCGGGACGACGATCGCGAGAGTAGAGAATCCATCCCACCGCCAGCAGACCCAGGACCACGGCCAGCAGGTCGAGGGCGGTGCCGAACCATGGTGCCGGCCACACTCCCCCCGAGAGCTCCTGGACCCTGAGGAGCAGGACCAGTCCGGTGGGCAGGGCCACCACGGTGTACCAGTCGGCGACGTCCACCAGCCGGGCTCGTCCCAGGTGCCCCCGCCCGGCCTCGCCGCTGAGCAGGCAGCAGCTGCCCAGCCGCGCCACCCCGGGCAGGATCAGCAGCCCGGCGAGCGCGGGGCTGATCACCCCCGGGGGCACCGCCGCCAGGCGTAGCGTGGCAGCGCCGCGCAGCACCACCACGATCGCACCCAGCCAGAGCAGGGCCAGCGCCTGGTCCACGGCGGCGGCCAGGAGCACCCGCGGGCTGGGCGCCCTAGGTCGCCGGGCGAAGCTCAGGCTCACCCCTCCCAAGGCCGAGAGCTGCAGCCCGATAAACACCGCCATCAGGTCGCCGGCGAAGGCGACCAGGGCGGCGCCCAGGGCGGCCAGGCCCAGGGCCGCCGAGGCCAGGGGCCTGGCCTCGCGGGCCGCGAAGCTGACCACCAGCGCCGCGCCCAGCGCCACCACCGCCATCTCCGCCCCGCTGCTGTCCACCTGGAGCGTGATGGGGAGCCGGGCGCCTATCCGCCAGAGGGTCAGCTCCAGCACCCCGCCGGGCTGCAGCTGCGCCAGCACCGTGGCCGCGTCGGCCAGGGCCAGGAGCAGGCCCAGGCGCACCGTCCAGCGCGCCCAGAGCCCGGGGTTACGCGGCCAGGGCCGCCCCAGGGCCGTGCAGGCCAGGCTGGCCGCCGCCGGAAAGACCAGCGCCAGCGGGGGCAGTTCGCTGACGGAGGGCACTGAGCTGCGGGCTCAGCTCTCGAGCACGCTGCGCAGCAAGGCCCGGCGCCGCTGCAGGTCCACCAGGCGCTCCCGCGCCGCCGCCACCACCGGCTCCGGCGCCAACTGGGCGAAGGGAGTGGCCAGCTTGCGCTCCAGAGCCTCCAGCTGGCGCTCCAGGTCGGCGAGACGTCGCTGCACCGGGTCCCGCCAGCGCTCCGTGCCCGGGACCCCCTGGGCAGCCAGCCGCAGCCTGGTCTGGCCCAGCACCAGCTGAGCCCCACCCGGGCGCCCGGCCACCCAGTCCACCCCGGCCAGGATGCTCACGTAGCGGAGGCACTCGGGCTGGCCCAGCTCGGGTCCGGCCTGCTCCACCGCAAAGGCGACCCTGCCCCCGCCACGGGCCCCGGGCACGCCCAGGTCCTGAAGCCAGTGCCGCAACCCCGAGATCAGCTCCCGGCAGGCGGCCATGGCCGCCTCGGCCGCGGGATCCCGGTGGCGAGTCACGACCTCCGGCCAGTCCTGCAGGTCGAGGGTTGCCGGGGTGCCGGCGAACTGCTCCGCCAGGCTGTCGGTGAGGAAGGGCATGATCGGATGGAGCAAGAGCAGGGTCTGCAGCAGCACCTCCCGGCTCACCCAGCGGGCCACCTGGTCGCCCGCCTCCAGCCGCGGTTTGGCCAGCTCCAGGTACCAGTCCGCCACCTCGTGCCAGGCGAACTCATAGAGCCGGTTGATGACCGCCCCCAGGTCGAAGCGAGCCATGTCCTGGTCGGTGGCCGCTGTCACTGCCTGGAGGCGCGAGAGGATCCAGCGGTCGGCCAGCTCCATGGCCGCCCGCTGGGGCTCGGCGGCCTCGGGGAGCCGCTCCTCACCGGAAGCATCGCCAAAGTGGCTGCGGTGCAGCAGCCGGACCATGTTCCAGAGCTTGTTGGCGAAGCGAGCGAAGCCCTCGATCTTGCTCTCGTCGAAGCGGCAGTCCTGGGTGCCCATGGCCACGCTCGCCCCCCAGGCCCGCAGCGCGTCCGCACCGTGGCGATCGGCCAGGTCGAGGGGATCGACCACGTTGCCGCGCGACTTGGCCATCCGCGCCCCGTCCCCACCCAGGATGGTGGCGTGGAAGAGGACGTCGCGGAAGGGGACCTCGCCGGTGAAGCGCAGACCCATGATCACCATCCGCGCAACCCACAGCGCCAGGATCTCGCGGGCAGTGCTCAGCACTGCGGTCGGATAGAAGCGCTCCAAGGCGGGGTTGGGATCGGGCCAGCCCAGAATGGCGAAGGGCCAGAGGGCACTCGAGAACCAGGTGTCGAGGACGTCGGGATCGTGGCGCAGCTCCCGGTCGCCGCACTCCGGACACTCAAGGGGCGGGTCGACCCAGGCGAAGCTGTGGCCGTTGCCACAGCGGCTCACCGGGATCTGGTGGCCCAGCCAGAGCTGGCGGCTGATGCACCAGTCATGCAGCCCGGCCATCCAGTCCAGGTACTGGGCGCGGAACTGGCCGGGGTGGATCACCACCGTGCCCTGCTCCACCGCCTCAGCCGCGGGCCGGGCCAGCTCCTCCATCCGCAGCCACCACTGCGGCGTCACCAGCGGCTCCAGGATGGTGCCGCAGCGGTCGCAGTGGCCGACCTGGTGCAGCAGCGGCTCCTCCCCGACCAGCCGCCCCGCCTGACGCAGGCGGGCAGCCGCGGCGGGGCGCGCCTGGGCGGCCGGCAGCCCGTCCAGGTCGGGGAAGCCGGGGGCGATCATCCGACCCTCCAGAGAGATGACGGTGAGGATCTCCAGCTGGTGGCGCTGCCCCACCTCGTAGTCATCCGCCGAGTGCCCGGGGGTGATCTTGAGCGCGCCCGTGCCCACCTTGGGATCCACCGCCCGGTCCTCGATCACCGGTATCTCCCGCCCCGAGAGCGGCTCAAGCACAGTCTGTCCCACTAGCTCCCGATACCGGCCATCCCCGGGCGCCACCGCCACCGCCACGTCGGCGAGGATGGTCTCGGGCCGGGTGGTGGCCACCTCGATCCCCGAGCCGCCGCCCGGACGGGGGTAGCTGACCACGTAGAGGGTGTCCCGCTGCTCGCGGTACTCCACCTCCTCATCGGAGATGGCGCTGCGGCAGCGGGGGCACCAGTTGACGATCCGGGGCCCGCGGTAGATCAGGCCCTGCCGGAAGAGTTCGCCGAAGACCAGGCGGATCACGCGCACGTAGCGCTCGTCCAGGGTGAAGCGCTCGCGGGCGAAGTCGCAGCTGGCCCCCAGCCGGCGCATCTGCTCCAGGATCCGTCCCTGGTAGGTCCGGTACCACTGGTCCACGCGGAGCAGGAAGGCCTCCCGACCCAGCTCCTCCTTGCTGGTTCCCTCCGCCTCCAGCTGGCGCTCGATCACGTTCTGGGTGGCGATGGCGGCGTGGTCGGTCCCCGGCACCCAGCAGACCTCGTCGCCACGCATCCGGTGAAAGCGGCAGAGACTGTCCTGGACCACCAGGTTGAGGGCGTGGCCCATGTGCAGGGAGCCGGTGATGTTGGGCGGCGGCTGAGCGATGGAGAACGGGGGCTTGGCCGAGGCCGGGTCGGCTGCGCCCACGCCCAGCTCCTGCCAGCGCGCACGCCAGATGCGCTCCGCGGTCTCCGGCTGGTAGGCGGTCTCCACCGCAGGCGCCCGCCTAGGAGGGGGTGGCAGTGATCGAGGCCGCCTGCTCCTGGGCCACCTCCCGCGCCGCCGCGACCATGTTGCGCAGCGCGGGCTCGATCTCGCCCCAGCTCCGGGTCTTGAGCCCGCAATCGGGATTCACCCACAGGCGCTGGACCGGCAGCGCCTGTACCGAGCGACGCAGCCGGGCAGCCATCTCCTCGGTGGTGGGCACCACCGGCGAGTGGATGTCGTAGACGCCCGGGCCCACCTCGTTGGCGTAGCCGTGCTGCTCCAGCTCGCCAAGCATGCGCATCCCCGAGCGCGCGGCCTCGATGTAGAGGACGTCGGCGTCCAGCTCGGATATGGCGTCCATGATGTCGCCGAACTCCGAGTAGCACATGTGGGTGTGGATCTGGGTCTCGGCCCCGGCTCCGGCCGCCATCAGCCGGAAGCCATCCACCGCCCAGCGGAGGTAGGCGGGCTGCTCGCTGCGGTGCATCGGTAGCCCCTCCCGCAACGCCGGCTCATCGATCTGGATCACGCTGATGCCCGCCTGCTCCAGGTCGGCGACCTCGTCGCGCAGGGCCAGCGCGATCTGGGCGCACACCCGGCTTCGCTCTAGGTCGTCGCGGACGAAGGACCACTGCAGGATCGTCACCGGCCCGGTGAGCATGCCCTTGACCGGGCGCTCGGTCAGGCTCTGGGTGAAGGTGGTCCAGCGGACCGTGATCGGGCGGGGCCGCGAGACGTCGCCGAAGACGATGGGCGGCTTGGCGCAGCGGGAGCCGTAGGACTGCACCCAGCCCAGCTGGGTGGTGACGAAGCCGTCCAGGCGCTCGGCGAAGTACTCCACCATGTCGTTGCGTTCGGGCTCGCCATGGACCAGCACGTCCAGGCCGATCGCCTCCTGGAAGGAGACCACCCGGCGGATCTGGTCCTCGATCTGGCGGTCGTAGTCGGCCGAGGCGATCTCCCCCCGGCGCAACCGGGCCCGGGCCCGGCGCAGCTCGGGCAGCTGGGGGAAGGAGCCCACCGTGGTGGTCGGCAGCAGCGAGAGGTCCCGCCCCCGACGCCAGATCAGGCGCCGAGTCGGCCCATCCCCGGGGCGGCGCAGTTGCTCCGGGCCCGCCTCGGCCAGGCGCTGGCGCACCGCCGACGAGCTGACCCGGGGCGAGCTGCGTCGGTCCAGGTGAGCGGAGCGCTGCTCGGCCAGCTCGGGCTCGACGGCCTCGGGCTCGCGCAGCGCCCGGGTCAGCAGGCTGACCTCGGCGCACTTCTCCTCGGCGAAGGCCAGCCAGCCCCGGATCTGGGGGTCGAGCGCCACCTCGCTGGCCAGGCTCACCGGGACGTGCAGCAGCGAGCAGGACGGTGCCACCAGGACCCGCTCGCTGCCCAGCTTGGCCTCGGCCCGGCGCAGTCGGGCGAGCGCAGGGTCGGGGTCGGTGCGCCAGACGTTGTGGCCGTCCACCACCCCCAGCGACAGCGACATCTCCTCCGGCACCAGCTCCAGGGCGCGGTCGAGGTCGTCGGGTCCGCGGACCAGGTCCAGATGCAGGCCGGCCACCGGCAGGGAGGCCGCGGTCTCGAGGTTGGCGCCCAGGGTGGCGAAGTAGGAGGTGAGCAGCAGGCGCAGGCCGGGCGCGGCCGCGACCAGCTCCTGGTAGGAGCGCTGCAGCGCCTCCAGGGCCTCCACCGGGAGGTCCTGGCTGAGGCAGGGCTCGTCGACCTGGACCCACTCCGCCCCCGCCGCGGCCAGCTCCTGGAGCAGCAGGGCGTAGACGGGCAGCAGGCGGTCGAGCAGGTCCAGGGTGGGGAGCCCGGGCCGGGTCGCCTGGCTGAGGCGCAGGAAGGTCACCGGGCCCACCAGTACCGGGCGGGTGCGGATCCCCAGGGCCAGCGCCTCCCGGAACTCGGCCAGCGGCTTGTCGCCCACCAGCCGGAACTCCTGGTCCGGAGCCAGCTCCGGGACCAGGTAGTGATAGTTGGTGTCGAACCACTTGGTCATGTCCAGGGGCGTGACCTCGTGGGGGGCTCGCCGACCCCGGGCCATGTCGAACATCAGCTCCAGGTCCGGCGCCCCGCCGCTCCAGTCGAAGCGCTCGGGGACGGCTCCCACCAGCAGGGCGGTGTCGAGGACATGGTCGTACAGGGAGAAGTCGTTGCTGGGGATGTGCTCCAGGCCCGCTGCCGCCTGAGCGCGCCAGCGCTGGGCCCTGAGGCTGGCGGCGCCCTCCCGCAGCTGCTCCTGCGAGAGCTGGCCCGACCAGTAGCCCTCCAGACAGCGCTTCAGCTCGCGATTGGGGCCGATACGCGGGTAGCCGAGATTGCTAGCGACGGGCACGGATCACCTCTGGACGATGCCGGGGCGCGCCAAAACGCACTGCAATGGAATGATCGCCAAGTCTAACCGACGGCCTTGGAGGCGGTGGAGGACGGCTAGGCGGAGGCCGCCCGGGGCTCGTCGTCCCGGAGCAGCTCGGGCTCGGTCGCATCCAGGATCGAGCGCTCGCTGATGACACAGCGCTTGATCTCGGGGTGGGAGGGGACCTCGAACATGCTGTTGAGCAGCACCGACTCCAGGATGCTCTTCAGCCCCCGGGCGCCGGTGCCCAGGGCCAGGGCCTTGCGGGCGATGGCGCGCAGGGCCGCCTCCTCGAACACCAGCTCCACGTCGTCCAGGGCGAAGAACTTCTGGTACTGCTTGACAAAGGCGTTCTTGGGCTCGGTGAGGATCCGGGTGACGTCATCCTCGTCCAGGCAGTCCAGGGTGACCATGATCGGCAGTCGGCCGACGAACTCCGGGATCAGGCCATAGCGGAGCAGGTCCTGGGCCTGGAGCTCTTGGAGGATCTTGGTGCTCTCCTTGCTCCGGGACTCGGGGCGCTCGCTGCCAAAGCCGATGGTGCGCCTGCCCACCCGGCGCTCGATGATCCGCTCCAGGCCGTCGAAGGCGCCCCCGCAGATGAAGAGGACGTTGGCGGTGTTGATCTGGATGAAGTCCTGGTGGGGATGCTTGCGGCCGCCCTGGGGAGGAACGTTGGCCACGGTGCCCTCGAGGATCTTGAGCAGGGCCTGCTGCACCCCCTCCCCGGAGACGTCGCGGGTGATGGAGGGGTTGTCCGACTTGCGCGAGATCTTGTCGATCTCGTCGATGTAGATGATTCCCCGCTCCGCCCGGGCGATGTCGAAGTCGGCGGCCTGGATCAGGCGCAGGAGGATGTTCTCCACGTCCTCGCCCACGTAGCCGGCCTCGGTCAGCGAGGTGGCATCGGCGATCGAGAAGGGGACGTCGAGGACCCGGGCCAGGGTCTGGGCCAGGTAGGTCTTGCCGCAGCCGGTAGGCCCGACCAGGAGCACGTTCGACTTCTGCAGCTCCACATCCCCCGCCTCGCGGGCATGGTTGATGCGCTTGTAGTGGTTGTAGACCGCCACCGCCAGCACCCGCTTGGCCGGGTCCTGCCCCACCACGTACTGGTTGAGCGAGCTCCAGATCGCCTGGGGGTTGGGGACGACGCTGGTCCGGGTGCGGCGGGTGGTGGTGGAGCGTGAGTCCTCCTCCAGCACCTCCTGGCAGAGCTCGATGCACTGGTCACAGATGTAGACCCCGGGGCCGGCGATCAGCTTGCGCACCTGGTCCTGGCTCTTGTTGCAGAAGGAGCAGCGGGTCTGGCGCCCGCGAGTCTCGCGCTCGGTCATGCCGCGTCTCCGGGCCCGGGGCCGCCCAGCTGGAGGGCGGCGCGCTCGACACAGGTAGCGCAGATCACCGCCTGGGCGGACTCCCGGCCCGCCACCAGGGCCACGGTCTTGGCCGAGGCCCCGCAGAAGCGGCAGCGCTGATCCGCGGTGCGCACCAGCCGGGGCAGGCGGCGGAGGCTAGCGGGGCCGGAGCGGCGCTGGCCTCGGTCTCTCACGGCTGGCTCCCGGCTGCCGGCCCGCCCTCAACGGGCGGGCGCAGCTTTCTCCGCTGGAGCCGGGTCGGCCTCGGCGGGGGCCGGTTCCGGGCGAGAGCCGTTGGCGGCGGCGGCGGGCTCGGCGCCGGCCGGGCGCTGGCCGGTGATGACGTGGTCGATCAGGCCGTACTCCAGGGCCTCGTCCGGGGACATGTAGAAGTCGCGGTCAGAGTCCCGCGTGATCTGCTCCACCGGCTTGCCGGTGTGCTGAGCCAGGATCTGGTCCAGGATCCGGCGCAGGCGCAGGATCTCCTGGGCCTGGATCTGGATGTCAGCCGCCTGGCCCTGGAAGCCGCCCGAGGGCTGGTGCATCATGATCCGGGTGTTGGGCAGGCTGAAGCGCAGCCCCTTCTCCCCGCCCGCCAGGAGCAGGCAGGCGAAGGACGCGGCCAGGCCCATGCAGAAGGTGCTCACCCGGGGCTTGACGTACTGCATCGTGTCGTAGATGGCGAGCCCGGCCGAGACCGAGCCCCCGGGACTGTTGATGTAGAGGTTGACGTCCCGGTCGGGGTCCTCGCTCTCCAGGTAGAGCATCTGCGCCATCACCAGGTTGGCCACCTGGTCGTCGATGGGGGTGCCGATGAAGATGATCCGGTCCTTGAGCAGCCGGGAGTAGATGTCGAAGGCGCGCTCGCCCCGATTGGTCGTCTCGATCACCATCGGCACCAGGGCCATTACTGCCTCCGGGGAACTGCCGCAACCTGGCCCCGCTTGGCTCGGGGGGCCGTCGGCCCGAGTATACCCAGGGCCGGCGAATTTACCCCTGGGGGGACTCGCCCCGGGCCAGCTCCGCCAGCCAGCGCCGCGCCTTCTCCAGGCGCATCTCCCGGCGCAGCGGCTCCCGGGCCCGCTGACGCGACTCCCGCGAGGCCTGGCGGCTGAAGATCCGGCGCAGGTTCTCGTCCAGTTCCTGGTCCTCCACCTCGACCTGCTCCCGGCGCGCCAGCTGCTCCAGCACCAGGTCCCGCTGCACCTGCTCCACCGCCGGCTGGCGCTGCTCGCCGCGGAATTGCTCGCGACTCTTGTCCTGGGACTGCAGCCACTGCTCCAGGCTGATCCCGGCCGCCGCCAGCCGCAGCTCCAGCTCCCGGAGCTGGCGATCGATCTCTGCCTGGACCATGGCCTCGGGCACCTCCACCTGGGAGATCGCCACCAGCCGCTCCAGCACCTCGCGCTCCTGCTCGCCCTCGGCCTCGGCCTGGGCCGCTGCGGCCAGTTGCTCCCGGGCGTAGGCGCGCAGCCCCTCAAGGTCGTCGCCATGGCCGGCGATAGCGGCCAAGTTGTCGTCCAACCCGGGCAGCTCCTTGGCCTGGATCTGGGTGACGCTGGCGGTGATCGTCACCAGCTCGCCGCGAAGCTCCTCCCGGCCGTACTCCTCGGGCAGGGTGAGGGTGACCTCCACCTGCTCCCCCACCCGGGCCCCGATCAGCTGGTCGGCCATGCCCGGGAGCAGCTCGTCTGCCTCCAGGTCCAGGCTCTGGCGTTGATCCGGAGTGCCGACCACCTCCCCTCGGTGGCGCATGGTCAGGTCGGCCTCGACCAGGTCCCCCCGGCGCGCCTCGCGGTCGCTGGCGTCGCTGACCTGGGCATAGCGGCGGCGCAGCTCCTCCAGGGCCGCCGCCACCTCCTCATCCGCCACCGCCCGCGGCCGCAGCGGCACCCGGATGGCGCGGTAGTCGCCCAAACTCACCTCCGGGCGGAGCACCACCGTGGCCACGAGTTGGAAGGGCTGGTCCCGCTCCAGCACCACCTGGCTCACCTGGGGCGGCGAGACCGGCTCCAGCCCCACCTGCTGCACCGCCCGGGACCAGATCGCAGGGAGGAGGTCGTCGATGGCGTGCTGCCGCAGCGCCTCCCAGCCCACGGCCCGCTCGACCACCGCCGCCGGCGCCTTGCCGGGCCGGAATCCCGGGAAGCGATAGCGCTGGCCCAGGTGCCGCAGGGATTGCGCCAGGGCCCTTTCCGTCTCCCCCGCCGAAGCGGTGACGCTGAGCTCGGCGGTGGATCCCGGCCGCCGCTCGACCGAGACCTCGAGTTCGGTGAGATCGGTGGAGGTGGGACTCATCCTGCTCCGACTAAGGGAAGTGCGCGGACCGAGGGTCGAACTCGGACGGGTTGCCCCACGGGGTTCTAGGCCCCGCGCGTCTACCATTTCGCCATCCGCGCCAGCCGGTCGCGGGCCAGCCGCGGCGCGCTGGCGAGTATAGCCAAGTTCCGCCCGCTCAACCGCACCTTGCTTGGAGCGGTCTGCGGTCGAGGCGGCAGGTGAAACCGGTGCGCTCCGGGGCCGTTGTTCAGCGATGGGGACGGACCGGATCTCAGGCCGGATCCCTGGGCCCTTGAGCCCGACCACGACGGCCGTGGCCAATCACGGAGGGCTTGCCGTGAGCAGGCGATTCGGATGGCGAGAGCAAGACCCCAACCAGCCCGTGGCCGGGGAGGGAGTTCGGCCGGCCGTGGAGCCGCCCCCGGCGGCGTCCCCGCAGTACCAGCCGGCGGCCTGGCCCGAGGCGAGCGCCCCCCAGGCTGACACCTCTGCCTTCGCCACCCCGGAGACCACCGGCCGCGTGGCCACCGCCCCGCCGGCCACATACCCCGCCACTCCGGCCGGAACCGCCGCCTACCCGGCTCCGGCGACCACCCGCCGCCGAGCCAGCGCGCCGGCGGCGAGCTCGACCGTGGTCGCCCCTCGAGGCGGTTACCGGCTGGGCGAGCTGGTCTGGCTCTGCCTGGCGGTGGTGGACGCCTTCCTGGGCCTGGACTTCCTCTTCCGCGCGGTAGCCGTCAGCAATTCGGGTTTCGTCGCGGTGGTGGTCCGAGTGGGCGATGCCCTGGCCAGTCCCTTCGCCGGGATCTTCGCCCGGGCGTCGCTGCCCCAGGTCGACCACACCACTTTCTGGGCGGCGTTGCTGGCGATCGTCGTCTACACCGTGGCGGCCTGGGTCCTGCTCCGACTGGTGCGCCTGCTGGCGGGGCCCTCCTACCGTCGGGCGCGTAGCTCCTAGCCAGTCAAGCCACCCGGTCCGGGGCAGTTGACCGCGGGCCGGGCCCGGCCTCGGGCCGGATCGGGGGCAGATGACCGGTAGCACCACGCTGCTCTGGGTCCTGGTGGACCTCGCCTGCACCTCGGTGACCTGCACCGCGTTGGCGGTCCTGCCCCGGCTGGCCCAGGCCGGCCGGGGACTGGGGCTGCTCCCCAGCGCGGTGGCCCTGGCCGCAGGGGCGTGGGCCACTTTTAAGATCACCGGCGACCTGCCCCTGGCGGTGGGCACCGGAATCGGGCTGCTGCTGCTGGCGGCCCTGGCCTGGTGGTGGCTGAGGGGCTGGACCTGGCTCAGCCGCAGCCTGTTCCTCAGCGCCGACCTGGCGGCGCTGGCCTACGTCGCCTACTCCGCCCAGCAGACGGCCGCCCAAGCGGTCGCCCCCCGGCTGTTGCCGGTGCTCCTGGCGGGGTCGATCCTGCTGATCCTGGGCGAGATCGCGGCCATGGCCCTGGCGCTGTCCTACCTCTTCGAGATCCTGGACGTCCTCGGCCGACCCCGGGTGGCGCCCACCCCGGCCCCGGTGCAGGCAACAGGGCGTCCCTGGCCCGTGGTGGTGCTCCAGGTGCCCATGTACAACGAGCCGGTCGAGCTGGTGGGCGAGACCCTGCGGGCCCTGGGCCGGATCGACTACCCCCAGCTGCTAATCCAGGTGGTGGACAACAACACCGAGGACGCGGCGGTCTGGGAGCCGATCCAGCGCCTCTGCCAGGAGCTGGGGCCACGGTTCCAGTTCCTCCACCTGGCCCCCTGGCCGGGGTACAAGGCGGGGGCGCTCAACGAGGCCACCCGCCGCCTTCCCGCTGAGGTCGAGATCGTGGGCATCGTCGACGCCGACTACCTGGTGCGCCCCGGTTTCCTCAGGGAGACGGTACCCTACTTCCAGGACCCCAAGGTCGGCTTCGTCCAGACCCCCCAGCACTACCGCGACTGGGAGGACGACTCCTACCTGCGCGGCCTGTTTCACAGCTACCGCTACTTCTTCGACATCACTATGCCCGCCCGCGCCCACCGCGACGCGATCATCTTCTGCGGCACCATGGGCCTGATCCGGCGCTCGGTGCTGGACGAGATCGGCGGCTGGAACGAGGACTGCATCACCGAGGACGCCGAGGCCAGCCTGCGGATGCTGGGCCGCGGCTACCGGGGGGTCTACCACCAGGTGGCCTGGGGCGAGGGGCTGATGCCCCTGACCTTCGACGGCCTCAAGAAGCAGCGCTTCCGCTGGGCCCTGGGCGGCATCCAAATCCTCCGCCAGCACTGGCGGGAGCTGCTGCCCCTGATGCCCCACCGGCTGCGGCTCACCCCCGCCCAGCGCTATCACTACCTGCTGGGCGCGGTGCAGTGGTTCGGCGACCTGCTCCTGGCGGCCTTCACCCTGCTGCTGCTGGCGACCGCCGCCGCCACCGCCGCCCACCACCGGCTGCCGGTTCGGGAGATCACCGGGGCGGTCCTGGTGATTCCCTTGCTCTTCCTGGTCTTCGGCCTGCTCCGGGCCACCTGGGCGATGCGTCGCAGTGGCCAGCTCAGCTGGGGGGACGCGGTCCGGGCCCTGCGAGTCTGGTTCGCTTTGAGCTGGACCGTGGCCCTGGCCGATGTGCGCGGGCTCTTGGTCGCCAAGGCCCGCTTCCTGCGCACCCCCAAGCGCCGCAGCGGGATCAGCGGCTGGCGGCAGGCGCTGCGCTCGGCCAGGCCGGAGACGGCGCTGGCGCTGGCCGCGGTGGCGGCGGCGGCGGCCATGGAGGTGCGCGCCTTCGGCGTCACCACCACCATCCTGGCGGTGCTGCTGCTGTTCCAGGCGGCCGTCTACCTCAGCGCCCCCTGGGCCAGCCTGGCCACCGAGGGGATCAAGATCACCCCGCTGCGCCAGATCTACCTGCGCTCCGCCCAGAACCTGGGCGGCCCGGTGGAGACAAGATCCACCGCCGCCCGGCTGCCGGCGGCCTTGGCCCTGGCGGCCGGCGCCGCCCTGATAGTGGCCTTTGCCACCTCCAGCCCGACCGCGCCGGCGCCATTCGTGGGAGGCGGGCCATCCGGCCCCGACAGCTCGCCCACGCCCGCCACCCCGACCCCCACTCCCGGGACCTCGCCCTCGCCCGCGCCCTCACCCTCGCCCTCGGCCAGCCCGTCACCCAGCCCCGGCGCCAGCCCCACACCCACCTCCACCCCCAGCCTCATCCCCTCCCCCAGCACCAGCCCTTGACAGGCCCCCGCGCGACCCGGCGGAGGTAGCATGGGCGAGGGTCGCCGAGGCCCGGCATTGATGGTTTGCGGGGCCGGGTGACCCCTCTCTGGAGGGCGGCATCGTGGAACTGACGGGAACCCCAATCGGCCACAGTCTCGACGCTCGGCAGACGGTAGCCAAGATCGAACAGAAGGCGCTCCAGCTATCGGCCCTGCTGAGGGAACTCGACAACCGCCCTCTGGACCTGGAGCCGGAGCTGCGGGAGGAGCTGGAGGCGGTCCTGGAACAGCTGGCCTGCCGGATCGCGGCCACCCGGGTGCTGGAGCAGGGGGTCGCTTCCGCCCCCGGCTGAGCAGATCAGGCCAGCGCTTAGAATCGCACTCTTCCCAGCGCCCATAGCTCAGTCCGGATAGAGCACCAGACTACGGATCTGGGAGCGGGGGTTCAAATCCCTCTGGGCGCGCCACTCTCACTTCAGCCCCACTTCGAGGGCCGTTATTGTTCCGGCCTTGGCTCGCGCTGCT
>JBOHUM010000030.1:0-3192 GCA_050734515.1 Candidatus Dormibacteria bacterium
CCAAGCACCAGCGCCTGCTCGACCTGGGGCTGCGACCCCACTACCTGGGCGACACCCTGCTGGACTCGGTGATCAAGCTGGTGGAGGAGCACGCCGAGCGCGTCGACCCGGTGCTCCTGGAGCGGCCGAGCGTGCTCTGGCGCACCGGCGGCAACGAGGTCTGGCGCAAGTACTCCCGCCAGGCCCAGCCCACCCTGGTGCGGCCCCGGGCGGTGCGGCGGCTCCCGGCCAAGGTGCGGGCCGCGGTCTGACCCTGCCGCCCTCCTGAAGGTGGCCGCCGCCGGCTGAGCCGTGGTCAGGCGGCCTCTGCGCCGGGCGGGGCGGACGCCGCCATGATGTCCTCCAGCCGGGCCGAGCTCCGCCCGGGGCCAACTGGGGGAGGTGCTTGGGCGCGATCTCCGCCGGGTAACATCCAGATGCGGGCGGCATTCGGTTTCAGCAGGAATTCGCCAAGTGGACGACCGTCATTACGAGATCGCCGTGGTCGGGGCTGGGCCGGCGGGCCTGACCGCCGCCCTCTACGCCGGCCGGGCACTCAAGCGCACCGTCCTGCTCGAGGCCGGGATACCCGGCGGGGAGCTGCTCAACACCGAGGACGTCGAGGACTATCCCGGCTTCGCCTCGATCAAGGGGCCGGAGCTGGCCCAGAAGATGGTCGACCACGCTCTGGGCTTCGGCGCCGAACTGGTCAGCGCCCGGGTCACGGCGATCGTCCCCCAGCCCGACGGGGTCAAACGGATTGAGCTCGAGGAGGGCGAACCCTACTTCGCCGACGCCGTGATCGTGACCGCGGGCGGGCACCCCCGCAAGCTGGAGGTGCCCGGTGAGGAGGAGTTCGCCGGCCGAGGCGTCTCCTACTGCGCCGTCTGCGACGGCGCCTTCTTCAAGGGCCAGCACCTGGCGGTGGTCGGGGGCGGGGACGCGGCCATCGAGGAGGCCACCTTCCTCACCCGCTACGCCCGGCAGGTGACCGTGATCCACCGCCGGGGCGAGTTCCGGGCCCAGCCGCTTTTGGTGGAGCGTGCCCGCCAGAACGGCAAGATCGACTTTCGGCTTGACAGCGTGGTCGAGGCCATCGCCGGCACCGAGGGACGGGTGCAGCACCTCCAGCTGCGCCACCTTCCCAGCGGCCGGCAGCAGACGCTGGAGGTGGGCGGCGTCTTCATCTTCGTCGGCTTCATCCCCAACACCGGCCTGGTCCGGGCCCACCTGGACCACGACCCCCAGGGTTACTACCTGACCGACGGCAACATGCAGACCAGCGCCCGGGGCATCTATGCCGCCGGGGACGTGCGCTCCCAACTCACCCGCCAGGTGACCACCGCCGTGGGGGATGCCACCACCGCCGCCATGGCCGCCACCAAGCTCCTGGAGGCGGTCGGGGAGCCGGCCCAGCCCAGCTACTCGGTGGCGGGCGCCCCAGGGTGACGCCGCCCTCCAGCATCGTCACCAAGTCCGGGGACGGCGGCGAGACCGGTCTGCTTTACGGCGGCCGAGTGGCCAAGGACGATCCCCGCACCGAGGCGTATGGCGCCCTTGACGAGGCCATCTCCGCACTCGGCCTGGCCCGGGCCCTCTGCACCCGCTCCGAGGTCCGAGAGCGGCTCCTGGAGCTGGAGCGTGAGTGCTTCACCGTGGGGGCCGAGCTGGCCACCGGCTCCGGCCAGCGGGGCAAGCTCCAGGCGCACTTCCCCACCCTTGAGCCCCAGGCCGCCGACCGGCTGGAGGAGGAGGTGCACCGGCTCGAGGAGTCCGTCGGCCTCCCGGACGGGTTCGTACTCCCGGGGGGAACGCCCGGGGCCGCGGCCATCGACCTGGGCCGGACCTTGATCCGGCGCGCCGAGCGCCGGGCGGTGAGCCTGCGGCGTGCCGGCGAGCTGGAGAACCAGGAGGTGCTGCGGTACCTGAACCGGCTCTCCGATTTGCTCTTCATGCTCGCCCGCCAGGAAGAGGCGGGTCAGACCGACCCCAAGTAGCCTGGAGGGCGACACGCCGGGACTGGCCCCGACCCCCGAGGCGGCGTCCCGCTGCCCCGGTGGGGCGTTCTCGGCGCCGCCCTCGGTTGGTCACGGCGAAGTCGACCTGCGGCCCTCCGGCGGCGGGCTGGAGAACCCTGAGGTGCTGCGCTACCTGAACCGGCTCTCCATGCGCGCCCGCCAGAAAGAGGCGGGCCAGACCGACCCAAGTCGCCCGGAGGCTACCCGCCCGGGCCATCGTGAAGTCGGCCCCGCCGAGAGGGGCGACCGCTGCCCACGGGGGGAGGTGGGAGACCGATCCGTTTCGCCTTTTGTGCCGACGAACGGTCTCTCGGCTAGCCGGGCATCGGCGGGACTGACTCCCCCCTCGCTCGAGCTGCCGCGGCGGCGCGTTCGCCGGCACGCTGGCCCCGCTTGGCGTAGGCCACATTCCAGGCGACCACGCCCCCGGTAACGACCAGTGGCATAACGCTGGAGGTGGTCTTGGCGATCGCCGTCGAGGTCGTTTCGATTATGACCAGGTGGGCCGCCGCCTCGACGAGGAAGGACAACCCCCAGACCACCGTCACGACGTGGAATGCGCGACGGAATCCCGGATAGCGCCACCGGTCGGCGAAATCGCGTCCATTGGGCGTGTCCCGACCAATTGTCTCAAGAGCGAACCGATACATCAGCGGCCGCTTCCACCACAGGGAACTCAGGCAAACGACGCCAAAGACGGCGGTGGGCACGGTACCGTCGAGCAGTACAAGGTGGGCACTACCGCTGACCACACCGAGGACGGTTCCGGTGCCGATTCCAAGTAAAACCAGGATTCCGATCGCATCCAGGCGCCGGTTCCTTACAGCGTCAACGGCAACGCCGAAGGCTGGGGCCGCGCCGCTCAGCACCAGAGCCTCAACCGATGAGAACCCAGCAGCACTCAGCCCGAAGTAGGTCACCAGTGGGCCGATGACGTCGAACACCAAGATCGGCGCCAGGGTCCAGATACGACCACGATCGCGAACGGGCACGCTCATGGCAGGCGGATCTGCGTTCATACTCTGGCGAACAACTCCCGGCGGTGGGCAAAACGGATCATACCCCGATACGCCGTCTGGCCCGGGCCGCGTGCGACGACCGTCCGGGCAGGTATGCGCACCAGCCGATCTGCTTACCAACGCCAGGATCAGAAAATTAGGTCATCGGTCCCGTGCGGCAGCAAAGCCGCGGGTAC
>JBOHUM010000031.1:0-6123 GCA_050734515.1 Candidatus Dormibacteria bacterium
TGAAGACCTCGTCCAGCGAAAGTTCACGCGCGATCGGGCCAACCAACTCTGGGTGACCGACATCACCGAGCACCCCACCCGCGAGGGCAAGATCTATTGCTGCGTTGTGCTCGATGCCCATTCCCGGGGCCGGGGCCATATCACCTGAACCAGTTACCGGGGTCCGGCCAGTCCCTCGACCTCCTCCCGCAGGGTGTCGACCCGGCGCTAATGCAGCTTCGCTTCGGCCTGATCGACGGCCATCAGCGCACCCTTGGGGAGGTGGGCAAGCGCTTCGGCGTGTCCCGGGGAGCGGATCCGCCAAATCGGGGCGAAGGCTTTGCGCAAGCTGCGCCGCCCCTCGCGGAGCATGAAGCTCAAGGACTATCGGGAGTAGTCGCCGGGCAGAGCCTGTCTGGGTGCGGAGGTGGATCATGGACCGAGACCAGGTGATCCAATCGCCGACCCCGCCCGAAGACCAGGGCGAAAGAGTGCTCGAGGTGGTCCACGCGGAAGCTCATCAGGCTGGGGAGACAAGCAGCGATGCCGAGCTCATGTGGCGCCTGCGCGGGCACGACGACCAAGCCCTGGCGCACCTCTACGATCGTCACGCCGGGGTGGCCTACGGACTGGCCGTGCGTATGCTGAACGACCGCGCCTCTGCCGAGGAGGTGGTCCAAGACGCCTTCCTCTCGCTCTGGCGGCTGGCTGGCTCCTACTCGCCCGATCGTGCCAGCGTCCGCAGCTGGCTCATGGTGATGGTTCGCTCCCGGGCGATCGACCGCCTGCGCCCAGCCAGCGCCCGGGCGCGCTCAGTTCCCCTCGAGGACGAGCCCCAGCTGATGGCCCTCAACGACACCTGGCACGCGGCAACCGACTCGATGCGCCGCCAGGCGATCCACTCAGCGCTCGCCCGGCTGCCCGAGGAGCAGGGCCAGGTCCTGGAGTGGGCCTATTTCGCAGGGCTCTCACAGAGCGAGATCGCGCAGCGCACCGGCCTGCCCATCGGCACCGTCAAGAGCCGCACCAGGCTGGCCCTGGACCGGCTCCGCCACCTGCTCGCGGGGAGCATCGCTGCCGAGGCGGCCGAGACATGAGCATCCCCAACAGCGGCGGGCCGCCGATGGTCAGGCGAGGCTGCACCGATGGACGCGACCTCCTCGGTGCCTTTGTGCTCGACTCCCTGGGGCCGACTGAGGAGGCACAAGTGCGCCAGCACCTTAAGGGCTGCTCCGCCTGCCGGGCCGAGGCCGACGAGCTGCGCGCGGTGGCGGCGCAGATAGGAGCGGATGTGGACGAGGTCGAGCCGCCCTCCGGTCTGCGCGGCCGGATCTTGGCCCAGGCGCGGGCTGAGAGGGCGCACTTGCTCCCCGATCTGATGGCGAGCACCCCTGACGCTCCGGCGCGAGGCTGGGTGGGCCGCCGCTGGTCGCCTTGGATTGCCACCGCGGCAGCCGCGGTGGTGGCCCTGTCGGCTGGCGGCTGGGCGTTGGCTGAGCACTTCAGCCATCCCGTACGCCAGCCCGGACTGACCTCGGTGCAGCTCAACCCCTTGGACCGGCTGATCGCCAGCGGCAACTCCACGGTCATCCCGCTGAGTCCCACCCGGAACTCGGCCGCCCAGGGAGCACTGGTCACCGATCCCAGAACTGGCACCACCTACCTGCTGCTCACCGGAGTTGCGCGGCTGCAGGCGGGCAAGGCCTACACCCTGTGGTACATGGCCCCGCAGAACGGCTCGCTGACACCGGTCCGGATCGGCGAGGTCACGCATCCCGGGGCATACCGAATCGGACGCAGTCCGACCGGGTTCACCGAAGTCGCCCTCACCCGCGAGCCGTCGGCCGGGGACCGCACACCCAGAGGCCCGGTACTGCTGTCGGCGGCGTTGAGCTAGCACGTCAGAAGTAGATTGGTCGTTCGCGCCGGCTGGGTTCTGGTCGGCGGTGTTGACCCGGACCAAAAGGATGCCTCCTGGTGCTCCAGGCATCGACGGAGCCTGGATAAGGTCCTTGAGGTGGTTGCGGGGACCCCAGTGACCGGTCGATATCAACCACGACGGCACCAAAGCCGCCGACGAAGCCGTCGCGACCCCCCTCGCCAGCGCCGACAGGCCTCCTCTGCCGGCGCCCTGGCTGCCGCCCCAACCCCGAATAGGGCTGCAGCTTCTGCCCCGGGATTCCCTGCCCCTTACTGAAATTTCGAGACTAGGATGACGAGGAGATCACCCAGGCCTGCCGCTCCGCCCGTCCCCGGTTACGGCAAGGCCCGTTGTCGACCCTGCGCTCGGTCCATCCCCTGCCGAAGATCCGCTCAGCGGTGGATGAGGTCACGGACGATCAGGACGCTCATTTCGTACAGCAGGATCAAGGCGACGCTGAGGAACGTGGGAGTGAATGGATCCGCTCCCGGGGTGATCACCAGCGATACTCCGACGATAACGAAGTAGGCTTTAAGTCGAAAATTGCGCAGCTGTTGGCTGCTGAGAACGCCAATGGCGCCAAGCAGACAGAGGACGACCGGCATCTCGAAAGCGACGCCAAAGATCGCGATGATCAGGACAAAGAAGGTCAAGTAAGCGCCGAGGTCGGGCAGGTACACGGCATTGCTGCCGAGAAAGGTGCTGAGGAAGCTCAGCCCCACCGGCATGATGAAGTAGGCGAACGCCGAGCCCATTGCAAAGCAGAGCAGGCTGCAGAATAGAAAGGGTCCGACCAGGCGCCGCTCGCGGCGCTGCAGCCCCGGCGCCACGAAGCGCCATGCCTGCCACGCGACAACCGGGAAGGAGATGACGATTCCCGCGGCGGCGGCCACCTTCATGGGGATGGTCAGGCCCTCTATCGGGCTCGTGACTATCAGGCGATTCCCGAACGGGGAATAGGCTCGATGCGAGAGCGCCAGCTGCAGCGGCCGTTCCAGTTCGTGAATCAGCTCATGGTTGAAGGCAAAGGCCAGCGCGGTCGCACCCGCCCAGGCGATCAGGCAGATCAAGAGGACCCGGCGCAGGTCCTCTAAGTGCTCCACGACCGTCATCACGCGGGCGTCGTCCTCCAGCTCCGGTGCCCCCCGTTGAGGGGCCCCGGCCAGGGGAGGGGAGAGTTGCTGGGTGGCCATCTTCAGTGGTGGCTCCCACCTATGACTGGTGCGCCGAGGTGGTTTGCTGCGCCACGGCGCCATTGCTGGGCAAGGGGGCGGTGTTGGTGGCAGCGGTGGCGGCCGCTGCCTCAGCCTCAATCGGGTGGACGGAGTCGCGGAGCTCGGTCCCGGCCGAGCTCAACCCATCACGAGTCTTTTCGGTCGCGTGTTTGAACTCCTGAATGGCGCGGCCGATGCTGTGGCCCAGTTCTGGGAGCCGCTTGGGGCCGAAGACGACCAGGGCGAGCAGGAGCACTAGGCCCAAGAGCACAAAGTGAGTCGGTGAAAGCATGTCAATCTCCCTCTGTTGAAGTGAGTTGGTGGCGGACTACCGCGCTTGGCCATGGGACTGGCGTTGGCCAGCTGACCTCCTGCACGCCTGCCTCGGGGATGGCCACGGTGAAGAGTGGGTCGCCCTGAGGGTTCCAGAGGAGGTAATCGCCCGAGCGCAAGCTCGGGAACACGGCCGCGAAGGCCGTGCCCCGAGGGAGGGCGCGCGGTAGGACCAGCACGTGCTGGCGACGCTCTGGTGCCTCGACTGGGCTGATCTCAATCTCCGCTCCGCAGAGTCCGGCTGGAGCGCTGACCACTAGCGCGCCGAAGCCCGAGCCGACTTCGACCAGCACAGCGGTGGCGGCGCTCGCGCCGAAGCGTCGTTCAGCCATCTCGGCTCAGCTGCCTGACGAGCTGGACGTGGTCGATGGGGTGTCGAAGCCGTCGTAGGGCGTGCCCAGGTAGGGGAAGGAGCTGAGATAGCTCACCCCGATGCTGGGGAGGGAAGCCGGAGTTCCCTTGGCAGGGTCAGTGACGTCGTAGACGAGACTCGACGCCCCGTCTGGCTTGTAGCTCTTGTCGATCAGGGCATAGGTTGCGCCGGCCACCGCCCGCAGCTCGATCGAGACCACGTCGTCGAACACCCGGCGGCCATTGGGGAATCCGGCCGCATCGTCGCCGAGCAGGCCGAGAAGGCTCGGGCTGGCGGAGGGCGGCACCGCCAGATTCAGCCGCAGCATGTCGGCATGGGTCTTGCCGGTGTAGTTTTGAAACCCTGGGATCACCCCTGATGGAATCCCGGTGAGCAGGATGGCCACCAGGTCGGACCGGGCGGTGCCCTGCTTGTTCAGGGCGGCGAGGTTGGGGAAGGCCATGGGGTAGAGTACCGGGAGAAGGCTGGCCAACTCGGGATGCTCGTAGCTCGAAAGGAACTGACCTTCATGGCTGGGCTCGATAGAGTTCCAGCCGTCCTTCTGCCCCATCGGGATGATCACCTCGTTGATAAGCGGGTTGCCTAGGCGGGACACCTGGACCCAAGGCCCGACCGTGGTGGTGCGCCCGTTGCCCTGGAGATGGGCGGTCTGGCGTCTGGTGGCCGACCAGACCCCGATCACCGACCGCGGATCCGCGGCGCTGCTTCCGGCATAGCCTCCCCTGGTCAGGTCCGACTTGGGGACCTGGAGGGCGATCGAGTGGACGTTGGTCGCGGCTGTGGCGTTTACCCCGGGTGCCGCTGGGCGGGGCCCGATGTGCAGCGACTGGAACGCCCGCAGGTCGCCCAGATCGAAGATGGCGCCCAGGTCCACGTAGAAGCCCTCAGCCCGCTGGCCGGCGAAGACCATGCGACCGCCCGCCAGGGCGTGCACCGCCGACTGCGCGAGATTGGCGTAGTTGGGGGTGGAGAGGGGGCCGACATTGCAGGGGGGACAGGCCAAGCCGCGGCCCAAAGTCTTGGTCCCCGAGGAGTCGGTCCTCGTCACGTCGTACGACTGGCGACGGTTCCAAGTGGAGTCGGTCAGCGAGGTGATGGTCCCGGTGTTGTAGAGGAAGGTCTTGCCGTCCTCAACCTGGGTGCTGAAGCGGAACGCGTAACTGACATCGACCTTGCCGTCGCCATCGTTGTCGATGTTGATCTCGTACTGGACGTCGTCGCCGAACTCATAAAAGTTTGGGCCGCCAGCAGGGTCCTGCAGCGGAATGAAGTTAGCGATCAACGTCACTGTGTCCGGGTTGTCCGGACTCACGAACGCATAGAGGTCGGTGTTGTCGGCGACCGGATCCTTCGAGATCTCGGGCGCTTCCCGATGCGATGACATTGCTTACCTCACCTGTAGAGTTGAGTGGATTCCGGAGTGGCTACTGGGTCGCGCTCAGCAGCTGACGGGCGATAGTCGGACTTTGATAGGTGAACGCGCGCGACCCCACCATCACGGTGATCTCGCCGGTGTTGACGTCGTCGATCTGAGCCAGGAGGGGTCCCTCGTGCGTGACCCGGCCCATCCTCTGCGCGGGGCTGGGTGCCTCGGGGTTGGACTGACCTCTCTGTCGGACGAAGGACGGCACCGCGGTGGCCACGCCCACCGCCGCCGCTCCCAGTGATGCCCGGCGCAGGAATGTGCGCCGCGAGACTCGATTCATAGCTATCTCCTCGTTCCGTGTTGGCTGCTTGGGCGCGGGTCTGGCTGGCGAGGTTGGGGTTGCGTTGACCCAAGGAGCCACGGCTCGGTCCTGGGTCGCATGCCACCGTCTACGAGGCGACGGTCCAGATCGGATCAGTAGGTTGGCGCCAGCGGTCGGCGCCGATCCGCAAGTCGCTGTCCGGACTCGGCCAAGGCTCCGGTTTACCTGTGGAGAGGCTGAACGACGGAGCTACGGCCGCCCAGTGAGCTCAAGAGCCGCCGGGCGAGGTATCACTCACTCGAGCCACTTGCGAGTTCTACTTCCTTTCTCTCCTGACCCCCCCGCGGCTCCCACTTGCGGATGGTGTCCCTGGTCAACTGAGCCAAATCGAACTGACCGCGCTCCTCCTCGCCCTGGGCCCAGCGGTCCCACTTGCCTCGGTCGCTCTCTCCCACCTTCCGGACGGTGTAGGTGCGTGGCACAATGAGCCGCCCCGGGAAAGTTGGAGACTCCATTCGTTGAGAGGATGGAGCGATGTCAAACCGAGGCAGGTACCCGCAGGAGCTGCGGGAGCGGGCGGTGCGGATGGTGCTGGAGCACGGGGGTGAGTACCCC
>JBOHUM010000032.1:0-12270 GCA_050734515.1 Candidatus Dormibacteria bacterium
CGGAGGAGGAGTGCCTGCTCCAGGTGGAGCGCTCCCGCCTGGACACCCCGGAGCTGCGCCTGCTGCTGCAGGCCCTGGCGGGCTCCCAGCTGCGCCGGGAGCTGGAGGCGATCCCGGGCTACGACCCCTCGATCCTGGGCGAGCTCCGCTGAGGGCCCGGACTCAGGGCTGCCAGACGGTCTGGATGTTGGTGAACTCGCGGATCCCGAAGTGGGAGAGCTCGCGCCCGTAGCCGCTGCGCCGCACCCCGCCAAAGGGGATGCGGGCGTCGGAATGGGTCATGCCGTTGACGAAGACGCCGCCGGTGTCGAGGCGGGCGGCGAGCCCCAGGCCCCGCTCCACGTCCCGGGTCCAGAGGTTGCCCCCCAGGCCGTAGCGGCTGTGGTTGGCCAGGCGCAGCCCCTCATCCTCGCTGGCGAAGGTGCTGAAGGCGGCGACCGGGCCGAAGGTCTCCTCGTCAAAGACGGCCATCCCGGGGGCCGCCTGGGAGATGATCGTGGCCGGGTAGTAGAAGCCCTGGCCGTTGGGGATCTCGCCCCCCAGCTCGAGCCGGGCGCCCGCCGCCAGGGAGCGCTCCACCTGCTGGTGCAGGGTGGCGCGGAGGTCCTGGCGGGCCACCGGTCCCAGCCGGGTCGAGGGCTGCAGGGGGTCACCCAGGGGCAGCTGCCCCGCCCGGGCCCGGAAGCGCTCCAGGTACTCGCCGGCCACCGACTCCGCCACCAGGAAGCGCTTGGCGGCGATGCAGCTCTGGCCGGCGTTCTGGTAGCGGGAGCGGATCCCGACCTCGGCCGCCTGGTCGAGGTCGGCGTCCTCCAGCACCAGGAAGAAGTCCGAACCCCCCAACTCCAGGACCGCCTTCTTCAGCTCCCGCCCCGCCACCGCCGCCACCTTGCTCCCGGCGCCGTCGCTGCCGGTCAGGGTGACCGCCCGCACCCGGGGGTCGCTGAGCACCGCCTCCACCGGTTCGCGCCCGATCACCAGGGCGGTGACGGTTCCGTCCGGGAATCCCGCCTCGCTGGCCAGCCGCTCCAGTGCCAGCGCCGAGCCGAAGCAGTTGAAGGCGTGCTTGACCACGGTGGCGTTGCCCGCCATCAGCGCCGGGGCGGCGAAGCGGAAGACCTGCCAGAGCGGGTAGTTCCAGGGCATCACCGCCAGGATCACCCCCAGGGGGCGGAAGGCGACGAAGCTGCGGGGCGAGTCCGAGGCCATGGGCTCGTCGGCCAGGAACTCGGCCGCCCGGTGGGCGAAGTACTCGCAGGCGAAGGCACACTTGTCCACCTCGGCCTGGGCCTCGGTGAGCGGCTTGCCCATCTCGGTCGTCACCAGCCGCGCCAGCTGCTCGCGCTCCCGACGCAGCCCCTGGGCCAGCGCCAGCATCCGCTCCCCGCGCCAGGCCACCGACTCCCGACTGCTGACCTGAAAGGCGGCGTCGGCTCGGGCCAGGCCGGCCTCGATCTGCTCGGTGGTCATGGCCGGGTACTCCGCGGTCACCGCCTCGGTGGCGGGGTTGACGGAGCGGAAGACGGTGGTCTCCACCTGGGTCAGCGTCAGGGCAATGCCTCCTCGGCGGCCCGCTCCGTCGGCGGGGCGAACTCCACCCCCGATTCTGACAGCCGCCGGGAGAGCTGGCCCCGGGCCACCAGCAACTCCAGGTGGGCCACGGTCTCACTCACCGCCAGCAGCTGGTTGAAGGGGTCGAGCTGGTCGAGGCGGCGCTGGCGCCGGGTCCAGGGCAGCCCCGCGGCCACCGCCGCCGCGGTGCGGCGCCCGCCCTCCACCAGCTCCCGGCAGAGCTCGAGCCGCTCCCGATGGTGCTGCAGGAGCTGGTCCACCCGCCCGGCCAGGTCGGTGAAGGTGGGCCCGTGGGCGGGCAGCACCAGCTGGGCGGGCAGGCCCCGCACCCTGGCCAGCGACTCCAGGAAGTCCCGCAGGGGCAGGCCCTGGCCCGGGACCTCGACTCCCACCGAGGGGCTGATCCGGGGGAGGACGTGGTCCCCGGCCAGGAGCAGCCCCTGCTCGGGGTCGAAGAGGCAGAGGTGGCCGCGGGTGTGCCCCGGAGTGGCCAGCACCTCGAAGCGGTAGGCGCCCACCGCGAGCAGCTCCCCGCCCACCAGGAAGAGGTCGGGGAGCGGGGGGCGGGCCTCCGGCTCGGCGCCCTGGGGGTCAGATCGCTCCAGGGCCAGGGCCACCTCGGCGCCACCGTGCTGGCGGAGTCGGGCCAGGGTCCGCTCCCGGGCCCGCTCGGGCTCCAGGGCCATGGTGAGGGCGCTCTGGCGGTCGCCGAGCCCCAGGCTGACCAAAGCGCGGCTGCGCTCCCGGACTCGGCCCGCAGCCCCCAGGTGGTCGGCGTGAAAGTGGGTGGCGAAAACCTGACGCACCCCCTCCAGCGGCCGGCCCAGCCCGGCCAGCGCCGCCTCCAGGACCTGCCAGCTCTGGTCCCGAGCCCAGCCGCAGTCCACCAGGAGGTCGCCGGGATCGCCTTGGAGCAGGTAGGCGTTGACCGCCCGCAGCCCGTCCCCGGGAAGTGGCAGCGGGATGCGGTAGACCCCTGCCGCAACCTCCTCGGGGCCGGTGTCGGCCCAGTCGGGGAGCTGGCCCGGGGCCGAGCTCAAGCGCGGGCCCGGGCGCGCTTGGCGGCGACCGCGACCGGGGCCGCCGCCAACTCCTCGGAGCTGGCCATGATGGCCCGGTTGACCAGGGAGAGGTCGAGCAGGCGCTGGGAGCGGATCTGGAGCTGGCAGATCAGCTGGCCGGCGCCCTCGGTGGTGAGCCGGATCGGGCGCAGGCTGACGGTGTCCCCGGGGCCGAGCTCCAGGGCCCGGGTCAGCTCCTGGTGCAGTCGGGTCAGGCCCACCTGGGGCGAGAGCTGCAGCTCCAGGTCCAGCTGGATGGGAACGTGGCTGACGGTGAGCGCCGAGGCCAGGGCGGCGCTGTTGGGGATCCGCACCAGCCGGCCGCCCACGTCCATGGTGGTGTAGACCACCCCGATCTGGGTGACGACGCCGGAGAAGTCGTAGCCGCCGAAGAGGTAGGTCCGCAGGTGCACCCAGCTGCCCACCACGAAGGGGCGGGCCATGAGCAGCACGATCCCGGCGAAGACGCTCGACAGGGAGGTCTGGGCGGCCACCCCGACGATCACGCCCAGGATGGCGCCGGCGGCGAGCAGGCCTCCCAGGTTGATGTTCAGGGCCGAGAGCACCCCCAGGCCCAGCACCAGGTAGAGGCACCAGGTCACCACCGGTCGCCAGCTGGAGACGCCCTGGCCCCGCAGGCGGTAGAAGGCGCGGGCGACGAAGGCGCGAATCGCCACCCCACCCAGGATCACCGCCAGGATCAGGATGCCCAGCTGGACCTCGGTGCGGTAGCGGGAGGCGGTCAGGGCCAGCAGCTGGGGTCGCACCGAGAAGAGGGCCGCCAGCAGCACCACGGCCAGGAAGGCGGCCACCAGGGAGCCGCGGCGCTCGGGGCTGAGCGTGGGCCGGGGCGCGATCACCGGCCCATGCTGCCAGAGCCAGACGCGGCAACGCTCGACCCCGAAAGCCGATCGGCTGCCGGCCCCAGGCCCGGTGGCGCCCAAGCCGTGCCGGCGGCCCCCAGCCGGACAGGGATATATTCGGCCCGGGAATGGATGAACTGGCGACGCTCTCCGAGCCGCCCCCCGACTTCGACCGGCTGGCCGCCGCGTTGCAGGCGGACTCCCGGGATCTCTCCACCTTCATCGAGGTGGTGGCGACCAAGTTCGCCGAGGCGCTGCCGGGGCGGACCCGGGTGGAGCGTCAGGGTGGCCTGCTGGCCCGGAGCAAGCGGGTTCATCGCGTCAGCCTCGATCTGGGTGAGTTTCGCTTTGAGTTGGAGCAGGCGCGGGGTGAGGTGGTGGCCCGCTGCACCAAGGTGGTGCGGGGGATCGCCCTCAAGACCGAGGCCCTGGGCCTGGATCAATGGCTGGGCCGCCTCGCCCAGGCGCTCGCCGACCAGGCCAGCTCCAGCTCCCAGGACCGGGTCGCCCTAGAGCGCCTGCTGGGCTGAGCGGTGCGCTTTCTGCGACGCGGACCGAGTTCGGCGGGCACTCCCGAGCAGCAGGCGGTACAGGCCGAGCGGGCCGAGCGCAGCCGCCAGATGGTGGAGCAGGGCGGGATTCCGCTGGAGGCGGTGGAGCGCATCCAGCGCCGCAGCCAGGAGGGCGGCCCCTGGACCTCGGACCTCTCCGTGAACGAGCTGGCGGCCCTGCGCGGGGTGGGCTACGAACCGGTCGCCCAGGTGCTGGGCAGCTCGCTGTACCGGCTGGGCTGGATCAACACCGGGTGGGGGCTGGGCGGCGGGGTGGGGATGGCCGGGGGCATCTACGCCTACGGCGGCATCGAGCCCCGGGAGAACGCCGTGCTCACCCGGGCCCTGCTGGATGCCCGCAACCGGGCGCTGCACCGGCTGCTGCTCGAGGCCCGCGGGTACAAGGCGGACGGGGTGGTGGGGGTCCGCCTCCAGGTGCGGGCCTGGGACTGGGCCCAGGGCATGTCCGAGTTCACGGTGCTGGGCACCGCGGTCCGCCGCCAGGGCGGCCGGCCAGCGGCCGAGCCCTTCACCTCGACCCTGACGGGCCAGGATCTGGCCAAGCTGCTCTCCACCGGCTACTTCCCCACCAAGCTGGTGATGGGGGCCAGCGCCCAGCAGGCGGTGGCGGCCTTCGGCCGGGGGCTGGGCTACTCGGCCTGGACCAACCGCGAGGTGACCTCCTTCAGCCGGGCCATGCACCAGGCCCAGGCCCTGGCCACCCAGCGCCTGGGCCTGGAGGCCGGCGAGGCCGCCGCCAGCGGGGTGGTCGGGGTCGACTTCAGCAACCGGGTGGTGGAGTTCCCAACCGGCTCCGAGGCGGTGCTCGGCCGGATCGTGGAGTGGGTGATACTGGGCACGGCGGTGGTGCCCCAGGCGGGCGCCCCCCCGTCACTCAAGCCGCGGCAGGTGGTCTCGTTGAACGCGAGGAGGATGGTCGATGTCGGATCTGGCTCCCCCTAAACCGGAGATCCCCGAGGACGCGGTCCGACGGCTCCGGGAGATGCGCGGTGGCGACGGCCGCAAGGGCCTGTTCACCAGCGACCTCTCCATCTCCGAGTTCCTGCTGGTCAAGGAGGCCGGCTTCGATCCGGTGGGGCTGGTGGTGGGCAGCTCGATCTACCACATCGGGGTGCAGATCGCCAACTACCGCCAGAACCAGGAGCTGCAGGTCCTCAGCCAGGCCATGTACCAGGCCCGGGAGCTGGCCATGAGCCGGATGGAGGAGGAGGCCGACGCCCTGGACGCCGACGGCATCGTGGGCGTGCGCCTGGACATCAACCGCTACGAGTGGGGCCAGGGGCTGGCCGAGTTCATGGCGGTGGGGACCGCGGTCCGCAGCCAGCAGGGGAGCATGCGCACCAACAAGGGCAAGCCCTTTACCAGCGACCTGTCCGGGCAGGACTTCTGGACCCTGCTCCAGGCCGGCTATGCCCCCCTGGCCCTGGTGATGGGCTCCTGCGTCTATCACGTGGCCCACCAGGGGCTGGGGCAGTGGATGCGCAGCGTGGGCCAGAACCAGGAGATGCCCAACTTCACCCAGGCCCTCTACGACGCTCGCGAGCTGGCCATGGAGCGGATGCAGAACGAGGCCGAGGAGGTTGGTGCTGAGGGGATAGTCGGCGCCCAGATCCGCGAGAACAACCACGGCTGGGGCAGCCACATGATCGAGTTCTTCGCGGTGGGCACGGCGGTCCGGCCCACCAAGGAGGACCACCGCATCGCCCCGCCCCAACTGGTGCTCTCGCTGGACCAGTAGGCGTGGGCCTGGCCCCGGCGCCCCTGGCCCTGATCTACGACGACCTCTTCCTGGCCCACGACCAACCCGGGCACCCGGAGTCGGCGGAGCGGCTGCGAGCGATCACCCGTCGTCTGCGCCAGGAGCCGCTGCTCCCCGAGGCCTGGTGGAGCCGGGCCGGCCCCGCCTCCGAGCAGGACCTGCTGCTGGTCCACACCGAGGAGCACCTGGAACGGGTGCGGCGCCTCTGCGACCGCGGCGGGGGCTGGCTCGACTCCGACACCTACTGCGGGCCGGACTCCTTCGCGGTGGCGCTGGGTGCGGTGGGCGCCACCCTGGAGGGCCTGCGCCGCCTGACGGAGGAGGGCGGGACGCCCAGGGCTCTGGCGCTGGTCCGCCCCCCCGGCCACCACGCCACGCCCGACCGGGCGATGGGCTTCTGCCTCTTCAACAACGTGGCGGTGGCGGCGCGCCGGGCCCAGCAGCTGGGCCTGGAGCGGCTGGCGATCGTCGACCTGGACGTGCACCACGGCAACGGCACCCAGGAGGTCTTCTACGAGGATGGCCGGGTCCTCTACTGCTCGCTGCACCAGTGGCCGCTCTACCCGGGCACCGGCGCCGCCGCGGAGACCGGCGCCGGTGCCGGCGTGGGCGCCAACGTCAACCTGCCCCTCCCGGCGGGGACGGGACCGGGCCCCTGGCTGGACGCCCTGCGCGAGCAGGTCGTTCCGGCGCTGCGGCGCCATATGCCAGAGCTGCTGCTGGTGAGCTGCGGCTACGACGCCCTGGCCGGGGACCCGCTGGCCTCGCTGGAGCTGGCCCCCGAGACTTACCAGGAGGCGGCGACCATGCTGGCGGCGGTGGCCGAGCAGATCTGCCAGGGGCGCATGCTCTGGCTGCTCGAGGGCGGCTATGACCTGCTGACCATGCCGGAGGCAGTGCGTCGCTGCGCCCTGGTGCTGGCGGGGCTTGGTCCCACGGCGATGGGAGGGGACGACCGGGGCAGGGACTGACCCATGCCGCCACGGGGGCTGCGGTCCTGGCGACCTCGGGGACGGCTCCCCTGGCAGCCGCCTGCTCCGGGGAGTCGGGCACGCTGGCGGTCCCTCCAGGCCGTGAGCCGGCCGCCGCTCCCACTCTGGACGAAGGGCGCGGTGCTGTGCTACAACTGGCAGCCACAACCGAACTGGCAAAGGCGTTGACGAGGACGAGTAGGCAGACCGGGACCCTGGCAGAGAGCGGCCGGGAGCTGCAAAGGCCGCAGGGGACTTCTGTCGAAAAAGACCTCCGAGCCGCGGGAAGAAACCGGCTCTCGGGCCGGGAGTAGAACCCGCCGGAAGTCCCACCGTTACCGGGACGGGGTGTGATGGCACCCGGCGAGGTCGGCGGCGCGAGCCGCTGGCGAAGGGAGGTGGTACCGCGTGGCCGGGACCCGGCCCGCCCTCCCGGTGGACCGTTGGTGGTTGACCGGAGGCAGAGGGCCCAAGGCCCGGAGGCAGAGGTGGTCGCGTGGTACGGATGACTGGCGGGCGTGGTGTTCTTGGCCCTTCCCGGGAAGGGCCACGCCCCCTGGCGTCGCGCTGTCCGCCTCCTGAGCTCCGGGAGGGCTCCTCGGCGCCTCCGGGCGCAGACGCCCTGGTGAGGTGAGGAGAGGCATGGCCGAGTCGGTGTCTTCAGCAAGTTGCGTCGAGTGCGGCGAGCCGGTCGCGGTGCCGCCGGGCACGATCGTTGGCGAGATCCTCGGCTGCCCCGGCTGCCGGGCCGAGTTGGAGCTCGTGGCCCTGGCACCCCTGGCCCTGGCCCTGGCTCCGGACGTCGAGGAGGACTGGGGGGAGTGAGTGCCGGACCCAGGGCCAACCCGGAGGCCACCGGCGGCCCTGATCCCCGACCCCCGCGCGCCCGGGACATGAGTCGGCCGCGCGTGGGCTTGGTCTGGACCCGGGTGCGGGCGGAGGAGAAGCTGCTCCTAGAGGTGCTGCGCCGCCGAGGGGTGGAGCTGGTCTCGATCAGCGATCGGCAGCTGCAGCTGCCGATCCTGGGTCCGCAGCCGCTCTCCGGCTGTGCGGTGGTGCTGCTGCGCTGCCTGGGTCACGCTCAGCAGCTGGCTCTGGCTAGGGTCTGCCAGGGGCAGGGGATTCGCACCGTCAACGCCGCAGCGGTGATCGAGATCTGCGACGACAAGCTAGCCACCAGCGTCGCCCTGGCGGCGGCGGCGGTGCCCACGCCCCGGACGCGGGTCGCCTTTTCCCTGGAGGCGGCTCTAGAGGCGGTCGAGGAGCTGGGCTATCCCTGCGTCGTCAAGCCGGTGCTGGGCTCCTGGGGGCGCCTGGTGGGGCGCCTAAACGACCGGGATGCCGCCGAGGCGGTGCTGGAGCACAAGTTCCAACTGGGTGGCAGCCTGCACCGAGTGGCCTACCTGCAGGCCCACGTGCAGAAGCCGGGTCGCGACCTCCGTGCCTTCTTCGTGGGGGGGCGGACGGTAGCGGCGATCGGGCGCCGTTCCGCGCACTGGATCACCAACACCGCCCGTGGCGCGACCGCCGAAGCCGTCACGGTCACCGAGGCGATGGACGATCTCTGCCGTCGGGCGGCGGCGGCGGTCGGGGGCGGGGCGCTGGCCATTGACCTGCTGGAGACAGGTGACGGCGGCCTGCTGGTCAACGAGGTCAACGCCACCATGGAGTTCCGCAACAGCATCGCCCCCACCGGGGTAGACATCGCCGCCGAACTCGTCGCCCATGCCCTGGCGGAGGCGGGCGCCACATGATCCGGGTGAGCGTGGTCGGGGGCTCGGGCTACCTGGGCGGCGAGCTCATTCGCCTGCTCCTGGGTCATCCCCGCCTGGAGATCACCCAGGTGGCCTCGCGGAGCCAGGCCGGCCGTCCCCTGGACGCCACCAACCCCAACCTGCGCGGGTTCACGGATCTCCGCTTCGTCAGCCCGGAGCGGCTCGGTCCCAGCGACGCCCTGATCTGCGCGGCCGAGGACCCCCAGGGCCCCAACCTCGGCGCCCTCCGCCGCTTGGCTCCGGTGGTGGTGGACTGTAGCCCCCGGTTGCGCCTACGCGACCCGGACCGGTACCGCCACTGGTACCGGGGACCGGCGCCGCGGGCCGAGACCCTGGGGGAGGCGGTCTACGGGCTTCCCGAGCTCGATCGGGAGCGGCTCCGCCAGGCTCGGCTGGCCAGCGGCGTCGGATGTTCGGCGGCGGCCACCATCCTGGCCCTGCTTCCGGTGTTTCGGGCCGGTTGGGAGCTGGATCACCCGACCTGTATCGAGGCCCGTTTCGGGTCCTCCGCCGCCGGCGCTCGACCCCGCTCCTCCAGCCATCACCCGGAACGGGCCAGGGCGGTTCGCTGCTTCGCCCCCAATGGCCACCGCCACCAGGCCGAGGTGGAGCAGGCGCTGGGTTGGACCCCGGAGCAGCTCAGCTATGCGGGGGTGGCGGTGGAGATGGTTCGCGGGATATCGGTCTCAGCGCGATGCTTCCTGCGCCGTCCGGTGACCCGCCGTACGGTCCTGGAGGCGTTCCTGGCCTGCTATCGGCATGAGCCGTTCGTCCGACTGGTGGCCCCCGGCACCGGTCTGCACCGGCACCCTGACCCGCGCTGGCTGTCCGGCACCAACCTCTGCGATGTCGGCTTCGCCCTGGATGGCTCGGGGCGGCGGCTCACGGTGCTGGCCGCCCTTGACAACCTGGGCAAGGGCGGGGCCGGCAACGCCATCCAGGTGCTCAACTGCATGTTGGGACTGGAGGAGGGCAGCGGCCTGGCCTTCATGGGCCTGCACCCACTGTGATCGCCGGGAGCCGAGCCCGGCGGCCCTGCCCGCTGGTGGTGAAGGTCGGGGGTGGCGCCAGCATCGACCTGGAGGCGGTCAGCGCCGATCTGGCCGAACGCTGGCGGGACCAGGCGCTGGTCCTGGTCCACGGCGGAGCCGGGGAGCTGGACCGGATCTCGACGGCGCTGGGGCACCCGCCGAGGCGGGCGACCTCGGCGTCCGGAATCGAGAGCCGGCTCACGGACGACGCCACCATGGGCATCTTCACCATGGTCTACGCCGGCGGTCGCAATGCCGCCTGGGTCGAGGCCCTGCAGCGCCGTGGGGTGGACGCGGTGGGCCTCTGCGGCCTGGATGGTGGGCTGCTGCGCGGCCCGGAGAAGGGTGTCCTGCGCCTTCGGCTCGAGGGGGGTCGCCAGCGGATCTGGCGGGGTGACCGTACCGGGCGGGTGGAGTCGGTGAACGCGGAGCTGCTCCATCTGCTCCTCGACGCTGGCTACCTGCCGGTGCTCACCCCTCCGGCACTGTCGCTGAGCGGCCGGGCCATGAACGTCGACGCCGACCGGGTGGCGGCCCAGGTGGCGGCCGCTCTGGGGGCCGAGACGCTGGTGCTGCTCAGCGACGTACCCGGGCTGCTGCGGCCAGGCGACGGGACCTCGGTCGTAAGGCGGGTCGAGGGGGCTGAGATCTCCGGGGCCTTGCAGCTGGCGCAGGGCCGGATGCGGGTCAAGGTGCTGGCCGCTCGCGAGGCGCTCGCGGCCGGGGTCGGCCGGGTGGTGCTGGCCGACGGCCGGGTGCCGGGGGCGGTGGCCCGGGCCTGTGCCGGGGATGGCACCGTCTTCGTGCCCGAGCCGGCGGGGTCGCCACTGCCGGCGGCCGCCGACCCCAACCCACGAGAGGCCGAGCTGGCCCTGCTCGAGGGGCTGGTCGCCCAACCCAGCCCCACCGGCGCCGAGACCAGGGCAGCGGGCTGGCTTCGGCGCTGGTGCCAGGCGCACGGCGTGCGCGCCTGGCTCGACGCTGCCGGAAACGTCGAGATCGAGTTCCTCCCCGCTGGCGGCGACCTGGGTAGGGGCGACATCTATTTGCTCGGGCACCTCGACACAGTCGCCGGGTACTGGCAACCGCAAAGGCAGGGAGACCGGCTCCTGGGTCGGGGCAGCTCGGACGCCAAGGGCCCGCTGGCGGCCTTCATCTGCGCGGCCCGGCGTGCCCACGAGGCCGGGCGGCTCCGGCGCCGGGTGCTGGTCCTGGCCGCCGTGGCCGAGGAGGGTGACTCTGCCGGGGCGCGCTGGCTGGCGGCCTCGCTGCCGGCGCCCAGCTTTCTAGTGGTGGGAGAGCCGTCCGGCAGCGGCCGGATCGTGGTTGGCTACCGGGGAGGGCTGCGCTGCACCCTGCAGCTCCAGCGCGTGACCAGCCACAGCTCCCGCCCCGATGCCACCGCTGCGGAGCTCGGTTTCCGCCTCTGGTCCCGGGTCGGGCGGATGGTCGGGGCCTGGAACCGTGGCCGCAGCGGCTTCGACCGCCTCGACGCCCACCTCCTGGAGATCGCCACCGGCAGTGATGGCCTGCAGGAAGAGGTGCGCCTGCGGGTTGGGTTCCGGCTCCCCGCCTGGGCGCCGCCGACCGTGGTGGCGGCGCGCTTGCGAGCCCTGGAGCCGGGCGCCGCGTTCCACGCTGAATTCGCGGCCCCCGCCACGACCGTGCCCCGCCACGGACGCCTGGCCACCGCCTTCAGCCGGGCAATTCGCGAGCGGGGCTTGACCCCTGTCTGGCAGCAGCGCCTGGGGGGCTCGGACCTCAACGTAGTCCTGCCCCAGTGGGCATGCCCAGCGGTGGTCTACGGCCCCGGGGAATCCGCTCTCGAACACGGCCCCCAGGAGTCGATCTCGCTGACCGACTTTCGCCAGGGGATTGCGGTCCTGACCCGGGTGTTGGGGGACCTGTAGGCGCGGACGCGACCGGGCGGAGCGTGGCGCCGCGGGCCTGGGTCCGTACCCGCACAGGCGGCTAACCGTCGTCGTGGAGGATGTCGACGTACTGTCCGTAGGCGTCGGCGGACTCCCACTGGTCTGCGTCCTCGACCCCGGTCCCTTCGCCCCATTCGTTCCAGGTGGTGATCAGCTGCCAGGGCTCGCCGCTGGCGACCATGTCATGCACGGCCTGTGTGAAGGCAGCGGGGTCGCGGGCCAGTCTGGAAGTTGTCTCGTTGTAGAGAAAAAACCCAGGACTGATGCTGAAACTGTGTCCCCGCTGGTTGTCCTCCCGCTCCGCGGGAGCGTACTGGTGCCATTCATCTGGCTGGACCGCGCACGCCTGGTAGCCGCCGAAGACCTGCAGGTCAAGGTAGAAGCGGCCAGCGTTGAGGCTCACCCAGTTGGTGGCGTCAGCGCAGCTGGCGACGGAGCGGGAGTAGACGAAGAGGACCGGTCTGCCGCCCACGCGCGCGTACTCGGGGTTGTCGCCGTAATGGTCATAGATGTAGCTGAGGTCGCTGCTCTGCGTACCTGGCGCCGGTTCGTAGTAGAGCGCCCACCTCAGTCGGCTGCCGACCGAGGCGCTCAGGAGCAGGGGGACGCGACCATCGGTGGGCGTGCCCTGACCCCACCAGCTGGCGATCGCGACGTTGATCCCGGCATATTGCATGGCCGCGATCTGGTTGGCGATCACCGCGGGCGAGCTTGAGTTGTAGGGCGCGCCCAACG
>JBOHUM010000033.1:0-20207 GCA_050734515.1 Candidatus Dormibacteria bacterium
GGCATCAAGGTTGACGCGCCGGATGCGCGCACCCTGTCCACGAGGGTAGGCCGCGGTTGCTAGCGACACATCACCCAACACGGTGGTTTTTTGCCCTGCAGCGGCTCCGGCCCGGCGCGGAGTGGCCCATGAGCGCCAGCTAAAACTGCTGATCCGCTTGGCAACATCACCCATTGGGGTGACGTATGAGCAGCAGCCCAATTCGGCATGGGGCTATGCGCGCCTAATCGTCACCCTGTTGAGTGATTTTTTGCCGGCTCGGGGCTCTTGACGCCCCGTCGCGACGCTCGGGCGGCCGCGGCGGCGCCGAAGTAGCCGCCGCGGCGCCGGCCGTGAATCAGGCGGCCAGGCCGCCGTCGACCACCAGCACCTGGCCGGTGATGAACGAGGCCGCCGGGCTGCAGAGGAATGCCACTGCGGCGGCGATCTCGGCTGGCTCGCCCTGGCGACGCAGCGGGGTGAGCCGAACCAATTCCGCCAGTTGCTCGGCGGTGATGGAACCCGCAGTCAGCTCGGTGTGCACGTATCCCGGCGCCACCGCGTTGCAGGTGATGTTGCGCGATCCCAACTCCTTGGCCACCGACTTGCTGAGCCCGATCAGGCCCGCCTTGGCCGCGGCGTAGTTGG
This sequence comes from Candidatus Dormibacteria bacterium, assembly GCA_050734515.1. Lineage (GTDB taxonomy): Bacteria > Chloroflexota > Dormibacteria > Aeolococcales > Bog-877 > Bog-877. The sequence continues at coordinate 628 of JBOHUM010000033.1, forward strand.
CCTGGCCGGCGTTGCCGCCCAAGCCAACTATCGAGCTGACGTTGACGATCCGCCCCCAGCGCTGGCGGAGCATCTGGGGGACGGCGGCGCGGGTGACGTGGAACGCCGCCGAGAGGTCGGTGCGCAGGACCGAGTCCCAGTCCTCGCCAGTCATCCGCAGCAAAAGACGGTCGCGGAGCACGCCGGCATTGTTGACCACCACCTCGAAGGGGCCGGCCTCGGCGAACAGCCGGGCCACCTGTTCGGGGTCGCCGACGTCGGCCTGGTAGCTGGAGCCCCCCTCCAGCTCGGAGGCGGTGGCCTCCGCCGCCTCCCGGTCGGAGCGGAAGTTGACCACCACCCGGGCCCCCATCTGCGCCAGCTCCCGGGCCACCGCCCTCCCGATCCCCTTGCCGCCCCCGGTGACCAGGGCCCTGCGGCCGCTCAGGTCGAGATCCACCCTAACCGGCGCCGTCCACCAGGAGCTCATCGGCGTTCCAGGTCGAGACCCCGGGCATGTGCTTGGCGGCCAGGCTGGCCAGGACCCGCCCCGGGCCCAGCTCCACCACCGTCCCCACCCGGAGCCTCTCCATGGCGCTCATGGTCCTGGCCCAGTGCACCGGCCGCAGCAGGTGGCCGCTCAGCTCTGAGCGCAGCGCCCGCACCGAGTGCAGCAGGTGGCCGGTGCCGTTGCCCACCAGGGGCACGCTGGGGGGGTGCAGGGGAAGGGCCCGAACCAGCTCGCTGAGCCGGGCCGAGGCCCGCGCCATCAGCGGCGAGTGCGCTCCCAGGGGGATGTCCAGCATCACCACCCGGCGCGCCCCCAGCCGCCGGGCCAGGCGCTCGGCCAGCGCCACCGCCGCGGGCTCGCCGCTGAGGATGAACTGGTCGGTGGAGTTGAGGTTGGCGAGCCAGATCCCGCCCTGGCTCCGGGCTCGCTCGCGAATGGCCTCCACCTCCGGCTCGGCCAGGCCCACGATCGCCAGCATCCGGCCCGGAGTGGAGAGCGCGGCGTCGGCCATCAGCCGGCCCCGCTCCCGGACCAGCAGCAGCGCCTGCTCCCAGCTGATGGCGTCGGCGGCGGCGCAGGCGCTGATCTCGCCCATGCTGTGGCCCGCGACCACCGTGACCGCCTCCAGGCCGAAGCGCTCGCGGAAGCAGGCGAAGGCCGCCCAGGACACCGCCAGCAGGCAGGGCTGCAGGTTCTCGGTGCGCAGCAGCTCCGGCAGCGGGCCCTCGAAGCAGAGCCGGCGCAACGGCATGTCCAGCACCTCCTGGGCCCGGGTCAGCACCCGATCCGCCGCTTCGGAGATGGCCGCCAGCCGCCGCCCCATGCCCGCCTGCTGCACCCCCTGGCCGGGGAAGAGCAGGGCCACCGGCCCCGCCAGCGGGATCGTGGGCAGCAGTTCCACGGCGGCGCTCAGCCGGCTCCGCCGGAGCCGGTGTGGGCCTGCAGATAGGACCAGAGGTCGCCCACCTTCTTCATGCCCTCCAGCTCCTCTTCGGGCAGGGGCACGTGGTAGTGGTCCTCGACCGCCATGATCAGCTCCACCAGGTCGAGGGAGTCCGCCGCCAGGTCCTTGGCGAAGCTGACATCCAGCTGGACCCGCTCCGGCTCGACTCCCAGGATCTCGGCCGCCAGGGCCTGGAGCTCGGAGAAGTCCAGGGTGGCACCGCGGTCGCCGGTCTCCGCAGGTTGGGGCAAGCTGCTGTTCTCCCTGGCCAGTCAGGCCGCCACCCGGCCCAGCGCCAGGCAGGCGTTGTGGCCGCCAAAACCAAACGAGTTCGACAGGGCGACGTCGATCCGGGCTGGGCGGGCCTGGTTGGGGACGTAGTCGAGGTCGCACTCGGGGTCGGGTCGCTCCAGGTTGATGGTGGGCGGCAGGGTGCCGCGGTCGATGGCCAGGACGCAGGCCGCCGCCTCCATGGCCCCGGCCGCCCCCAGGAGGTGTCCGGTCATGGACTTGGTGGAGCTGACCGCCACCTCCTGGGCGTGGCCCCCCAGGGCCTGCTTGATGGCCAGGGTCTCGGCCACGTCCCCCAGCGAGGTCGAGGTGCCGTGGGCGTTGACATAGTCGACGTCCTCGGGCGCCAGGCCCGCCTTGCGCATGGCGGTGCGCATCGCCCGCGCCGCACCGTGGCCCTGGGGATCGGGGGCGGTGAAGTGGTACATGTCGGCGCTGGAGCCGCAGCTCAGAAGCTCGGCCCAGATCCGGGCGCCTCGGGCCCGGGCGTGCTCCATCTCCTCCAGCACCATGATCACCGCGCCCTCACCCATGATGAACCCATCCCGATCGAGGTCGAAGGGACGGGACGCGGCCCCGGGATCGCCGTTGCGGCGGCTCATCGCCCCCAGCTGGCAGAAGGCGCCCATCACCAGAGGGGTGATCGCCGCCTCGGCGCCGCCGGCGATCATCGCCACCGCGTCCCCGCGCTTGATCACCTCGGCGGCATCCCCCAGGGCATGGCCCCCCGAGGCACAGGCGCTGACCACGGCGTAGTTGGGGCCTCCCGCCCGGAGTTCGATGGCGATCAGCCCCGAGGCGATGTCGGTGATCATCATCGGCACCATGAAGGGGCTGATCCGGGTGACGCCCCGGTCCACCAGGACTCCGTGGCCGCGCTCGATCTCCTCCATCCCGCCGGCGCCCGAGCTGACCACCACCCCGACCGCATCCGGGTCCATGTCCTCGGGGTGGAGTCCGGAGTCCTCGACCGCCATCCGCGCCGCCGCCAGCCCCAGGCGGCAGTAGCGGGCCACGTGCCGGGCGGTCTTGCGATCCATGTAGAGCTCGGGGTCGAAGTCGGTCACCTCGGCCGCGATCTGGGTGGGATAGGCGGAGGCGTCGAACTGGGTGACGGGCCCGACCCCGGAACGTCCCTCGCTAAGGCTGGACCAAACCGCTTCCACACCAGTCCCGATCGGGGTTACCAGCCCCATCCCGGTGATGGCTACCCTGGGCGTCGGCGCCCGTCCGTTCTCCTGCACGGGCTTCTATGTTACGGACAACTTGTTAGGTAAGCATCGGCCTCGCCGAATAAGACGAGCCTCTAAACTTTGGACTGATCGTCCAAATCTGTGACCTCGAAGTCAGGGCAGGGCCTGGGCGCTGGGGTGGACCACCGGCCGATAGCCGTGGGCCAGGGCCCCGATCGTGCCCCTCGGGGTCAGAACCCGAACCCGGGCCGCGCCCGGGCGGGCCCGGGAGCTCCGGTAGCCTTCAGGCTCCCAGGCCAGCAGGCGGGTGCCCCAGACCAGCCAGGGCGCACCCTCCAACTCGACCATGGCCCCGTCGGGCAGGGTGCGGAGCGGCGCCTGGTAGGTGCGTCGCACCCCTGGCCGCAGGAGCCTTTGCCGGTGCAGGACCAGATCGATGGCGGGGGCGCGCCAGGCGGGGCCCGGATGCGGGGCCGTCCACGCCTCCCGGAAGCGCCGGTACTCGGCGGCGCGGCACTCGCCACAGGGTCGGTGGCCCGCCGCCAGCGCTGTCGCCTCGTCCAGGAAGAAGAGCTCGCTGAGCTGCCCGGGGGCGAGCAGCTGGCGGCGCCGACCCTTGAACTCCAGCAGACAGATCAGCCAGGCCTGGCCGCGGGAATAGCGGACGATGTCGCCCCGGTCGTCGTGCAGGCAGCCCCGGTTGCCCCAGAAGAGGCCCCGCGCCGCGACCGCGACCAGGGTGCCGTAGGGCGTCACCCGGTTCGGGCGCGGAACGTCCCTCAACCGCGGGGCTCGGCGCACATCAGCTTCGAGCGCTGCTCACTCCGGGGCCGGGGCGAGCTGGCGCAGGTCCACCAGCGGGTCGGCCAGGATCGAGGCGGCCACGTTGGTCGAAGTGGCCATCAGCCGTCGGGCCGCGGTCAGGTCCCGGAAGCGGTTGACCGCCAGGCAGCCGGCCACCCCTGAGCCGCGCAGGTAGAAGGCGCTGAAGGCATGGTCCCGGGGGTCACCGCGGAGCACGACCCGGTCCCGCTCCGAGAGCCGTCCCAGCGTCTGGACGGTGTTGCCGTAGAGCTCGGTCCAGAAGTAGGGGATGGGATCATAGGCGCCCCCTGCCTGGAGCATCGCACTGGCGGCGAACCTGCCCTGTCGATGCGCATTGTCGTAGTGCTCCACCCGAGCCTGGCCGCCCAGGTGGGAGCTGGGCCAGGAGGCGATGTCGCCGGCGGCGAAGACGTCGGCGGCGGAGGTGCGACACGAGGCGTCGACTCTGACGCCGTCGTCTGCGAGCGCCAGGCCCGCGCTCTGGGCCAGCTCGATGCGGGGGGCGGCGCCGATGCAGACCAGGACCAGGTCGCAGGGCACGCGCTGGCCCGAGTCCAGCTGCGCCGACTCGACCGCGTCGGCGCCGGCGAAGCTCTCGATCCGGCGCCCGAGCCGGAGGCTGACGCCCTGCTCCCGGTGCAGCCGCTGGCAGAACTCGGCCCCGAACTGGCCGAGGGCGGCCGGCGCCGAATCGGCGGTCTCGACCAGCGTCACCGGGCAGCCGGTCTGGCGGGCCACCGCCGCCAGCTCGGACCCGAGGAATCCGGCGCCGACCACCAGGACCCGGGGTCGCCGGGCCAGCTGCTCGTGGAGCCGGCGGGCGTCGGCCAGGGTGCGGTAGGTGGAGATGCCGGGCAGCTCCGCGCCCGGCACCTCCAGCCTCCGGGGCCGGGACCCGGTGGCCAGCAGCAGGCGGTCGTAGGCCCGGGCGCCGGTGCTCAGCCGCAGCCGCCGGGCTCCGAGATCGATGGCCTCCACCGTGGTGTTCTCCAGCAGCTCGATCTGCTGCTCGGCGTAAAAGCCCGCCGGGCGCAGGAAGACCCGGGCTTCGGGCAACTCCCCGCTCAAGTAGGCCTTGGAGAGCGGCGGCCGCTCGTAGGGGCGCTCGGGCTCGCTGCCGATCAGGACCACGCGACCGTCGAATCCCAGCTCGCGCAGCGCCTCGGCGGCCCTGCCCCCCGCCAGCCCCGCACCCACCACCGTGAAGACTTGCTCGGCCACCGCCTCAGCCTACTGGGCACTTTGCCTATCCTTCCTTAGATGTCGCGCCCGCCCGCGGTGGTGGCCCGCGCCGCCGCCAAGGAGTCGGTGCTGGTGGTGCCGCGGTCGCAAGCCTTCCCTCGGGGGTCGTGGCACGGCTTCCGCTCGGGCGGTGTGGATGAGCTGCTCCAGGTGCTGGCGGCGTTCGGGGAGTTCCGGCCCCGAGCCGAGGTGGAGACCGAACCCGCCTGGCAGCAGGTGATCCCCCACCTGGTGGTCCGTTCCCAGGACCGGCTCCTGGCGATGCGCCGGCTGCGGGCGGGCAGCGAGCCCCGCCTGCGGGGACAGGTCACCCTGGGGGTGGGGGGGCATATCAACCACCTTGACGGCGCCGCCGGCAGCGCCTGGGAGTCGGGGTGCCGCAGGGAGTGGCTGGAGGAGGTGATCTGCGACCGCCCCCTGCCCGCCCGGGCCGTGGGCTTGCTCAAGGACGACGCCGGCGCGGTGGGCCGGGTGCACCTCGGGGTCCTGATCTTGGCGGAGGCCGACGGCGCCCAGGTGGAGGTGCGGGAGAAGCACAAGCTGGAAGGGCGGATGATCCCGATCGCGGACCTGGGCGTCTACTACCTGGAGATGGAGACCTGGTCCCAATTCGTCTACGACGCCCTCCTGGGCGGGGACCTGGGAGAGGGCGCTGCGGCGCCCGTACTCTGGCTGCCGCCCACCTGACCGTCCCGATGGGGCGGCGCGCCAAAGCTGATCAGCCGAGGTGAGCTATCAGCCGCCTCGCCAGACCGGATCCCCGCCCCCACCCCCAGGGCGCCGCCCCGGCCGCTCCGCCCAGGGCCACGACCTGATCCAGTCAACCCCGGCTCCCGCACGGCGGGTGGCCGTGGTCGGCGCCGGGGTCGCAGGTCTGGTGGCGGCCCGCTCGCTGACCGAGCGCGGCATCGAGGTGACGGTCCTTGAGGCCGCGGACCGGGTGGGGGGTCGGGTCCGGGGCCTGGCCCTGGGTGGGTCGACGGTGGACGCCGGGGCGAGCCACGTTTGGAGCTTCTATGGGCAGGTGCGGCGCTGGCTGGCGCGCCTGGACCTGGCCCACGATTTGTTGGCCGCCGAGTCACCCCCCGCTCCTGCCCGGCTGGGGGCGGGCGACTGGCTGCGGATCGCCCGCTGCGGGCTGGACGTGGCCCGCTGGTGGCCGCGCCTTGACCCCGCCCGCCCGGAGCGCTCGGGCCCCCTGGACACGGAGTCGATCGCCGCCTACGCCCGGCGGCGCCTGCGCTCGCCGGCCACCGAGGCCCTGCTGCGGGACGCGTTCGAGTGGAACGCCTTCTGCGCTCCGGAGCGGTTGAGCCGGGTGCTGCTGCTCCAGGCCGGGCGGCTGTTCCCCCGGGCCCGACCCCTGCGGCTGCGCGGCGGGCTGCAGCGCTTCCCCCAGGCCCTGGCGGAGGGCCTGGAACTGCGCCTCGGTCCCAATGCCGAGGTCCAGAGCCTGGCGCCACGCCCCGGCGGCGGGGTGCGGCTGACGCTGGCCTCGGGGGAGGCGCTCGACCTCGCGGCGGCGGTGGTTGCCACCAAGGCGCCCGAGGCGGCCGGCCTGCTTCCCTTTTTACCCGCCGAGGTGTCCTCGTTCCTCAGTTCGGTGAAGCACTCGCCGCTGGTACGGGCGTGGTGGCGCCTGGCGCACGCCGGCGGGTCCGGCTGGGTGCTGCGCCAGCGCGTGGGGTCGCCGCGGCTGGTCCTGGCCGGCCGCCTGGAGGAGGAGCCGCTGGTCTCGATCGTGGCCTACGAACACGGTGTGGAGGCGCTGCTCGCGGACCCGGAAGCAAAGGAGCGGCTCTGGACCTGGGCGGTGGAGCTCTGGCCCGCCCTGGCGGGGATCACGGCCAGCGATAGCCTGGTCCAACCTTGGCACCAGGGGGTCACCATCTTCGCGCCGGGTCACTTCGCCGCCCTGGGCCGGCTGGCGCCCCAACTGCCGCGGGACCCGGTGGTGCTGGCCGGTGACTACCTGGTCAGCCCCACCATCGAAGGGGCCGCCATCTCAGGTGAGCGTGCCGCCGAGCGCGTTGCTGCCCTGCCTATACTGAGATCCGTGAGGAGCCGCAACCGGTGAGCGTCAAGGTCCGCGTGCCCAGCCCCCTGCGCCAGCTCACCGCCGGGGCCGCCGAGGTGGAGGTGGAGGGGGGCACTGTCGCGGACGCGCTCCGTGATCTCGAGAAGCGCTACCCGGGCTTCGCGCCTAGGATCTTCGAGCCCAGCGGTGGCCTGCGTCACTTCGTCAACGTCTACCGCAACGATCAGGACATCAGGGCCGAGGGCGGTCTGGCGACCGCGCTCCGCGAGGGGGATGACCTCAGCATCGTGCCCGCGGTCGCCGGGGGTGCCTAAGCAGGCAGCCAAGGGGGCCAGTCGGCTGCGGCGGCTGCTGGCCGCACTGGTCGAGGTCCGCCCGGGGGTGCTCGGGGGGCGCTCGGTGGCGCCCGGTTCGGTGGTGGCGGTGGCGATGAGCGGCGGGGTCGACAGCTCGGTGGCGGCGGTGCTGGCGGTGGCCGCCGGGCTGGAGGTGGTGGGCGTGACCATGCGCCTGTGGGGCGACCAGCAGATGGAGCGGGCCGAGGGGGGCTGCTGCTCGGCGGACGCCGTCGAGGACGCCCGCCGGGTCTGCGCCCGGCTGGGCATTCCCCACTACACCCTGAACCTGGAGCGCCACTTCCGCGAAACCGTGGTTGCCGATTTCTTCCAGCAGTACGCCGGCGGTCGGACTCCCAACCCCTGCGTCCGCTGCAATGAGCGGGTCAAGTTCTCCGAGCTGCTCCGCCGCCTGAGCCAGGTGGGGGCCAGCCATCTCGCCACCGGCCACTACGCCCGGGTGCTGGACCGGGGCGACGGCTGGTGCACCCTGCACCGGGCCGAAGACCGGGCCAAGGACCAGTCCTACACCCTGTACCGAACCGCCCAAGTGGAGCTGGCCCGGACGCTGCTGCCCCTGGGGGGGCTGGAGAAGTCCCAGGTCCGCCGCTTGGCCGGGCGCCTGGAGCTGGGCGTGGCCGGCAAGCCCGACTCCCAGGAGCTCTGCTTCGTGGGCGGTGACGACCACCGGGCGCTGCTGGCCCAGGAGTTGCGGGGGGGATTTGCCGAAGGTCCGATCCGGGATCTGGACGGCAAGGAGCGTGGCCGGCACCGGGGTCTGCCCTTCTACACGGTCGGCCAGCGCCAGGGCCTGGGGCTGCGGGTCGACCGGGCCGACTCCAGGCCTCAGTACGTGGTCCAGCTCGACTTGGCGCACAACTCGCTGGTGGTCGGACCCTGGCAGGCTCTCCTGAGTCGGGAATGCCGGCTGGAGGCGGTGCTGGGCCTCGACCCCCAGGCGGCGCCCCGGCTCCAGGGCGAGGCCCAGCTCCGGGCCCACGGTCGCCCGACCCAGGCCCGCTGGCGGTCCCTGGGCGGGGGCTGGGCCGAGGTCCGCTTCGGCGAGCCCCAGGCGGCGGTGGCTCCGGGCCAGTCGCTGGTCCTCTATCAGCGGGACCGGGTGGTGGCGGGGGGCGAGGTGGCCCAGATGCCCGCCGGCGGCGGCGCCTGATGGCCTGGCCGATCGAGGCGCTGCTGATCCTGGCCGCCCTGGTGGGCTGCTGGCTGGCCTGCATCGCCGCCCAGGCCGCCTGGGAGCAGCGCAACTGGCTGCTGGCGGCGGTGGCGGCGGCGCTCCTGGCCAGCCTCTGGGCCGAGGTGGCCGCGCTCAACGGTGACGCCCTGGGCGGCAGCCTGGGCGGGCTGGGGGTGGTCTCGATGCTGCTGGCCGGGTTGGCCCTGGCCGCCTTCGCCCTCTACCTGCTGGTGGTGCCTCCCCCGGAGGACGCCGAGCCCGAGCCCCTGCTCTTCCCCGGCCCGGCCGTCAACCCGGACAGCGAGGCCTGACCGGCGTGGCCGCGGCGGTGGTGGGCGGCGTCCTGCTGCTCCTGGTGGCGGTCGGGATCGGCCTGGCTCCGGAGCCGGCCCGCACCTGGCTGCCCGGGGAGGGGCGCGGGGCTGGCGCCGCTCGCTGGCTGATCCTGGCCCTGGCCATCGCCGTGACCGTGCTGGTGGGGCTGCTCGCCGGCCTGAGCCGGGATCAGTCACGGGCCCTGGCCCTGTTGCTGGTGGCGGTGCTGCTGGTCGGGCTGGCCCTGGCCTGGCTCTGGACCTGGGCGCGCCAGCGGATGCTGGCCCGCTCATGACCCTGCGCCGGGTGGCCGTGGCGGAGGCACCGCCGGGATGGGCATCGACGGCGGTCCAGCACCGCACCGCCGAGGTGGTCGCCCGGCTCTCCTGGGGACGGGGAGCGAGGCCCGGCCCATCGCAGCTGGGCCTGCCCGCACGGTTCGCCCTGCGCGCCGCCCGGGCGGGCGATCGCGAGGGCGCTCGCACCGTGCACGTCGCCGCCGCCGCCGAGCTGACCGAGCGCGCCCTGCGCTGGCACCGAGCCGCTGCCTGCGGCGACGAGCCCCTGGGACTGGCAACCCTGGCCGGGGACTACTGCCTGGCCCAGGCCGCTGAGGCCCTCTCCCGGTTCGGTGACACCGAGGTCGAGTCCGCCTTCGCCGCCGGCCTCAGCCGGGCCGGCGCCGAGCTGGCCCACTCGGGCAGCGCCGACCGGGCGGTGCGCCAGCTGCTGCCCGCCTGTGGCCTGGCCGGGGCCAGCGCCGCCGGCCACGGCGCCCCGCGCCAGGCGAGCTGGTGGCGGCTGGGGCGGCGTCTGGCACCCCATCTCCCGGCGGACACGGGGCCGGTGCCCGCCGCCCTGGCCCGGCTCCGCTCCGCCAGCGATCCCCTCGAGGGGACCCTGGGGCTGCTGCTGGCCGCCGACCCGCTGTTGGTGGCCGGACCCATGGCCGATCTGCTCAGCGCCGGGGGCAAGCGGATCCGCGCCCGGCTGATGCTGCTGGCCGGCGAGCTGGGCGGGCGCTACCGACCCCAGGCGACGCTGCGGGCGGCGGCGGCGATGGAACTGCTCCACGCCGCCACCCTGTGCCACGACGACCTGGTGGATGGAGCCGACTCCCGCCGGGGCACCCCCACCATCGCCTTCCGGTCCGGGCCGATGGCGGCGCTGGGAGTGGGCGACTACTACCTGGGCAAGTCGGCCTGGCTGGTGGCCCAGCTGGGGGACCCGGGGATCTCGCGTTCGGTGGCGGGGGCGCTGGTGGCGATCGCCAACGGCCAGCTCCGGGAGCTGGACCGGCGTTCGCTGTGGTCGGGGGCGCTGGCTCCCTACGTGCAGGTGGCCCAGGCCAAGACCGGGGCCCTGCTGGTGGCCTGCGCCACCACCGGCGCCCGGCTCAGCGGCGCCGGCCGCGCGGAGACCCGCGCCGTGGTCGGTTTCTCCCGCCGGCTGGGCCTGGCCTTCCAGGGCATCGACGACTGCCTGGACTTCAGCGATCCCGAGCACACCGGCAAGCCCGCGGGCACCGACCTGGCCCAAGGGATCTGCGGCCTGCCGGTGCTCTGCGGACTGAGGGGTCCGCACCGGCGGCAGCTGCTGGAGGCGTTGCAGGGGATGGGCGAGGCCGGCCCCGCCCAGGCTCCGCAACGGCAGGCCGAGGTGGTGGAGCTGGTGCGCCAGAGCGGGGCCCTGGCCACTGCCCGCAGCCTGGCCGACAACTGGAGCATGGAGGCCGTGGCCTGCCTGGCGCCGCTGGCGAGTTCACCCCGGGCCGGTCTGCGAAGGTTCGCGGAACAGCTCACCCTGCGCGACAGCTGAGTTCGCCGCCGAGGCTGGGCCGTCGACGGGCTCCCATAAAATGACCGGCCGTGCGCCCACCGCCTAGCCCCGGGTCCGGCGCCGGACCCGCTCGGTGTCGCTTCGGCACCTGGGCGCCGCCGCGAGGATGGTAGGCGTCGCCGCCGCCCTGGGGGTGGCGCTGGGTGCGGCCCTGGGACTGCTGGTGCGGCGCGAGCGCGCGATCCAGCTGGCCGCGACCGGCCTGCTGGCGCTGGCGCTGGCGGTGGCCCTGCTCCTGGCGGGGGCTCCCTTGCCCGCCTTGGGCATGCTGCTCCTGGGGGGCGTGACCCCGCTGGTGTTCCTCATGCCCGCGGTGGGAGCGGCCGCTGCCAGGCCCGCCGGCCCCCGGCCCTGGGCAGCGGTGGTAGCGGCGGGCGCCGCCGCCCTGGGCGCTGGCGGGGTGATCCTGGGGGCCGGCATCGCCAGTCGCGGTGATCTGATCCGGGGCGGCGCCAGCCCCCCGAGCCTGGCGGCCGTGGGCCAGCACCTAGTGATGGGCACCGGTGTGCCCCTGCTAGCGCTGCTGATCCTGGCCGCGACCACGGTGGTCGCCGGGGCCGCCCTGATCCAGCGTGACCCTCGGGAGGCGGCCGAGGAGCAGCTGGAGCTGGCGCGGGCGCGCCGCCAGGAGGCGCACCGACTCCGTCAGGAGCAGCGCGAGGCGGCCCGTGCCCCGGCGCTGCTGGTGGCGGCCCCGGGCCTGCTCGGGCTGGGGCTCTTCGCCCTCAGCCACCGGCGGGATGCCATGGGCGCCACCCTGGCGGTGCTGCTGGGCTTCCAGGCCGTGGTCTGTGCCCTGGTCGGTTTCGCCGCCCTGGGGTTGCCCCGGCCGGCGGCGGCCCAGCTGCAGGCTTTCGCGGTCCTGGTGGAGGTGGTTGGGGCGCTCTGGGTGGTGGCCATGGCCGCCCTGGCGGCCGTGCTCCGGCGCCGCCAGGGGGGATCCGACCTGCTCGAGGCCCCGGCGGTGGCGTCGCCGGCGGCGAGTGCGCCGCCCGCCCCGGCGGACCCGCTCGCGGCCCCGGCCTCCGCTCCCGGCGCAGCTGAGGCCGTCCCCCTCGAGGAAGCCCAGGCCGGTGAGCCGGGCCCCCTGGCCGAGCCCACGGAGCCGGTCTGAGGTGCACGCCTTCAGTGCCGCCTGGGCGGTCCTGCTCCTGCCCCTGGCCGGGGTGGCCCTGGGGTACCTGGCCGAGAGCCGGCGGGGGGTGGCGGTGGCCGCCACCGGCAGCTCCGTCCTGGGACTGGTGGCGTCGCTGGTGCTGCTGGCGGCGGCGGTGGCGGGAGGGGCTCACGCGCACACCGCCATCCTCACCTTCTGGACCTTCCCCGTGGTCCAGACCCCCTTCAACGCCGCCACCTCGACCCTGCTGGCCCAGAATTTTCAGGTGGGGCTGGGCTATTCGGCGGCCCCGTCGGCGGCGGTGCTGGCGGTGCTGGTGGAGGTGGCCCTGGTCTGCTCCCAGCTGCAGCTGGCGATCCAGCTCCGCCGCGACCCGCGCCTGGGGGCCCTGGCCCGCCTCACCAGCCTGCTGGGCTTCGGCGTCCTGCTGGTGGTGCTGGCTCCCGAGCTCTTCCAGGCCCTGGTGGGCTTCGAGATCTGCGGACTGGTGGCGGCGCTGCTGGTGGGCTCTGCCGCCGGGGCCGGGATCGGCGAGGCCGCCCGCCGCGGCTACCTGGTCTGGCGGCTGGGGGGGATGGCCCTGCTGCTGGGCGCCGGCTTCATCTATGTCAAGTTCTCCGGCCCCATCGCCACCGCCGCCGCCGCCGTCCACCACAAGGGCGCGGTCACCCCTCCCGACGGGCTCAACCTGGCGGCCTTGACCAAGATCTGGTTCGCCAGCCAGCACGGCCTGGCGGCGGGGGTGGGGGGACGGACCCTCGCCCTGGCGGCGGTGCTAGTGCTGGTGGCGGTCGCGGCCGGCGCCGGCCTGTTCCCCCTCCACGGCCTCTGGCGCAGCCTGGGCAGCGGTCCGGGCGCGGTGGCGGGGTTGCTGCTGGGGGTCGCGGGCGGGGTGGTGGGGGCAGCGCTGCTGCTCGACCTCTACCCCCTCATCCGGCTGGCCTCGGGGGCACTGCCCACCCTGACCGTGCTGGCCAGTCTCTCCAGCCTGGTGGCGGCCGGGCTGGCGCTGCGGGAGCGCCGGCTGCGCCGTCTCGCCATCTGGCTGGTGGCGAGCCAGGCGGCCAGCGTCCTGGCCGCCTTCGGGCTGGGCTCGCCCGCGGCCGGGTTGGTGCTGCTCATCCCCCTGGCCCTGGGGGCGGTGGGCGTGCTCGGGGTGGTCAGCACCCTGGGACGGGAGCAGCGGGTGGAGACGGTGGTGCAGCTGGGGGCGGCCTGGCGCCGGGCCCGGCCCACCACCGCCGCCCTGCTTTCGGGGCTGCTGGCCCTGACGGGAGTGGTGGGCCTGGGCACCTTCTTCGGGCGCAGCGCCCTGCTGGGGGCGGCCTTGCATGGGGCCTCGGCAGGCCTCGCCGCCCCACCGCACCTGTTCCGGGCCCTGGGGGCGGGGGCGGTGGTCATCTCCGGCGTGCTCCTGGCCTGGACATGCGCCCGCACCGCCCTGCAGGCGCTCCGGGGCGAGGAGCCCAGCGATCCCCGGGAGGCGAGGCTGATGCGCCGCCACCTGGCCCAGGGGCGGGGCCTGGCGCCGCTCTGGCCCAGCCTGGCCGCGATCGCACTGGCCCTGGTGGCGGGTGTGCTCGGGCTGCCGGGAGTGCGGGTCCTGCTCGGGGGCCTGCTCGCCGCCCGCCCCGGCAGCACCGCCATCCCCTTCGAGGGGATCGCCCTGCTGATCACGCTGGTGGCGCCGTTGCTGGCCATGGGTCTGGCGGCGGCTTTGCCGCTGCGGCGAACCCAGCCGGGCACCGATCCCGGCTGGGTCGCCTGGGCGGACGGGACCGCGCTGGCGCGGGCCCTGGAGCGGCTCGCCCTGGGGGTTCCCGCCCGGGGGATGGCGCTGGTGGGTCAGCGCCTGCTGGTCCCGGCCGCCAGCTGGCTGGCCGCCAGCGCCGATGAGCTGGTTCGGCCCCCTGCTCCCGGCACCGGCCGGCATTGGCAGTGGGGCTGGGCCAGCGCCCTGGTGGCCCTGGCCGGGCTGGGGCTGGCAGTGGCGGTGGTGATCTGGGTCGCCGCCGGCCACGGTGGCTCGGGGATCCCCTGATGCCCACCGACATCACCCTGACCCTGATCGTCTTCGCCCCCCTGGTGGGGGCGGGGATCCTGCTCGCTCTGCCGGTGCAGACCGACCTGCACCGCTTCCGAGTGCGCACCACCGCCCTCTTCACGACCGTGGTGCCATTGGTGGTCGCCATCTTCGACGTCATGGGTGAGGTGGGGGCTCCCGGGCAGGGCTCAATACCCCAGCCCAGCATCGACGCCCCCTGGCTGCGAGGGTTCCTCTTCCAGCTCGACTACCACCTGGGCACCGACGGCCTCAACCTGTTGCTGCTCCTGGCGGGCTGCGCCTGTTTCGTGGCCCTGGTCCTGGCCAGCTGGCGGCGCCGCGACCGCTCCCGGACCTACTTCGCCCTGCTGCTGCTGGTCGAGGTCGGTGTCAACGGCAGCTTCGCCAGCCAGGACCTGGGCCTGTTCCTGATCTTCTTCTTCGTACCGGTGCTGCCCCTGGCGCTGTTGCTCGGCCTCGACGGCAACCCGGCCGGGCGCAGCGCCGGCCGCCGGCTGCTGCTGATCCAGTCATTGGCGGCGCTGGCGCTCCTGGTCGCGATCCTGCTCCTGCTCTGGCGCAGCCGGGTCGACAGCCTCAACTTCACCACTCTCAGCACCGCCAACACCGCCCAGGGGGCCCCGGGGCTGATCGTTGAGACCCTGTTCCTCTTCGCCTGCCTGGCCCGGATGGGGGTCTTCCCTCTGCACCGCTGGCTGGTCGGCGGGGTTGCCTCGGCCAGCACCCCGGTGGGAATGCTCCTGGCTCTCTCGGGGCTGCCTGTGGGCGGCTACGCCCTGGTCCGCCTGGGGGTGGGGATCGAGCCCAGCGGCGCGGTCCAGCTCACCCTGCCCCTGCTGGCGCTGGCCCTGGTCAGCCTGTTCTTCGGGGCGCTCAGCTCCCTCAGCTGCCAGAACCTGCGCTCGCTGGCGGGCCAGCTGCTGGTGGCCTACGGAGGCCTGGTGGTGCTGGGGGTGGCGATCTTCTCCGAGACCTCGCTCAGCGGCGCGCTCTACCTCTGCTTCGCTTTCTGCTTCAGCGCGCCCCTGCTGCTGCTGATAGTGGGGGCGGTCGCCGACCGTGGCCCCGCTGCCTACCTGGGGGCGCTGGCCGGGGTCGGGGCCTCCGCGTCCCGGCTGCGGCTCTTCTTTGCCCTGGCCGCCGCCGGCCTGATCGGAGTCCCGCTCCTGGCCGGCTTCCCGGGGATCTTCGAGATCGTGGTCTCGGGCCTGGTCGCCCACCGCTTCATCACCGCCTTGGCGCTGCTGGGGGTGCTGCTGCTCACCGCCTCCCTGGCCCGCCTGGGCCAGCGGGTCTTCACCGGCGACCGGGCGGCGGAGGCGGAGATCGCCGACAGCCAGGGCTCGGAGCTCTACTCCGCCTGGGTGCTGGCCGGGGCGGCGGTGCTCTTCGGCCTCTTCGCCGGCTACTTCGTGCCCTACACCGTCCAGGGCACCGCCCTGGTCTCGGCCCGGGCGGCCGCCGCCGCCAGCGCCTCTCCTCACCACGGGGCCAAGTCGTGAACTGGGCCTTCCTTCAGGACTTCGGCCCGGTGGGGCTGCTGGTGCTGGGCGGGGCGGTCTGCGCCGGCCTCGACCTGCTTCCCGCCGCCGCCCGGGACCGTGGGCCGCGCAGCCGCTGGGTGGCCTTGCTGGCCCTGCTCCTGGCCTTTCTGGCCTCGATCGGCTTCTGGCACTCGTCGTTCGGGCCGGCCCCGCCTGAGATCGAACACGGCGGCCTGGTCATCGATCGCTTCGCCCTCTTCTTCGACGGCCTGGCCCTGGCCGCGGCCGCCGCCGCCATCCTCTGCGGCGCCGACCGGGAGGGGGAGCTCGATCCCCACCGCGGGGTCTTCCACCTTCTGGTGCTGGTTGCCAGCGCCGGGGTGCTCTTCACCGCCGCCGCCGCCGACGTGGTCAGCCTGGTGGCCGGGCTGGCCCTCACCACGCTGCCGCTGGGACTTGCCTTGGGGCTGCGCAAGACCAGCCCTGCCGCCCAGCGCCAGGCCACGCGCTCGCTCGCCGTCAACGGCTTTGCTCTCGCCTGCTTCGGCGCCGGCGCGGCGGTGCTCGCCGGGCTGGGCGGGTCGACCGCGCTCCGCGCCATCCCTCACGGCCTCACCCACGTGGACCCGCTGCTGGTGCTGGGGGCGCTGCTGCTGCTGCTCGGGGCCGGGGCCCAGCTGGGGACCGCCCCCTACCTGCTGACGCGGGCGCAGGACGCCGCCCGCCTGCCCCTGGCGGCGGTGCTGGCCGCCAGCCTGCTAGGCCCCCTGGCGGCGGTCGCCGCCTTGCTGCGGCTGCTGCCCGGCGCCCTGGGCGCCGCTCCGGCGAGCTGGGGGCTGCTGGTGCAGCTGCTGGCCGCCCTCAGCCTCCTGACCGCCTCCTGGCTGGCCCTGCGCCAGCGTCGGCTGGGCCGGGCGGTGATCCTGCTCTTGGCGGCCCAGCTGGCGCTGGTGTTGGGGGCGTTCCCCCAAGGCTCGAGCTCGGCCACAGCCAGCGTCCTCTACTTCATGCTGGGCTGGGTTCCCTTGGCCGCGGCCTGGCTGGGCCTGCTCGCCGTTCTGGGGATGGGGGAGGGACGGGACACCGAGACCGGGCTGCGCGGGCTCTTCGGGCGGTCGCCCATGCTGGCCTCGGGCCTGGTGGTGCTGCTGGCGGCCCTGGCGGGGCTGCCGCCCCTGGCCGGGTTCTTCGGCCGCTGGCTGACCGTGGCCGCGGCGCTGGAGTCGGGCACGGGCTGGCTGGTGGGGCTGGAGCTGGTCTCGTGGCTGCTGGGCGTGCTGGTCGCCTGGCGCTGGCTGGTGGTGATCTTCGACGCCCGCCTGGAGGGTGAGGAACTGGAGCTCCCCGGCCGGACCGTGATGGTGGGGATCGGACTCTGTGGCGCCGCCGCCCTGACCTTCGGGCTCCTGCTAGGCCCGCTGTTCGCGATTGCCAGCCGGGGTGCGCTGTCGCCCTTGGTGGGGCCCTAGCCCAATAAGCCCCCGCCCGTCAGCACTTGGGATCGTCGCTTGGGGTCATCCCGAGGGGCCGGCGAGGATGTCCAGGTCGCGGTTGGCATAGCGGCTGTGCTCCCACTCCTCGTTGAGGATCACGTGCAGGCAGTGGAGCACCGAGCGTGCCTCAGTGGGGTACCCCGGGCTGTCCGGGGGGACGCAGACCCGTTCCAGCTCGGCCGGCGACAGCCCCGCGATGGTCTGCTTCACCCGCTCCTGGCGTTCGCCACGGACCCTTAGCACCTCTTCGAACGACGGGTTAGCGTCAGGGTCGACGCCCAGACTTACCGGGTCGGTCAGCCAAGAGCCGGCCAGTCCCCACCGGTGGTACGGCCGGGACTCGTGGCGGACCATGCGTGAGAGCCAGCAGTCGGTGGCGAAGACCAGATGCCGGAGCGTCTCGACCAAGCTCCAATCGCCGTCGACCCGCTCGAAGAGCAGGGGTTCCGGAAGTGCCCGAGCGCGTGCCACGGTAGACCGCCAAATTTCCTCCACGATCGTCCATCCGTCGGCCAACCCCTGCGGGTCGGCGGCGCGCAATTTCACCCGCTGCGGAAAGCGCCGATCCAGCTCGGCCTCCACCAGGGGCGCGATATCGACGCCGTTCAGGCGAAGCCCCTCGATGTCTGCCGAGATATCGGCACCACGAAGCCAACCGTCGGTGATCCTGGTGCCCTCAAAGTTCGGCGAGTGCAACCTGGCACCAGAGAAGTCGGCGTCGTCGAGGCGCGCTCCCGGGAACGCGATGGGTCCAGGCTCTGCAGATGCCATTCCGCCTCCTTCCATGTGCCCTCGCCGGACGCGACAGAGGAACACCCTCCCCGCGACTGGCCGATTTTACCCCCTTGGACCAACAGGATGGCACGACGGCGATCTCCAAGGCGGCCGACCCATCAGCGGCGCTCCGATGCGTCGTTTTGCGTCCTCTCTCGCACATGCTGCCCTGGTCTGCAAGGACCTGTGGCGGCCGACGCCAAGAGTCAGTGGTGGGGAGCCGGGATGCAGCCGAGAACACACCCAGGGCTGGGCCTCGCAGCCCAGCCGGCGCGTCCTGCAGCTGGAGCCACTTGACGTTTGTTGATGTGGTCTGACGCGCCGTGGGTCTCCGGGACCCACGCCGGGTCGTCTCCCGATCACGGCCGCGCACTCTCACAATGGCCCCGGACGTCCCGCGCCGCGGCGTCACCGTAACAATCTGTCAACGACCCTGGCCGATCGTGGACAGGGAGATCCGGCTGCTGTTACGGTGCGGCCCAGTTCCGTGATTCCATCTCCTGCTGCCGGTGGCTCACGACGCGCGCTGTTCTGGCTGGGGAGAGCGGGGCGTATCCGGATGTTGCCGGAGCGCACCGTCGTCGCGGCTGCGGCTGTGGGCGGCGTGGTAGCGGTCACTGGCCTGGGGCTCGCCCCGGTGGCGACGCCAGTCGCGGCCGCCGGCCTGCCGGTCTCGTCAGCAGGACTTGGTCCCAGCGCTTCAGCCCCCGCCCAGGATGCGTCCCCGCGGCTCAGCTCCTCCCAGCTTCGCGGCAACGGGGAGGTGTGGCCCGCCGTCGCGCAACCGGCTTCGGGGTCGCCGACGGCGACGGTGCAGGCACCGGCGATCCGGTCGACCAGCGCCAACGTCGGTGGCGCCTACACCGCGCTCAGCCCCTACCGCCTAGTGGACACCAGGGCTGGGAGCGGCCAAGGTTATGCGGGGCAGACCCTGGGACCGGGCACCACCCTCAACTTCCAGGTCACCGGGATTGACACCGTCCCCGCCGACGCCACCGCGGTTGCGCTCAACGTGACCGTCACCGACACCACATCCGCCAGCTACCTCACCGTGTTCCCGTCCGGATCCGGTGGGCCGCCGCTGGCATCCAACGTCAACTGGCCGGCGGCCGACACGGTTCCCAACCTGGTGATCGTTCCGGTGGGGACCGGCGGCCAGGTGAGCGCCTACAACGCCAACGGCGACACCGACCTGGTGGTGGATCTCGAGGGGTACTTCGCTGCGGAGTCGGGCGGCAGCGCGGGCAGCTACGGCGCGCTCTCGCCCTACCGCATCACCGACACCCGGGCTGGTAGCGGCAAGCCCAACAGCGGCAAGACGCTGGGCCCGGGCGGCATCCTCAACATCCAGGTGAGCAATGCCGGAGGGGGCCTTCCCAGCAGCGCCGCCGACATCGACGCTGTCCTGCTCAACATGACCGTCACCGACACCACGGCGCCCAGCTATCTCACGGTTTACCCGGCTGGGAACTCGCGGCCCACTGCCTCCAATCTCAACTGGTCTGCGGGCGTAACCATCGCCAATCGGGTGGTGGTGCCGATCAATCGCACGAGTGGGCAGATCACCGTCTACAACGCCAACGGCGCGGCGGACGTGGTGGTGGACGTGGACGGGTACTTCTCCACCTCGGTCGCCCCCGCCAACGCCAGTCTGTACACCGCGGTGGCCCCGGTCCGCTTCATCGATACCCGCTCCGGCAGCGGCGAGCCGGGGGCCGGTCAGCCCCTGGGCCCTGGCGAGGAATTGTCCGACCAGCTGTCTCAGATCGGCAGCCTCGGTTCCGGTGTCACCGCGGTGGTCAGCAACGTGACCACCACCGACACCAGCGGCGGCAGCTATCTCACGGTCTATCCGGTACCCAGCACTCGGCCGTTGGCGTCGGACCTCAACTGGTATCCCGGCGACACCGTCGCCAACCTCACCGTGGCCACCGTCGGCAG
>JBOHUM010000034.1:0-2664 GCA_050734515.1 Candidatus Dormibacteria bacterium
GAGCGGGCGGGGCCGGGGCGGGGGCGGCCGGCGCCTCGGGGCTGGCGGCCTTGGCCGGCCCCTTGGGGGCCTCGGGGGCCGCAGCGGCCTCGGGCTCGCCATCGCCCTTGGTCCGAACTCGCTCCAGCAGTGACATGGCGGGGCTGTCCTCGGCTCTCTAGCGCCGCAGGCTGAAGCGGCGCGGGGCCGAGCTCTTGACCTCCACCTTGACCTCCGCCGTCGGCACGCCCACCGGGGCCAGGCTGCGTGCCAGCCCCCGGAAGAGCAGCGAGACGTCGGAGTCAGGGTGGGAGACCACCAGCGGCGCCGCCCGGTGGATCGAGCTCCCCACCAGGCGGGGTTCGGAGGGGATCTGCAGCCTGACCGGGAAGCGGAGGTTGCGCTCGAGGCTGGCGGCGTCATAGATGGCGTGGGCGTCGTGGGCGTTGACGACCACCATCACCCGCTCGCGTTCCACCTTGAGGGACTCCAGCATCTTCAGCATCAGGCGTGTGTCCTTAATCGCGGGGATGGTGAGGGCGCCGAGCACCAGCACCTTGTCCGCCAGGTCGGTTACTTCCAGGGTAGCCTCGGACAACTGGCTGCCACTATCGACCACGACGTAGTCAAACTCTCGTCGCAGAATGTCAACGATCGCGCGCACATGCTCAGCGCGGACCAGGTCGCCGAACTCAGGGCTGAAGGGGGCCAGCAGCACCCGCATTCCCTGGGGGCCGTCGGCGAGGACGTCGTCGACGAACTCCCAGTCGAGCGGGCTCTCGCTGTCGACCAGCTCGGTCACGGTCTTGGCGTGGTCGAGGTTGAGCATCACGCCGACGTCACCGAACTGCAGGTCCAGATCGATCAGGCAGACGCGGGCCCCGGTCTCGGCCCGGAGCGCCGCGGCCAGGTTGATGGCGACGAAGGTCTTGCCGCAGCCCCCCTTGCCGCTGAGCACCACGCAGACCTGGCACTCCGGCCGCTGCGGGGGCCCCTCACCCCCGCCCGCTGACGCGGGGGTCCGGGGCAGGTAGGAGCCCTTGCGGTCCTCCATCTCGTAGACCCGGCGGATGCTGGCGACCAGCTCGTCGCCGGTGAAGGGCTTGATCAGGAACTCCCGGGCCCCGGACTGCATCGCCCGGCGCAGGTAGTCGCGCTCGCCCTGGACCGACATGATCACGACCGGGGAGCTGGGGGCCTCCACCGCCAGGGTCTCGGTGGCGGCGATCCCATCCATCCCCGGCATGTTCACGTCCATCAGCACCACGTGGGGCGTCAGCTGGCGGACGACGTCGATCCCGGACCGTCCATCGCCAGCCGTTCCGACCACCTCAATGTCCTCCTCGAAGGAGAGGAGCTTCTTGAGGTTCTCGCGGGTGCTGACGATGTCGTCGACGACTACGACCCGGATCACGGCAACCTGCCTAGGGTACTAGCGGCCTGGCCTGGCTGCCCGACCCTCAGCTGCCGCCGCCGCTGATCGTGAACCCGAACAGGCTCTGGATCAGACCGGGGCTGCCGCTGCCCAGGCCCACCGACGACGAGGTGCTGGCCGCGGATTGGGATCCACAGTAGAGGACGCTCTGGTCGGAGCTGACCTCGTTCTGGGCCTGCTCCAGGGCGAACTGGTCCTGGGCCAGGGTGGACGCATCCGAGAGCACCTGCTCCTTGGCCGCGGTCACAGCGGTGCCGCTCGCCTGCTGCAGGGCGTTGTTGTCCTTGTTGTACTGCTTCTGGGCGCCGTTGAAGCTGGTGGTGGCGGTCTTGGCCGCCTGCGTGGCCTGCTGCAGGTCCTCCTCGATGATGGGATTCACCTTGGTGCCGGCGACACAGGCCTGGGTGTAGTCATTGGCGGCCGAGTCGGCGCTGACGGGGACATAGCCGTGGCCGTAATCGCTGCTTGAGCGCAGCACCACGGTGTAGATCGTCCCCGACTTGACCAAATCGGTGATCCCCAGCGCCTGGCTGCGGGTCACCTGGAGGATCACCAGGGCACCACCGGTGGTGTTGCTGGCGGACCCCGGAGCACCCACCCCGAGCACCGGGATGTCCTCGAAGGCGAAGTCAGTGCCGCCGTTGCTGTCCGTGACCACGAAGTCAATGTGGTCGCCGGGCTGCAGGTAGCCGGAGACGGTCTCGGTGGCATTCAGCTGCACCGCCAAGGCGACTTCGCCCGCGGGCAGGTTGAGGTTGCCGGTCGTCGGTGCCTGGGTGCCCTTGTTGGGCGACACCAGGTTGCCCGTGATCACGGTGTCCGGAGAGATGGCGACGTTGGCGTAGTAGTTGGCGACCACCGGCGCCGTGGCGGTGGTGCTGCTGGAGACGCCAGCCGTGGTGGCGCAGGTACCCCGCACCAGCTCGGCGCAGTTGGTGAAGGCGTTCACCGGCAGCAGCCCCTTGATGCGGGTCTCCTCCAGCATTCCCGGCGTGATCAGCGCGCCGGTCGGGATGGAGACCTTGGCGATGACGACCAACTCGCCGGTGCTGGGCGTCGTCGGACCCGCGGTGCCGTTGGCGCGAATTAAGTAATAAGCCGCGCCAAAAGCGGCGATTGCAAGAATCAGCCCAATGGCGATAGAGACCTGATTGATCCGTCCTTTCAAATCGGTCGTCACCGTCCAGAACCTCCGAAGGGTTCGCCGGGCACTGAGGCCAGCGAGTGGGTTGCGTTGGGTGCGCGGCGGG
>JBOHUM010000035.1:0-5297 GCA_050734515.1 Candidatus Dormibacteria bacterium
AGGCCACCCTCTCCAAGGGGACTCTGGGCACCTACACGCTGCTGGTCTTCATGCCCAACGGCGGCGAGCTCTACCTGCTTTTCGCCCCCCGCGGGGCTCTGTTCCAACAACTCGCCCACGACCTGAGCACCCTCGGCCCCCCCACCAAGCACGCCTGAGACCCGGACTGGGGCGGTGGCGCTCTCCCCCCACGTGGGTCAGAGCCCCAGGCCCCGGAGCAGCCCCAGCACCTGGGACAGGGCGTGGGTGACAGGCTGCAGAAGCCCCGAGGGGCTGGGGGTGGGGGTCGGGGTCGGATTGGGTGTGGGCTGCGGGGTGGACTGAGGAGTGGGGGTGGGTCCTGGTGAGGGCGCCGCTGAGCCTTGCGGCGGCGGGGTAGCGCTGGCTAAAGGTGCGCTGGCTGGAGGTGCGCTGGGCGGGCTGGGTGCACTGGACGGCAGCGAGGTCACCGGGAGATCCTCACTGGGGCCGCTCCCGGTTGCGGCGGGGGGATGCGGCTGAGAGGCCTTGGGGCTCGGCACCGTCGGATGGCTGAGATGGGCGGGCTGACCGATCCCGGCGAAGAGCAGGGTCCCGGCCGCGCCGGCGGCGGCGGCGGAGCCACCAAACCCGGGCAGCAGCCGTCCGAACAGACCCAGGCCCTCGCCCAGCAGCGGGATCTGGGATATGACCGCGCCCACCCCCACAACCGGCCAGAGCTCGCCCACCGAGACGTTGAGGAAGGCGCGCACCACCATCGGGTCGAGCTGGGTGCCCGACACGCGCACCAGCTCTCTGCGGGCGGCGGCCACGCTGATCGGGCGGCGGTAGGGGCGCGGCGCGGTGATGACCTCGAAGACATCGGCGGCGGAGACGATCCGCGCCCCCAGCGAGATCTCGGTGCGGCGCAGGCCCCGGGGATAGCCGCTGCCGTCGTACCACTCGTGGTGCTGCTCCACCGCCAGCCCCCAGACTCCCAGCCAGGGAAGTATCGGCGCCACCAGCCGGGCCCCCTCTGCGGGGTGGGCTCGGAGGATGCGCCACTCGTGCGCATCGGGGCGGCTGGGCTTGTTGAGCACCTGGGACGGCACCTTGAGCTTGCCGATATCGTGGAGCAGGGCCGCCCAGCGCAGGCGGGCCCGATCCGGCTCTCGCAGCCGCAGCTCCCGGGTGAGCATGTCGGTGAAGACCCGGACGCGCTCCGAATGGCCCCGGGTGCGGCGGTCGTGGACGCTCAGGGCGGCGGTGAGTTCCAGCACGGTCTGGGCCACGTTCAGGTCGCCACGGTCCGGGCGGCGGCCGATCCGCTCCAACTCGGCCAGCGCCTGCTGGGGGCGGCGGCCGCGGCGCGCCAGCCGGAAGCGCGCCGGGGCATGGTCGGGGAAGAGCAGCGAGACCTGCAGCAGCGCCGCCAGGGGCAGCAGCCTACGGGTCAGGCGCTGCCCCAGCAGCAGGGTGGCGATCCCGGCAACGGAGATCGCCAGCCACCACACCGCCAACCCGGCCGCAGTTGCCGGTCGGTGCAGGACGACGGTCAGGGTGGCCACCGCGCCGACCGAGGCGGCAACTGGCCCCACCACCACCAGGAGGCGGACCAGGAAGGCCAGCCCAGGACGGCTCCGCCACTCGGCGCCCGTTGGAGGCGGCTCGCCCGTCTTTTCCAAGGCCTGTCTGGCTCCTCACTATCGGTGATGCTGTTTTGAGTTTCGGAGCCAGGACCGCAAGATTGGGTGACGCGCCAGCTACAGGGCCTTTACCCGCGGGCCCCTGACTCCTCGGTCGAGGGGGGCTCGGGCAGACGGTTTCAGTGACCGTTGCCGGTATTTTCGACGGGCTCCGCCGCCATGGCGCCCAGGTGGCGAGTGAGACCAGCGCCGTTTCGGACACAAACCGGTTGTCGGCCACCAAGCCGGCGAAGACTGGGGCCAGGCCCCGATTGCCACCTGACCTGCGACCGCGGCGGCGCTTCTTGCTCCGAGTCGCCGCCGCCCACGCCGGCTCGTTCAATATTGCGGGGCCGCTTACAGCGCGGAGAACCTGGTAAGGCGATCACCGGTGCAGCCGAAGGTGTAGTTGTGGCCTCCGACGGATACGCGACCGGAGCCGCCGCCCCCGCTCGACGGACTCGCTTCGCCCTGCACCCCAAGGCCACTAGCTCCTGACCCCGAAACCCCGGCAGAGCCAAACCAGATCCACATCGGAACACTGGTCTCCACCCCCTGCGCGGTGCAGGCCACCACCGGTCCCGAGATCGCCAGGGCGCTCAAGGGAACCAGGCCCAGGGCCAGCAATAGACCCGCGCCCACGCCTGCCGTCAGCCGGCCGCTGGGCCACTCCCGCGGCCGCCGAACCCGCACCACCAGACAACCAGCCGCCATGAGCAGCAGCCCCAGGCCGACGGAAAAGATGGTGAGGAATCCCCACAGAAACAGCAGTGCCGTCAGCACAGTCAGCCAGCTTCGAGGGGAATTGCCTGGTCGACGGAGCAAGACCACGACTCCAGCCAGGGTCAGCACCGCGCATACCGCCGCGACAGCCACCACCGACCCCGGCATCACATAGCTGGGCTGCGCCCAGTGCTCAGCGGTCGTGACCGTGATCGCGATCGCGAAGACGGCAGCCGCCGCTCCCGCGCCCACGCTGGCCCAGCCAGCCGGCGTCCTGGGGAGTCCGGCGGCCGCCGGCGACCAAAACCGGCGCCGGTCCGGCCCGGACTTCACCTACCCGATCCGAGGACGGCGTGCCGCGCCGCACCTGGAGGGGTCATCCCCTGAGGCCAAGTCGGCCACAACGGCACCGCCCGGGAGTTCCGCACCTCGTCACCGCTCGCGGCGAGGCCCACCGCGGGCGGCGGCGGCGAGGGCCCCGCCCACGGCGACACGACCGCGGAAGTCACCAACCCAAGTCCCGGCAGCGTCGTTGCGGCCCGGGGACGGCTCGAGCAGGGCCTGGGTGGGACGCGAAGGATGGTAGTGAAGGGCCACATCGGCCATCTGTTCGCCTACCCGCTCATGCACGGCTCGATCAGCGGGCAGCGTTCCCTGCTCATGCTTCAAGCACTCCCCGGAAATGGACGCTAACCACCTCGCCCCGACGCGGGCGGGCTGGACGCTCAGCCCGCGACTCCAGTGCCAGCCGGGCGACGGCTGGTCGGGGGGCATCGTTCACAACCCATCCACGATTAACATTACATCATGCAGCGGACGCAAATCTGCCTGACCGCCGAGGAGCGACGCCCTCGACGCCGCTGCGGCGCGTACCGGTCGATCGCTCTCCGCCCTGATCCGGGACGCGGTCGAGACCGTCTGTGGCTCCGAGCGCTCCCCGGGAGACGACCTTGGGTCGATGCGTCGGGCGTTCGGGGCCTGGAAGGACCGTGATCTCGATAGCGGCGTCTGGGTAGATCTGCGACGCTCGGGCGCGCGTCTGCAGCAACCCCGCTCGGGAGTGCCCTGGCCGACACGTCGGTGCTGATCGACTACCTGTTGCGTGCTCACGGGCCCAGCCACCTCCGAGTCCACACCGCGCTTGGCGGCCCCGCTCCCGTGACTCGCGTCAACCACCCATCTGGGTGCGTACAACTAGGCGGAGCCATCCTCCACGACCCGTCCGTCGAGAATCCGAACGACGCGCTCGGCGCGTCGGGCCACCTCGAGTTCATGGGTGATAACCAGCACCGTGCGGCCGCTGTGGTGTAGAGAAGTGAGCAGGTTGAGCACGTCGGCCGCCGCCTCGGAGTCCAGGTTCCCCGTGGGTTCGTCGGCGAGCACGATTGCGGGGTCCGTCGCCAGAGCGCGAGCCACCGCCACGCGCTGCTGCTGTCCGCCGGAGAGTTCACGCGGCCGGTGGTTGGCGCGGTCCGCGAGGCCGACCGCATCGAGAGCCTCCATGGCACGCTCGCGGCGTCGCGCGGCGCCTATTCCGGCATAGGCGAGCGGCAGCGCGACGTTGCTCCAGGCGTTCATCGTCGGCAGTAGGTTGAACGACTGAAAGACGAGACCAATCTGGCGATTCCGAATCACCGACAGCCGTTCCTCGCCTAGGCCGCCGACCTCTTCACCCTCCAGCAGGTAGGTGCCGGAGCTGGGCGTGTCCATGCATCCCAGGATGTGCATCAAGGTCGACTTGCCGGAGCCCGAGGGCCCCATGATCGCCACCAGTTCGCCTGACTGCGCCCGCATGGAAACCCCGCGCAGGGCGTGCACCGTCACCTCACCCAGGTGGTAGCTCTTCCAGACCTCGCACATGTCGATGATCGGGGTGGGCGATGCTTCTCGCTCCGGTGACGACTGGCGGCTGCCCAGGCCCGGGTCGCTCACTCAGAAGCCCGCCCGGCCGCCTTCCACCACGACGCTCTGCCCACCACCCTTGCCATGGAAGATCTGAATCCTGGTACCGATGAAACCCTGCGGCTTGGACGACGACGCGCTCGGGACCTTCTCACTCAGGTTGGCAAGGACGACCCTGGTCCCGGGTGTGAGCCCCCTGACGATCTGGGTGTAGGTGGCGCCGATCGCGCCCACGATCACGGGCACCGGCAGCACCTGGTTCCCGCGCAGTTCATCGACCAGGGTTGAGCCGCCCAGGAAGTGGACCGCCGAGCTGGGGACTCGCACAGCATGGGCCGCTTCCCGCACCGTGATGGCCACGCCGGCGCTCGACCCGAGTGGTTGCACGGTGCCGCTGGCGAGGGCGATGGGTGACGGTATAGGTGGTCGAGCCGTTGCTCTGGGTGGGTGTCAGACCCACGCTGGCCACGGTCCCGCGCAGAAGGGTGGCGGAACCGTCCGGGACCACGCCCGCAACCTGGCCGACAGCTAGCAGCCCGTACTGGGCGACCCCCACGGAGGTCGCAACTTCGGGAGCTCCCCCGCTGACCACCACGACCTCAGCGCTGGCCGTCGCAGCGCCGGGGCTTATGACCGCGCTGCTGGTCGCGGAGACCGTCCGTCCCGGCGCCAGCGTGACGGCGGCGACGGACCCGGTTATCGGTGACACCAAGGTGGCCGCCGCGAGCGCGGAGCGCGCCTGGTCGACCTGGGCCAGGTCGCCGTCGACGGTCGCTTGGAGTTGGTCCACCTCACTCACCGCGGGAAGAGTCCTCCACCCCTTGCGCACCATAGCCGCGCACGGGGGGCGGATGGTCCTGCGCGCCCGCCAAGAGGGCGGCCTCCGCGTGCTTCTGGAGCTGCCCGGCCGCTGCCGGCCATGGCCGCCGGCCCGGCATGAGAGTGCTGGTGGTAGAGGACGCGCGGAGCCTCGCCGACGTGGTGGCGGAGGGACTCCGGGACCAGGGAATGGCGGTTGACGTCGCCTAC
>JBOHUM010000036.1:0-6606 GCA_050734515.1 Candidatus Dormibacteria bacterium
CTCAACCTGCCGCCGGGCCGCCAGGCTCGGGCGCACTCTCCGATTGGACCCAGCTGGAGCGCCACCTCGATCGCCTGCTCCGGGAGCAGTGCTGGACGGCGGCTGGCCCATCAGCCGGGAGCCACCCAGGCTGGTTCGGCACCGGAGTGGCGGGGCGTCGAGCCCCTGCCGGCACTACCGACCCATGGTCTCGTACGGCGGGACGGCTCCCTAGGCCCCCGGGTCGACACCCGCCGGTTGGCCGATGGCGACCGCTTGGCCTGGGGCCGGCCCCGGCGAACTAAGGGCGGGCGGTGCCTCCCAGGGCAGGCCGTCCCGGAGCTCCACCACGTTGGTGGGGATGGAGCTCACCCGGGTCCCGGGAACCACGATACCCGCCAGGTTGAGGGGGTCCGCCGCCGAGAGCCGCACCAGTTCGCCGCCCCGGGGACGGCGACGCACCGAGCGGAGCAGCTCGACTGCCTCCGGGAGCGCGTACTGCTCGCCCGAGAACCCGCCTACGAAACGGCCGCCCCGGGCCGACCCCCGCGCCTCCATCCGCCGCAGGGCCCAGAGCACCGCCCGCCAGGGGACGGTGAAGGACTCGCGGGCGAGCAGGTCGTGGAAGACCACGCCCCAGCGCACCAGCAGTTGCTCCGCCCAGGCCTCGGCCAGTTGATCCCGATCCACCGGGGCCGAGCTGGGCATCAGCCCCCAGCGGCCCTCGCCCATCCAGGCGGGGCGGCTGCCGTGGCGCAGCCCCGTCGCCCGCAGGCGGGAACGGCTGCGGCCGCGCGAGTTGAGCAGGGAGCGGGCGGCGCTGAAGCCGTCGGCGGTCACCAGGCCCCGGGCGACTCCATCCCAGAGCGCCCCCTCGACCTCCTCGGGCAGCCGGCCCAGGAGCTCGACCAGGTCGCTGGTGAACAGGGCGCCACGCTCGCGCAGCATCTCCACCACCTCGTGGGTGGCGCCCACCACCGGCTGATTGGGGGTGCTCTCTCCCCGGACCGCCTGCAGCAGCCAGGGGAGGTCGGCGCGCATCATCAGGCTGACCGGGGTTGCCCGGGAGGGGAAGGCGCTGCTCCGGGCCCCGGCCTCCTCGTCCGGGGGCCGCGGCCGCAGTCGGCCCCAGGCCACCTCACCGGAGAGGCAGAGCTGGTCCAGCCAGCCGGCGCGGTAGGCGTCCACCCGGCGTGCCAGGATCTCCTGCTCCCAGGCCGCCACCGGCACCTCGTATCCCTGCAGCTGGGCGATGGTGGCCGCCAGCCCCGCCCGGCCCTCGCGCTTGGTCCCCGGCGCCACCCGCTGCCAGCGCAGCAAGAAGCGCATGAAGTCATGGGGTGAGACCGGCTCGATCTCCCGGCGCAGCCGCTGCTGGGTGTAGCTGTGGATCCGGATCAGCAGCCGCCGAGTACACCACTGCTCGCCTGCCAGCTCGGGGTCGAAGCTGCCCCGCAACACCAGGCCCTCGGCTTCCAAACGGGCCAGGCCGATCCTGACCAGGTCGGGAGGGAGCGTCGCCAGCTCGACCAGCTGCTCGCCCGTGACCGGGCCTACCAGCTCCAGGTGTCCGCGGAGCGCCTCGGTGACGGCCGCTTCGCGGTCCAGATCGGGGGCCGCGGCTCCCGGAGCCGGCCGGTGGTCGGGCTGGAAGCGCCAGCCCGGGAGGAGGGTCTCCGCCCGGGTGCGGTTCTCGATGGCGCACCAGCGCCGCCCCTGCGGGCCCACCACCGCGGTCGCCCGCCCCCGCTCCACCAGCGCCTCGAACCAGTCCTGCCACTCCGGTCGGGGCAGGGCCACCTGCAGCCCCAGCAGGAGGTCGTGGAGCTCGTCCGGGTCGCGGGGGTCGGGGGCGGCCTCCTGCCGCACCCGGGCGATCGCCGCCGGGTCCAGGGCGGCCAGGTCCCGGGCCTCCACCGGCAGCCCGCGGCGGAGCGCCACCGCCCGGCTGCGGCGCTCCTCCAGGGGGGCGTCGTCGAGGAAGGTGTAGGGGCGGCCGTTGACGATCTCATGGGCCAGCACCGAGGCCTCGACCGTGTCTCGGCAGACCACCTCGACCCGGCCCTGCTCGATCGCCGCCACCAGCTCCCGCAGCCCCCTGACGTCCATCACCTCGTGCAGGCAGTCGTAAATGGTCTGGCGCACCAGGGGGTGGTCGGGCGGCTCCAGGGGCCCGGTGGGGTTCTCGTTCTGGCAGGCGACCAGGGCGGGGAAGACCGCCGCCATGACATCGTCGGACTCCAGGCGCTGGATCGGCGCGGGGTTCTTGCGGCCGCCCCGAAAGCGCAGCACCACCAAGGCCCGGTTGAGGTTCCAGCGCCAGCGCACCTGGAACATCGGCGCCAGCAGCGCTGCCCGTTCCAGAACTTCCTGCACGGTCTGGGAGGCCAGGAAGCGGGGCACATCCTCCAGGGGGAAGCTGTGCTGCGGACCCAGCGAGAGCAGCACCGCGTCGTCGCTGGCGGCCGCCTGCAGCTCGAAGTCGAAGGTGGCGCAGAAGCGCTTGCGCAGCGCCAGCCCCAGAGCCCGGTTGAGCCGGGCCCCGAAGGGGGCATGGACCACCACCTGCATGCCGCCGGACTCGTCGAAGAAGCGCTCCAGGACGATCCGTTGCATGGTCGGCAGATGCCCCAGGGCGCTCCGGGCCGCCGCCAGGTACTGGACCACGAAGGTGGCGACCGGATTGGCCACCCCACAGCGCCGCTCCAACACGGAGATCGCCTCGTCGGCCGCCCCCGCCGCCAGCAAGTCCTCCACCTGGGAGCGGAGCTCCGAGACCTCCTCCGAGAGCTCCCGGGTCCGGCCCGGAGCTTCGCCCAGCCAGAAGGGCACTGAGGGCGGTGCTCCCTGGGCGTCCACCACCCGGACCGTCCCCGGCAGGACCCGGGTGATCCTCCAGGAGGTGCTCCCCAGCAGGAAGATGTCCCCCGCCATCGACTCCACCGCCCAGTCCTCGTTGACCGTGCCCACCAGGGCCTCGTCAGGCTCCGCCAGCACCCGGTAGTCGCCGGTCTCGGGGATGGCCCCCCCCGAGGTCAGCGCCGCCAAGCGCGCGCCCCGCCGGCCCCGGAGCTGGCGGTTCACCCGGTCGCGGTGCAGGTGGGTCCCGACCCGGCCCCGGCCGGTGCTGATGCCGCCCTCCAGCAGCTCGACCACCTCGTCAAAGGCGGCGCGCTCCAGCTCGGCATAGGGGCCGGCCCCGCGCACCAGCTCGAACAGCTGGTCCTCGTCCCAGGTCTCCGCCGCACACTCGGCCACGATCTGCTGGGCCAGGATGTCCAGGGGCGCCCGCGGCGGTTGGACGGCGTCGAGACGGCCGGCGCGGACCCCCGCCAGGAGCGCACAGCACTCCACCAGCTCATCCCGGGTGGTGGGGTAGAGGTAGGCCTTGGGGATCCCGGCGCGGCTATGCCCGGAACGGCCAGCGCGCTGCAGAAAGGTGGACAGGCTGCGCGGCGAGGCGATCTGGCAGACCAGGTCCACCGGTCCCACGTCGATGCCCAGCTCCAGGGAGGCGGTGGCCACCAGGGCCCGCAGCCGTCCCTGGCGGAGGCGGTCCTCCAGCAGGGCCCGGCGTTCCTTGGAGAGGCTGCCGTGGTGGGCGGCGACCTCCTCTTCGCCCAGGGACTCGGCCAGCTGCCTGGCCACCCGCTCCGCCATCCGCCTGGTGTTGACGAACACCAGGGTGGTCCGGTGAGCGCGCACGTGGATGGCGATCCGGCCGACCACGTCCTCCATCTGCTCCTTGGACGCGACCGCCCCCAGCTCCTCCTCGGGCAGTTCCAATCCCAGCTCCATCTGCCGCCGGTGGCCCAGGTCCACCAGGGCGCAGGGGCGCCCCCCGGGCTCGCCGCCGGCTCCAACCAGGAGCCGAGCGATCAGGTCGATCGGGCGCTGGGTGGCCGAGAGCCCGATCCGCACCGGGCTCTGCCGACAGACGTGCTCAAGCCGCTCCAGGGTCAGGGCCAGATGGGAGCCACGCTTGTCGCGCGCCACAGCATGGATCTCGTCGACGATCACGGTGCGAACGGAGCGGAGCAGCTCCCGCGAGCGCTGCGCCGTCAGCAGCAGGTACAGAGACTCCGGGGTGGTAACCATGAAGTTGGGAGGGTGCTTGAGCATCGCCGCCCGGGCACCGGCCGGGGTGTCGCCGGTGCGCACCTCGACGCGAAGCCGGGGCGGCGCCTGCCCCAGCTCCAGAGCCACGGCGGCGATCTCCTCCAGTGGAGCCTCCAGATTTTGCCGGATGTCGACCGCTAGGGCCTTGAGCGGCGACACGTAGACCACCTGGGTGCTGCCCTCCACGGGATCACCGGCGGCGGCCGCCCGGTAGAGCTGGTCGATCGCGGCGAGGAAGGCCGCCAGCGTCTTGCCCGACCCGGTGGGGGCCGCGATCAGGGTGTTCTCGCCGTTGGCGATGCGAGGCCAGCCCTCCGCTTGGGCGGGGGTGGGTCCCAAGGGGAAACGACGTGCGAACCACGTTTGGACAGCCGGTTGAAACGTTCCCATCGCCGCGTTACCGTACAACGCCCCCGGTCTCAGCGCCGGTCCAGGTCGTCTGCTCTCTTCATCCAAGACGACCTCGGCGCCCCCGCGAGCTCGTGATCAGACCGACGGTGCGGAGCTATTCCTGTACCGAGGTGACGCGCACCTCAGGCTGACGACCGCTTGCCGTCCTACGACGCGGCGGCCGTGCCGTTTCTTGTCAAGCGCACGCTCGGTGGCTTAGAGCGGGACCCGAGCACGATCATGCGAACCGACGATGACCGACATCGCCGTGACGGTCTAGGGCGCCGCGGCCGTGACATTGCTGTGGGTTCCTCTTGCGAGTAGGGCGGCGAGGACTAGCACGCGAGAGGCACTGGTCCGGGCCGATCTAGGGTGCGGCTCCCTCGGCTGGCCCACCGCGATTTCTGCCGTGCGCCGTAGAGACTCGGCAGGACCTGCTCCGGACCCCAGCAGCCTGACACACGGGCGCGCTACCAGGGCCTTCCGTCCCCCCCGCACCGAAGCTCTGGCTGATGACCCGGTTGCTACGGCTCCCTTCGGGCCCAACTGCGCTACGATCTCGACTGCTGGGCGGCTGACGCAGCTGCGAGCTGAGCGAGTTGAGTCGAGGAGGTGTTGTGATGTGTGCTACTTGTGGTTGCGAAGGCACTGCCGAGGAGACTGATAATGAGGCCCAGGCGGTCGAGCCCGTCGAGCAGGACCAAGACGAGCCCGCTCTCGCCGCCTCGATTGAGGAAGGCCAGGAGTCCTGACGGAGACGGTGGCTGCTACCGGTGCGGCGGTGTTGGTGTTTGTTGGCGCGGTAGCCATGCGTCTCCGCCGTGGCGAGAGGTTCACGATTTTAGTCGACAGTGCCTAGTGTCCTGTCTCAGAGGTTAGCAGTAGTATGGACGGATGGAAGTTACCCCTCGCCGTGGCCGTCCGATCCCGCCGCTGACACTGACCGACAACGAGCGCATTCTGCTGGAGCAGTGGTCCCGTCGGCGCACCACCGCCCAGGCCCTGGCATTGCGTAGCCGCATCGTGCTGGGGGCGGCTACCGCCGAAAGTAACCAGGCGGTCGCCGCACAACTGCGGGTGACCCAGCAGACGGTGGGCAAGTGGCGCCGCCGCTTCCTGGAGCGCCGGCTGGATGGGCTCTCGGACGAGCCGCGACCGGGGGTCCCACCGACGATCACCGACGCCCAGGTGGAGTGGGTGATCGCCAAGACCTTGGAGGAGACTCCCCGGGACGCGACGCAGTGGTCGACGCGCTCGATGGCCGAAGCCAGCGGACTGTCTCGTGCTTCGGTCTGGCGGATCTGGCGCGCCTTCGGGCTGCAGCCGCACCGGGTGGAGTCCTTCAAGCTCTCCACTGATCCCTTCCTGGTGGAGAAGGTGCGGGACATTGTGGGTCTCTACCTGGACCCGCCGGAACGCGCCGCTGTGCTCTGCGTGGACGAGAAGTCCCAGATTCAAGCTCTGGAGCGGACCCAGCCGCTGCTGCCGCTGCGCCCCGGAGTCGCGGAGCGCCGCTCGCACGACTATTACCGGCACGGCACCACCAGCCTGTTCGCTGCCTATGACGTGGTCACCGGGCAAGTCACTGGGCAGCTGCACCGGCGCCACCGGTCCAAGGAGTTCGGAGACTTCCTGCGCCGCATCGACGACGGTGTTCCGGATGACTTTGCGGTACATCTGATCCTCGACAACTACGCCACCCACAAGACCCCCACCATCCACCGGTGGTTGCTACGGCACCCCCGCTTCCACTTGCATTTCACCCCCACCAGCGGCTCCTGGTTGAACCTGGTGGAGCGTTGGTTCGCTGAGTTGACCAGCAAACGCATCAAGCGCGGCAGCCACCGGTCCGAGCTTGCACTTGAAGCGGACATCCGGGACTGGATAACCCTTTGGAACCAGCATCCCAAGCCGTTCGCTTGGGTGAAGACCGCCGACGAGATCCTAACCAGCATCACTCGCTTTTGCCGTCGTATCTCTGAGACAGGACACTAGTGCAGCGAGCCTGAAATAGCTTGCCGGTTGGCCCTGGCCAGGATCTGGTCGGGAGTCTTGACCCAGGCAAAGGGGTGTTTCTGGTCGTTCCAGGCGTCGAGGAAGCGCTGGATGGCCAGGCGC
>JBOHUM010000037.1:0-19534 GCA_050734515.1 Candidatus Dormibacteria bacterium
TCGATGCTGGGATAGGCCACCGGGCCCTCCACGCCGTTGCTGGCGGTGGCGGTGGCGTTCTCCGGCCAGATGCGCAGCTCGTCGACGTTGTCGCCGCCGTGGTTCCCGGTGGCGATGAAGGCGGGTAGTCCGCTCGTCTGCGGCCAGTAGTAGGGGCCGAACATGTTGCTGACGTCGGGATTGGAGGCGTTGCCGGCCTGCTGCAGGTCGCCGTAGCGATCCTGGAGGCCGCTGGGGTAGGCGACGTCCCCGGCCAGGACCACGAACCGGGCGCCCGACTGCCCGATCAGGCTGTCGATCGCCGCCTGGTCGGGATTGATGTAGTTGGGGTTCTGGGCCGATGGGTCGGGGAAGGGCAGGTTGGGATTGGCCAGGTTCTCGCCGGTGTCGCCGACGACATCGAAGCTGAGCGGCGCGCTGGAGGAGTTGCTGACCGGGTCGAGGGTGGTGAAGGTCGGGGTGGGGTTGGAGCCCAGGAGGTCTACCGGGGTCTTAACGGTGCCCACGTAGGTGTAGCCGAAGGCGCGGTAGCACTAGGAGGAACTGGGGGTGAGCCCGCCCAGTTCGACCGCCGACTGGTACTCGCTGGTGGAGATGACGGTGAACTGGCGGCTGGTCACGTCCGGGCTGGTGGAGGAGGCAGGCACCGAGGGCGGCAGCGAGGCCGCGATCGGCGTGTGGTAGGCAGTGCAGTCGCCGGCAGGCCCCCATTGCAGGTAGCCAGGGCGGTTGGAGTTGGAGGCCCAGGTGACCTCGACGGATGTCTGGGTCAGGTCCGTCAGATAGGGCGCCCGGGTCAGGAGGCTGCTGTAGCCCTGGAAGGGATTGACCGCGATCGGGGCGGGCCCAGCCGCGGCGGCAGCGCCCCGGGGAAGCACCGCCGTGGCCGCGGCGAGGAGTGCGATCACGACCCCGACGGCAGTCTGGGTCCTGGAACGGTCGGGCTGCGACCGCGCGCGCGCAGCGCCGAACCGGTGTTGCGCGTGACCTACGGTCCTTCCTCCAGTGACCCCGAGACGCATGCTATCGAGGTTGGCCGCAAGGTGTCAAGGAGTTCCGTCCAGCAGCGCGGACCGGCTCCTCTCCAGGACCCGCCCGCTGGATATGCCCACGATCCGCAGTAGGCGGGGCCCCGGCGAGGACAAGGGCGGACGGGTACCGTCGAGTGGAACGGGCTGGGCTACCGCCCGCGAAACCTGGGAGCCCGCTTCGCCGAGAAGGCCTCCAGGCCCTCTTTGAAGTCCTCGGTCTCCGAAGCCTGCTGCTGGGCTCGGGCTTCAGTCTCAAGCTGTTCCTCGAGGGTGGACCCCAGCGCCCGGTCGAGGTTGCGTTTGGTCAGGGCAAAGGCCCGGGTGGCTCCGGCGGCCAGTTGCCGGGCGAACTGGCGCCAGGCACCATCGAAGTCGCCGCTGGGGTAGACGTGGGTCGCCAGGCCCAGCTCCAAGGCCATGGAGGCGGGCACCCGGGCCCCGGAGAGCGCCAGCTCGGCCGCCCTGGCCAGGCCCACGTAGCGGGGCAGGAAGAAGGAGGCCCCGGCGTCCGGGACCAGCCCGATCCCGGAGAACGCGCAGCTCAAGAACGCCGACTCGGACATCACCCGCAGGTCTGCCGCCAGCGCCAGCGAGAGGCCGGCGCCGGCCGCCACCCCGTTGAGGGCGGCGAGGACCGGTAGCTCCAGCGCCCTGAGCCCGGTGATGATGGGTATGTAGCGCTCCCGCACCAGCCCGGCGATGTCCGGGGACAGCTCTTCTCCACCGGCCCCTCCGGGCAGGGCCTGGCCGGAGCAGAAGCCCCTCCCGGCCCCGGTCAGGACAAGGCAGCGGCACTGGCGATCTGCCGCCACCTCGGCCACTCGAGCTCGCAGCGCCTGGGCCATGCCGAGATCGATGGCATTCAGGGTGTTGGGGCGGTTGAGGGTCAGCACCGTCACCGGCCCGTCGCGCTCCACGAGCACGGGCTCAGATGGGGGGTCGGGCACCGCCTACCTCCGGCGAGCTGGGAGCCGTCTGTGCTGTCATTGTCGCTGGGCCGGGGCCCCGGGGCCGGGTCCGAGGGCGGCCACTACAATCCCGCCGGAGGGGCGACTTAGCCAAGTGGTAAGGCAGCGGTCTGCAAAACCGCGATCCCGGGTTCGATTCCCGGAGTCGCCTCCAACCGCGGCCAGGCGTCCTGCAGTGGCTCCCGGGGCGGTCGCGGACTGGCCGCGCCCTCCCGTTCTCCCGGCCAGGTGTCTGCCGTCGTGACCGCGAGCGCGGTGCTGGTCAATCCGCGGCGGGTGACCAGCGTCGCCACCCTCCGCCGCCAGCTGGCCCGGATCCTGTCCGCCAGCGGTTGGCCGGACCCCACCTGGATCGAGACCTCCCCCACCGACGACGGCGCCGCCCGGGTGCGGGCGGCGGTGGCCGCGGGGGCCCGGGTGGTGTTCGTCTGTGGCGGAGACGGGACGGTGCTGGCCGGCGCCGCCGCGGTGGCGGGGACCGAGGCGGCGCTGGCCCTGCTGCCCTCGGGCACGGGGAACGTGCTGGCGCTCAACCTGGGCATCCCCGGGGCGCTGGTCGCGGGCATCCGCCTGGGGATCGACGGTGTCAGGCGCCGGATCGACCTGGGCGAGGTCGACGGCCAGGCCTTCACCGTCGCCGCCGGGATCGGCTTCGACGCCCAGATGATCGCTGACGCCCCCCGGCGGGCCAAGCACCTGCTGGGCTGGCCGGCCTACCTCTTGGCGGCGCTGCGCCACCTGGGGGGAGACGCCTTCGGGGTCGCCGTCGCGCTTGATGACGGCGTGTCCTTTCACCGCCAGGTGCGCTCGGTGGTGGTGGCCAACGTGGGCCGGCTCCCGGGCGGGATCCGTCTGCTTCCCGCAGCCGTCCCCGACGACGGCCTCCTCGACATTGCCTTGATCGCACCCCGGCGACTGCGCGCCTGGGCGCAACTCGCGGGCCACGCCCTGACCGGGGCGCCGCTGCGGGAGGGCCTGGAGACCTTCCAGGCCCGGCGGGTCTCGATCGTGGCCACCCATTCCCAGCCCCGCGAGATCGACGGGGAGCAGGCCCCCGCCGGCTCCACCCTGAAGGTCGGCATCAGACCGGGGGCGCTGCTGGTCTGCGTCCCCCCATCGTCCAACCAGGGCACCCCCGCCTCCGGCTGAGTCGCCCTCGGTGCCGCAGGCGGTCGGCCGCAGCGGAGGGGGCTCCGAGGCCCGGGCCGGGCCCTGGCTCCGTCCGATACGATCCTGGGCGCCATGGGGAGGCTGGACGTTGTGGTCGTCGGCGGCTGCGGCCACGTGGGCCTGCCCCTGGCCCTGGGCTTCGGTCTGCGCGGCTTGAGGGTGGGTGTCTACGACATCGACCCCAGCGCCGTGGAGCGGGTCTGTCGGGGTGAGATGCCCTTCTCCGAGCCCGGCGCCGCCGAGGTGCTGCGGGAGGTGCTGGACCAGCGCCACTTCGAGGCCACCACCGATCCCCAGATCCTGGGGCGGGCCGACGCGGTGGTGGTGGTGGTGGGCACGCCGATCGACAAGCACCTCAACCCCGAGGCCCTCGACGTGCCCGCTCAGGTGGCGACCCTCGTCCCCCACCTGGTCGACGGCCAGCTCCTAGTTCTGCGCAGCACCCTCTACCCCGGGGTCACCGCCCTGGTCGAGCGGCAGCTCGCCGAGCGGGGAAGGCGCATCGACGTCGCCTTCTGCCCGGAGCGGATCGCCGAGGGTCGGGCGATGGAGGAGCTCTTCTCCCTGCCCCAGCTGGTGTCGGGTCGGACTCCGGAGGTTCGAGCTCGCGCGGCGCACCTCTTTCGGCGCCTGACCGAGGACACAGTCGAGCTGCTCCCCGAGGAGGCGGAGCTGGCCAAGCTCTTCACCAACACCTGGCGCTACATCAAGTTCGCCACCGCCAACCAGCTGTTCATGATCGCCAACGACTTTGGCCTGGACTACGCGCGCATCCGCGACGCTCTGGCGCATGAGTACCCGCGGGCCCGCGACCTGCCCACAGCCGGGCTGGCAGCCGGCCCCTGCCTGCTCAAGGACACCATGCAGCTGGCGGCTTTCAACAACAACCAGTTCACGCTGGGCCACTCCGCCATGCTGATCAACGAGGGGCTGCCGCTGTACGCGGTGGCCCGCTTGGAGCGGCGCTTCGAACTGGCCAAGCTCAACGTGGGCATCCTGGGCATGGCCTTCAAGGCAGAGTCCGACGACATCCGCTCCAGCCTCAGCTATCGGTTCAAGCGGATCCTGACCTTCAAGGCCAAGCGCGTCCTGTGCACCGACCCGTACGTCTCCAGGGACCCGGACCTGCTGCCGTTGGAGCAGGTGCTGGCTGAGTCCGACCTGCTGGTGATCGGCGCACCCCACCAGGTCTATCGCGATATCAAGACCGATCTGCCCCTTGTCGACCTGACCAATCTGCGAGGTCACGGCAGCCTGATTTGAGCGAGCCCCGGGTCTCGGTGGTGGTGCCCGCCTACAACGAGGGCGAACAGATCGTGTCATGCCTGCAGCGCTTGCTCGCCGCCATCACCCTCCCCTGCGAGGTGTTGGTGGTCTATGACAGGCCCACCGACACCACGGCGCTACCGGCGCAGCGCTGCGCCGCGGCCGACCCCCGAGTGCGTCCCACCCTCAACCAGATCCGGCCCGGTCCGGCGGCGGCGATTCTCACCGGGATCCGCCAGGCCCGCGCCCCGGTGGTGGTGGTGACCATGGCTGACGGCAGCGACCAGCCCCAGCAGATCGACGAGCTCGCCAGGCTGGTGGAGGAGGGGGCGGTGGTCGCGGCCGCCTCCCGCTACATGCGTGGCGGGCGGCAGCTGGGAGGCCCGATGCTAAAGGGGATGATCTCCCGGGCCGCGGGCATCTCCCTGCACTGGCTGGGGCGGGTGGGCACCCACGATGCCACCAACTCCTTCAAGGCCTACTCGCGCCAGTTCCTGGAGGAGGCGGAGGTCGAGTCGGACGCCGGCTTCGAGATGGGAATCGAGATGGTGGCCAAGGCCAAGCGGCGGGGCCGGCGAGTGGCGGAGATCCCCACCACCTGGTCCGACCGCACCACCGGCCAGTCCAACTTCAAGGTGGGGCAGTGGATCCCGCGCTACCTGCACTGGTACCTGGTGGCCCTGCTTCCCTCCCATCGCCCCACCCCGACCCCGGGGGCCTGAGCCAGATGGCCAAGGTGCTGGTCACCGGCTCGGCCGGCTTCATCGGCGGCTACGTGGTGCAGGCGCTGCTGGCGGCCGGCTACCAGGTGGTGGGCCTGGACGACCACTCCAAGTACGGCCAGGTGGCCCGGTCCTACGACCACCACCCCAACTACCGCCTGGTGGTGGGCGACGCCCGCGACCCAGGGCTGGTGGAGTCGCTGCTGGAGGGCTGCCAGCACTTCGTCGCCGGTGCGGCCATGATCGGCGGGATCTCCTACTTCCACACCTACCCCTACGACCTGCTGGCGACCAACGAGCGGATCATCGCCGCCTCCTGCGACGCCGCCATCGCCGCCCACCGCCAGGGGACCCTGGAGAAGGTCACCTACCTCAGCTCCTCGATGGTTTTCGAGGGCGCCGACCGCTGGCCCTCGGCCGAGGGCCAGGAGTTGCAGGTGCCGCCGCCCCACTCGTCGTACGGCTTCCAGAAGCTGGCGGTGGAGTTCTTCGCGCGCGCGGCCCGCGACCAGTACGCGCTCCCCTTCACCATCGTCCGCCCCTTCAACTGCGTCGGCATCGGCGAGGAGCGGGCCCTGGGGGACGTGGAGATCGAGAGCGGCAACGTCAAGCTGGCCATGAGCCACGTGGTCCCTGACCTGGTGCAGAAGGTGCTCAAGGGCCAGGACCCTCTGCACATCCTCGGCGACGGCAGCCAGGTGCGCCACTACACCTACGGCGGCGACCTGGCCCGGGGGATCCTGCTGGCGATGGAGAGTCCGGCGGCGCTGAACCAGGACTTCAACCTCTCCACCGCCCAGTCGACCACGGTCCTGGAACTGGCTGCACTGATCTGGCGCAAGATCCGCGGCGACGAACCGCTGCGCTACCAGTCGGACCCGCCCTTCGAGTACGACGTGCAGCGGCGGGTGCCCTCGACCGACAAGGCGCACCGGGTCCTCGGCTTTGAGGCGACCACCTCGCTGGACCAGATGCTCGATGAGGTGATTCCGTGGATCCGGGAGGCGATCGCCGCCGGACGGATCTGACCTAGCTCCGCTGCGGTCCCGGCGGGGGCGGAGTCGGTGGCGTTCCCGCCCGCCGGCGCCTCTCGCGGCCCAGAGATGTCCCAGCGCGGCCACCCGAGGCCGAGCCGGGGCCTCGGTCAGTCGCCCGCCCTGGCGCTGGCCGGGGACGCGTGCTGGCCCCGCTCTCGCTTCAGTTCCATGAGGTAGGGGCGCCGGGCCATCCGGAGCACGTCCTCGAGGAGCGCCAGCGCCTCATCGTCGGCTGGGACCTCGGAGATGACAGGCCCAAATATCCCCGGACCCGCGCCGGCGTCCAGGATCAGGGTGGGCACGCCAAAGGCCTGGCAAGCCGCGACCGCGGCCTGGTGCTCGGCGAGGACGTCGTCCCAGAGGGTGGGATCTCCAGCCCCGGCGGCGCGGAGGCTGGGGTCGAGCCCGGCCTCCGCCCAGGTCTGGTCGAGGACTGCGGGGTCGTCCAGGGACTCATGGCGCCCGTGGGCGGCCTGGCCCATGGCGGTGAAGAGGCGGGCAACGGCTTGGCCACCCCCCAGGCGGCGGGCCAGGGCCAGCGACTCCAGGGCCGCACCGCTCCTTCCGCGGGCCTCGCGGGTGGGCGCCTGCCCCTCGGGGAGGTTGATCACCCAGAGGGAGAAGAGACGCCATTCAACCTCTATGGCGCCGATCTCCTCCAGCCGGGTCGCCCAACGCGAGGTCAGCCAAGCCCAAGGGCAGATCGGGTCGAAGTGAAAGGCGAGGGTCTCGGGGGGATTCATCAAGCTGGCGCCGAGCTGGGCTTCGTGGCCGCCTACCTCTTGGTCTCGTGGAAGATCCGCGCCACCTCGTCGACCTTGGTGCGCAGCTCGGCCGCCTTCTCGGCGTCGACGTTCTGCTTGCAGGCTGAGGCGGCCTTGAGCGTCTTCCAGACCAGGTCGTGGAGCTCGGGGAACTTCTCCAGGTGCTCGGGCTTGAAGTAGTCGCTCCAGAGGATCTGGACCTCGTGCTTGACCCGCTCGGCGTGCTGCTCCTTGACCGTGACCATGCGCACGAACGAGTTGCGCCTGGCCTCGGAGCCGTCGTCCGGCAGGCCCTTGATCTTGGTGACCATGGTCTCCACGGTCTGGGCCGCCAGCTGGGCCTCGTGGGGGTCGTAGAGGCCGCAGGGGATGTCGCAGTGGGCGTGAACCACCCGGTGGGGGATCAGGCGCGTGGCCAGTTGGCGAAGCATGCTCTCCTCCGATCTTGCAAAACCCCGTGGGCCGGGTCTCGGTGTCCGGCCCCAACTGCACCAAACTACCATCGGCTGGTGAGCCAGGGCAGAATTGCTCGGCGCGGGCTGGCCGCGGCCGGACGGCTCCTGCAGCTGGTGCTGGTGGAGGGGGAGAGCATGCGGCCCCTGGCCCCGCCCGGCGCTTGGCTGCTGGTGGCGGCGGCCCAGGCGAGGCGCCCGGCGCTGGGCCGGATGGTGGTGGTGGAGCATCCGCAGCGCTCCGGCTTCGAACTGGTCAAGCGCGTCAGCGCCCTGAGCCGGGAGCGGCGCCTGATCTGGGTGGCGGGCGACAACCCGGCGTCGAGCACCGACAGCGATGAATTCGGTCCAGTTCGGTATGCCTCGGTCCGCGGCTGGCCGCTGCTGCGGCTCTGGCCGCTGCCCCCGCGCTGGTTGCGCAGCGATCCTCGCCGGCTCTTGCCGCGAGACGGCCTCGCCGGGCCGGCCAAGCTGCCACCATATAGGGCGCCATGACCGACAGCGATCCCTCCCCGCCGCCGCCTCCAGCCCGGCCCGCCGAGATCGCCCGCGAGCCCTTCATCAGCGCCGCCCCCTCCACTAAGAAGGAGAAGAAGCGCAAGAAGAAGGTTTCCCGCGAGCCACCGCGGGGGCGGGGCCGCCGCTGACCGTTCCCTCGGCCCTCGATCGCCGCCGGGCCCTGGCGACCGCCCGCTACGCCGTCCAGGCCGGGGGCGCGGTGATCACGGCCGCCGGGGTGGGCCGGCATCTGACCGAGAGCAAGGGTCCGGGTGACTACGTGACCGGGGTCGACCGGGAGAGCGAGCGGGTGGTGGTGGAGATTCTCAGCGCCACCTTCCCCGGTCTCCCGGTGCTGGCCGAGGAGGAGGGCGGGGCGCTTCCCGACACCGGCTGGGTGGTCGACCCCCTCGACGGCACCACCAACTTCAGCCGCGGCTTCCCCATGGTCGGGGTGGCGGTGGCTCTGCTGGAGGGGGGCGAGCCCACCGTGGGGGCGGTGCACGCCCCCTTCCTGGGCCTCACCTACACCGCCTCCCGGGGGGAGGGGGCCCACGACCAGGCGGGCGCCCGGCTTCGGGTGTCCAACCTGGAGCCGGCGCGGGCCGTGGTCTCGACCGGCTTTCCCTTCAAGACCCCAGAGCGGATCCCCCGGCTGCTGCGTACGCTGGAGCGGGTCCTGGCCCAGGTCGAGGACTGCCGTCGTCCGGGGGCGGCCAGCCTCGATCTGGCCCTGACCGCGGCCGGGGTCTTCGACGGCTTCTTCGAGCTCGGCCTCAAGGTCTGGGACATCGCCGCGGGCGCCCTCCTGGTGACCGAGGCGGGCGGGCTGGTGACCGACTGGGAGGGCACTCCCGGGCTGCCCCGCGGTGGCGACATCCTGGCGGGGCCGCGGGCGGTGCACGCGGCCCTGCTGGAGGCGGCGCGCTCAGGCGCGGACGGTGACCTCCCCCTGGGTGCCTGACCCGGCCCGGCGGCGGCCCTGCTGGGGCCAGAGCCGGACCCCGTAGGTTCCCGGGTGCAGTGGCACCACGGTTATCAGCACCGGCACGGTGGAGCCGGTCTCCAGGATGGCGCCGCAGGACCTCCCGGAGTGCCAGCGGCTCCCGGCGCTGCCCAGGAAGGTGACCGACACCACCCGGAACTCAGGAACCAGGTTGCCGCCGACGCAGGCGGGGTCGAGGGCCGAGCCCTGGGTATCGTCCAGGGCCAGGGTGAGCGTGGCCCGGCTGCCCACGGTCAGGGGGCCGCTGGGCAGGCGGCCGTTGAGCTCCGCCTGGGGAGGCCCCTGGGAGGCGACCTTGCCCAGGCTGGAGATGACGTCGGAGAAGGTGGCGGCCACGATGAAGGCCACGACCACGGTCACCAGCCACTGCCCGGTCGTTAGTCTGGGAACTGAGAATCTCATCCCGCGCACGCGCCCCCGAGCCTAGCGGGTGGCCGCTCCGGGCTCAGGGGGGAACGAGTTTGGCAGCGATCGCCTCGGTCCGGGCCCAGGAGATCCTCGACTCCCGGGGCAACCCCACCCTGGAGGCCACCGTGGTCCTGGGCAGCGGGGCTCAGGGCACGGCCCGGGTGCCCTCGGGCGCCTCCACCGGCCGCCACGAGGCGGTTGAGCTCCGGGATGGGGACCCCAAGCGCTACCTGGGCAAGGGAGTGCTGCAGGCGGTCGCCAACGTCGAGCGGGTGCTGGGACCGGCGCTGGCGGGGATGGACCCCGCCGACCAGGGTGCGATCGACCGTGCCCTGGTGGAGCTGGACGGCAGTCCCGGGCGCCGGCACCTGGGCGCCAACGCCGTGCTGGGGGTGAGCCTGGCCAGCGCCCACGCCGCCGCCGCCGATGCGGGCCTCCCGCTCTACCGCCACCTGGGCGGCGACCAGGCGGCGCTGCTGCCCCTGCCCCAGTTCAACATCCTCAACGGGGGCGCCCACGCCCGGACCTCGGTCGACTTCCAGGAGTTCATGGTGGTGCCGGTGGGGGTGAGCAGCTTCGCCGAGGCGGTCCGGGCCGGGGCCGAGGTCTTCCACGCCCTGCGCGCGGTGCTCGCCCAGCGGGGCATGTCCTCTGGCCAGGGCGACGAGGGCGGCTTCGCCCCCGACCTGGGCCACAACCAGGAGGCGGTGGAGTTGGTGCTGGCGGCGATCGAGCGTGCCGGCTACCGCGCTGGGGAGGAGGTGGCCCTGGCCCTGGACCCCGCCGCCAGCCAGTTCTACGAGCAGGGCCAGTACCACCTCCGC
Source organism: Candidatus Dormibacteria bacterium (assembly GCA_050734515.1). Lineage (GTDB taxonomy): Bacteria > Chloroflexota > Dormibacteria > Aeolococcales > Bog-877 > Bog-877. The sequence continues at coordinate 10,147 of JBOHUM010000037.1, forward strand.
GGCGAGGGCCGGACCCTGACTGCGAGCCAGCTCATCGACCTCTGGGAGGACTGGTGCCGGCAGTATCCGGTGGTCTCGCTGGAGGACGGCCTGGCCGAGGACGACTGGCAGGGCTGGGCGGAGCTCACCCAACGCCTGGGGGAGCGGGTGCAGCTGGTGGGCGACGACATCTTCGTCACCCAGCCGGAGCGGCTCCGCCAGGGGCTGGCCCAGGGGGTGGCCAACGCCATCCTCATCAAGCCCAACCAGATAGGCACTCTCAGCGAGACCCTGGAGGTGATCCGCCTGGCCCAGGCCTCGGGCCTGGGGACGGTCATCAGCCACCGCTCCGGTGAGACCGAGGACACCACCATCGCCGACCTGGCGGTGGCGGTGGGGGCTGGCCAGATCAAGAGCGGCGCCCCCTCCCGGGGGGAGCGCACCGCCAAGTACAACCGGCTCCTGGCTATCGAGGCCCAGCTGGGCGCGGCCGCCAGCTACGCGGGGGGTGCGGGGATGGCTCACCGGCGCCCTGGCGGCGCCTCCGGGAGCTCCTCCGGGTGACTGCTACAGTGCAGAACGTGCCGGCCTCAGCCGGGAGGGGGCTGCGAGTTCTGTCCGGGTTGCCGGAAGCGGGCGTCGCCGCCTGCATCGGCAACACGCCCCTGCTGCGGCTGCGGCTCTTCGAGGCCATCGCCCCCGACCTGGTGGTGCTGGCCAAGGCCGAGTTCCTCAACCCCGGGGGTTCGGTGAAGGACCGTCCCGCCCTGCGGATGATCGAGGAGGCCCGCAGCAGCGGCCAGCTGCGAGCGGGCCAGACCCTGATGGACAGCACCTCCGGCAACACCGGGGTCGCCTACGCCATGCTCGGCGCCCACTTTCAGATCCCGGTGCAGCTGGTGGTACCCGGCAACGTCGGCAGCCAGCGCCGCCAGCTGATGGAGGCGTACGGGGCCCGGCTGGTGATGAGCGACCCCCAGGAGGGCTCGGACGGCGCCATCCGGCTCTGCCGCGAGCTGCGGGCCCGCGACCCCGGGACCTACTTCGTCCCCGACCAGTACAACAACCCCTTCAACTGGCGCGCGCACTTCGACACCACCGGGGTGGAGATCTGGGAGCAGACCCAGGGCGAGCTGACCCACTTCCTGGCCGGGCTGGGCACTGGCGGCACCTTCGTCGGCACCTCCAGGCGGCTCAAGCAGTTCAACCCCGCCATCCAGTGCCTGAGCCTCGAGCCCGACGACGCCTTCCACGGCCTCGAGGGGCTCAAGCACATGGACAGCTCGATCGTGCCCGGGATCTACGACCCGGCGGTCGCCGACCGCCGCCTGGCCGGGCCGACGCCGCCCGCCTACGAGCTGGTGGAGCGCCTGGCCCGCGAGGAGGGGATCCTGGCCGGGCACTCCTCGGGGCTGGCGCTGTGGGGGGTGGAGCAGCTGGTGGGGGAGGGCCTGCGCAAGGGGGTGGTGGTGGTGGTCTTCCCCGACGGGGGCGGCCGCTACCTGGGTTCCGGCCTGGGGGGCCGGTGAGCCAGGTCCCGAAGCTGGTTTTTTCCCGAGCCCAGCTCGATTCGCTGCGCCAGTTCTCTGAGGCGGCCTACCCGGAGGAGGGTTGCGGGGTGCTCCTGGGGCTGGTGGAGGGGGACGGGGTCCGGGTGACCGCGGTGCTGGCCGGGCGCAACCTGGTCGAGGAGCGGCGCCGCGACCGCTATGAGCTCGATCCCCGGGACATCATCCAGGCCGAGCGCCAGGCCCGGGCCGCGGGCCAGGAGCTGGTCGGCTTCTACCACACCCACCCCGATCACCCGGCCCGGCCCAGCCAGTACGACACCGAGCGCGCCTGGCCCGGGTACCACTACGTGGTGGTGGGGGTGGCAGCCGGGACGCTGGCCGCGGCCAGCGCCTGGAGGCTGGTGGAGGGGGAGGAGTCCTTGGGCTTTCAGCCCGCCCAGCTGATCGAGGCCGACCCGGACCGGGGCTATAATCCCCCCGGTCTTGTGGCGGAGGCATCATGAGTACCGCGATCGGCGTCCTCGAGGTCGTGTTCGCGATCCTGCTGGTGATCACGATCCTGCTCCAGACCCCGAAATCGAGCGGCCTTGGCGGCACGATCGGGGGCGGCACGGACATGGGTGGCGGCTATCGCACCCGGCGCGGTCTGGAAAGGGTCTTATTCCGGGCCTCGATCTGGTTTACCGTCGGCTTGGCCTTGGTGGCGGTGATCCAGATCCGTCTGGGCTCAGGCTAGCCCCGGGGCCGAGGCGCCCGGGGGCGCTCAGCCCCAGGGCCCACCCGCTCCGGCTGGTGGCGCTGGCGGGCGCGGCCGCCCTGGTGGTGGCCGGGGTGGGCATCCTGGCCGTGGGCCTGCGCACCCAGGCGGCCAACCAGGTCTACACCGAGGCGGTGGTGGCGCCGGTGGGGCCGTCCGCGCTCAGCCCCCTGCTCTCCCCCGACAACCCCGTCGCCCAGATGGTGGGCGCCCTGACCGGGCCCGGCCTGCTCCGGGCCGGCCCGGGCGGCCACCCCACCCTGGACCTGGCCCGCAGCTGGACCTCACGCGACGGCGGCAGCCGCTACCACTTCACCCTCTCGCCCAGGGGGCGCTGGTCCAACGGCCGGCCGGTGACCACCAAGGACGTGGCCTTCACCCTGGCGGTGCTGCAGTCGCCCCACTTCCCCCAAACCGGTCTGGCGGCGCCCTGGAGCGGGGTGTCCCTCTACGCCGCCTCGCTCTGGTCGGGCACCTTCGTGCTGCCGGCGCCCAGCACCAGCTTCCCCACCGCCGTCGAGGATCCCGTGCTCCCCTCCGCCCACTACCAGCAGACGGTGGGACTCTTCTTCAGCGGTGGCCAGCGCACCAACGGCGGCTTCCCCCCCAGCGCCGGCCCCTTCCGGGTGGTGGCCAACACCGCCGGCCAGATCAACCTGGCCCGCAACCGCTACTTCCGGCCCCGGCCCCGGCTGGCGGGGTTCGACATCGAGCTGGAGCCCAACCCCGCCAGCGTCAGCCTGGCCCTGGACCGGAATACCGCCGACGGCTGGCTGGCGGCAGCCCCTGCCGGCCTGAGCGGGCTGCCCTCCGGGCTGACCCGGGAGCGCATCACCACCTACGCCTTCGTCGAGCTGCTCTTCAACGAGCAGGCGGCCCCGCTGGGCTCGCTGGCGGTGCGCCAGGCGATCGCCGCGGCGGTGGATCGCCAGCAGTTGCTCCATGACGACCTCGACGGCCTGGGGGCACCCCAGTACGGGCCCCTGCCGGACTCGATCCCGCTGGCGGGCTCCGGCCTCGCGGCCCGCGCCGGGCTGGGGACTCCGGGGCAGATCCTGAGCCGGGCCGGCTGGCGGCGCTCGCCCACCAGCCACCTCTGGACCATGGCCGGCCGGGCCCTGCGCCTCACCCTGGACGTGCCCTCCACCAACCCGCTCCCGATCGCCGCCCAGGGGGTGGCCAGCCAGCTCGATCAGCAGGGCTTCCTGGTCACGGTCAAGTCCTTCGCCGCCTCCGGCTTCGTCGCCCAGACCCTGGACCGGGAGACCTTCCAGCTGGCGCTGGTGGGGTTCGACAATGGCGCCGCCCCCGACCTCACCTCGCTCTGGCGCTCGGGGGTGGAGCCGGGGCAGTCGCTCAACTTCAGCCAGGCCCCGCCTGACCCCTTCCTCAACCACGCCCTGGACGCGCTCGCCACCGCCGCCACCCGGGCGGCGCGCCAGGCCGCCTACCGGGAGGTGAGCCAGCGCCTGGCCGCCGACCTGCCCGCGGTTTTCCTGTACACGCCGGTCGACGTCTACGTCCACCTGGGCTCGGTGCACACCCCTGGGGTGCCCTCCTCGGGCGACCCCTGGCAGCGGTTTCGGGACGTCTTTGCCTGGAACCTCTGAGGCCGGGCGGCGCTCGACCCTTGCGCTAGGATTCCGGCTGCGGCCGGGATGGTGAAATTGGTAGACACGCAGCGTTCAGGGCGCTGTGCAGGTCACTGCGTGCGGGTTCGACTCCCGCTCCCGGCACCAGGGTTCCACCAGGGTTGTTGCAGGGCGAGTTGCAAGGTTGCCCAGCGGGGGCGATTTGGGGGATCAGGAGGGGGTGAAACCGCCCAGAGCCAGCCCCCCGAGCGGGCGGGCCGAGCTGGGGCGATGTCCTGGACGCCATCAAGCCGGACCTAAACGGGCCCAATCTGGGTTGCCGGGCGCCCTGAACTCTCCCGCCTAGCGGGGGGGAGGGTCAGGCGGCGATGAGGGCCGGTTGCTCGGGAGGGTCGGCCCCGGTCGGTGCCCGTGCGGCATCTTCCCGGCGCTTCTTGCGGAGCTCCAGGAGCCGCTCGGCCATGCCCCGGCCGTTGCTGGGGCGAGCCGGCCCGGTCGCGGGCGGTTTCTTGCTCCAACCGGCGCGCTGCAAGACGCGCAGCCACTCGATGAACAGGGCGGCGCTGGCCCGGAGCTGCTGCCAGGCCATCCCCGGCCGCTTGGGGCGCAACGCCAGGCAGTCGGGTGCCACCAGGTATTGGATGCGCAGATCACGGTGCTTGTGTTCGTACGATTGGTGGGAGACGCGCATGGCCGCGTAGGCCTCCTCCGTCCTCCAGAGGGGCAGGAGGTCGCAGGGCGACTTCGAGCAGAGGACCGTCTGGTCGCCCCCACACCGGGGACTGCCGGTTCGGCACTTGAGCTGAGCGCCCCATCGCCTTAGCTAGGACGAGGCGACGTGCTCGCGATCATGAGCATTCTGGGTAAGTAGAGTTAGTTTGCTTACGATCGTAGGCAAAGTCGCGCCTTTGGGCAAGATGCCCATGATCGTGAGCATCTGTGATATACTCAGGCTATGGCGGGATCTGAGGTCGTTCCAAATGTCCGGGCGCTGGGCCATCTCATCCGAACCCGTCGGCGTGCCTTGCGCCTGACCCAAGCCGAACTGGCCGCGCGAGCCAATATAAGCAGGGGCGTCCTCCAGAAACTCGAGGAGGGGCGGGGGACGGTAACGATGGACTCGGTACTGCGGATCGTCTCGCTGCTGTCGGCGGATCTGGTTCTGCGTGACCGCAGCGCCGCCACGCCTCCGCCTGCACCGGGGGTTGATCTCGATGGCCTCTGATCGACTAGAGATTCGGTACGGGGACCAATTGGTGGCGACCATCGACCGGAATGCTGCACAGCAGCTTTCCATCCAATATGTGCCCGACGTCGTAAGTGGCCAGGTTCGCGTGCCTCAGCTCACCTTGTCTCTACCGTTCCAGACTGATGCGCTTTCCAATGCCCTCAGCCACGCCTTCTTAGATGGGTTGCTTCCAGAAGGGGCGGTTCGGGATACGCTGGAGCGTCGCAACCGAATCGCGCCCGGAGACACCTTTGCCCTCCTCAGCTTGATCGGGCGTGACTGCGCCGGCGCGTTCACGATCATGCCACCAATCGACGATCGTGCAGTAGAACACGGTGCCGTCCAGTGGCTCTCGGAAGAGGAGCTGTCCAAGAAGATTGCCGACCTGCCTGAACAGCCCCTGGCGGTTGATCCCGCGGCTGGCATTCGCCTCTCGCTGGGAGGCGCTCAGAGCAAGATGGCAGTGGTGGTGGGGCCGGACGGCATCATCGGCCTGCCCGTCGGAACCATTCCATCGACCCACATCCTCAAGCCCGCCATTCTCACCGAGGACGAACGTCGACGTCGCCGCAGCCAGCTGATGTATCCGGCAAGCGTCCAAAACGAAGCCTTCTGCATGCGACTGGCAGCTAAGGCCGGGGTGTCGGCCGCAGTGATCGAAGTGCGCATGATCGGCGGTGCTCCTGCGCTGCTGGTCGACCGCTACGATCGGCAGCGAGAGGGACGACTGGTTCGTCGTCTTCACCAGGAGGACTTCTGTCAAGCCCTCGGCGTGCACCCCAACCAGAAGTATGATGTGCGAGTAGCCCCTAACTTCGAGCGGATGGCAGCAGTGCTGCGGGGCCACTCCAGCCGAGTGGCGGCTGACCTTGATCACCTCGTCGACATGATGGGGTTCAACTATCTGATCGGCAACAGCGACGCCCATGGCAAGAACTTCGCCCTTCTGCATGCGCCAACCGGCCTCCAACTGGCGCCGGCCTACGACCTTCTCGCAACCCGAGTCTATCCACGACACAATGTCGAGATGGCCATGACGATTAATGGGATGGCTGACCCGCGGGGCCTGAAACCGCTCCACTGGGTGAAGCAGTTGGAGCAGATGCAGCTCGGAGCTCGCACCTATCGCGCGCGTCTGGCCGACCTGACCGATCGGGTGCTTGCCGCGCTGCCAGGCATAACGCGGTGGGCGGCAACAACCGGAATCCATTCTCCGATGATCGAAAGGATTGTGGGCGGCATCAACGAGCGAGCACCGATTCTGCAGGCAGTGCCCGGGGTCGAGCTCCCGACCAGGCGAGTACAGGCTCCGGCGGGCGGCCAAGGCCTGGGCGACTAACCCAACGCACAGGCGCGGTAGCGCGCGAAGAGGGTGTCCGGACCCCTGGTACCGGTCCAAGTGATCTGGCCCCCCTTTCCTGGACTCGGTTTGTGAGAATCGAGCAGCTCAGGGAGGGAGACGATCATGCCCAAGATCTACGCCGCAGAGTTCCGCCTGGGGCCCGACCGCCCCTTGGCCCCGGGGAGTCCTGAGTGGGGGTAGGCCCAAACGACCGCTCATGGGCCGTGCCAGCTGCAGCTTCCGTGCCAAACTGGTCCTTCGGCCCCTGCGTGGGCACCCGCGGCGCTGGCTCTTCCAGGGCATAGCTGAGTTGGGTCGCTGGGGCGAGCTCCGGATCTGCGAGCCAGGCAATTCGGGCCACCAAACCGCCCATTTTCCGGGCGACCCGGCCGGCTGCCTGATCTCAGCCTGAGATCGGCCTAGGTCGTGTACAGGTTGACGCTCTCCGCGTGTACAAGCCTCGCAATCATGACACCCCGAGACCGGTTGCCGGAAGTCGCTGGACGCGCTTAAATGAACCCTGCAACAACCCCACCAGCCGGGGCTCAGCCCGGGCAGAGCCGGGCCAGGCGCTGAGTCGAGCCTTGAGGCACCCCCATGCTGCCGGTGGGGTCGATCTCCATCGGCGTCGGGGGGCCCCGGAGCGAGGAATATGCTTGCGGGGCAGCAGGGGCAGTGATCAGCGGCTGATCGGCCAGAGGAGAGAGCACGGACCAGCATCCCCAGGGTGAGGAGCAGCCCAGGGCCGGCGATCTACCACGGGCGCCGCTGCCCTGGGTGCCGCTGCTACCGGACCCGGAACGGCCGGTGGAGTTCCCACTGCTGCCCCGGCTGGACGCCCCGGGGCCGACCGAGCCGGGAGAGCCGCCCCCCGGCCCCCCGCCCCCCGCCGGGCGGGGCCGGCGGCTGGTGGCGCTGCTGCTGGTCGCCTCGATGGTGGTGCTGGCCGGGACCGGAGCGGTGGTTCTCTCGCGCCAGCTCAACCCGGCCCACCCCGCCAACCGCAGCCGGTCCAGCCCGCCCACGGCCACCCCGTCGCCCAGCCGCGGCGCTGAGCAGCTGGGCGCCGTCGCCCAGGCGGACCTCCCCGAGATCGTCACCGTGGTGGCGGTCGGGCCCAGCGCCGAGGAGCTGGGCACCGGCTGGCCGATTGACGGCAGCGGCGACTTCATCACCAACGACCACGTGGTCCACACCGGCCAGAGCTTTCACGTCCTGCTCGCCTCCGGGGAGCAGTACCAGGCCACGGTGGCCAACGACGACCCCGCCCTGGACCTGGCCGAAGTTCACGTCTACGGCTTGCGCGAATCGCCCCTGCCCCTGGCTTCCGACCCCGCCTCGCTGGGCGAGCCGGTGGTGGTGCTGGCGGCCCAGGGGGCCACCGGCCATGAGCCGATCACCGTGTCCAAGGTCAACGGCCTGGACCAGAGTGCCACCGTCAACGACGCCATCCCCGGCGAGCTCTCCAGCTACAGCGGCCTGATGCGGATCTCGGCCCACATCTACTCCGGCAACAGCGGCGGCCCGGTGCTGCGCGGCGACGGCCAGGTGGTGGGTATCCTCACCCTGGCGGCCGAGAACGGCACCGGGGCCTTCGCGATCCCGATCGCCCAGGTGCAGCAGGAGATAGCGCTCTGGCTGCGGGGCTGAGCCTTTCCTTAGAACCCGGTCCCGACTGCGATCTCGCGTTGACGCCCATTCCGCGCCTCTGGCAAGATCAGGAGAGTCCTTGCTGGGGAGCTTGGACGCCAACTAACAAGATCCGAAGCCAGCCTCCGGGCGCCGCCGATGCGGCGGCGGCAGGCGAGGAGGAGCAGGGATGTCCCGTGACTTGAAGGATGCCGGACTCACGGTGCTGGTACTGGGCGCCGACGGCTACATCGGCTGGCCGATGGCGATGCACCTGTCCCGCCAGGGGCACCGGGTGGTGGCGGTCGACAACCTGGCCCGGCGGCGCTGGGACCGCGAGGGCGGCACCTACAGCCTGCTGCCCATCAAGTCGATGCCCCAGCGGGTGCGGCGCTGGCAGCAGCAGACCGGGCGCACCATCGAGTGGCGCCGGGCCGACCTGGCCGACTTCCCCGCCTTGGACGCCATCTTCGCCGAGTTCCGCCCCCAGGCGGTGATCCACTTCGCCGAGCAGCGCAGCGCCCCCTTCTCGATGGTGGACCGGGAGCACGCCGTCTTCACCCAGGTGAACAACGTCCAGGGCACCCTCAACCTGCTCTTCGCCATCCGTGACCGGGTCCCCGATTGCCATCTCATCAAGCTCGGCACCATGGGCGAGTACGGCACCCCCAACATCGACATCGAAGAGGGATACCTGGACATCGAGCACAACGGCCGCCGCGACCGGCTCCCCTTCCCCAAGGTCCCGGGCAGCTTCTACCACCTCTCCAAGGTTCACGACAGCGCCAACATCCACTTCACCTGCCGGGTCTGGGGCACCCGGGCCACCGATCTCAACCAGGGCGTGGTCTACGGGGTCGAGACCGAGGACACCCGGCTTCATCCCGACCTCAGGACCCGCTTCGACTTCGACTCCATCTGGGGCACGGCCCTCAACCGCTTCTGCGCCCAGGCGGCGGTGGGCCGGCCGCTGACCGTCTACGGCAAGGGGGGCCAGACCCGCGGCTACCTCGACATCCGCGACACCATGGCCTGCATCACCCTGGCCCTGGAGAACCCCGCCGAGCGGGGCGAGTGCCGGGTCTTCAACCAGTTCACCGAGCAGTTCAGCGTCAACCAGCTCGCCCAGCTGGTCTCGGAGGCGCGCGCCCGTCACGGGCTGGAGACCGCCATCAGCCACCTGCCCAACCCCCGGGTGGAGGTGGAGGAGCACTACTACAACGCCAAGCACCAGCGCCTGCTCGACCTGGGGCTGCGACCCCACTACCTGGGCGACACCCTGCTGGACTCGGTGATCAAGCTGGTGGAGGAGCACGCCGAGCGCGTCGACCCGGTGCTCCTGGAGCGGCC
>JBOHUM010000038.1:0-48454 GCA_050734515.1 Candidatus Dormibacteria bacterium
GCTGCTGCGCCCCTTCCGACTCGCCAGGGCCTGCTGCTGCAGCCTGCCCCTGGGGTGCTGCCTGGTCTGGGTCGTGCTGGCAGGCCTGCTGGCCCTGCTCCTGGCGGTCAGGGTGCTGGGCCGCCTATAGCTCCACCGGGGCAAGATGGCAGCAGCCGGCCTTCCTACCCTGCGCACCTCGCGGATGGGCGCCTTGGTGGCCACCTCGGTGCATCACGCGTGAGACACCGACTCGACAGGCCCCAGCCTGAATGGGTCCGTCGATGCCTGGGAGCGGACCCGCACAGCACCGCTCAGGTAGGCCCCTCAGCTACGATCGGAAGCAGCCAGAGCGCTGTCCCCGAGGAGCGCCTCGAGATCCGGCGGGAGGTGCTGGCGATGCTGTCCGATATGCTGGCGCTCCCCAGCGCGGCGGCCCCCCCAGGGGGCCGCGCCGCACGCTAGCTGGCCCGCTTCGGCAACCCTCCGCGCCGGGCCGGAGTGCCCAAGCTGGCAAACTCGCTGAGCACCCGCATCACTCTTCCGGAGCTCTCGCCTTGACTCAGACGGCGATCCTGGCGTCGCCCCCGGGCCCGCGGGCGGCGCGGCGCCTGCGCATCGGGCCCATCGACTTTCCGACTCCGATCCTGATCGCGCCTATGGTCGGGATCACCGACCGACCCTTCCGCGCCTTCGCCCGACAGATGGGGGTGGGCCTGACCTGCACTGAGATGACGCCAGCGGCCGCCCTGGTCCGCGCCCCGCAAGAGGTGGCGCAGCGCCTCCTGGACCTCGGCCCCGAAGAGCGCCCGGTGGCGGCCCAGCTGGTGGGCAACGACCCGCAGATGATGGCCGAGGCGGCCCAGATCTGCGTGGCCCAGGGGGCGGCGCTCGTCGATGTCAACCTGGGCTGCCCGGTTCCCAAGGTGGTGCGCCTCGGCTCCGGCGCGGCCTTGGCCCGGGAGATCGACCGCACCGTGGCGGTGCTGGAGGCGATCGTCCGAGCGGTCAAGGTCCCGGTGACGGCCAAGATGCGCCTGGGCTGGGACCGAGACTCCATCAACGCCCCCGAGCTCTGCCGGGCGCTGGAGCAGGTGGGAGTGGCCGCGGTCACGGTCCACGGTCGCACCCGCTGCCAGAAGTACATGGGCTTCGCCGACTGGGACGAGATCGCCAGGGTCAAGGAGGCGGTCACCGAGATCCCGGTGCTGGGCTCAGGCGACGTGCGCGACAGCCAGCGCACCGAGCGCCGGATCCGCTCCGGGGTGGTTGACGGGGTGGTGGTGGCCCGCGGCATGCTGGGCGACTGGGACTTCCTGGCCGAGCTGGTCCGCCGGCTCCGAGGCGAGGATCCGGGGCCTCCCCCCTCCTTCGAGGACCGGGTGCGGCTGGCCAAGCGGCACTGGGACGCCATGGTCCGCCACCACGGCGAGCGCGGGGTGCGACCCTGCCGCAAGTTCGTGGTCTGGGCGATCAAGGGGTGCGCCGGTGCGGCGCGCCTGCGGGCCCGCGTCGCCGACCTCAACACCCAGGCGGACCTCGACGAGCTCTTCGAGGAGATCCTTCGGGCCGGCGAGGGGCCGGTGGGATGGCACCGGCCCAACTTCACCTCGGGCGAGGGCTGAGCTGAGCCGCCCCCGCTCCCGCAACCTGGTTTGCCCCGCCGGCTGCCGCAGCGGGCGCTTCGAGCTCCTGGGCGCGGCCGTGTTCGTCGATCGGACGGGAGGGTACCTGGACCACGACGACCGCTCGGCCAGCTTCCGCTGCGCTGAGTGCCAGACGCTCGCCATCGACCTCGCTGAGGCGGCCCGGGCCGCTGCCCGCGAGGACCGCTCGGCCCCGACCCCCACGCTTCGCTGCCCGGGATGTGGGCTGCGGATGCTGCCCCCGGAGGAGGTCCAGGCGGGCGGCGATGAGCTGGCGTGCCCGGAGTGCGGGTTGATCTTCTCTTTGGAGGAGGGCAGCCCCTCCTTGCTGGGAGAGTCCAGCCCGGAGACGGACCAGCTCTAGCGCGGAGCCAAGAGGAATCCGGCCTCAGCTCTCCACGGCGGCGGCCGGCCCATCCCCGCGGCCGCGGCGGGCAGCCTCCTCACCCCGGCGCCGGCTGCGCTGACCGTAGAAGACGTTCCAGGCGACCACCACCGCCAGGAAGGCCAAGGGCATCAGGTTGGAGGTGAGCTTGGCAGTGGCGGTGGAGGCGGTCTCGACGATGGCGGCCTGCGCGGCCGCCTCAACAATGAAAGAGAGACCCCAGACCACGGTCGTCACCCGGAAGGCGTGGCGGAAGCCCGCGTACTGCCAGAGGGAGGCGAACTCCCTGCCTCTGTCCGTCTCCGGCCCCATCCACTCCAGGGCGAACCGCAACATCAGCGGGCGGCTGGACCAGAGCGTCAGTAGGCAGAAGACGCCGACCACGGCGGTCGGGACGGTCCCATCCAGGAGAACCAGGTGGGCGCTGCCGCTGACCAGGCCGAGCAGGGTGCCCACCGCGATCCCCGCCAGTACCAGGGCTCCGATGGGGTCGAGCCGGTGGTGGCGGACGACGGCCAGCAGCACCCGGAGGGCGGGGGGGGCGCCACTGGCGATCAAGGAGGTCACGGTGGAAACCCCGGCCGACTGCAGGCTGAAGTAGACGGCCAGCGGGCCGGCGATGTCGAACCCGACCAGGACGGCCAGCGAGGCGGCGCGACTGCTTCTCTCGGTCGCCATGACTAGGCCGGCAGACCCGTGGCCGCCCGCCGGCCGGCGGCCTGGGCAGACGCCACCTGCGGCTCGGCCGCCGCGTAGGCGCCAGAACGGACGTGGTCCAGCACCTGCCTGGTCCAACCCCGCTCCAAGTCGATCAGCCGGCGGAAATGGTCGAAGTGATCGGTCAATCGCCGTGCGTCCGCGGGATCGGAACACATGGCGAGCGTCCGGGCCTGTTCACCCTCGAGCTGGGTGGCGCCCACCTCCAGCCAGGCGAGCCGCCGCGCCAGGCAGTCGCCCACCTCCTCCGCGCCCAGCAACCCCAGCCCATAGAAGGACAGGGCCACGTTCACCGGCTGAACCTCGTGCACCGGGCTCGACCAGGCATGTCGCAGCAAGAGGTGGAGCTCGGCCCGACCACTGTCGGTGATGGCGTAGGTGGTCCGGGCCGGACGCCTCCCCTCCCGGTGGTGGTCGACCTCCGCCACGAGCCCCGCCCGCGCCATCCGCGGCAGCATCTGATAGATGGATCCGTACCTGATGTCGGCCCAGGCATCCATCCGCCAGGACTCCATCACCTCCCTCAACCCGTAGCCATGCCGGGGTCCGAGCGCGGCCAGCAACGCCAGTAGCGTCAGGCGAGTCACCTCGCCCGAGCCCGGGAGCCCGCGCCTGCCCGCCCCGGACGGGGAATTACTCATGCATGAGTATTATAGGCTCGCACCGGCACGGGCGTGCGCCGGCCCGCCAAAGCGGCACGGCCGGGCACTCGGACAGGAGCGTGGGCGCCGCCCGCCCTGACGGCGTGCCGACCAAAGGCGCCGCGGCGTGATCCGGTCCGGCTACTCCCCGTCGGGCGTGGGGGTCCCCGCCGCTTCGCGCATCTTGGCCTCGGCCTCGGGGAAGGGGCAGCGGGCGGGCTCCGCACCCGGCTCCGAGAAGCCCGGGGTGGTGCCCTCCTCGCGCGGCCGCAGGCGCGCCACCGTCGGCGAGGCCTCGCGGGGGACGAAGCGACCGCCCACCCCGCCCCCGGCGTACGTGAGCAGGGCCTGGTCCACCGGGTCGGCCGCCGCGTCGCCGCCCTCAAAGCCCTCCTCCCGGGGACCGGCGGCCGGCGTGTCTTCGGCCAACGGGGTGCGGTGGGGCTGGGCGTGGGCGGACCGGCCCAGCTCGGGCTCGATCAGCGGCCCCGCCACCTGCCTGGTGACGACGGCGAGCCGACGGGTGCGGGCCACCTTCTCCACCTTGGCCTTGATCCGGCGGCGGAGGTACCCGGCCGGCATCTGGTGGAGAAGGGCGCGGGCGTCCGCGGACCAGCCGATCTTGCGCTGGTCGAAGGTGACCTCCTCGGTGACCTCGCCCTCCACCGCGGCCTGCTCCATCAGGCTGCGGTGGTCCACCTGTGAGAACTGCTCAGAGCCCGAGCCGCAGACCGGGCAGGAGACCGGAAGCACGCCCCGGGCGGTGTAACCGCACTCCCGGCAGACGTGGACCTGGAAGTCGAGGTCGTCGCCGTCGCGCACCGGCACCTCCACTCCGATCGCCCGCGAGGCCTCGGGGGGAAGGATGTCGCCGAGGGCGGCGGAGACGATGTCCTGGGAGATGATCGAGTGGCCCCGCTCCATGGCCCAGCGGAGGACCGCGGTCCGGGAGAGCCCCTGGGCCGAGCAGGGGATGCGCTCGATCACGGAGTCGGCCTCCGGGGTCCAGACCACCGATGCGGCGCCGCGGACGTCGATTGGCGGCACGTAGGTGCTGGAGGAGAGCATCACGCTGCAGGGCGCGAGGCGGAGCAGGTTGTCGGTGTTGCCACCGAGGTCCATGCCCTCTTCGGAGTGGACCCCGATCCGCCCGCACACCAGCAGCCCCGCCTGCTTCTCGCGCAGGTAGCGGAGCACCTGCTCGAAGGCCTTGCCGTCCAGCAGCGTGATGGGCAGGTCCACGCCCTCGGCCCGGGCCACCTCGCGCGCCACCTTGAGGTGGGACTGGTAGATCATCGCCAGCCCGGTGTCGATGATCTCCTCGTGGAGGGCCTCCTGCTCCTTGAAGCGGAAGACCTTGCTTGCCTTCTCGGAGAGCACCCCGACGATGCCGTTGAAGAGCACGTAGTGCAGGTAGGGGTCGTAGACCGAGACCGCCTCCACTGGCAGCTCCAGGGCCCGCCCCAGCTCAAGGGCGGTGCGCAACCCCGCGAAGGACTGCGGCGACCCGTCGATGGCGACCACGATGGGACCGTCGAGCGGCGCCCGGCCTTCCTGGTGGCGCACGACCAAGGTGTCGCGGTGGGCCCGGCGCACCACGCGGTCAACGCAGGCACCCAGCTGAGTCTCCTTGACCTGGCCCAGGCCGCAGGCGCCCATCAGCACCAGGTCGTAGTCGGAGCTGTTGATGTCCTGGACCAGCACCTCCCAGTTCTTGCCGTCGAAGGTCTTGGGAGTGAAGGGGATCCCCTCCTCCAAGCAGCGGCGCTGGGTAGCCTCCAGGTAGGAGTCGGAGATCAGGTTGAGCCCAGTCGTGATCAAGCTGTCGTGGATCTTGCGCTGGCGTTCCAGCTCCGACTCGTCCTGGTACTCCTCGGGGAGGGTGTACTCCATCTGCTTGAAGCGGTAGTCGTGGAGGCGCGCGGCGTAGACGTGGCAGCCGACGATCTCGGCGCCGCTGTGGCGGGCCAGGCGGATCGCCACCTCGGCGGCGGCGTTGGCGTGGTCGGAGTTGTCGAGCGGCAAATAGAGCTTGCGGTACATCTCCCTACCGGTGCGTCGCCGCCGCGGCCCCCCGCTCCAGCGATGCTAACAACTGGGCGCGCCTTCCCGGCTCGGGGCTGGGCCGGGATCCGGCTTCAATTGGGCAGGCGCCGGGCCCGGTCCCGGACCCAGCCCCGGTTGCGGGCCAGCGCCCCGGCCGCCCCCCCCAGAGCCGCCCCCAGCGGGACCGGGCCCGGCGACCCCGGCTGGCGGCGCTGGCGCAGCGAGCGCTCGGGGTCGAAAAGGGCAGCCGCCTGCTCGGCCGAGTCGAAGCCAAAGCGGCGCCAGGATCCCGCCACCAGCGCCGCCAGCGACGTCCCGGCGGCCTGGGCCTGGCGTACCGCCCGGCCCACCATGCCGTGGGCGAGGCGGAAGGGGACGCCCCCCTGTACCAGGTGCTCGGCCAGGTCGGTGGCCAGGAGCTCCGAGGCGGTGGCGGCGGCGCCCATGGCCCGGCGCTCGAAACGCACCGCCCGCAGCAGCGGCGCCAGCAACTCTAGGCTCTGGCGGACCGAGTCCACCGCCCCGAAGAGGTGCTCGCGGTCCTCCTGGAGGTCGCGGTTGTAGCTGAGGGGCAGCCCCTTGAGCACGGTCAGGATCCCGACCAGAGCCGCCAGCGGCCGCCCCGCCCGGGCCCGGACCAGCTCCAGGGCGTCGGGGTTCTTCTTGTGGGGCATCAGGCTGGAGCCGGTCGCCCAGCGGTCGGGCAGGGTGAGGAAGCCGAACTCCTGGGAGTTCCAGAGCACCAGGTCCTCGGCCAGCCGGGAGAGGTGGACTCCCAGGAGCGCGCAGACGAAGGCCAGCTCGGCGGCGAAGTCGCGGTCCGAGACCGCGTCCAGGCTGTTGGCGCTGAGGCGGCTGAAGCCCAACTCGCGGGCCGGGCGGCGGCGGTCCACGGCCAGGGTGCTGCCCGCCAGGGCCCCCGAGCCCAGAGGCGAGCTGTCGATGCGCCGATCGGCGTCCCGGAGCCGGCCAAGGTCGCGCTCCAGCATCTCGAAATATGCCAGCAGGTGGTGGCCCAGGCGGATCGGCTGGGCCCGCTGCAGGTGGGTGTAGCCGGGAACCAGGGTGGCCTGGTGGCGGCGGGCCTGGAGCAGCAGCGCCGCCTGCAGCCCGGTGGCGGCCCGGGAAAGATCCACCACCGCCCGGCGGCACCAGAGCCGCAGGTCCAGGGCCACCTGGTCGTTGCGGCTGCGCCCGGTGTGGAGGCGCTGGCCCGGCTCTCCGACCAGCTCCACCAGCCGGCGCTCCACCGCCATGTGGATGTCCTCGTCCTCGGCGCGGATCTGGAACTCGCCCTGCTCCAGCTCCGCCGCCACCCGGTCCAGGCCCCGCTCCAGCAGTGCCAGGCTGGGCCCATCGAGCAGGCCGGCGGCGAGCAGGGCGCGGGCGTGGGCGCGAGAGCCGGCCAGATCGGCCGCCGCCAGCCGCAGGTCTTGGGGCAGAGAGCGGGTGAAGGCCTCCAGGGCGGGCTCGCTGGGCTTGGGCAACCGCCCGCTCCAGGCCTTGGCGGGCGTTGTCTCAGGCACCTGGCGGGGACTGGTCCTGGGGGTCGGCCTGGGCCAGCCTCCGGGGCATCCGCGGCAGCAGCGGGCGCATCCCCTCCTGGATCCGTCCCTGCACCTGGGCCTGGGTCCGCAGGGGCAGGCCGAAGATGCTGAGGAACCCCTCCGCCGCCTGGGCCCGGAAGGTGTCCTGGGCCAACTCGTAGGTGGCCAGGTCGTGGCGATAGAGCGAGGTGGGGCTGCTCCGCCCCAGGAGCTGGACGGCCCCCTGGCGGAGCCGAAGTCGAACCTCGCCGCTGACGTAGCGCTGGGAGGCGGCCACGAAGGCGCCCAGGCACTGGCGCAGGGCGGAGAACCAGAGCCCGTCGTAGGTCAGCTGGGCCCATTCCTCGGCCACCACCCGCTTGAAGCGGAGCGTGTCCCGGGAGAGGGTCAGGGACTCCAGCGCCCGGTGGGCCCCATCGAGCACCACCGCCGCCGGGGCCTCGTAGACCTCACGCGACTTGATCCCCACCACCCGGTCCTCGACGTGGTCGATCCGGCCCACCCCGTGCTCGCCGGCCAGGCGGTTGACGGTCGCCACCAGCTCCTGGGGTGGGAGTACCTCGCCGTCGAGGGTGACGGGCACCCCGGACTCGAACCCCACCCGGAGCTGGAGCCCGGCCGCCGGGGCCCGCTCCGGGGCCGTGGTCCAGGCGAAGGCATCCTCGGGGGGCTCCCGGTCGGGGTCCTCCAGCACCCCGGTCTCGACGCTGCGGCCCCAGAGGTTGGCATCGACGCTGTAGGGGCTCTCGCGGGTGGCGGTCACCTCCAGGGCGTGCTCGGCGGCGTAGGCCATCTCCTCGCTGCGCCCCATGCGCCACTCCCGGAGCGGTGCCACCACCTCCAGACCGGGGGCGAGCGCCCCCACCGCGACGTCGAAGCGCACCTGGTCGTTGCCCTTGGCGGTGCAGCCATGGGCCACCGCCGCCGCCCCCAGCTCCTCGGCCACCTCGACCAGGAGCCGGGCGATCAGAGGGCGACCCAGGGCGGTGGCCAGGGGATAGACCCCCTGGTACATGGCGCCCGCCTGGAGGGTGGGCCAGACGAAGTCGCTGACGAAGAGCTGGCGGGCGTCGACGACGTGGGCCGCCACCGCCCCCGCCGCCAGCGCCCGGTGCTGCAGCGCCTCGGCATCGGTGCCCTCGCCGAGGTCGGCCGAGACCGTGATCACCTCGAAGCCGCGGCGGTGGGTGAGCCAATGCACCGCCACCGTGGTGTCCAGGCCGCCGGAGTAGGCGAGGACGCAGCGGGGCCGCTGGTTGGCGCTCACAGCGGTCATCCTGGGGCTCGCCGGGCGCAGCCGTCCAACTGTGGCCGAGGCCTCAGCCCCAACTGGCGCCCTGGCGCTGGGCGTGGCGCAGGCTCTCCGTCAGGGCCCGCGCCTGGCCTGCGGAGCGGGCCTGGATGAAGATGGTGTCGTCCCCGGCCACCGTGCCCGCCACCTGGGCCAGCTCCAGGGCGTCGATCGCCGCCGCCACCAGCTGGGCCCCGCCGGCGGGGGTGCGCAGGATCACCATCGCCCCCACCGCCTCCAGCCGCAGCAGCTGGGTGGCCAGCAGCGCCTCCAGCCGGGCGCGGCGGTCGCCTTCCGCCCGGGGCGGCAGGTAGCGCGGCCCCTCGGGGGCGGCGACCCTCGCCACCTGGAGCTGGCGCAGATCCCGGCTGATGGTGGCCTGAGTGGCCTGGATGCGCCGGCCCCTCAGCTCCTCCGCCAGCTGCTCCTGGGTCTGCACCGGGTGGCTGCGGAGCAGCTCCAGGATCGCCGACTGGCGCGAGCGCCGGTCGATTGTGGCCATCAGCCCGGCGCCCCGTCCGCCGCCCGCTCCAGCGCCTGGGCGATCAGCTCCACTCCCAGCTCCAGCTCCTCCTGGGGAATGGTCAGGGCGGGCGCCAGGCGCAGGGTGCGCTCCCCGATCGGGTTGACCAGGACTCCCAGCTCCAGGGCCGCGGACGCCGCCTGGCGCGCCAGAGGCCGGCTGAGCCCCATCCCCAGCAGCAGTCCCCGGCCCCGCACCTCGCTCACCGGGAGGCCGCGCTCGGCCAGCCCCAGCAGCCGCTGGCGCAGGTCCTCCCCCACCGCCGCCGCCCGTTCCGGGAGCCGCTCCCGGTCCAGGACCTGCAGCACCGCGCTAGCGGCGGCGCAGGCGACCGGGTTGCCGCCGAAGGTGCTGCCGTGGTCGCCGGGCTCGAAGACGTCGGCGCGCTCGCCGGCCAGCACCGCCCCCAGGGGCAGGCCGCCCGCCAGCCCCTTGGCCACCGTCATCAGGTCGGGGCGGATGCCGGCGTGCTGGTGGGCCCACATCCGCCCCGAGCGACCCATGCCGCTCTGGATCTCGTCCAGGATCAGCAGCGCGTCGTGGCGATCGCAGAGCCGGCGCAGCTCGATCAGGTACCGGTCACCGAGCGGGTGCACCCCGCTCTCGCCCTGGATCGGCTCCACCATGACCGCGACGGCCGGGCGACCCTGGTCGGACAACGCCTCCTCTATCGCCTCCAGGCGGTCCAGGGGCAGCTGGCGGAAGCCGTCGGGGAGCGGTCGGAAGGGGTCGCTGTAGTGGGCGTTGCCGGTGGCCGCCAGGGTGGCCAGGGTGCGGCCGTGGAAGGCTCCCCGGAGGGTGAGGATGGTGTGGGCGCCACCGCGGTGGCGCTGGCCCCACTTGCGGGCGATCTTGATCGCGGCCTCGTTGGCCTCGGCCCCGCTGTTGGCGAAGAAGACCCGGGCCGGGAAGGCGCCCCCGACCAGCTGTTCAGCCACTCTCACCTGGGGCTGGGTGAGGTAGAGGTTGCTGGCGTGGATCAGGCGGCCGGCCTGGTCCTGGATCGCCGCCACCACCTCGGGATGGCAGTGGCCGAGGACGTTGACGGCGATGCCCCCGACCAGGTCCAGGAGCCGGCGGCCGTCCTCGGTCTCGACATGGCTGCCGGAACCGGCCACGATCGTCAGCGGGGCGCGCCGGTAGGTGTCCAGCAGCACCAACGGGGCCAGGTCGGCGGTGGCCCGGGTCCGGACCTCAGCCATCGGCTGGCTCCGGGTCGATCATGGTCCCCACGCCGGCCTCGGTGAGCAGCTCCAGCAGGATGGAGTGGGGCTGGCGCCCATCGACGATGTGGACGCTCACCCCGGCCCGGGCCGCCTGGCAGGCCGCCTCCAGCTTGGGGATCATGCCATCGGCGGCGATCCCCTGTCCCAGCAGCTCCTCCGCCTGCCGGGCGGTGATCCGGCTCAGCAGCCGGCCCTGGCGGTCGAGCAGCCCGGGGACGTCGGTCAGCAGCAGCAGCTTGCCGGCGCCCAGCTCCCGGGCCACGGCACCGGCAACGGTGTCGGCGTTGACGTTGTAGGCCAGGCCGTCGTAGCCCAGCCCCACCGAGGCCAGGACCGGGATCAGTCCCTTCTCGGTCAGCGCCAGCAGGGGCTCGGGGTTGACCTCCTGGATCTCCCCCACCAGGCCCAGGTCCTGGCCCTGGGCCCCGGTCCGGCGCCGCACCAGCAGGGTGGGGCCGTCCTCGCCGGAGAGACCCATGGCCCGCCCCCCCAGGCGGTGAATCGCCCCCACCAGATCAGGGGTGATCTTGCCGGTCAACACCATCTTGGCCACCTCCATGGTCCGCTCGTCAGTGACCCGGAGCCCGTCCACGAACTGGGTTTCCAGCCCCAGCGCCTTGGCCATGGCGGTGATCTCGCGGCCCCCCCCGTGGACCAGCACCGGGCGCATGCCCACGAAGCGCAGCAGCACCAGGTCCTGGAGCACGGCGTCGCGGGCCGGCTCCGACTGCATGGCGACCCCGCCCAGCTTGACCACCACCACCTGCCCGTGGAAGCGGCGGATGTAGGGCAGCGCCTCGACCAGCACCTGGGCCCGGGCCAGGGCGTCCGCGGACGGGGTGATCGACTTCATCTCAGGTGGTGTAGTCGGCATTGATCCTCACGTAATCCGGGCTCAGGTCGCAGCCCAGGGCGGTGGCCTGGGCGTCGCCCATCCCCAGGTCCATCTCGATCGCCACCCGAGGCTGGCGCAGCGCCCGGGCCAGTTGCTCCAAGCGCCCCGGGGCGGCCTGGCCCCTGGCGAACAGCTCCTCCCCGGCGATGGAGAGGCGGCAGCGGTCCAGGGCCAGCTCGGCGCCGCTGCGCCCCACCGCGGCCAGGATCCGGCCCCAGTTGGGGTCGCCGCCGTGGACCGCCGTCTTCACCAGGGGCGAGCTGCTCACCACCCGCGCCGCCCAGCGCGCCTGTTCCTCATCGAGCGCGCCGGTGATGTGCACCGAGAAGGTCCGGGTCGCGCCCTCACCGTCGGCGACCACCTGCTCGGCTAGGTCGGCGAGCACCTGGCCCAGGGCCTCGGCGAAGTCGCCGGCACCCCGGCTGTCCGGGGCCAGCTCGGGCCCCCCGGCGGCACCGTTGGCCAAGAGCAGGCAGCTGTCATTGGTGCTGGTGTCGCCGTCGACGCTGATGGTGTTGAAGGTGGTCCGCACCCGCTCAGCCAGCAGCCGGGCCAGCAACGGCTGGGGGAGGCGGGCGTCGCTGGTGACGAAGGCCAGCAGGGTGGCCATGTCGGGATGGATCATCCCCGCGCCCTTGGCGGTGCCTCCCACGGTGTGGGTCACCCCCGCCACCCGGAAGTTGGCCACCGCCTCCTTGGGCCGGGTGTCGGTGGTCATGATCGCCTCGGCCGCCCGGTGGCCACCACCCACCTCCAGGGCCTGGGCGGCGCGGGCGATGGCGGGCTCGATCCGCTCCATCGGCATCGGCCGGCCGATCACCCCGGTGGAGGCCACCAGCACCTCCCCGGGGGCGCAGTCGACGGCGTCGGCGGCCGCCTGGGCCATGCGCAGGGCGTCGCCCAGGCCGCGAGCCCCGGTACAGGCGTTGGCGTTGCCGCTGTTGACCACGACCGCCCGCGCCACCCCCCGCTTGAGGTGGAGCTGGCTCAGCACCACCGGCGCGGCCTTGACCCGGTTGGCGGTGAAGACCCCGGCCGCGGTGGCCACGACCTCGCTCACCAGCAGGGCCACGTCGTCGCGAGCTTCCCCGCAGGCGCGGATGTCGGCGGCGGCCGTCCCCGCCTGGAAGCCGAAAGCCGCGGTGACGCCGCTCCCCAGCACCCCGGGCTGGGGGCGAAGCGGCAAGCTCATGGCCACCAGCTGTCCTGCCCAATGCCGGCGGCCGCCGGCAGCCCAAAGCGCAGGTTGAGCACCTGCACCGCCTGCGAGGCGGCCCCCCGGCCCAGGTTGTCCAGGACCGCGGAGATCACCAGGTGGGGTCCCTGCTGCTCGAGGTGGAGAAGGCAGAGGTTGGTGCGGCTGGTGCGCTTGCTGGGCACCGGCTCGGGGGCGATTTGCACGAAGGGCTGGTCCCGGTAGCGCTCCCGGTACACGGAGCGCACCTGCTCCAGGCTCACCCCCTGCCTGGGCCTGAGGTAGCAGGTGGCCACGATCCCGCGCACCATCGGCACCAGATGGGGGACGAAGGTCACCGAGAAGGGCTCGCCCCCCAGGTGCGCCAGGGCCCGTTCCATCTCCGGGCGGTGCCGGTGGCCGCCGACCTGGTAGGCGCGCACCGACTCGGCGACCTCGCTGAAGAGGAACTCGGCAGCGGCTCCCCGGCCGGCGCCGCTCGCCCCGGTCTTGGCATCGACCACCACCTCGGGCAGGACCAGGCCGGCCGCGGCCGCCGGGCCGCAGGCCAGGATGGCGGCGGTGGAGAAGCACCCCGGCAGCGCCAGCAGGCCGGCCTCGCCGATGGCACTGGGGTCCAGCTCAGGCAGCGCCAGCACCGCCCTGCGCAGGAGGTCGGGCGCCGGGTGCTCGGCTCCATACCAGTTGCGGTACAGGGAGCTCGAGTCGAGCCGGAAGTCGGGGGACACGTCCAGCACCACCGCCCCCTGCTCCAACCAGGCGCCCGCCTGACGGGCACACTCGCCGGGGGCCTGGGCGCTCAGCACCAGGTCGCAGGCCCCGGCGTCGACCGCCTCGCTGAGCAGCATCTGGCACGCCGATCCGGGACAGGCCTCGGCGTGGCGGACCCCGGCATGGGACCGGGACGAGACCCCGGCCAGCTCCACCTGCGGGTGCTCCTGGAGCAGGCGGACGCAGCCGGCCCCGGCGTATCCGGTCGCCCCCGCCACCGCCACTCGGATCGTCGGGACTGCCACGGCCATAAGCGGATCATGATTGCATATTCATGCAGCGAGCTGGGGCGGTGAGCGGGGGTCCCGATCCCGCCGAGGCAGTCCGGGCTTCACGGCAGCGTGACTGCGCCTCAAGTTCAGGACGCCTCCCGGCGATCCAGCTGTGGATGCCCGCGGTTGAGCGGGTAGCGCTGTTCGTCCTCACCAGGCAGCACCGCTGGATCGCCGCGGCGCCCGAGCCGCTAGATTGCAGGAGCAACCCATGAGCCACCCCAACCCCGACGCCGTGGTGCCGCTGCCGGTACCCCGCCACCTCGACCGCTCCGGGCAGCGGCACCCGCCCGCGCCGGAGACCACCAGCCGCAGGCCGCCGCGCAGCCTGGCCGTGCCGCCCCCACCCCCGGGCTCGCTGGCCGAGGTCGGGCTGCCCTTCTCCTTCGTCACCGACCTGGTCCTGAAGATCCTCCACTTCAACGGAAACCTGCTGGGGCGTGAGGTGGCGCGCCGTGCCGGCCTGCCCTGGCCGGTGACGGCCGAGGCGCTAACCTTCCTCAGCCACGAGAACCTCTGCGGAACCTCGGGGCTCCGTGGTAGTGCCAGCGCCGGCCGCGAGTTCGCCGAGAGCCTGGAGTACCTGCTCACCGCGGCCGGGCGAGAGCGGGCCCGCGAGGTCCTCCAGGTCAACCAGTACGCCGGGCCGGCACCGGTGCCGGTCGATGAATACCTGGAGAGTGCGCGGGAGCTGCGCGCCCACCCGGAGACGGTGGCGGCGGATGCCCTGGCGGGAGCCCTGCAGGATCTGGTACTGCCGCAGGAGGTGCGCGACGTGGTCGGGACCGCCCTGACCGCCCACCAGGCCCTCTTCCTCTACGGTCCCCCGGGCAACGGCAAGAGCTCGATCGCCGACGCCTGTGCCGGCGTCCTGGGCAGCCCCATCTACATCCCCCACGCGCTCTACGTCCACGGCGAGGTGATCCGGCTCTACGATCCGGTCCACCACCGCCCCGTCTCCGGACCACCGGCCCGCCACGACCCCCGCTGGACCTTGGTCTACCGCCCGGTGGTGCGCAGCGGCGGCGAGCTCCGCGATCAGCAGCTGGAGGCGTCCTTCGACCGCACCCTGGGGTTCTACGAGGCCTCGCTGCAGCTCAAGGCCAACGGCGGCATCTTCCACGTCGACGACTTCGGCCGCCAGGTGATCTCGCCCCGGGAGATCCTCAACCGCCTGATCGTCCCCCTGGAGTCGGGGGTGGACTACCTCAACATCGCCCGCGCCGGCACCACCGTGGCCGTCCCCTACGCCACCCTGCTGCTGCTCTCCACCAACCTGGACCCCAGCGAGCTGGTGGACGAGGCCTTCATGCGCCGCGTCCGCTACAAGGTGCTGGTCCCCGACCCCGAGCCCGCCGACTTCCGGCGAATCTTCGAGCGGGTCTGCCGGGCGCGCGGGGTGGACTACGATCCCGAGCTGGTCGATCACCTGGTCTCGACCCACTACCAGCCGCAGGGGCGCGCCCTGCGGGGCTGCCAGCCCCGCGACCTGGTGGACCAGGCGCTGAGCACCGCCCGCTACCTGGGCCGGGAGCCCGCCCTGACCCGGGACCTGATCGACCGCGTGGCCCGCTCCTACTTCGCCGACTTCCGCTACGCCGCCGGTCTGACGGCGGGGGGCCGCAGCCCGGCCTGAGCCGCCGGTCTCAGGCGGGGGCCGCGGGTTCCGGCTCGGAGTGGGGGCTGGCCATGGTCGCCAGGGCCAGCAGCACCCCGCGGGCTCCTGCCAGCTCCCGCTCCCCGACCTCCTCTGCCAGCCGCAAGTCGAGGCTGCGCACCGCCCGGCGCACGACTGAATGCGCCTCCTCGCCGCGCTCGGTCAGGGTCAGCCGCACCCGGCGGCGGTCGCCCGGGTCCGCCGCGCGGCTGGCGTAACCGCGTTCCACCAGGGTCTGCACCAAGCGGCTCAGGCCCTGCTTGCTGGTCCCCAGGCGCGCCGCCAGCTCCTGGGGGCCGCGGTCGCCGCGAACTAGTGCCCCCAGAAGCCAGCTAGCACTTCGAGGTAGGTCCTCCATGCCCCCCTGGACCAAGTCCCGGCGGATGGCCCGCCGGTAGGCCGCCAACGCCCGCACCGCCGGCAGCACCAGCGACTCGGGGCCGGGCCCGGGAGGCGCCGCGGGTCGTGCCCCGGGAGCGGCCCCAGCTCGTGGCTTAGTCATTATTGTAGACTATACTCATTGTTGACTAGACCGAATCCCGGCTGCGACCGGGCGGAGGCAGGCGAGTGGCCATAACGGGATCGAGCGCGGTGCGGCGGCGCCTGGGAGCCGAGCCCTGGGCGGCATTGGCGGCGGCGGGGGTGGTGGTCTACGTGGCCCTGGACGTGCTCTTGGCCTTTCTCCGGCCCGACCTCAGCCTGATCCACAACGCCGAGAGCGACTACGGGGTGGGCTCTTACTCCTGGGTAATGGACCTCAACTTCCTGCTGCGCGGCGCCCTCACCCTGAGCCTAGTGCTGGCGATCTCCCGCCGGTGGAGGCCCAGCCCGCGGGCGCGCGCCGGGCTGGCGCTGCTGGCGGCCTGGGGCGTGGGCTCGGCGCTGCTGGCCTTCTTCCCCGACAACCCGCCCGGCACCGCGGTGACCGCCAGCGGTGGGGTGCACCTGCTGCTGGCGGCGCTGGCCTTCCTCTGCGCCCTGGCCGGCACCATCATGCTCTCGGTCGACCTCGACTACCTGCGCCCGCTGGCGCCGCTCCGGGGGTGGTTGTTGGGGGTGGCGGTGCTGGCCGTGGTGCCGCTCCTGGCCCTGGGCCGGGCCGGGTTCCGGCCGAGCAGCCCGGGTGGGCTCTTGGAACGCTGCTTTTTAGCCCTGGAGCTGCTCTGGATCCTGATCGCCGCCCTGCACCTGGCGCGGGCGCCCGACCCCTCCGGGACTCCGGGGACCACCGCCGCCGCCTGAGGGCACCGCCGCAGATCCCGAGGCGCAACTCGGCACCCGGGCACCAAGCCAGATAATCCCGGCCATGCTTCGGCGGGCCATCAACCGCCAGCCCCGGGCCCGGCAGCTGTGGGCCTCCGATGCCAACCGGGTCGAGGCCTGCCTGGAGCAGCATCCCCTGGAAACGGTGTTCCTGCGCAGCGAGATCCGCCAGGGGGCGCTGCGCCAGGGAGCCCTGCTGGGAGTAGAGGCGGGCGCGAGCAGACGGATCTCGGGGGTGGTGATGCACGGGCCCCTGGTGGTCCCCTGGGCACCGGAAGCCAGGGACCTGGCGGCTCTGGCGCGAGCGCTGCGCAACCGGCTGGCGTGGGTGCAGCTGATCGTCGGCCCCAGCGCTCAGGTTTCGGCACTGCAGGAGTTGCTCCAGGGCCGGTTGCCTCCGGTGCGCTTGTTGCGCGCCGATCAGCCTCACTACGCCGTCGACCTGGAGACTCTGCCCGAGGACGTGGACCCGGCGCCACTGCGCCGGGCCCGCGCCGCCGACTTGGAGCAACTGGTGCGGGCAGGGGCGGCGATGCACCTGGAGGAGGTGGGCTTCGACCCGATGCTGGTCGACCCCGCCGGCTACCGGGAGCGGGTCCTGAGCCTGATCCGCCGGGGACGGATCCACGTCTGGATGGAGGACGCTCGGGTGGTCTTCAAGGCTGAGTGCTCGGCGGTCACCGCCGAGGCGGTGCAGCTCCAGGGCGTCTGGACCGATCCCGAGCGCCGCCGCCAGGGACGGGGCACCCGGGCCATGACCACGCTCTGCCGGCAGTTGCTCCGCGAGTCGGCGGCGGTGACCCTCTTCGTCAACGACTTCAACCTGGTGGCGATTCGGATGTACGAACGGGTTGGCTTCCGGCGGATTGGCAGCATGCGCTCGGTGCTCTTCTAGCCCCGTCCTGATCGCCTTGAGCGGCCGCCACGTCACACTTTCGCCATCGACTCTCACGCTCCCAGCGAAGAGGAGAAGCCCGATGGGAAAGGTCGTCGTGATCGACAACGTCACCCTCGACGGAGTCATACAGGACCCAGCCGGCGACGAAGGCTTCAGGGTCGGGGGTTGGGTCGGCTTGATCAACGACCGCCCACAGCTCAACAAGCTCGCGCTCGATGAGCTCTGGCGGCCGACGCCCTGCTCCTGGGTCGCCGAAGCTACGAGTGGTTCGCCGCGCGGTGGCCATCCCGAAGCGGCGAGTTGGCGGACCGGCTGAACAGCCTGCCCAAGTACGTCGTGTCCTCGACCCTTGCAGACCCGGCCTGGAGCAACTCGACCATCCTCAGGGGCGATGTAGTGAATGAGGTCTCGAAGCTGAAAGAGAACCTGGACGGGGAGATCCAGGTCGCTGCTAGCTTCCAGCTCGTGCACACGCTGATAGAGCACGACCTCGTCGACAGGGTGCGGTTGAAGATCTTCCCCGTCGTGCTCGGAGCTGGCGAGCGCCTCTTCGGCGGCACCAGCCAGAAGAAACCCCTGCGCCTTGTCGACACCCGTACCGTCGAGGGCGGGGTCGTGGTCCTTACCTACGAGCGCGCCGGGGAGGCATAGCTGGGGCGGAAGGCCGCCAGGATCCGAACGAGCTCGCAGGGCCGCCGCCCCGGCCGGGCGTGTATGCGCCGAGAAGCCGGCTACCGCCAGGTCTCATCGGTGCATCCGCGCTAAGGTGTGATGCTCACCGCCCAGGAAGCGAGTCGCCGGCGCGGTATCGGATCCCAATCATTGGCTGTTGCGTTGCGCTGCGGTCGGCACTGATGGGATGGGGAACGCTGGGACAGTCGTTTGGCTGCACGGTCGCCCCGCGGCTCATGGTCGGCTTGGTGCCCGCCGGCGGCCGCGCCGAGACAGCGCCGGCCCGCTGACCATCAGCACCACCCCCGCAGTTATGAGCAGGGCGGCCAGCCCGGCGGCGGGACTGAGGCCCTGCCCCAGGATCGTCCAGCCCAGGACCAGGGCCACCGGCGGGTTGACGTAGGCGTAGGTGGCCACGGTGGCCGGAGGCAGGCGCTGCAGGGCGTAGGCGTAGCAGGTGAAGCCGAGGATCGAGCCCCCCAGCACCAGCCAGACGTAGGCGACCGCAGTAGCGCCGCTGACCTGGCCCAGGTGCAGCTGCCCGCCCTCGCCGGCGGCCAGGCCCAGGAGCAGCATCGCCAGCCCGCCGGCCATCATCTCCACCGCCGAGGCCAGGAGCACGTTCTCCGGCAGCGGAGCGGTTCGGGCGTAGAGCGAGCCCACCGCCCAGAGGATCGCCGCCAGCAGCAGGCCGACGGTGGGCAGCCAGCTGAGGTGGGCATGGCTGCTGGGATCGACCAGCACCCCGACCCCGACCAGCCCGATCAGGACCCCGACCCAGCCGAGGGCCCCGGGCCCCGGGGCCGAGCCCAGGCGTCGGGAGAGCAGTGCCATCCACAGGGGCACGGTGGCGATCACCAGGGCAGCGATCCCTGAGGGCACCCGCAGCTCGGCCAGGGTCACCAGACCGTTGCCCCCCAGGAGCAGGAAGAGCCCCACCACCGCCGCACTCAGCACCTGCGCCCGGCCCAGGCGGATCCAGCGCCAACCTCCGGAGTGGCCCGCCAAGGCGTAGACCAGCACCCCGGCCAGCAGGTAGCGGCTGCCCGCCATCAGCAGGGGCGGGAGCTGGCGCACCGCCACCTGGATCCCGGTGTAGGTCGAGCCCCAGAGCAGGTAGACCGCCAGCAGCGCCAGCCAGGCCCGGCCGCGGCCGGCGGCCGGTGGCGGGGCTGTGCCGGTCCGAGTCAGGGCAGCCGCGGCCCCGGCCCGGGCGGAGTCCGGGCTATCCGACCTGACGCAACATCTCCACGGCGACGTTCTGGCGCCGCTCCTGGCCCACGGTCGAGGTGCGGCCGTGGCCGGGGTAGACCACGGTGTTCTCGGGCAGGCTGAGCAGCCGGGAGAGCACGCTCACCAGCTGCTTGGAGAGGTCGATGTCGGGGAGGTCGGTCCGGCCCAGGTCGCCGGCCAGCAGCGTGTCGCCGGTGAAGAGGTGGTTGCCCACCTTGAAGCTGAGGCTGCCGGGGCTGTGGCCTGGGGTGGCCAGCACCTCGATTTCGAAGTCGCCAAAGCCCAGGCGGTCGCCGTCGTTGAGGTAGCGGTCGGCGGAGCGCAGGTAGGCCTTGGCGTCGAGCAGGCTGAGGGCGGTCTCGCCCCCCACCCGGGCCTTGACGTCGTCCTTGGCCGAGGCGTGGCTGCGGTGCCCGTGGCTGCAGAGCAGGTGGCGGACGGTGAGCCCCTGGCACTGGGCGACGATCTTGTCGGGCTCGGCCCCGGGGTCGATCACCACCGCTTCCTTGGTGCGCTGGCAGGCGACCAGGTAGCAGTTGCTGGGCTGGCCACCGCTGACCCGAATCTGGGCGATCTGCAGCTTGGGCCGGGTCGGGACCGCGCTCAGCCGTGGGCCTCGCGCTGCTCGGCGAGCTTCTGGCGCAGGGCCTCCAGCTGCTCGAACTCCTCCAGGGGCGGCTTGGGCAGGCGCTGGGCGGAGTGCGGAAACTTGGCGTGCTGGAGGGCGGTCAGCAGCACCTCCACCTCCTCGTTGGAGAGGCGGTAGATGTGGCCCGAGCTGGCGGGCGCAGTGGGCAGCGGGGCGATGTGCAGAGGCTCGGGGCGGGGAAGGATCTCGTCCGCCTCCGGAGCCGGGCGCCGGCGCAGCTCGGGGAGCTCCTCGGACTCCCCGGCCCGGTCGTGGGTGGGCACCCGGGTGGGCTGGAAGAGCTGCGCCGATCCGGTCAGGCTGGCTCGCTTGAAGGCCATGGCTCAGCTACTCCGTCGGGCCAGCACGGCGTCGGCCAACTGGCGGTAGGCGGACGCCCCGTCCGACTCCCGGGCGTACTGGAGGATCGACTGGCCCACGAGCGGGCATTCGGCAAAGCGGATGCTGTCGCTGACCTGGAAAGGATAGACCAGGTCGCCGAAGTGGGCCTGGACGTCGGTGAGCACCTCGTTGGCGTGCACCGTGCGGCCCTTGTGGATGGTGGGCAGGATGCCGTGGATCCGCAGCTTGGGGTTGAGCTTGATCCGCACCCGCTCGATGGTGCGCTGCAGCTGCTCCATTCCCTTCATCCCGAAGTACTCGCACTGCAGCGGGATGATCACGTCGGTGGCCGCCACCAGGGCGTTGATGCAGAGCAGCCCCAGCGAGGGGGGACAGTCGATGACGACGAAGTCGTACTCGCCCAGGAGCGGGGTCAGCTTCTCCAGGAGCACCGACTCCCGCCCGATCTCGGTGACCAGCTGCAGTTCGGCGCCGGCCAGCTCGACGTTGGAAGGGAGGAAGTCCAGACCCAGCCCGGGCGAGTGCAGGCGGATGTCGGCCGCCGCCACCTGGTGCTCGCAGAGCATGTCGTAGACGGTGAGCTTGAGCTCGTCGGGCTGGGCCACCCCCATGTTGACGGTGAGGTGGCCCTGGGGGTCGAGGTCGACCGCCAGCACCCGGGAGCCGCGCTCGGTGAGGGCGCGGCCGAGGTTGACCGCAGTCGTGGTCTTGCCCACCCCGCCCTTCTGGTTGGCGACGGCCAGCACCTGGACACGGGAGGGCTTGCGGTGGTTGTTGGACATGGGACAGAACTTCTCAGAAAGGCCGTTTCGCTCAGGCGATCAGCCTCGCGGCACCTGCCGCTATCATATGGCGGCCCGCCGCGCCTGAGGGGGGTCGGGCTGTATTCGCGGGGAACTCGACCCCGGGCCAGCCCCGACAGGCCCAGGGTCCCGCGCCTCATCGGTCCGCGCCCGAGCCAGCTTGACGAGGAGCCCGGCAGCCTTGGCTGAAGCCAGCGACCATCCCAAGTCCAAGATTCAGGCCGCCGAGGAGGCGGTGCAGCTGGCCCTGGCCAGCCGCTGGGTGGAGGCCCTGGCGGCCAACGACGAGCTGGTGGAGCGGTTCGGCCTGGACGAGGAGACCTCCAACCGCCGGGGCAAGGCGCTTCTGGAGCTGGCCCGCCTGGACAAGGCGCTGGCCGCCTATCAGGCCACCCTGGAGCTGAACCCGGCCAACCCGATCGCGATCCGCCAGGCGGCCAAGGTCAAGGAGCTGCGCCAGGCTAAGGGCCAGGTGGGGACGGCCTCGGCGGCGCTGGACGTCAACGTCTTCACCGAGGAGCCGGGCAAGACCGCCATCACCCGGCTGATCCCGGTGGAGGGGGTCGACCCGGCGGCGATCGTCGCCGGCGACCCGGTGGAGGTGGCGGTGGGCGAGGACACGGTGACGGTGCGCACCCTCCGCGGAGTCGACCTGGGCGGCGTCGAGCCCCGCCTGGCGCAGCGCATCGCCAAGCTCAGCCGGGGAGGCAACCGCTACACCGGGGCGGTGACCCACGTCGACGACACCGGGGCGCAGGTGATCTTTCGCGAGGTCTACCAGGCGCCGGAGCTGGCCGGCACCGTCTCATTCCCGGTGCGCAAGGGCCGGGAGTCGGAGTACCGGGCCTACGTCAAGGAGACCCTGGTCAGCCGGGACCATGAGCCCCCGATCGGGGTTGAGGACGAGGACGCGGTGGTCGAGCCGGTGGTGCCCGCCCGCGATCAGCTCGAGGAGGGCTTCAGCGAGTTCGACGACGGCGAGGAGGAGGAGGATCCGCCCGAGGAGGCAGACGAGGATGCGCGCCCCGAGGACGAGTACTGAGGCGTCGCAGCCTGGAGTCCGGGGCTCGGCCCGGGGGCCGGGACCGTCCCGCCCGGGGGGGTCCCCAGCGCGGCGGGCCGCTCGGGAGCCACAACTAGACTAGCCCCGTGGTCATCGGCAGCCTGGTGCTCACCCTCCACCTTCCCCAGAGCCAGTCCCTCAAGGCCAAGCGCCAGGTGGTGAGCTCGCTCACCCAGCGCGTCCGGCGCACCTTCAACGTCGCCGCCGCCGAGGTGGACGGGCTCGACTCCTGGCAGCTGGCGGTGATCGGGGTGGCCTGCGTCAGCAACGACCGCCGCCACGCCGACCGGATGCTGCACAAGGTGGCCGACTGGGTGGAGGAGGACGGGGGCCGGGGCGAGGCCCTGCTCACCCGCCAGGACATCGAGCTGATCCAGACGTGATCCCGGTGGTGGGGGTGATCCGGATCGGGATCGACCCCGTCTTCCACCTGGGGCCGCTGGCGATCCACTGGTACGGGGTCGGGTACGCGGTGGCGATCCTGGTGGGCCTGCAGGTGGCCCTGCCCTACGCCGAGCGCCACGGCATCCCTCGGGCTCGCCTGGGTTTCATCGCCTTCTGGACCATCCTCGCCGGCCTGGTGGGGGGCCGGCTCTTCTACGACCTCCAGTCCGGGGCCGCCTACTACTTCACCCACCCCGCCCAGATCCTGGCCGTCTGGCAGGGGGGGATGGCCTTCTTCGGGGCCATCATCCTGGGCGGCCTGACGCTGCTGCTGCTGGCCTGGCGGGAGCGGGTCAGCTTCTGGGTGCTGCTCGACGCCGCGGTGCTCTTCGCCGCCATCGGTCAGCCCATCGGCAGGATCGGCAACATCATCAACGGCGACATCCTCGGCTACCCCTCCAAACTTCCCTGGGCCACCGCCTACACCAATCCCCACACCTTCGCCCCCCGGCTGGACGTGGCCTACCAGCCGGTCGCCGCCTACGAGGCCCTGGTGATCCTGCTGGTGCTGGGGCTGCTGATCTGGATGCGCCGCCGGGGCGTCCCCGACGGCTGGATCGCCATCGCCTACATCGCCCTCTACCCGATCACCCAGTTCGGCCTCTTCTTCCTGCGCAACCCGGTCAACGTGCCCTACATCGCCCTCGGGCTGAAGCAGGCCCAGCTCACCTCCATCGGCGTCTTCCTCCTGGGCGTGCCCCTGCTCTGCTGGGCCTGGTGGCGCACCAACCGCCGTCCCCAGGAGCGGTCCCGGGCGGCGGCCGAGCTGCCCCAGGTGTGAGGCAGGCGGACCAGCCCACCTCGGATCTCGAACTGGACCAGTTCGAGCGCTCCCTACCCTTCCGGCTCGACCCCTTCCAGCGGGAGGCGATCCGGGCTCTGGGCCAGAGCCGGGGGGTGCTGGTCAGCGCCCCCACCTCCAGCGGCAAGACGGTGATCGCGGAGTGGGCCATCTGGCGCTGCCTGGCGCCCGGCCCCCCCCCGGGCGAGCGGGTCCTCTACACCACCCCGCTCAAGGCCCTGTCCAACCAGAAGTTTGGCGACCTCTGCCGCCGCCACGGCGAGGAGCGGGTGGGACTGGTCACCGGGGAGACCTCGATCCGACCCGAGGCGGCGGTGGTGGTGATGACCACCGAGATCCTGCGCAACCTGGTCTACGACGACCCCCGGGGGCTGGACCGGGTGGCCTGGGTGATCCTCGATGAGGTCCACTACATCGACGAGTACCCCAGGGGCACGGTCTGGGAGGAGGTGATCGTCCAGGCGCCCCAGCACATCCGCTTCATCGGGCTCTCCGCCACCATCACCAACGTCGACGAGGTCGCCGCCTGGATGACCGAGCGCCGGGGCCCCACCGCGGTGGTGGTGCGCCAGGAGCGCCCAGTGGAGCTGCGCACCTGGCTGGGCATCCGCAACCGGCTCCTGCCCCTGCTCGACCAGCGGGGCCGGCTGGACCGTTCCACCCTGGAGGTGGCGCAGCAGGACCGGGAGGGCGACCGCCGCCTGGCCGGGGGCAGGCTGGCCTGGGCCTCGGAGAACGACCTGCTCCGGGTGCTGGACCAGCTCGCCGAGCAGGAGATGCTGCCGGCGATCTACTTCATCTTCTCGAGGCGCGGTTGCCGCGAGGCGCTGGCGCGCTGCTCCACCCACCGCATCGACCTCACCTCCTTGGAGCAGAAGTTCCGCATCGACGAGGTCCTGGCCGAGCGCCTGGGCGCGGTCGAGGACCCGGAGGAGGCCCGGCTCTACGCCGACAGCCTCAACATGGACCTGCTCCGCCGCGGCATCGCCATGCACCACGCCGGGCTCCTGCCCTACGTCAAGGAGACGGTGGAGGAGCTCTTCCAGGCCGGCCTGCTGCGGGTCGTCTTCGCCACCGAGACCCTGGCCCTGGGACTGAACATGCCCGCCCGGGCCTGCGTGATCTCCACCTTCACCAAGTTCGACGGCCAGGGCTTCGCCCCGCTGCGCAGCGGCCAGCTCGCCCAGCTGCTGGGACGGGCGGGCCGCCGGGGGATCGACCCCATCGGCCACGGGGTGATCCTGCGCGACCCCGAGGTCGACCTGGGCGTGATCTGCGAGACCCTGCTGGGCAACGACATGGCGGTGGAGTCCAAGTTCGCCCCCACCTACAACATGACCCTCAACCTGCTCCGGCGCCACCGGCCCGAGGAGGCGGAGCTGCTGTTGGAGCAGTCCTTCGGCCAGTTCCAGCGGCTCCGCGCCCTGGAGAACGTCAGCCAGCGCCGCCCCAATCTCGAGGCCCAGCTCGAGGACCTGCGCCAGCGGCGCTTCCGCCACCCCCGGGTCCCCTGTACCGAGCGCACCCTGAGCCAGTACCTGGGCGCCCAGCAGGCCTTGGATGAGGCCCGGGCGGAGGCCCGCCAGCTGCGCCGCCAGCACTTCCGGGACCGGCGCCGGGGCCGGTTCGGGCCCGGAACCCAGGACCCCGGGGGACGGTTGGAGCGGCTGCGCCGCGAGGCCCGCCAGCAGGAGTCGCGGCTGGGGCACTCGCCCTGCCCAGGTTGCCCCATCCTCCCCGACCATCGCGCCGCCCGCCAGCAGCAGCGCGAGCTGGAGCAGGCCCTGGCCGGAGCCGAGGCCGAGGCGGAGCGGCGCATGCACGAGTACCGTCGCCAGCTGGGCGCCTACCGCCAGATCCTGGCCGAGCTGGGCTACCTGGAGCACGACCGCCCCACCTCGCTAGGCCTGCTGGCGGCCGCGGTCTACGGTGAGAACACCCTGCTGGTCTCCATGACCGTGGCCGAGGGCTGGCTGGAGCAGATGAGCCCCGAGGAGGTCTGCGCCACCGCGGTGATGCTGGCGGCCGAGGACCGCAACCCCGACCGTCCCGGGCCCCGGCGACGGCTGCCCAGCGCCCGCCTGGAGAAGGTGAGCCGCCGCCTGCGCCAGGCGCAGCGGGAGCTGGCGGTCCGGGAGGCGGAGTCTGGGCTGTCGGAGAGCCGGACCCCCTCGATGGACCACGTCGAGTACGTCTTCAACTGGTCGCGGGGCATGCCCCTCACCGAGCTGCAGCCGCCCCCGGGGGTGGACCCCGGGGACGCCCTGCGCGCCACCAAGGCCTGCTACGCGCTCTGCCGCCAGCTGGAGCAGGGCCTCCGGGACTGGCCGCTGCAGGAGCTGGTCGCCCGGGCCAGGCAGTCGCTGGAGCGCGATCTGGTGCGTCGCTTGTAGGGCCAGCGGGTCGGCTGGCCCCTGGGTGGCATGAGGACAGGCTGCTGCTGCTGGCCGGCGCCAGCGGCTAGGCGCCGGCTCCGCTCAGCGCTCCTCGGCCACCATCGACTCCGGCACCCCCACCACCCGGTAGGGCAGGTCGCTGATGTCGAAGTAGCGCACCGGTTTGCGCATCCGCTTGGCGATTCCCACCTGCACCTTGAGCCCCAGGGAGAGCGGACCGAAGACCCACATCTCCTCGCAGCGGGCGATCAGGTTGTTCATCGCCTCGCGCACCAGCTCCTTGGGCACGGTGTGGAGCAGGTAGTAGTCGAAGAGCATGAAGGGCGTGATCGGCACCCGGCCCTCGTCGAGGACGAACTTGGTGAGCTGCTGGCGCCAGAAGAAGGTGCGGTTGCTCATTGCCACGTAGACCAGCGCCTTGGGACGGCGCAGCGTCCGCTCCGCCTGCTCCGCCGGGCTGGCCCGGGGAGTGGGGGTGAAGATCAGCTCCAGGATCTCGTCGGCCGAACGGGGGTTGGCGGTGCGGGGAGCGGGGGTGACCTCGCCCGGAGGGTTGGTCGATCCTCGGCCGGTCCCCCCGCCTCCTCTGCCGGTTCGGCGCGCCGGGTGCGAGCCGGCGGCGTCGGTTTCGTCAATACGGCCCAAGTTCTGGCCGGAGTATATCGGGCCTAGCCGCCCGGGCCGGCGGGGCCCGTCCGGGCCAACCGACCCAGGGTGGCCAGGGCCTGGGCGAGCAGTTCCTGGTGCTGGGGCAGGTTCAGCCAGCGGCTGGCCCCCGAGGGGTGGGGCAGGGGCAGGATCAGGGGCCGCCCCGGCCTCCTGGCTGCAGCGCCCCCGGGCGCCGCCTCCGGGAAGACCCTCCCCACGCAGGCGCTCATCGGCTGCGGACCCAGGAATCGCTCCACCGCCATCTGCCCCACCGCCAGCACCAGCCAGGGGTCGAGCAGCGTCAGCTGGGCATCCAGGTGGGGCCGGCACAGCGCCACCTCCTCGGCGCTGGGGCGGCGGTCGCCGGAGCCCCCGGCGCCGGGACCCGGGAAGCACTTGGTCAAGGAGGTGATGTAGACGCGCCGGCGAGCCTCCTCCTCCCCTCCCAGACCGGCCTGCTCCAGCCAGCGGAAGAGGATCCGCCCCGCCCGGCCGCTGAAGGGACGTCCGGCGCGCCCCTCGACCCGGCCGGGCGCCTGCCCGACCAGTACCAGCCGAGATCTCCGAGGGGCCGCCAGCACCGGGACCGGGTCCTGCAGCCAGCCGGCTTCAGCACAGCGGCGGCAGGCCAGGATGCGACGGTGCAACTGGGTCAGGGAGGGGGCACCGGCGGCCGGGGTCGGAGCCGGGGATGAGTGCACCGGTGCTATCCTAGGTCCGTTCTCATCGCCGTCCCGGCGACCCCCGAATCCAGCAGGTCTGAGAATGCCTCACGGCTCTGACCCGCGGCGTCGACCAGATCAGCAGTCGCCGGATTCCGGTCGCTCCAACCCGCCCACCTGGTGGGGCTCGATGTGGCAGGAGCGGCTCCCCGGGGAGGAGCAGCGGGGTCGTAGCCCCCTCGCCCGCCTGCGCCACTGGCGCCGGCCGGCGGCGCGCCTGATCGTGCCCGCCCTGGTTCTGGCGATCGCGGGAGCGGTGGTGGCGGCCAGCTTTGGCTATTCCGCCCTGGGAGCGGCTCTGGCGGCGGCGGTGGTCCTGGGGCTGGGCATCTCCACGGCGCTCTACTACCGGCAGCCGGCGGCCACCAGGCCACGCAACTGGTGGCAGTGAGCAAGGACCGCTCCCGGCCCCGGCGCCCCATGGACCTCCACTCCAGCTGGCAGGACCTGGTGGCCGCCTCCGGGGGCTGGCTGGGCCGGCAGTCCCAACGTCCGGGCCCAGCCGGCGGCGCCGCCGGCGTGGCCCGGGCCTTGGTCCACCGCTCGGCCCGGCTGCTGAGCGAGGTCGGCGGCGAGCTGGCTCGGGCCACCGCCGCTGAGCCCGGGGCCGGGCACCACCACCGCGGTGGTGACGGGCATACCCACGGCGATCGCTCCCGGAACCGGCGGGTCAAGCCCGACGGCTGAGCCTCAGCCCCAGTGGCTGGCGGCCTCGGGTGGTTCCGGCACCCCCGCCCGGCGGGCCCCGGCCTGGTCCAGCTCCTCCCGGCGCTGGCGCCGGTAGTTGCGCTGAGAAGGATTGGGGACCAGGTCGAACAGTCGGTAGCCCTCGGCCAGCTCGACCCCCGCCCGCCGGCCACACTCCCGGGCGCCGTCCCAGGTGCCCGGGCGCATGTCCCCGGCGTCGAACTGGCTTCTGTGCTCGCCCAGGGCCGCCAGCTTGTTCTCCAGGTCGACCGCCTCCACCGGCACTGCCACGTCCGCGCCCTCGCCCCTGGTGCCCATCAGGACGAAGCGGACCTTGTGAGGCTGGAGGCCCTCGTCCCGGAGCAGTTCGGGGAAGGCGCGCGAATCTCGGGCGCTGGGGAAGACCGCATCCAGCGCCGCGGCCGCCGC
This sequence comes from Candidatus Dormibacteria bacterium, assembly GCA_050734515.1. Lineage (GTDB taxonomy): Bacteria > Chloroflexota > Dormibacteria > Aeolococcales > Bog-877 > Bog-877. The sequence goes on from JBOHUM010000038.1 coordinate 27,843, forward strand.
GGCGCGGTGGTCGGGGTGGTTGAGATAGCCACGGCCGAACCAGCGCATGGTCGGGTCCAGGGTGAAGAGCGCCTCGGGACGGACCTGGCGGATCACTCGCACCAGGTCGCGGCGCAGCCCGAGGCTGTTCTCCAGCGCTCCGTCGGGGTAGTTGAGGCAGCGGACCTCGCCGACCCCGAGGTGGGCCGCCGCCCGTTGCTGTTCCACCAATCGGATGCGGCTGAGCTCTCCCTTGGGGATGGAGCTGTCGTCGCTGCCGGCATCTCCATCGGTGACCAGGCAGATGGCACTCCGGCAACCCCGGCGGTTCCAGGCGGAGAGCACCGAGGCCGCCAGGAAGTCGCAGTCGTCGGGGTGGGCCACCACCACCAGCGCGGTCTCAGGGATGTATTCGAAGAGCTCCAGGGGCGGCGCCGGCCCCGGAGCCGCCGCCGCCGCCGAGGGCGGGCCGTCGGCTCCGTTGTCGTCTTCGGGACTCACCTCAGCCGTTATCCTGCCAGCGGTGAACCGCCACTCGCCCGCGCCGAATAGGATCGCCACCTTCTCGATCGTGGCCAGTGACGCCCGGGATTGGGGAGTGGCGGTGGCCTCCAAGTTCCTCGCCGTGGGCGGCGCGGTGCCCGCCGCCCAGGTGCAGGTCGGGGCCCTCGCCACCCAGGCCCTGGCCAACACCGGCTACAAGGAGCAGGGCCTGCGGCTGCTGGCGGCGGGCCGGCCCGCCAGCGAGGTTGTGGAGCTGCTGACCGGGGACGACCAGGAGCGGGAGCACCGGCAGCTGGGGGTGGTGGATGGCCGGGGGTCGGCCGCCACCTACACCGGCTCCAAGTGTCTGGACTGGGCGGGCGGCCGCACCGGCCAGGGGTGCGCCTGCCAGGGCAACCTGCTCACCGGCCCCGAGGTGGTGGATGCCCTGCTCACCACCTTCGAGGGCTCCCAGGGGGAGCTGGCGGACCGCCTCCTGCTGGCGGTGGCGGCCGCCGACCAGGCCGGAGGCGACCGGCGGGGACGGCAGTCGGCGGCGCTGCTGGTGGTGCGCGACCGCGCCGGCTACGGGGGCTTCGACGACCGGATGATCGACCTGCGGGTCGACGACCACCCGGCCCCCGTCCCCGAGCTGACCCGGCTGCTGGGTCTCTGGCGGCTTGTCTTCGAGACCAGCCCCGAGGCCGATCTGCTTGAGGTGGACCAGGCGGTCCTGACCCGGATCCGGAGGGCCCTGGAGCGGCGCGGCCGCCTGGTGGCCGACGCCTCCGAGGACTCGCTCTGGCCGGCGTTCGACGCCTGGGTGGGTGAGGAGAACCTGGAGGAGCGGGCGAGCTCGCACTCCCGCCTCGACCCCCTGGTTCTGGCGCAACTCGAGGGCTGATCCCTTCTGGCTTGGGGCCGTGGGGCCGCCACGCGACAGGTGACGGTGCCAGTCCGTCCTGAGCCCCCCCGGCGACGGGCGGCCCAGCGGCAAGGGCGCGAGCCTCATCGAAGTCACGCTCCCGCGCTGACTCGGCTCAGTAGGTCGTCGCTCGGCAACCGCGCGTCCGGCCAGTCAGGCGGACGCCCTGCCTCAGAGCTAGTCGGCAACCCGGGGAGCCGACGCCCGCTGCGGCGCCTCCAAGGCCGGTGCGCCGGTGACGGCGCCTCGCAGCGAGCCCGATCGCTCCTCGATGGTGAGCACGACAACAGCATCTGCCAATCGATGCGCAACTACCTGCTAAAGTCGGGATGGATGATAGAGGGAAGGTGGTGGCTCACTCGCCGTTTAGTCTTGGACCTCTGCCGCGTGTGGGCAACGTGCTGTCCCCCGAACTCCGCTAACTGACAGGTCTCGATTCGACGGCGCCCGGCCCCGAGCCGGTCAGCTAGAACCTTTCCAGGAGTATCGGTATGTCCGTAACAGACCAACTGCTTGAGAATAATCGCGCCTACGCGCAACGGTTCGCCAAAGGCGACTTGCCGATGCCGCCGGCGCTGAAGGTGGCGGTGGTGGCGTGCATGGATGCGCGTTTGGTGGTCAGCCGCATTCTCGGGATCGAGGAGGGCGAGGCCCACGTTATCCGCAACGCCGGCGGCGTGATCAGTGATGACGCCGTACGGTCCCTGATCATCTCCCAGCGCCTGCTCGGCACCAGGGAAGTGATCCTCATCCACCATCGGGACTGCGGCATGCTCACCTTCCGCGACGACCCGGTGAAGGACGACATCGAAAGGGAGACCGGCATCCGGCCGCCATTCGCGCTCGAGGCCTTCCCGGATGTGTCGGCCGACGTGCGCCAATCGATCGCCCGGCTCAAGGCGAGTCCGTTCCTCCCCCACACGGACAGCGTTCGAGGGTTCGTGTACGACGTCGCCACCGGCCGCTTGGAGGAGGTTGGGAGCTAGGCTGAACAGCACGGGATCTGTGGACAGGTGCGGCTCGGCTTGCCAGCTTCGATGAGGGGTGGGCCGAGCTCCATCCCGATGTGGTGAGCTGATCCCGGTCCGCTGAACCGTGGCCGGTCGGCTAGGGAGCCTCGGTCGCCGCCCTCAATCCGCTGGGAACCGCGGCCAGGTGGTAGAGCAGCAGCTGCTGTGCCGCCAGGGCGGCCTCGCGGTAGTGGAGGGTGATCCGCTCCACCTCCGCCGCCAGGGGCAGATGGTCGAGCCCGTAGGCCACCTGGACCGCCTTGCGCACTCCCAAGTCCTCGGCTACCAGCACCGCCCGGCCCAGCACCCGGCCCAGAAAGTGGCGCGCCGTCCAGCGCCCCAGCCCCGGGAGCCGCACCAGCCGCTCCAGCACCGACTCGTCATCCAGCTGGGCCAGTCCCTCGAAGTCCAGGCTGCCGTCGCAGATGGCGCGCCCCACCGCCACCAGGCACCGGCCCTTGGCCCGGGTCAGGCGCAGCCCCGCCAGCTCCGTGGGCTGGGCGGCGGCCAGTCGTTCCGGGTCCGGCACCATGACGAAGTCGTCGTCGAGCCGCGCCTCCCGCCCCATCTGGAGCAGCAACTGGCGGCGGACGCTGGTGGCGAAGGCCAGGTTGACCTGCTGGGCGGTGACGAAGCCCAGCAGCGCCCCCAGGGGGTCGAGGGCCAGGACCGGCACCACCCCGGGATGGAGCCGCAGCAGGCGGGCGATCACCCGGTCGCGCTCCGCCAGCTCGAGGAGCCCGCTCCGGGGGTCGAGCAGCATCCGTGCCAGCCGGCGGCGCAACCCACCAGCCGGCAGGTCGCCCACCACCCGGGCCGTCAGCCGGTGCGGGCGTCCCGGGGCCGCCCGCAGCCAGACCGCACCCGCGGCCGCACCCAGACGCACCGGCCGGCGGAAGCAGCTGCCGTCCCAGCGGTCCATGAGGTCGTCGCCATGACGGCTGAAGCGCTCCAGTGAGGCGACCAGATCGGTCCCGGGCGGGATGGGCACCGGCACCGTCGCCGGGGTCCCTGTCAGGGAAGGCGCGCCTCAGCCACCGCTGCTGATCAGATCGCCCTCGGAGTAGCCCCAGCCGCGCCCGCTGCGGACCGGGCCGCTGGGGCCGGAGGAGGTCCCGACCCCGGGGCCGTGGTGGGCCGGGTCCCGGGAGGCCAGCCAGGCGGGGATAGCCGCCGCCGCCAGGGCGAAGATCAGCCAGGCGAAGAAGAGGGGCAGGCCCACGCTCCAGATGTCGAGGGCCAGGTAGAAGTGAAAGTCGGGCGGATCGATCGCCTGCAGCCCCGCCATCAGCAAGCCCATCGCCCCCAGGACGAGGTTGGCGAGAACAAAGCCCTGGGCCAGGATCCGGCCCCGCTGGGAGCGAAAGCGGTCGGCGGCGCTGGCGGCGGCCGGGACCGGCTCGCCCCGGCGCCAGCACCAGCCCAGCTGGTAGAGCATCACCGCCCAGGTGATGGCACCGGCGGCGAAGAGCAGCACCCCAAAGGTGGTCAGGTCGCTGGCCACGGTGGGCGAACCGCTCTGGGAGACGGCGTAGACCCCGAGGTTGAGGAGGAGACCGCCGCCCACCAGCAGGCAGGCACCCACCACCCCGGCGGTGGCCGCTCCCGCCCAGCGGGTCATCGAGCGCTGGCTCTGACTCACCTGCGGGTCGAGGGCCGCCAGGGTCCTCCAGACCAGGGGCGCGCCCAGCACCCAGCCCAGCCACGGGGGCACAATCGCCGGCAGCCAGTCGACCAGCAGATTGAAGTGAAAATCCTGCACGTCCCAGACTCGCAGCAGGTTCATCGCCAGCCAGATCCCTAGGGTGTAGCAGAGCAGGTAGAAGAAGGCGCCGACGATCAGCTGGTAGCGGGCCGTCGCCAGACGCTGCACCCCTCCGCCGGGGCCCAGCAGCCCGGCCACCTTCCAGTAGAGCGGGCCCAGGAGCACCAGCAGCAGCAGCACCGGGGTGAACCAGGGGAGGATGTCCATGAGCAGGTTGAAGTGAAAGCTCACGGGGTCGATGGCCTTCAGGATGGCCATCAGGAGCCAGACCAAGCCGACGAAGCTCAGCCCCAGAAAGCAGACGCCCAGCAGCACCTCGAAGCGGCGCCTGACCAGTGCCTCCAGCTTCACCGCACTCTATGGTACTGACCCGATCGCGCCCCCCCGGCTCTCACAGGGCGCGGAAGATCACCACCAGCCCGAGGAAGATCAGCACCGCCGACATCAGCGCCAGGCAGCCGAAGTCGAAGCTGAGTAGGACTCCGAAACCGCGCCTGATCTCGCCCACCGCCGGCGAGCGCAAGGGCCGGGGCTGGCCAGGCTCGGGGCGCTGGCCGGGCTCCGGCGGGGGTGGTTGCCGCCCCCAGATGCTGCGCAGGGTGATCGCGGCGGCTCCGGCCATGAGCACCCCCACCGCCAGGATCACGATCCCCAGCCCGGTGCCGCCGGAGGGGCTGCCGGTGGCGGCGAGCGGGGGCGCCCACGACATGGCTGGCGGCTGCGCTGGGCTCCTGGTCGGCCCTAGGGCAGCTCGCGGTAGTCGTGGCGGGCGTCGCGTACCCAGCCCACCAGGGACACGATCACGATCACCAGCCCGATGATCACCACCACCGCGCGGGTGATCACGCCCACCAGGGCCATGGCCACTCCCACCGCCAGCAGCGCCGGCCAGAAGCTGGGGCCGGGGCCCCCGTGGGGAGCGGGGGCGGGGGGCTCGGCGGACCCGCGCGGCGCGGGAGGGATCTCAGACATGGGCGGCGCCGAGATAGAGCGTGGCCCAGATGAAGGCCAGGGCCAGCATCAATACCGCGATCACCGTGAGCAGGATCCCCAGCCGGACCATGCTCCGAGCCTGCTTGCGCTGCATCAGCTCTCGCCCGGTTCAGGCTGGGCCGCCGAGGCGGGAGCGCCGCTCATGGCTGGGAGTAAACCACGATCGGCGGAGCCGACCGGCCCCCGCGCTCGAGCGCCCGCTGCCGCCTGCCAGCCCAGCGCCGCCAGGGCCACCACCGCCGCCCAGGTGGCCGAGCCCAGCGCCAGGTGCAGGTCCTGGAGGGCGTCGGGCGCCTGCAGGGTGGCGACCAGGCCGCCGGCGGCGATCTGGGCCAGAAGCAACAGCGCCACCAGGTCGGCCACCAGCCGGGCCCCGGGAACATCCCGCCAGCCACGCGCGGCCCGCATCACGAAGAGGGCGATCAGCACCGTGGCGATCAGCACCATCAGGCGATGGGCGTCCTGGACCACCACCAGCGGGGTGGCCACCCCCGGCAGGCCGCCGCATGCCGGCCAGGAGGGACAGGCGTACGTGGCACCACCGTCGACCACGAGCGAGCCCGAGATCATCACCAGGAAGGTGGCCCCGACCGCCCGCCAGGCCAGGGGGGGCAGGCGTCTGCCCACCGCCGGTAGGTGTCCGACCAGGCTGAAGACCGCGGTCACCCAGACCACTCCCAGCAGCACCATGGCGGTGAGCAGGTGCAGGGCGACCGTCCAGGGAGCGTTGTGGGTAAAGACCGTGACCGCGCCCAGGATGATCTGGATGACGATGATCACCAGGGCCGCCGTGGCCGGCCAGAGCACTGGCCGGCGCTGGCGGGCGAACCGCCAGGCCAGAAGCGCCGTGACCACCACCATCACCGTCACCAGGGTCACCAGATAGCGGTGCGACTGCTCCAGGATGGAGTGGAAGTGGTCGATCGGGCCCAGCTGCCCGTAGCAGAGCGGCCAGCCCGGGCAGCCCATGCCCGATTCGGTCACCCGCACCGTGCTGCCGAGGATGATCAGGAAGTAGGTCAGCCCCCCGGTGACCACGGCCGCCAGCGGCAGCAGCCAGGAGAAGCGCGCCAGCGCGCGCCCTAGGCGCAACACGCCTAGGGCAGGACCGTACCGGGTGGGTTGATCCGGTGGCCGGCCAGGCGCAGGTCGCGCAGGGGCCGGTTGCTGGTCACCGGCGGCACCTCATCGAAGTTCTCTGGCGGTGGCGGCGAGGTGGTGTACCACTCCAGGGAGTTGCCCTCCCAAGGATCGTTGGGCGCGGTCTTGGGGCCATGCAGGGAGAGGACCACGTTGTACAGGAAGAAAAGGATTGCCAGGCCGATGATGAAGGCCCCCACCGTGGCGGTCAGGTTGAGTGCGCCCCAGCCGCGACCGACGCCATAGCTGGCGATCCGGCGCGGCATCCCCAGAACCCCTAGGAAGTGCATCGGCATGAAGGTCACGTTGAAGCCGATGAAGAGCAGCCAGAAGTGCCACTTGCCCAGACGCTCGTTGAGATAGCGACCGAAGATCTTTGGCCACCAGTAGTAGAGGCCGCCGAAGACGGCGAAGAGCGAGCCACCCACCAGCACGTAGTGGATGTGGGCCACGACCCAGTAGGTGCCGTTGAGCTCGTAGTCGATCCCCAACGAGGCCAGGAAGACCCCGTCCAGGCCGCCGATCAGGAACATCACCACAAATCCGACCGCGAAAAGCATCGCTGCCGTGAAGCGGATCGAACCTCGCCAGAGCGTTCCCAGCCAGTTGAAGATCTTCACCCCGGTCGGGACCGCGATGGCCATGGTCGCTCCCATGAAGAAGATCTGAGCCCCCAGGGGCAGGCCAACGGTGAACATGTGGTGGGCAAACACCGTAAACCCGAGTACGCCGATTGCCGCCATCGATATGGCCATGGCCCTGTAGCCGAAGATGGGTTTTCGGGTGAAGACGGGCAGGATCTCGGAGATGATCCCGAACCCGGGCAGCACCATGATGTACACCGCAGGATGGGAGTAGAACCAGAAGATGAGCTGGTACAGGATCACGTTGCCGCCGTGGGCGGGGTTGAAGAAGTCAGTGCCCAGCTGGCGGTCCAGCAGCACCATCGCCAGCGCTCCTGCCAGGAAGGGAGAGGCCAGCAGCACCAGCGCCGACGTCACCTCCATTGCCCAGACGAACAGCGGGATCCGGTACCAGGTCATGCCCGGGGCGCGCATGCGGTGGATGGTGGTGAGGAAGTTGACGGCCCCCATCACCGATGAGATCCCGAGGATGTGAAGCCCCAGGATCCACAGGTCCTGGCCGACCTGCGGGGAGTAGAGCTTCTCGGTCAGTGGCACGTAACCTGTCCAGCCTGCAGCCGCACTCCCTCCGAAGAAGAAGCCGCTGTACATCACCAGGCCACCCAGCGGGACCAGCCAGAACGCGAAGGCGTTGATGCGCGGGAAGGCCATGTCCTTGGCGCCGATCATCAGCGGCACCATGAAGTTCCCGAACCCGCTCCAGACCGGGATCACGAACAAGAAGATCATGGTCGTGCCGTGCATGGTGAACAGTTGGTCGTACTGCGCCGGCGTCACAAGGGTGTTGTTGGGCTGCGCCAGCTGGGTGCGGATCAGCAGCGCCATCAGTCCCCCGATCAGGAAGAAGAAGATGGTGGTGTAGAGGTAGAGGATCGCGATCCGCTTGTGGTCTGTGGTGGTGACCCACTCCCAGACCTTGTTGTAGGCCCCGGGAACCGGGCGGGATAGCGGTATCTCAGCGGTTGCCATGGATCTGGTCCTGCTCTGTTATGTCAGCTTGCTCAGGTAGGTTTGGTACTCACTCATCGGCACCACCTTGACCGTGAGCAGCATCTGGTCGTGGCCGACTCCGCAGAACTCGTAGCACTGCCCGTCGAAGGTGCCGGTGTGGTTGGCCTCGATGAAGGCGTGGTTGACGATCCCCGGAAGGGCGTCGATCTTGGCGCCCAGCTGGGGCACCCAGAACCCGTGGATCACGTCCTTCGAGTGGGTGGTCAGCTCGATCGGGACATTGACCGGGATCTCCAGGGTGCGCAGCGAGGTCTTGCCGTTGGAGTAGGTGAAGGACCAGTAGAACTGCTGGCCAGTGACCGTGACCGCCACCGGGTCCCGACCCGCCGGGGTGGCCCGGCTGGGGCCGTTGCGCAGGTAGCCGACGGTGACGACGTTGAGGACGAAGAGGGCGGCCAAGAGAAGGAGTGGCCCCAGGGTCCAGCCCCGCTCCAGGCCGCGATGGCCGTGGATCTGGGGCGGCATCTCGTCAGGGGAGCGGCGCCGGAAGCGTAGGCAGGCGAACAGGATGCCGCCGCCCACCCCCAACAGGACCACGATCGAGATGGCGAGGAAGACGTAGAAGAGCATGTCGATGCTGTCGACCGGAGGGCCGCCCCCGCTCAGGAAGTTGGTGTTGGCCGCCAGAACCGGGGCCGGGAGCAGCAGCCCCAGCCCCGCCAGGCCGAGGGTCAGCGCGAGCTTTCCAAACAGGTCGGCAACGCGTCCCTTCAACTAGTCCTCCGCAACTCCCCGCGACCCGCCGCCGAGCAGCCGCCACACCGAGCGATGCGGCCCCGGGGCGGATCGAGTATGCCCAGCCTCCGAACTCACTGTCAAACCGGATGGGGAGGCTGCCCAGGGCGGGGGCGCGAACTAAGATGAAAGGGTCGCGGCAGTTCGGGGGAAGTTGGAGACAATGGCTCAAGCCCAGTCCGGGGACGCCCTGGGGGTCCGGCAGCGGCTAGGCCCGGGCGGCCCCAGTTACTACAGCCTGGCCCGGATGCGCGAGCTGGGGCTGGGCGACCCCGACCCGCTGCCCGCCAGCGTCAAGATCTGGCTGGAGATGCTCCTCAGGGAGGCGGGCGGCGGCCACGCCCGGCCCGAGGACGCCACCTTCCTGGCCGGCTGGCGGGGCCAGGTGGCACCCGAGGACCGGGAGCGCGAGCTCCCCTACTTCCCCGCCCGGGTCCTGCTCCAGGACTTCACCGGGGTGCCGTCGGTGGTCGACCTGGCCTCAATGCGCTCCGCCATGGCCAGGCAGGGAGGCGACCCGGGGAGGATCGACCCCATGGTCGACGCCGACCTGGTGATCGATCACTCGGTCCAGGTGGACGCCTTCGGCAGCCCCCGCGCCTACGGCACCAACCTGGAACGGGAGTACCAGCGCAACTTCGAGCGCTACAGCCTGCTGCGCTGGGCCCAGCAGGCCTTCCGCGGGTTCCGGGTGGTCCCACCGGGGATGGGCATCTGCCATCAGGTCAACCTGGAGTACCTGGGCCGGGTGGTGCAGCTCCGGCAGACCGACGACGGGCAGCTGGCCCTGCCCGACACCCTTGTCGGTACCGACTCCCACACCACCATGATCAACGCCCTGGGGATCCTGGGTTGGGGGGTGGGCGGGATCGAAGCCGAGGCCGCGATGCTCGGCCAGCCCCTGCTGCTGACCCCGCCCCTGGTGGTGGGGGTGCGGCTCAAGGGCGAGCTCCAGCCCGGCACCACCGCCACCGACCTGGTGCTCCACCTGACCGAGTGGCTGCGTCGCCACGGGGTGGTGGGCAAGCTGGTCGAGTTCTGCGGTGACGGCCTCGACGGGCTGGCGCTGGCCGACCGCGCCACGCTCAGCAACATGGCCCCCGAGTACGGGGCCACCGCCTCTCTGTTCCCGGTCGACCAGGTGGTGCTGGAGTACCTGCGCACCACCGGGCGGCCCGAGGAGCTGGTCAACCTGGTCGAGACCTACACCAAGGAGCAGGGCCTCTTTCGTACCTCGGACTCGCCGCTGCCGGCGTTCACCGAGCTGCTGGAGCTGGACCTGGGCACCATCGAGCCCAGCGTGGCCGGCCCCCGCCGGCCCCAGGACCGGGTGCCCCTGGCGGGGATCGGGCAGAGCTTCAGCGCCAGCTTCAGCGGCGCCGCCAACCCGCAGTCCAGCCCGGAGCGCCCGCTCCTGGAGGACGGCTCGGTGGTGATCGCCGCCATCACCAGCTGCACCAACACCTCCAACCCCACGGTGATGGTGGCGGCGGGAATGCTGGCGCAGCGGGCCGCCGCCCGCGGACTCCGTCCCCCGAGCTTCGTCAAGACCAGCATGGCCCCGGGCTCGCGGGTGGTCACCGACTACCTCCGCCAGGCGGGGCTGCTCGAGGCCCTGGAGACGGTGGGCTTCGACGTCGTCGGCTACGGCTGCACCACCTGCATCGGCAACAGCGGTCCCCTCCCGGACCAGGTCGCCCGCGAGGTGGAGGAGCGTCAGCTGACGGTGGCGGCAGTGCTCAGCGGCAACCGCAACTTCGAGGGTCGGATCCATCCCCAGGTGCGAGCCTCCTACCTGGCCTCACCCCCCCTGGTGGTGGCCTTCGCGCTGGCGGGGACGGTCCGGTGCGACCTCACCCGGGAGCCCCTGGGTAGGGACGGCGACGGCCAGCCCGTCTATCTGCAAGAGCTCTGGCCCTCGGCGGCGGAGGTGGCCGAGGTGGTGCGCAACTCGATCCGGGCGGAGTTCTTTCACGCCGAGTATCGGCGCATCTTTGCCGGCGACAAGCACTGGGCGGAGATGGACTCCCCCACCGGGCCCCTGTACCAGTGGGACCCGGACTCCACCTACATCCGCGAGGTGCCCCTCTTCACCGACCTGGCCCCGAACCCGGGGCCGGTGGCCGACATCGAGGGCGCCCGGGTGCTAGTCCTGCTGGGCGACTCGGTCACGACCGACCACATCTCCCCGGCGGGCTCGATCGCGCCCAGCAGCCCGGCCGGGGAATACCTGCAGTCCCGAGACGTGGCCCCGGCGGACTTCAACAGCTACGGGTCCCGGCGGGGCAATCACGACGTCATGGTTCGGGGTACCTTCGCCAACGTGCGCCTGCGCAACCAGCTGGCCGGGGAGCGCGAGGGCTGGTTCACCACCCACCTCCCGGACGGGGAGGCCACTTCGATCTACGCCGCCGCCAGCCGTTATCGCGAGGAGGGCGTGCCCCTGCTGGTAGTCGCCGGCAAGGAGTACGGCTCGGGCAGCTCCCGGGACTGGGCCGCCAAGGGCACCGCCCTGCTCGGGGTGCGAGCGGTGCTGGCGGAGAGCTTCGAGCGAATCCACCGCAGCAACCTGGTGGGGATGGGGGTCCTGCCCCTGGAGTTCGCGGAAGGAGACTCGGCCGCCAGCCTGGGCTTGGACGGCACCGAGACCTACAGCCTGAGGGGACTGGAGCAGTCCCTGGCCACCCGGGCGCGGCTCGACCTGCAGGTGCGGGGCGGGTCCCAAGGCGAGCGCACCATCCCGGTCGTGGCCCGACTGGACAGTCAGAGCGAGGTGCTCTACCTGCGCCACGGCGGCGTCCTGCCGCTGGTGCTGCGCCAGTTCCTGGCCGCCCAGCCGGATTGACCTCCACCTACACCAGCTCTCCCGCTCGGCGGGTGCGGTTCGGCGTCGGCGCCCTGGGCGAGCTCAAGGGCGAGCGGGAGCAGCTGGGGGTGGAACGGCCCCTGCTGGCGATCTCGGCCAGCCTTGCCCGGGACGCGGACCTGATGGGGCAGATCTGGGCTCAGCTGGGAGGCGAAGCCCAGGTGCCCTTCACCGGACTCAGCCAGCACACCCCGGAGGAGGCGGTGACGCAGCTGGTGGACCGGTTGGAGGCCGGGGACCATGACGGGGTGGTCAGCCTGGGCGGGGGCAGCGTCATCGACGGCGTCAAGGTGGCGATCCACCGCCTGGGGCGTCGCCTGCCCCACCTGGCTATCCCCACCACCCTCTCCGGGGCCGAGTTCACCCCGACTGCGGGCATCACGGCGGGTGTGGAACCGCAGAAGGTGGGGCTGAAGTTGCCCGAAGCTGCTCCCAGGACGGTGATCCTCGACCCCCGGCTCTCGCTAGCCACCCCCGAGCGCCTCTGGCTGGCCACCGGGGTTAGAGCGCTGGACCATGCGGTGGAGACGGTCTGGTCTCCGGAGCAGGACCCCCTGCTCACCCACCTCGCCGAGGAGGCGATCCGGCGGCTGCGGGCGCTCCTGCCGGAGTGCCGCCACTGGCCGGAGGCGCTGGCGACCCGCGGGGATCTCCAGGTTGCAGCCTGGTGGGCGGCGCTGGGCCTGGCGGGCGCCACCATGGGACCGAGCCACACCCTGAGCCGGCTGCTCGGGGCCAGCTTCGGCATCCCCCATGGGATCACCTCCTGCGTCCTGCTGCCGGTGGTGGTCCGGGCCCAGGCCGCCGTCGCGCCAGCGCAGGTCGAGCCCATAGCGCGTGCCCTGGGAGTCCGGGGCCCGGAGGAGGTTGCCCCCGAGCTGGAGCGCCTGATCGCCGGCCTGGGGCTGCCCACCTCCCTGGCTGGGGCCGGACTCGCCCAAGAACAGCTCCCCCGCTACCTCGGCAGCCTCCCCGAGGAGTGGCGGGAGGCGGTGGCCGCCGCCTTCTGAGCCTGCCGCAGCCACCGGTCGGCGGTTTATGGATTTGAATCCCATTCCCATTATATGATGTAGGGGTGCTCCCCTCCGGTCACCACCATCGCCTGGTCGGGTCGGCCATGGCCGCTGGCCTGGTGGCTGGGGTCGTGGGCCTGGGCGCGGTCACGCCCGGTCCGCTCCCGGCGCTGGCCAGCGGTCCGGCGCCGATGTCGGTGGTGACGGCCGAGAACTTCTGGGGCAGCCTGGCGGCGCAGCTGGGCGGGTCGCGAGTCCGGGTGGTCAGCGTCGTCTCCGACCCCAACGCCGACCCCCACGAATACGAGACCAACGCGCGAGACGCCCGACTGGTGGCGGGCGCCAGGCTGGTGATCGTCAACGGCGCGGGCTACGACACCTGGGCGGACCGGCTGTTGCAGGCGCAGCCGGCCCGGGGCCGGCGGGTGCTCTCGGTGGCGAGGCTGCTGGGGAAGGCTCCCGGCGCCAATCCCCACTTCTGGTACGACCCCAGCGATGTGGCCCGGGTGGTGGCCAAGGTCAGCGCCGAGTACCGAGCACTGGAGCCGGCCCAGCGCGGCTACTTCGCCGCCCAGGAGCGCCGCCTGGCGGATGCGCTGCGGCCCTACCGGGAGCGCCTGGCCAGCATCGGCAGGCGCTTCCGGGGGGTGGCGATCGCCTCCACCGAGAGCGTCTTCGCCTACCTGGCGCGGTCTCTGAAGCTTGACCTGGTCACGCCCGCTGCCTTCATGGAAGCGACCTCCGAGGGCGTGGACCCACCGGTGAGCACCATCACCACCTTTGAGGAGCAGCTGCGTCGGCACTCCTTCCGGGTGCTGGTCTACAACGTCCAGACCGAGACCCCGCTGACCACCGCTCTGAGGAAGGGCGCCCGGGCGGCGGGGATCCCGGTGGTGGGGATCAGCGAGACCATCCAGCCCCCCCGAGCCACCTTCGAGCAGTGGATGGACGCCGAGCTGGACCGCCTGGAAGCGGCTCTCGCCGCCGGAGCCCGGGGCAGGTGAGCGCCCGGGCCGGGGCGGGATCGCCGCCGATCATCAGCGCCCGCGGGCTGGCCGCGGGATACCCCGGCCGGACGGTCTGGAGCGATGCCACCTTTGACGTCGGGCCCGGCGAGTTCGTGGCCGTGCTCGGGCCCAACGGAGCTGGCAAATCCACCCTGCTACGGATCCTGCTGGGGCTGCTGGCCCCGGCGGCGGGGGAGGTGGAGGTGCTGGGCTCGATCCCCAGGCGGGGCAATGCCGCGATCGGCTACGTGCCCCAGGCCCGGGTGGTGGATCCGGAGATCGCCTTCCGGGGGGTCGATTTGGTGCGACTGGGGCTCGACGGCCACCGCTGGGGCCCGGGCTGGCCCCTGGGGCCCGGGCAGCGCGCCCGCGAGCGGGTCGGCGCCGCCCTCGACGCCGTGGATGGCAGGGAGTTCGCCGAACGCAAGCTGGGTCTGATGTCAGGGGGCGAGCGCCAGCGGCTGCTGCTCGCCCAGGCGCTGGTGGGAGACCCGGCCCTGCTCCTCCTGGACGAGCCCTTCGCCAACCTCGACGTCCGCAACCAGGCGGCGATGGCGGAGCTGGTGGCGCGGGTGGCGCGGGCCCGCTTGCTGGCGGTGCTGATCGTGGCCCACGACCTGAACCCGCTCCGTCGGGTCATCGACCGGGTCTGCTACGTCGCCGGCGGCCGGCTGGCGATCGGGACCCCGGAGGAGATCATCAACTCTGAGGTGCTCTCCCGACTCTATGGGGTGCCGGTGGAGGTGCTGGTGGACAGCCGCGGCCGCCGCTTCGTGGTCGGCATCGACGAGGAGCTGGCCCACCCCCACCCCTCGGCGGAGCCGGCCGAGAGCGGCGCGGGCTGGCGGTGAGGCTGCGCCGATGAGGGCGGTGGCGCTGGCCCAGGTGGGCGGCGGGGCCTTCAGCTGGAACCTGCTCGCCGACCTGCAGCAGATGCTGGCCTTTGCGTTCATGCGCAACGCCTTCGCCGCCGGGACGGTGGTGGCGGTGGTGGGCGGGATCGTCGGCTACTTCGTGATCCTGCGCCGCAGCGCCTTCGCCGCCCACTCGCTCTCGCACGTGGGCTTCTCGGGTGCCGCCGGGGCAGCCCTGCTCTCCATCGCCCCGGTGTGGGGCTTGGTGGTCTTCTGCCTGGGAGCGGCGGGGGTGATGGGCGCCCTGGGGGGCCGGCTGCGGGAGCGCGACACCGTGATTGGCATCGTGCTCGCCTTCCTCCTGGGCGTGGGCGTCCTGTTCATCTCCCTCTACAGCGGCTACTCCACCGAGGCCTACTCGATTCTCTTTGGCGAGATCCTTGGGGTGAGCTCCACCGACGTGCTGACCACGCTGGGGCTGGGCGCCCTCACCCTGCTGCTGCTGGCGGTGATGTATCGGCCGCTGCTGTTCTGCTCGGTGGACGAGGACGTGGCCGAGGCCCGCGGGGTCCCCGTGCACTGGCTTTCGGTCGCCTTCATGGCGACCCTGGCACTGGCGGTGGCGGTGGCGGTACAGGTGGTGGGGATCCTGCTGATCTTCTCGCTGCTGGTGACGCCGGCGGCGATCGCCGACCGCTTCACCAACCGCCCGGCGGCGGCGATGGCAGCCTCGGTAGGGGTGGCGCTGGCCTGCACCTGGATCGGGCTGGCGGTGGCCTACTACCTCCCCTACCCGGTCAGCTTCTTCATCACCAGCATCGCCTTCTCGGCCTACCTGGCGGTGCGGGGTTGGGCCTGGCTGGCGCGGGCGCGGCGGCCGCAACCGGCCGGGAGTACGGTTTGAGAATGCCAGAGCGCGGGGCGGCGCCGTGGCTGGATGCGACCGGCACCTCGGCAGTCTCCGAGCACGACCTCCACGCCGGGGTCCGCGGCCGCCTGGCGGCGATTCGGCAGCGCTACACCGGGGGCCGCCAGCAGCTGGTGGAGGCGGTCGCCCGAGCCGGGCGCCCGGTCACGGTCAGCGAGATCGTCGAGGGCTCCCCGGGGCTGCCGGCCAGTACCGCCTATCGCAACCTGGCCGTGCTGGAGCAGGCGGCGGTGGTGCGCCGGCTCCAGCTGCAGGGGGAGTTCGCCCACTTCGAGCTGAGCGAGGAGCTGACCCGCCACCATCACCACCTGGCCTGCACCGGCTGCGGCTCGGTGGTGGACGTGACTGCCCCGGCGCGCCTGGAGGCGAGCCTGGCCGAGCTCGCCAAGGAGGTCGCCACCGCCACCGGGTTCAGCCTGCAGAGTCACCAGCTGGACTTGATCGGACTCTGCGCCCGGTGCGCGCCTGGACCGTCGCCCCAAGGTGGCGGCACAAGGCCGGCCGCCCTCTAGCCCGGGCGGCTGGGCTCGGGCGCCAGACGGGTCGCCTCGCTCGCAGACCCAGGTGCGCCAGTGTCGCGGGCGCTGGCCCGGGTGGCCAGGATCGACCCCCCCAGCACCAACACGAAGCCGACCACGATCCCTACCGTCAGGGGCTCGTGGAGCAGGGCCACCCCGAGGGCCACGGCCACCGCCGGGTTGACGTAGGTGATCACGGTGGCCCGGATCGGACCGACCTCGGCGATCAGCCAGAAGAAGAGAATGAAGGCGAGGGCGGTGCAGACGGCGCCGAGCGCGAGCAGGGCCAGCAGCACCGAGCCCGACGGCAGGCTGGCGGGGCGCTCGACGATGCCGACCGGCAAGTAGACCAGGGCGCAGATCCCCACCGACCCCGCCACCACCCCCAGGCTGGGCAGGTCCGCCAGCCGCCGGGAGAGGATCTGCGGGCCCAGGGCGTAGCAGCAGATCACCACCAGCATCTCCAGGAGCGCCAGCACGGTGACGTGGCCCAGGTCCAGTCCCACCACCGCCGCAACCCCCACCAGACCCAACAGCAGACCGCCCAGGCGCCGGCCGCGCAGCTGGTCGCCGCCGCCGACCAGCATCGTGATCACCACACCGATCAGGGGGACCGCGGCCACCAGCAGGCCTGAGAGAGAGCTGGAGATCTGGGTCTCGGCGGTGGAGAGCAGGAACCAGGGCACGGCGATCTCCACCGCGGAGTAGATGAGGAAGGGGCGCCAGCGGGTCAGCAGGGGCCGAAGCTGGCCGCGGGAAAGGGCGATCGGCACCAGCAGCAAGGCGCCGATGGCGGTGCGCACGAAGACCAGTTCGGCCGGGGTGATCGCCCGGACCGCGACCTTGATGAGCAGGTACGGTATGCCCCAGATCACGCACATGGCGGCGAACAGCAGCCACCCGCGGCGGCTCATGGGCACGGTCCTCCGTGGTCGGCCCTGACGGTCCAGCCAAGGCTAGCAAGCCGTCGCCGTGGTCCCCATCCGCTTATGAACCAGATAGACCCGGAGCCGACTGGGCTCCGGGCTGCACCGGTGCCGCGGGCCATCGCCGCCGCGGAGCGGTGGCCGTATCCCACCCGGACCAAGGAGGCCTCAGATGGCTGAGATCGTCGCCGATATGTCGATGTCGCTGGACGGATTCGTGGCCGATGCCCACGACTCAGTCGAACATGTCTTCGCCTGGTATGGAAAGCCGCAGCCCGAGGGCAGCTCCGCCGAGCCAGACGCGGCTGGCCTGGGGGTGATCGTCTACGGGCGGCGGACCTTCGACTTGGCCCAAGGTTGGCAGGGCCATCACCCGACGGGCGCGCCCGTCATCGTCGTCACCCAAAGCGTCCCCGACGGCTGGCCCCGCGCTGGGTCGACCGTCTCATTCGCCACGGCCGGAATCGAGGACGGACTGGAGAAGGCCCGCTCGATCGCCGGAGACGGGGTGATCGCCCTCGGTAGCCCGAAGATCATCCAGCAATGCCTGAATCTGGGTGTGGTGGATCGCATCCAGGTGAAGCTGGTACCGGTGCTGCTGGGTCAGGGAATCCGACTGTTCGAAAACCTCAGCCAGGGACCCGTACAGCTTGAGAACCCGACGGTCCTGGAGGGCAACAGCGTCACCCACCTCTACTACCGAGTGCCCGGCAGGAGCTGAACGGTCCCCAGCCTTGCTGCTCGAGGGTACCTTGCACCGCGGCAGCGTCTGGGGTCGGCAGAGCCGGATTGCGGCGGGCGACCGCTCCTGAGCCTCCAGCCCAGGCTCGCTGAAGAAACGCCCGCCGCACCAGGGGGCCGGGCGCACGCCGATCAGCGACGGCGCATCCGATACCAGGCGGGGTCGAATCTCCCCGAGCCGGGGCGAACCTCCAGCAGCTCAAAGTCGGCGGCGAACGCAGCCCGCACCGCTTGGTCCGACACCCCCGTCCTGCCGCGAAAGCAGAAGAGCAGATAGGTGCTGCCCGGGCGGGCCAGAGCCGCCACGCCCGCGACGTAGCCCCCGCGCCCAGCCGCGGCCACGCTGTGAAAGCAGCCGATGTCGAGCAGCATGTCGAAGCCCGGCTGCAGACCGAGCGCGCCCAGCCGGGTGGCGTCTCCGCGGAGGAAGGAAACGGCCAGCCCCTGTTTGGCGACCCGCCGCCGGGCCTTTGCCAGCGCCCGGGCGGTGAAGTCGACGCCGACCACTTCCCAGCCGTGACTGGCCAGGTAGGCGCAGTTGGTCCCGGTGCCACAGCCGACGTCCAGCGCCCGGCCCGGGGTCAGCCGCGCTCCACCTTCGACCACCTCGACCAGCTCCGGGGGGCTGATACCGGTGTCCCAAGGGGTGCGCCCAAGCAGGTAGGCACCCCAGTAGCCCAGCTTCTGGACCTGCCCGCTCAAGCGAACCGCCAGCGCACTCGCCGTGGGCGCGGCAGCGGCCGGTTGGGGTGGCGCGACTGGCGACCGTTCATCTCGCCCCAAGTAGCGATCGGGTGCGCGTGGGGCGATCATACCCACCACCCCCGACGGCGGATCGTGCGAGCACCGCTGGCCCGCGGATGACAGTGGCGGGGAACCCAGCGGCCCGCGCCTGACGCTGGCACCGCATCATGGGCCTCGGCGAGCCGATGCTGCGCTCGCGGGTGCGCCGGCCGTCCACTCGAGGAGGAGCTCATGGCAGCTGACGGGGAAGGATCAGTTCCCTCGGGCGCAAAGCGGGCGGAGGGGGTTCGGTGGGACCTCAGCGCCCTCTGTGCCAACCCAACCACGGCGCGGGCTGCCCTGGCCCAGAGTCTGGCTGATGCCTCTGCGTTCCAATCCCAGTACCAAGGCCGCGTTGCCGGCCTGAATGCGGCTCAACTCGCTGAGGTGCTGCACGTCTTGGGCCAGCTACTCGGCCGCCACCAAGCCGCGGTCGCCTACTGCCAGCTGCGCACCTTCGCCGACAGCCTGCAGGCGGAGAACCAGGACCTGAGAGGGTTGGCGGACCGTAGCGACGTGCAGTTCGACAACCTTACCCGCTTCTTCCAACTGGAATGGCAGCGCCTCGACCCGGAGCGCGCCCGCGCCCTCGCCCGCGCGGACGAGGTGGCGCCGGCCCGCCACCACCTCCACCGGCTGACACGGCAAGCCGCCCACACTCGAAGTACCGAGGTGGAAGAGGCGCTGGCCGAGCGCGGCACCGCCGCGGAGTCCGCCTGGCAGCAGCTGTTCGGCCAGACAACGTCCGCGATCGTCGCGGACTTCGCTGCCGCTGGAGCGGCACGGCCGCACACCATCGACCAGCTGCTCTCCTTCATGGACGACCCCCGCGCCGCCGTTCGCAAGCGCGCCCTGGACACCGTCTTCGCCGCGGTGGAGCCCTGGACCCCGGTGCTGGCCCGGGTATACGACTCGTTGGTGGGAGACCGCCTGGTCATGGACCGCGTGCGCGGATACGTCGGCCCACCTCCGGACTGCGCACCGCGGCCGATGCAACAGGCCAACCTTGCCAATGACCTGGCAGACGCCGACGTCGACGCCCTGCTCGATGGGGTGCAGGGCCATTACCACCTGGCTCACAGATACTTCGGCATCAAGGCCAGGCGGCTCGGGGCCGAGCGCCTGCTCTTCTACGACCTCTACGCCCCGGTCGGCGCCACGCTTGAGTACCCGTTCGACGCTGGGCGCCAGCTGGTGCTCGCTGCGGTCGGTGGATTCTCGAAAGTGGCCCAGCGAATCCTGGAGCGGTGCTTCAGCGAGCAACGGATCGACGCCGAGCCGCGGCGAGGCAAACAGGGCGGCGCGTTCTGCGAGGGGGTGGCCCTAGACGCGCCCTCCTTCCTGCTCCTCAACTACACAGATTCCCTGCGTGACGTCCAGACCTTGGCCCACGAACTGGGCCACGCCCTCCACGACGAGCTCGCCAAGACGGCCCAGGGGCCGTTTGGCTGGCAGCCACCCCTGGTCATCGCAGAGGCCGCATCCACCTTCCAGGAGCTCCTGCTGTTCGACCACCAACTGGCCGCAACGCCCGATCCGGAGACTCGCCAGGGCCTGCTATTCTCGCGCATCGATCGGTCGCTCAACACCCTGTTCGCCCAGACGATGATGGCCCGTTACGAGCAGCGGTCGTACGCGACCAAGATCGCCGGCGACAGTCTCAACCCGGAGCGCCTGACGCGGTTCTGGCTCGAGGAAGCCGCTAGCTACTACGGCGAGCCGGTCGAGCTGCCTGCGGGCTATGGAACCACCTGGGCCCGCATTCCCCACTTCATCCAGACGCGCTTCTACACCTACTCCTACTCGTTCGCCCACCTCGTATCCCTGGCACTCTACGCCCGCTACCTGGAGGACCGAAGTGGCTTCGTGGCGGCGTACCTGGATCTGCTGGGAAGCGGCGGCTCGGACACTCCGGCCGAGATCCTGGCCCAGGCGAACGTCGACATCACCAACCCGGGCTGGGTAGACCAGGGCTTCGGACTCCTCGGCAGTTGGATCGATCTGGCCGATCAAGACGGCTGACCCGCAGGCTTCCCCACCAGCGGTGCAGGTGGGAGTGGGTTGAAGACGGCCAGGTCCTGGCGGTCGCGCACGTGAAGAACTCTGGTCGCCCCCCGCGGAGCATCCCGGCCACCAGGCCTGCCTCTCGGGTGTCGCTCCGTTCAGCCCGGGGCTTGACTCGGTACTCAGGTACGGGGTTTACCCTGGCCTCATGCGAAGTGCTCAGGTCGCCGCCGAGGCGGGGGTGAACGTCCAGACCCTCCGGTACTACGAGCGGCGGGGGCTGCTGC
>JBOHUM010000039.1:0-37750 GCA_050734515.1 Candidatus Dormibacteria bacterium
CTGAAGGATGCCTGATGGCTCTTTGCTTTTGGCAGGGCCCACTGCTGATGGACCCTCGTACACCACGTCCCTGGACGCTAACCCGGAGTCTGGCCAACCTCGGCGCACCACCCTGTGAAAGTACACATAGGATCGGTGGTCGGGGAGACAGGACTCGAACCTGCGACCCCCAGTCCCCCAGACTGGTGCGCTACCACCTGCGCCACTCCCCGGGACGGGCCTGAGCATAACAGGGCCTAAAATCCACTTGAGATGCCCTGGATGCGGCGCTGTGCCAACTGCAACCGCGAGTTCCCCATCTACCGGTTGGCGGCGGTGATGCTCGACGGCGAGCTGGGTTCCCTCTGTCCCCGCTGCATGCAGACCGAGCACGACCGCATCTCCGTCCCCTACGCCCCCCAGGCCCCGGGGGCAACTCAGACCAGCACCTCCCGCACTTCTTGGTAGCGAGGCTGCCCTTCCGGGAGCGGCTGCGCGAGGCGGTGGCCGCTAACGGAGCCCCACTCTGCGTCGGGCTTGACCCGGATCCAGAGTGGCTGCCCCGGGGGCTGGGCCAGGGCCTGGAGGCGGTGCGGCGCCACACTTTGGCCCTCATCGAGGCCACCTCGCCTTACGCGGTGGCCTACAAGCCCAACCTGGCCTTCTTTGAGCGCCTGGGCAGTGGCGGCTGGGAGCTGCTCAGCGAGGTGGTGCGCCAGGCTCGTCCGCGGGCGCTGGTGATCGCCGACGGCAAGCGGGGTGACATCGGGTCCACCGCCGCTGCCTACGCCCAGGCTCTCTACGACGTGCTCCAGGCCGACGCTTGCACCGTCAATCCCTATCTGGGTCACGACTCACTGGCGCCCTTCCTATCCCGTCCCGACCGCTTCGCCTTCCTGCTCTGCCGCACCAGCAACCCCGGTGCCTCCGACTTCCAGGACCTGCGCGTCGGGCCTAGCGGCCGACCGCTCTACCTGGAGATCGCGGCTCGTGCCGCCGAATGGAACACGACTGCGCATGCCGGCAGGGTGGGGCTGGTGGCCGGGGCCACCTGGCCCGGGGAGTTGGCCCTGATCCGGCAGACCGCCCCTGACCTGCCGCTGTTGCTCCCCGGGGTGGGCAGCCAGGGCGGCGACCTGGAGGCGGCGGTTGCCGCTGCCGGCGGCCAAGACGGCCAGGGTGAGTACCTGCTCAGCGTTTCCCGCGGGATCTCCCAGGCTTCCCTCGAGGACGACTACGCCGAGGCCGCGGCGGCAGCCGCGGCGGCACTCCGCGACCGCCTCATCGCCGCCGCCGGCCGCGCCCGGGTCTCCTCGACCTAGGGAGCCAGCCGGCTCGGCCGGGGGCCCATCTGGCGGCGGCGATGTAGCCTGGGGGACGCATGGCAGCGCCCTGGGCACGGTCTGCCGTCGGCGCCCCGCTCGGGCTGGGGCTCGCTCTGGCCCTGGTGGCCTGCGCCACCACGTCTCCGCCCCGCCATCACCGCCCAACCCCGCGGCCCACGGCGTCGGCGACGCCGGTGCCCACCACCCTGACCGTGATCGCCCCCCTCGGGGTCAACCTGCGGAGCGGCCCCAGCACCAGCGACCAGGTGGTCGGTGTCCTCGCTCAGGGGGTGAGCTTGCCCATCGTCTCCCACACTCCCAGCAACGGCGGCTGGTGGCAGGTCCGGGCTTCCAGCCAGACCGGCTGGGTGACCGCCGACCCTGCCTACACCTCTCCCCAGACCTTCCAGACCTTCGCCTCCTCGGGGACTCAGGCGTGGTCAGTGATGTATCCCCAGGGCTGGACCTTTGCCCAGCAGGCCAGCGGCTTGGTCGTCTTCAGCACCAGCGGTGGTGACACCATCACCGTCGCCACCGCAACCAGCACCGCGGCACTGCCCGCGCCCTCGCCACAGGCGAGTCAGCAGGGCGTCAGCGCCGTAGAGGTATTTGGTGTGACCGCTCCCCTGATCACCTACAGCGCCGGCTCCGGATACCAGGCCTCGGTCGCCTTTCAGGCGCAGGCGGGCCTCGCCTTCCTGATCGAGACCCGGGCTGCCACGCACGCCGGCGCCGCCGCGTTCTCCCTGTTCCTGGACACCTTCCTGTTCACCCCGGCGGCGTCTCCGGTTCCCTGAGCGGAACCGGTCGCAGCCGTTCCTCGAACCGGCGGTAGGCCTCGGTGCGGGCGGCGTCCACGACCTTGGTGTAGCCCTGCATGGTGTTGAGGTTGGCGTGGCCCAGCACCTCCTGGACTAGGCGGACGTTGCCGGTGATGGTGAGGAGCTCAGTGGCGGTGGTGTGCCGCAGCACGTGGGGCGAGCGCAGGCCCTCGATTCCCGTCTCCCGGCGCACCCGGCGCAGGATGTGACGGGCGCCGCCGGCGGTGAGCCGGCGCCGGCCCCGGGCAGCGGACGAGCGGTCGTAGTTCAGGAAGAGCGCCGGGTCGCGGTCGTGGCGGGAGCCCAGGTAGCGCTTGACCGCGCCCAGCGCCACCGGGGTGAGCTGAACCATCCGCTCCTTGGAGCCCTTGCCCCGAACCACCAGGCGGCCCTCGGCGTTGACCGAGGCCCGGTCCACCGTCAGCGCCTCGGAGATGCGGCAGCCGGTGCTGAGCAGGAAGTGAATCAGGGCCCGGTCCCGGAGGCCCGGCTCGTCCTGGCGGTCCCCGAATGCCAGCACCCGCCGGGCATCGGCGGTGGTCAGCGGCTTGGGGAGAGGCGCCGGGACCCGGGGGATGTCGATGTGCTCCGCCAGGTCCTCCTCCATCCAGCGCTCCCGGAGGGCGTGGCGAAGAAAGCCGCGCAGCGCCTGGAGCCGCCTGGCCCGCGAGCTGAGTGCCAGGCCCATCCCACCCAGGTGACGCTGGTAGGCGCGGACAGCGGCCCGGTCCAGGTGGCTAGTGTCGGTGGGCGCCTGCCTGAGCGTCCCCCAGAACTGGAGCGCCCGCTTCAGGTCCATGGTGTACGCCTTGACCGTTTGCGGGCTCCTGGCCCGGTCCACCGCCAGGTAGGTCAGGTACTCCTCCGTCGCCTGTCGAAGCTCCACCGTCCCAGCCTAGCTGGCCCCGACCCGAGTCGTCGTCGGGGTCGGAGCCGTCCCCGGGGCCGGGGCTGGAGGCGGCGTGGCACGGCGGTGGGGGAGGCGGAGGGCAGGGGGTCGGCGATGGGCTGGGCGGCGGCGGGTGCCCGATCGGCATCGGATGGGGCTGGCAGCGGTCGTCATCGCCGTCATCGTCACCGGCCTGCCCCCCGGAGCCGTCTCCGTCCCAGTGGCACCGGGGCGTGGGGGTCGGGGTCGGTGGCGGCGTCGTTGGCGGGAGCGGTGGCGAGGGTGGGTTGGTCACCGGCGGGCTGGGCACGACCGGAGT
Source organism: Candidatus Dormibacteria bacterium (assembly GCA_050734515.1). GTDB lineage: Bacteria > Chloroflexota > Dormibacteria > Aeolococcales > Bog-877 > Bog-877. Next base: position 3,334 of record JBOHUM010000039.1, read on the forward strand.
GGGACTGACCACCGTGACCAGAGGCACCAGTGGCGCCGGGGTGACGGTGGCGGTGGGGGCGGGCGTGACCGGGGGGGTGGGCGCCGCCGTGACCTGAGGATTGGCCGGAGCCAGGGCAAACGGGCTGGGCACCGGCGGGGCAACCAGCGTCGGCAGCGCCGGGGTCGATGTGCTCGCTCGGGGCATGGTGGCGAAGCTGGCGGTCATGGCTCCCGCCACCAGCGCCAGGGCCACGGTGGTGGCGGCTGGGCCGAGCACCGCGGAGGGGATGCTCACCGCCCGCCGGGGCAGCCGGCGCCGGGCCCAGCCCGCCAGTCTCCAGCCGGCTCCCAGCGCCAGGGCGGAGGGGATACTTGAGGAGATCTCGTCGCGCTCCGGGGCCTCGCCCCAGAGAGTGCCGCCAAAAAGCGCCGCGGTCTGGGTCAGACGAACCTCGAGCCACTGCGTCAGCTCCGCCTCCGGGCGCAGCAACTGGCCCGGCCGGGCGTTGAGGTCGACTACCACCTGCTGGGCGACCAGGCGGGCCAGCTGGGGGTCGGGGGCGAGCTCCGCGGCGCGCGCCTCGAGCCATGGCCGCAGGCACTCCACAGCCTCGGCGGTCGCTGCCTCACCCCCCCCAGCGAGGGTCTTGCGCGCCAGCTCCCAGGGCAGCGGAGCGGGGTCGGTCACGCCCCCGGCCGGCCCCGGCGGGGATCGCCTACCCATTAATGGGTACTATCGGCCGCCGGCCGTCCCAGTATCGGGTCTGGCGGTGACAAATCCGTCAAGGTCTGTGCTCATTTCGTCAGTTCCCCGACCACCCAGTCGATGGCGTGGGTGAGCTGGCCGGCGTCCTCGGGATCCACGGCGGGAAAGAGGCCCAGGCGCAGCTGGTTGCGGCCCAGCTTGCGATAGGAGTCGGTGTCGATCACCCCGTTGGCCCGCAGCACCGCCGAGACCCGGGCCGCCGGCACCGAGGGGTCGAGGTCGATGGTCGCCACCACCGGGCTGCGCATGGCCGGGTCACTGACGAAGGGCTGCGCCCAGGGTCGCTGCTCGGCCCAGTCGTAGACGATCTCCGAGGACCGGCGACTGCGTTGCTCGGCCCAGGCCAGCCCCCCGGAGCTGAGCACCGCCTCAATCTGGTGGAGGAGCAGGATCAGGGTGGCGATCGCTGGGGTGTTGTAGGTCTGGTCGAGGCGGGAGTTCTCCAGTGCCAGGGTCAGGCTCAGCGAGGCTGGCACCCAGCGGCCCGAGCCCTCCAGCTGCTGGGCCCGGGCGATGGCTGCCGGGGAGAGCGCGGCCACCCACAGCCCGCCCTCGGCGGCGAAGCATTTCTGGGGCGCGAAGTAGTAGGCGTCGAACTGCTCGGGAGCGGCGGCCAGCCCTCCCGCCGCCGAGGTGGCGTCCACCAGCACCAGCTGCTCCGGGTCCGGGCTGGGCCGGCGGATGGCCATGGCCACTCCGGTCGAGGTCTCGTTCTGGGTCAGACAGTAGGCATCGACCTGGGAGCTGGCCCGGGGCTCAGGGTGGGAGCCTGGCTCCGCCGGCACCAGCTCGGGCTCGAGCAGGAAGGGGGCGGCCCGTACCGCGCTAGCGAACTTGGAGGAGAACTCCCCGAAGACCAGGTGCTGGCTGCGCTCCCGGATCAGGCAGAGGCTGGCCAGATCCCAGAAGAGCGTGGCGCCGCCGTTGCCCAGGGCCACCTCGTAACCGGACGGCAGCGCCAGCAGCTCGGCCACCCCCCGGCGGATCCGCCGGACCAGGTCGCGCACCGGCTCCTGGCGGTGGCTGGTGCCCAGCAGCCTGGTCTCGGCCAGTGCCCGCTGGGCGGCAGCCGGTACCTTAGACGGGCCGCTGCCGAAGCGGCCGTCTTGGGGGAGCAGATGCTGTGGTATGACCAGCTCTGCAACACCAGCGGTGGACATCAGGAGAGAGTCTATTGGCTGCCCAGAGCCCTCCGGCTGCCGCCATCTCCCAGCGGGTCGGCGCCATCTCCGAGTCGGCCACCATCGCCATGGAGCGCCGCGCCCGGGAGCTGAGCGCCGGGGGCCAGCGGGTGATCTCCCTGGCTGCCGGGGAACCGGACCTGCCCACCTCCGAGGCGGTGGTGGAGGCCGCGGCCGCCGCCTGCCGGGAGCCGCGCCTGCACCACTACACCCCGGTCGCCGGCCTGCCTGAGCTGCGCGAGGCGGTGGCCCAGAAGACCAGCCGCGACTCGGGCCAGGGGGTGGCCGCCGCCAACGTCCTCATCACCAGCGGGACCAAGCAGGCCATCGACCACGCCTTCGCCGCTCTCCTCGACCCCGGCGACGAGGTGCTGCTGGCCAGCCCCTACTGGGTGACCCACCCCGAGGTGATCACCATCACCGGAGGGGTGCCGGTTGCGGTCGCCGCCGACGACACCCGTGGCTTCCGGGTGGGTGTGGCTGAGCTGGAGGCGGCCAGGACCGAGCGCACCAAGGCACTGCTCTTCGTCTCGCCCGCCAACCCTTCGGGCGCCGTCTACGGCGAGGCCCAGATGCGGGAGATCGGCACCTGGGCGGCGGAGCACCGGCTCTGGGTGGTGAGCGACGACATCTACGAGCACTTCAACTACACCCCGAGCCGGCCCCGGTCGCTGCCAGCCCTGGTCCCGGAGCTGGAGCCGCTGGCGATCAGCGTCAACGGCGCCGCCAAATCGTATGCCATGACCGGGTGGCGGGTGGGCTGGATGGTGGGGCCGGTCCCGGTGGTGTCGGCGGCCACCAATCTCCACTCCCATGTCAGCGGCAACATCAGTAACGTCGCCCAGGCTGCAGCGCTCGCAGCCCTGCGCTCCGGCTTGGGCTCGGTGCACCGGATGCGCGACCTCTTCAGAGTGCGCCGGGATCGGACGGTGGCTGCGGTCCAGCGCCTGCCCGGGTTCGAGTGCCTGACCCCCGACGGCGCCTTCTACGTGTTCCCATCGGTGGTCGGGGTACTGGGCCGCTCTCTAGGTGGCCGCCGAATCGAGTCGTCGCTCGACTTGGCCGAGGCGATTCTCGACCAGGCCAAGGTGGCGCTGGTGCCTGGGGAGGCCTTTGGCGCCCCGGGTCACCTGCGCTTCTCCTATGCAGCCTCCGACGCCGACCTGGCCGAGGGCTTGGAGCGGATCGCGCGCCTGCTGGCGTGACCTCCGCCTAGGGGGATGCCGGCCGCGGCCGTGAGGTCCCGGGCCCCAGCCTCGGCCGCCATCTGGCCGGCGGTGGCCCGTATCGCCTTCGGCCTGATCCTGCTCCTGGACGCGGTTCTCGAGTGGCAGCCGGGGACCTATCAGGTCTTTCCCAGTCTGCTCTACGGCAACGCCGCCGTCTCGCCCGAGCCCCTGCGCACGGTGATTACCTTCGCCGCCACCTTGGTCGGGCGCCAACCGGTTGTGGCCAATGCGGTCCTGGCCGCGCTGGAGACCGGGCTGGGCCTCTGCGTCGCCGCTGGCCTGGCCACCGAGCTGGCCCTGATCGCACTGCTGCCCCTGATCCTGGGGGTATGGGTGTTCGGTGAGGGGCTGGGCCTGGCATTCAGCCCGGGGGCCACCGACCTGGGCGCCGGAGCCGCCTACCTGCTCTGCATCATTGTCCTGCTCAGGGCCAGATGCTGGAGCCGGCTCAGCCTGGACCGCCTGGTGGCGCGGGGTCGGCTGGGCCGGGCTGCGGTTGGGGTAGGAGCGGCCCTGGCCGCTCTCCTGCTAGCACTGGGGGGCTGGGGCAGCGCCAGGGCGATCGAGGCCGGCCCGGGCCAGTCCGGGCCGCCCGCCGTGGGCGGGGCCAACCTGGTGCTCGACCCGGCGCTGGACCAGGATCTGCTCTTTGGTGGCTGTGGCCAGCTGGTGTGCAGCCGCGGCACCTGGCTCTGGAACGGTAGGGGTTGGCTCTCCCGTGCCGGCCCCAGCCCGGGGGCGCTGGGCTACGCTGCCGCAGCCTACGATCCCCGCCGACGAGGCGTGGTTCTCTTTGGGGGCGCCGCCGCCCAGGGCGTGGGCGCCCCCCGGGCAGGCACCTGGCGCTGGGACACCTCGTGGCAACGCCTGGAGCTCGCATCGGCCCCGACCGGACGCCGTTTCGCCGCCGCCGGCTTCGACCCCGACTCGGGGCAGCTGCTGGTCTTCGGCGGCGACAGCGCCTCGGCGCGGCCCCTGGCCGGCACCTGGGTGCTGCGACCCGCCGGCTGGGTCCGGCTCCATCCCGCTCGGCAGCCCTCCCGCCGAAGCGCCTCCGCCTTGGCCTGGGATCCCCGAAACGGCGAGCTATTGCTCTTCGGCGGCAGCAATGGCTCGCGACGGCTCCGCGACACCTGGGCCTGGGATGGCAGCGACTGGACAGAGCTGCATCCCCGGCACTCGCCCCCTGCCCTGGCCTACGAGGCCATGGCCACCGATCCGCTCACCGGCACAGTCTTGCTGTTTGCCGGCGCCGGGGCTCGGCCCTCGACCTGGGAGTGGACCGGCTCGGACTGGCGGGCGGTGGTGGGCGCCAGGGGCCCCGCCAGCTTCAGCTTCGCGGCCATGGCCGAGGCTCCGCACGGTCGCGGGGTGCTGCTCTTCGGGGGAGCTACCAGTTCCGGTCAGGGTTTCACCGACCAGACCTGGCTCTGGACCGGGCGCTGGCAGCGGCTGGCGGGCTAATTGGTCTTCGCGGGTATCGTCGCGGCCGAGGTTACCCCGGCCCGGGCATGGCCGTGACCAGCGCCAGACAGAAGCCGTCGTATCCCTTGCTACCCACCGTCTGGACCGCGGTGGCGCTGAGCCCAGGGGTGGCGCCCACGTCCTCGAGGAAACGCCGCACCCCGGTGGCGGCGGCGTCGCCCTCGCGGGGATCCGTGATCGCCCCGGCGCGGACGACATTGTCGGCGAGGATCAGGCTGCCCGGGCGAGCGAGCCGGTGCGCCCAGCGCAGATAGTCGGGATAGCCGGTCTTGTCGGCGTCTATGAAGATGAGATCGAAGGGGCCGGCCCGCTCGCTCAGCAGCTGAGGCAGGCTCTCCAGCGCCGGTCCCACCCGCACCTCAACCTTGGCATCCAGGCCGGCCCGCTGCAGGTTGGCGCGGGCGACTTCGGCGTGGCGGGGCTCGGCCTCCAGCGAGACCAGGCTCCCGCCTTCCGGAAGGGCGCTGGCCATCCAGATCGCGCTGTAGCCCCCGAGGGTGCCCAGTTCCAGCACCCGACGCGCCGCCTGGACCCGCACTAGCAGGTGCAGCAGCTTGCCCTGGGTGGGGGAGACCTGGATCGCGGGCAGGCCCGCCTGCTCGCTGGCCGCCAGCGCCGGATCCAGGTCGGGATCACGGCTCAGCAGCGCCGACTCCAGAAGGCTGTCGACCCGGTTCCACAGCTCTTCGTCACTCACACCGATTCTCCTTCTGAGCCGACCAGGGCCAGCACCGCCCGCATCTGCCCAGGGTCGCAGTTCCCACCCGAGATGACGCAGACCAGATCGCCGCGGCCCCGAAGGGCATTGTGCCAAGCCGCCTCCGGCTGGGCGCGGCCCAGCACCGCAGCCAGGGCCAGGGCCCCGGTGGGCTCGACCAGGAGCTTGGCGCGGCTCCAGAGCCACCAGCAGGCCCGGGCCAGGTCGAGCTCATCCACGCTCACCATGCTCGGTCGCAGCCGGCGAATTATCTCCCAGCACCCGGCGCCGAGATGCAGCGTCCGGGCCCCGTCGGCCAGGGTGGCAGGCGCGGCCTCCAAGCTGACCAGGGTCCCCCGACGCAAGGATTGCCCGGCATCGTCGCCGGAGCCGGGTTCTACCCCTACCACCCGGGCCTGGGGCTGGCGCTCCCGGAGCGAGCTTGCCATCCCCGCCAGCAGGCCGCCCCCGCCCACCGGGATCACCACCGCCCCGGCTTGGGCCTCGCGCGAGCCAAGCTGCTCCACCAGCTCCTCGGCCACCGTCGCCTGGCCGGCCATCACGTCGGGGTCGTCGTGGGGGTGAATGAAGCGCAACCGCCGCTGTTCGGCCAACTGCTGGCAGATAACGTCACGGTTCTCCAGGGTCACTCCGGTGGAGTAGACCTCGGCGCCGTACCCACGGATGGCAGCGACCTTCACCGGCGAGGCGTCGGGGGGCATCACCACCAGGGCCTCCAGGTCCAGCGACCTGGCGGCCAGCGCGACCGCCTGACCATGGTTGCCCGAGGAGACGCAGGCCAGCCCGCGACGGTCCCCCTGCTCCAGGCCGACCAGGGCGGCGTTGAATGCCCCGCGGGCCTTGAATGAGCCCGAGCGCTGAAGGCATTCCAGCTTGAGCCAGACCCGCCGCCCGGCTCGCTGGTCCAGCTGGCTGGAGCGGATCAGAGGCGTCCGATGCACCACCGGTGCTAGGCGCTCCCAGGCCCGGGCGATCTCCAGAGGCGGCAGGGCAGCAACCACGGCTCGGGGTCAGGATAGGGCCGGGCGTGGCTCGCCAGCCGCCAGCAGGCTGCTAAACCCGGCTGAGAGGATCTCCGCAGATGGGAAGACTGACCTACGCCATCACGGCGTCGCTGGACGGCTACGTGGCCGATGCCCGCCAAAACTTCGACTGGGCGGAGCCGGACCCGGAGGTCCACGACTTCTACAACCAGCTGCTGCGCTCGACTGCGACACACCTCTACGGACGGCGGATGTATCAGGTCATGGCGACCTGGGACCACCTGCCCACGCCCCGAGCGCCGGACTACGTCACCGAGTTCGCCGAGCTCTGGCGGCGGGCGGAGAAGGTCGTCTACTCGCGGAGCCTGCAGGGGGTGTCAACCACCCGCACCCGGCTCGAGCCCGAGTTCCGGCCAGCGGCCATCGCCCAGCTCAAGGCGAAGACCGAGGGCGACCTCAGCGTGGGCGGTCCGGTGCTGGCCTCCCAGGCCCTGGCGGCGGGGCTGGTGGACCAGCTGTGCCTGGTGCAGGCCCCGGTGGTGGTCGGTGGCGGCCGGCCCTGGCTGGAGCCGGGGCTCTGGCTCGAGCTCAAGCTGCTCGATCAGCGCCGCTTCGGCAACGGCATGGTCGCGCTCCGGTACCAGGTGCGGGGCACCCAGCCCGCTAGTCCAGCTCAGCCCAGCGATAGCACTCCTGGAGGTGATCGTTGACCAGGCCCACGCTCTGCATGTAGGCGTAGCAGATGGTGGGTCCGACGAAGCGGAAGCCTCGCCGGCGCAGATCCCGGCTGAGCCGCCGCGAGTCCTCGGTCTGGGCCGGGACCTGCTCCGCCCGCCGCCAGTGGTTGCGAACCGGGGTCAGCCCCACACCCCGGGCCAGGTAGGCGTCGAATGAGCCCCAAGACCCCTCAATCTCCAGGAACGCCCGGGCGTTGCCGAGGACGCTGCTCAGCTTGGCACGGTTGCGAATCAGGCCCGGATCTCGCAGCCACATCTCGACCTGCTCCGGCCCCAGTGCCGCCAGCCGAGTCGCGTCAAAGCCCAGCATTAGCCGGCGGTAGGCCGGGCGGCGGCGCAGGATCGTAAGCCAGCTCAACCCCGCTTGGGCTCCCTCCAGGGAGATCAGCTCAAAGTGGGCCCGGCGCCGGCTGGTCGCGACACCCCACTCCTGGTCGTGGTAGGCGGTGAGCAGTTCTCCCCGAGCCCAGGGGCACCTTAGCGGTCCCGAGGAAGGCCCCGGCGCGCGGGTCGGCGTTGGGGCGGGGGCGGCCATGGCTGTCACTATCCGGCAGCGATCCGAGCTCCGGCGCAGTCCGCCCCCATGCCCGTCCGGGATGATGGCGGGGTGGAGGCGGCCCCCCGCGCTATGCGCGTCACCGGTCTGCGCGGTTGGGCGCTGCTGGGCCTGAGCGCGCTGGGCCTGGCCGACCAGGCCCAGTTCCTGGCCAGCAACCCGGGAATGTTCCGGGGCGCTCCCGACCGTGCCGCCGGCTCGGTGCTGGGCGTTCTCCTCTGGGCCCTGCTCGCCGCCCTGGCCGGCGCCGCCCTGACTTCGACCCGGGGGCGCTGGCTCCGGTTCGGGATCCTGGGCGCAGCCGGGCTGCTCACCCTGGGCAGCGTCTTGCTGGCCGTGGTGCACGCCCTTGCCAGGGTCGGCGGCTTGCGCCCGCTGCTGGGGGCGCTCCTATCTGCGGCGGTCCTGGCACTGGCCCTGGTGATCGACCACCGGCATGGCTTCGACCGCACGAGTTCGGCGGCCGAGCACGGCCGTGGCTGAATCGGTCAACTGGGACCAGCGCTTCATCGAGCAGAGCTGGCCCAGTGAGCCCGATCCTTCGCTGGTCGACTTGGTCCGTCCCCTCCCACCAGGTCGGGCCCTGGACCTGGGCTCGGGCCCGGGGCGCAACGCCATTTGGCTGGCCCAGAAGGGCTGGACGGTGACGGCGGTGGACTCGTCGGCCGTGGGCCTGGCGCAGGCCGCCGACCGGGCCCGCGCCGCTGGTGTCATCCTCGACCTGGTTCGGGCTGACATGGAGCAGTGGTCGGCCCCGGCCGCTGCGTTCGATCTGGTGGTACTGGCCAACATCCATCCCCGTCCCGACCTGCGGCCGGGGCTCTACGCCCGAGCGGTGGCGGCGCTCTCCCCCGGGGGACATCTGTTCGTCGTCGGGCACCACCTCGACAATCTTGGCCGGGGTGGGCCATCTGATGCCGACCGACTCTTTACCGTCGAGAAATTGGGCCCGGACCTGGAGGGCGTTGTGCTTGAGCGGCTGGAGAGGGTGGAGCGTCCCGGGTCTGGGGATGTCCCTGACGTGGCCGTGGTGGCCTGGGGGAGACTCCTGGTGACGGGGGCGCGCGCAGATAGTTGATGAGCCCACCCGGTTTCACGGATCAGGGGCAGCGAGACCTGCGGCAGATTCTAGTAGCCCAGGCGGAAGAGGGGAGGGGGCCCGGGTTCGCGGACCTGGTGGCCCGCGGCGACCGGGTCCACGTCGAGGTCCTGGGACGACCTTCCCTAGAGAACTGGACGCCGTTGCCGCGGGACGCCCTCTTCAGGATCGTCTCCTGACCAAGCCCTTCGCCGCCGCCGCGCCGCCATGAGGCTGGTGGAACAGGGACGCCTACGGCTCGACGACCCCGTGCCGCGCCGGTTGCCCGAACTCGCCAATCGCCAGGTGCTGCACCGGCTGGACGGGGACCTGGAGGATACCGTTCCTACCCAGGCACTGATCAGGCTTGAGGATCCCCTCACCCTCAGGCTGGGATTCGGGCTCTCAACCGAGCTGTTCACCGTCGATTGCCGCATCACGAAGGAGGGCAGGGGTCTGGGGGGAGTTGGGGCCTGGGGATGCACGTCCCGGCGGCCGGGACGGTCGAGACCGCGCTGCCCAAGGGCTATGGTTGGCACAATCGTTCGGGGTTGCTCCTCGCGCACAGATCCCGACGCCGGGCTGGCGGGGGTCATGCCCTCCCCGCGGGCGATGCGCTCGCCGGTGCCGACGACGGAGTTCATGGAGTCGTGGCGCAGCGCCCCCAGGCCCTGGCGCCATGACGCCTGAGCCGCAACCCCGGGCGGAGGGGCTTGCTACCGCCGTGGCCCGGGTGCTGCGGGGGACGCGGCCCGGCGAGACGCTCAGCTATGGAGAGCTGGCCCGCCTGGCGGGACACCCTGGTGCTGCCCGGGCGGTAGGCCGGGTGCTGGCGGCGTCGAGCGGGCTGCCCTGGTGGCGGGTGATCCATCACAACGGGGAGCTGGTCCGGGGCCACGAGGAGCGCCAGGCGCGCCTGCTGCGCGCGGAAGGGGCCCGAGCCCAGACCGTTGCTGGGCGCCAGGGACACGGCAGGGACTTAGGACTCGAGGGGGATGACGGCACAGATCGCGGGTGACGGCGACGAGCGCAGCATCCTCAACGGCTTCCTGGACCGGCAGCGGGCCATCGTCCGCTACAAAGTGGAAGGGCTGTCCGAGGCCCAAATCCGAGAGCGACTGGTGCCGTCGCCCTTGACCACCTGCGCGGGCATCGTCCGCCATCTGCGCTACACGGAGCGGGGCTGGTTCCGCGAGGTGCTGTTGGGGGAGCAGCTGCCGGCGCCGGACCCTTCGGGATCCCGGACAGCGAGTTTGTGGTTGGCGAATCCGAAACCCTCGCGGGACTGCTCGACGACTACGAGCTGGAGTGCGCCCGCAGTCGAGAGGTCGCGGCCGGGCTAGAGCTGGGGACCATCGCCAAAGATCCCGCGAACCAGCGCTCCCTGCGCTGGGTGCTGACCCACATGATCGAGGAGACGGCCCGGCACAACGGCCAGCTGGATCTGATCCGGGAGTTACTCGACGGCGCCACCGGCTATCTGCCCGGCGACTGAAGTCGCCGGACCCTCAAGCGGCAAGGGAGGCCGATCCGGGGGTGCAGCGGCATCCTTGGCTGGTCGTCGTCGTGAGTGCCATCGGCGTTCCTGGTCGCCCCACAACTCGCTGATCCGCTCCCGGCGCGTGGGAGGCGAACCAAGAGCGCCCGGTCCCATCACGCCAGCCGCAGCGGCGCCGCGGCCAGGAGCTCGGCCCCTGGTCCGGCCAGCGTCGACGGGCGCCTCGGGTCCAACGGGCGGCGTCCGGGAAGGCCGCCCAGGGCGAGCCCGCCGAGTTCGGGCTGGACCAGGGGCCGCCCGGGGCGACGTCGACGCTCTTCCGACCCGGGGGAGGGCGACCGTGGCGAAGCACTGTTCAAGGAATGAGCTAAGTTAGGGATAAGATCTCTTATCCATAGCATGAGCTGATCTCAGGCCCCAGACTCCTCCAGCCGCTCGGCCGAGGCCCCCGCTCCTGGCTCGGCATCCCCTGGGAGCGGTTCCACGTCGCGGGCGCCGGGGATCAGCAGCACCACGCCGGCGGTGGCGGCCAGCAGACCGCTCAGAAGGAACCCACCACGGGCGCCTAGGGTGGCGGCCATGACTCCACCCAGGACCGTACCTACCGGGGTCAGGGTCATCACCATCACGAAGGAGACCGAGGAAACCCGTCCCAACAGCCGTTGGGGAACCGCGGTCTGGAGTCGGGTGAAGTAGAGCACGTCGCCGTAGACAATCAGCCCCGCGGAGAGTGCGCTGAGCGCCCCGGTGACGATGGCGTCGGGCGCGAAGGCGATGCCGGCGACCGCCAGGCCACCCAGGCAGTAGGCCGACCACATGATCTCGACCAGGTAGCGGGGCGTGCCCAACCGGCCCACCACCAGCGCCGCGACCACGCCGGAGGCGCCTGACGCCGCATAGATCAGCCCCAGCACCATGGCGCTGCCGTGGAGGACGTGTCGCACCATCACCGGGAGCAGCACCAGGTACGGCCCCATCCCCACCAGGTTCGCGAAGGCTGCCCCGAGCAGGAGCAGGTAGAGCCAGCGCCGGGAGGCGATGTACCTGACGCCGTCGCCTGCCTCGGCGAAGAAGGAGCGGCCGCTGGGTTGGGCGTTGCTCCGGACCTTGAGAAAGAGCAGGCAGACCAGCAGGACGCCGAAGCTGGCGGTGTCCAGGCCGAAAGCGCCGGCGCGTCCGATCACTCCCACCGCCAGTCCCCCCAGGGCGGGGCCGACCAGGTTCGAGGCCAGCTGTCCGGAGGTGGTGCTGAGGGCGTTGGCCTGGGTGATCAGCCGGGCGGGGACGATCTCCGGTACCACGGCCAGGAACGCAGGCTCGCCGAAGGAGTCGGCGATGCCGAAAACGACGGCCATGACGACCAGATGCCAGAGGGCGATCACGTGTTCAAAAACCAAGATGCCGATGACGGCGACCGCCAACCCGCGCGCCAGGTCCGCCATGAGCATCGCCGTGCGCCGGGAGATGCGGTCGACCACGACGCCGCCGACGATCCCGAAGGCGATGGAGGGCACAGTCCGGCAGGCCAGCACGTAGGCCAAACCGGTGGGCTGCCGGTCGACGGCGAGTGCCTCCAGCGCCAGGGCGACGGTGAAGATGCCGTCCCCCAGGAGCGACGCCAGGTTTCCCGCCCAGAGCAGCCTGAAATCGCGCTCCCGCAGGGGCGCGACCACGTTAGACCACGAACCAGAGTTGACCATCTACCTCCCGGAATCGCGTCGGGACAGGTGTGCCACCCTCAAGGCGGAGCGACGAAACCGATCCACCGGGGTGAGCTCAGAGTGGGGCCAGAGCCGGGTCAGTCTACAGGCTCCAAGCCGCCTCCTCCGCAGCTAGTTTGTGGGCGGTGCGCATCGCACCCCGGGCCTGTGGGCCCGGGCGCGGCTCAGCTCGGCCGCGCCCGGGCCGACTCGCCGCCCGCCAGCCGACCAGAGAGCAGGCGGGTCCCGGAGAGGGCCGCCGCCACCAGCATCAGGGCCACGGCCAGGTAGAGGCTGGTGTGGATGCCGCCCACGAAGGCAGTGCCCCGGGCCCCGGAGAGATTGGCGCCGCCGACGAAGATCGCAAAGGCCAGGCTGCGAGGGATGCTGTGGGCGGCGGCCACGATCGCCGCGGCAAAGGAGAAGACCATCCCCACGTTGGCACAGGTACGGAGCAGGCCGGCGCTGAGCCCAAAGTCTCTCGCTGGCGACGCCCGCATCACCGCGGTGGTGTTGGCGGGGAAGAACGCCCCTGACCCAATCCCGTTGACGACGCTGCCCACCGAGACCAGCCAGAGCGGGCTGGCGACACCCAGGCGGCTGTAGACCAGCAGCGCGCCCACGGAGATCAGCAGCCCGGCCGTGGCCGGCGATGCCGGGCCCAGGCGGTCGGCCAGGCGTCCGGCGAAGGGCGAGGCCACTGCTCCCACCAGGTATCCGGGGATCAGCCACAGCGAGCCCGCGAGGGGGCTTAGGTGACGCACCCCCTGGAGATACATGATCAGGAGAAACAGCACCGCGAAGCTGGAGAGCGCCTGGAAGAATGAGGCCAAGAGCGAGGGTGACATGGTGGGAATCCGGAAGAGCCGCAGCTCCACCATGGGTGCCGCCACCATCCTCTCCACCACCGCAAAGGCGACCAGGCAGGCCAGCCCCACCCCGAGCGCCAGCCCGATCGCGGGGTCGAACGAGGTCGAGGCCAGCTCGATCATCGCCCAGAGGATTCCCAGCAGCCCCAGCCCCAGCAGCCCCATCCCCCAGAGGTCCAGGCTTCGGGCCCTCTTCTCCCCCCGCTCCTGGAGGACCCGGAGAGCGACCACAAGGGCGGCCAGTCCGATCGGCACATTGATCCAGAACACCCAGCGCCAGGAGAGGTAGGTGGTGATCAGGCCGCCCAGGACGATGCCGATGATGGCACCCAGGTTCCAGCCCACGGCGTTGAACCCGTAGGCCGCCCCCCGCCGCTCGGGTTGGAAAGTGTCGGCGATCACCGCCCCGCTGTTGGCCGCAATCAAGGCGCCGCCCACGCCCTGGAGGACCCGAAAGCCGATCATCGCCGTCTCGTTCCAGGACAGGGCACAGAGCAGGGACCCCAAAACGAAGACGGCGAAACCCGCCTCGTACATCCGCACCCGGCCCAGGATGTCGCCCAGCCGGCCGACCTGGGTCGAGAGCAGGGTGATCACCAACAGGTAGCTGACGATGATCCAGACCACCGACCCGAGGCTGGCGTGCAGCGAGCGCTGGATGTGGGGCAGGGCCAGCACCACGATGGTGGTGTCGACCGCGGTGATCAGAACCCCGGTGGCGATGACCGCCAGGGCCCACCCCGGCGAGCCGCGGCGGGCCGGCGGGGAGATCAGGGGCACCGGCCCAGCCTAGCGGGCGGGGAAGTTGTCCCCACTCCCCCGCTCGCGGGCTGACCTGGAGCTCAGCGGGCCGGACCCGCCCCCGCCCGAGCCGCAGCCGCCGCCCAGCGCCGCTCCACCTGACCGAAGTGCCAGATCAGCAAGGCAACCAGCCAGGTGCCGACGAAGAGCCCGACGATGATGAACCCGGCCTGGTTGATGTTGAAGAAACGGGCGGCGTGCCAGAACCCTCCCTTGAGCTTGAACTCGTTTCCCAGCAGCGCCAGGATCTCAATCGTGCCGATTAGCAGCGCCACCGCCACCGAGAGCCCGGTGATGGTGATGTTGTAGTAGACCTTGCGCACCGGCTTGGCGAAGGCCCAGCCGTAGGCGAAGTTCATGAAGGACCCATCAAGGGTGTCGAGCAGGCTCATCCCGGCGGCGAAGAGGACCGGCAAGCAGAGCACCGCGTACCAGGGCAGCCCGGCGGTGGCCACCGCCGCCACCCCCACCAAGAGGGCGATCTCGGTGGCGGTGTCGAAGCCAAGACCGAAGAGGACGCCGACCGGATACATCTGCCAGGGCGAGCGGATGGTCTTCATCAGCCGGCCGAAGAAGCGGTACATCATGCCCCGGGATTGCAGCTGCTGCTCCAGCTCCTCCTCGGCGAACTGGCCCCGTCGCATGCCCAGGAAGACCTTGACGATCCCGACCAGCACCACCAGGTTGAGGATTGCGATCAGGTAGAGGAAGGAGCCCGAGACCAGGGTGCCAAAGACCCCCCCGAAGCCCTGGAGGGCGGAGTGCTGGTTGACCGCCGCCCGGAAGACCGCCTTGGCGGCCAGGGTCAGCCCCACCGCCAGGGCGAAGACCACCGTGGAATGACCGAGGGAGAACCAAAAGCCGACACTTAGGGGACGCTTGCCTTCGGCCATGAACTTGCGGGTGGTGTTGTCAATGGCCGAGATGTGGTCGGCGTCGAAGGCATGCCGGAGTCCCAAGGTGTAGGCGGTGATGGCGATGCCGATCCCGAGCGCCTTGAGATGCTGGGGCAGGATGACCACGATCAGCAGTCCCCACCCCAGGACATGCAGTCCGACCACTGTGGCGCTCATCCCGAAAGCCCGCCGCCATTCCGCCGGCGTCAGGCCACGACGGATGCGCGCCAGCCTCCCGCTCCCGCTCCCCGCCAAGGTCAACACGGTCCCAGCCTCCTTGCTCCCACCTTGGGATCGTACCTCTGTTGCGACTGAGATGCAAGAACCTCTCCAGGCTAAGTAGCTAGCCGAGGCGGAATGCCCTCCGCAGCGAGCGCCGACCCCAAGCTGGCAATCTAAGTTCGTGGCTACCAAGGTCCGTCCGGTTGGCCAACCGCCGCCCGAGGGGCGAATCGCCATCACCGACGTGACCCCGGTTGTCAGCTGCGGGCGGTACCCGGCCAAGGCTGTCCAAGGCCAGGAGCTGCCGCTGCGCGCCAGCGTCTTCACCGACGGCCACCAGGCGCTCCTGGTCCGGGCCGCCTGGCGTAGCCTCGACGGGCGTAGGACCTGGCGGCGAGTTTGGCTCGAGCCTCAGATCGACGACCTCTGGACCGGGGTCATGACCTTCTCCGAACTGGGGGCAGCCCAGTTCCGGATCGAGGCCTGGTTCGACCACTTCCACTCCTGGCAGAGCGACTACCGTCGCTGGCAGCGGGCCCGCATCGACGCCACCGCAGAGCTGCCCACCGGACTGGCCCTGCTGACAGGGCTAGTGCCGCAGCTACCTCCCGGACCTCGGGCCCAGGTCCTGCGGCGCCTGGCGCAGCTGGAGGGAGCGCCTCCCTCGCGCTGGCAGCGCTTCCTGCTCAGCCCGCGTCTCGGGGCGCGGGTGGCCCAGGCGCTAGTGCGCACCCCCGCGACGCTGAGTCCGGTCTTCCCCGTCTACGTGGAGCGGGAGCGGGCTCTGGTCGGTGCCTGGTATGAGATGTTCCCCCGCTCGGAAGGTGCCACCCAGGACCGCTCGGGCACGTTTGCCAGCGCCGCGCGCCGCCTGGAGGCGGTGGCAGCGATGAAGTTCGACGTCGTCTACCTTCCTCCCATCCATCCCATCGGCAGCACCGGCCGTCGGGGGCCCAACAACGTCCCGGCGGCCGGCCCGACCGACCCCGGCAGTCCCTGGGCGATCGGCTCCAAGGACGGCGGCCACACCGCAGTGCACCCCGACCTGGGGTCGCTGGCAGACTTTGGCGCTTTTCTCGCCCGCGCCCGGGAGCTGGGTTTGGAGGTGGCCCTGGACTACGCTCTGCAGTGCTCGCCCGACCATCCCTGGGTGTTACAGCACCCCGAATGGTTCCTGCACCGCCCCGACGGCAGCATCCGCAGCGCCGAGAACCCGCCCAAACGCTATGACGACGTCCTCCCCCTCGACTTCGAGTGCCTCGCCTGGGAGCGGCTCTGGCGGGCCTGCTACGCGATCCTCGAGTTCTGGATCGCCAAGGGCGTCGCCATCTTCCGCGTGGACAACCCCCACACCAAGCCGCTTACCTTCTGGGCCTGGGTCTTCGCCCGGCTTCGCGCCGAGCATCCTGAGGTGGTGATGTTGGCCGAAGCCTTCACCCGCCCGGCGCTGATGGAAGAGCTCTCCAAGCTGGGCTTCAGCCAGTCCTACACCTACTTCACTTGGCGCTCAACCAAGGCTGAGCTGCGCTCCTACCTGGCCCACCTCACCCGCACCAGCGTCGACTACCTCCGCCCCAACTTCTTCGCCAACACCCCGGACATCCTCACCAAGGAGCTGCAGCAGGGCGGCCCCGGTGCCTTCCGGCTCCGGTTGCTGCTGGCGGCTACCCTCTCTCCCAGCTACGGCATCTACAGCGGCTTCGAGGTCTGCGAGAACCTGCCCCAGGGCGCCTTCACCGAGGAGTACCACAACTCGGAGAAGTACCAGTACCGGCCCCGCGACTGGGATAGGCCGGAATCCCTGGCCCCGCTGGCGACCCGCCTCAACCAGATCCGCCGGGACCATCCCGCCCTCCGTCAGCTGCATCGGCTCCACTTCCATCTCACCGACGATCCCGAGGTGCTGGCCTACTCCAAGAACACCCCCGGCCACGACGACGTGGTGCTGGTGGTCGTCAACCTCGACCCCCGCCGGACCCGGACGGTGCGGCTCAGCCTGGCGATGAGCCGGCTGGGGCTCAAGCCCGGCGCCCGCTTCCCGATCCAGGAGCTGCTGCTCGAGCCTGGGTCGCGGGCGACGTGGGAGGGGCGCCTTCAGGAACTTCGCCTCGATCCCGCAGAGGGCCCCGGCCGGGTGTTCTGGATCCGTCCATGACCCTGGCCAGAGACCCCCATTGGTATCGGGACGCCGTTATGTACGAGGTGTTCGTACGCGGTTTCTACGACGCCAACGGCGATGGGATCGGAGACCTGGGTGGGTTGATCGAGAAGCTCGACTACCTGCACTGGCTGGGAATCAACTGCATCTGGCTGCTGCCCATCTTCCAGTCCCCTCAGCGGGATGGGGGCTATGACATCTCCGACTACTTCAGCCTCCAGCCCGAGTACGGGGACCTTGACGACATGCGCCAGTTGGTCGAGGAGGCGCACTCGCGTGACATCCGGGTGATCACCGATCTGGTGGTCAACCACACCTCCGACCAGCACCCCTGGTTCCAGGACGCACGCAGCAGCCCGTCGTCGCCCAAGCGGGATTGGTACGTCTGGAGCGAGACCCAGGATCGCTACCGCGACGCGCGGGTGATCTTCGTCGACTCCGAGGTCTCCAACTGGACCTGGGACCAGGAGGCGGGCGCCTACTACTGGCACCGCTTCTTCCACCACCAGCCCGACCTCAACTACGCCAACCCGGCGGTCCAGGAAGCCATGCTCGAGGTGATCGGCTTCTGGCTGCGGCTGGGGCTGGACGGACTGCGCCTCGATGCCGTCCCCTACCTGTTCGAGGCCGAGGGCACCAATTGCGAGAGCCTTCCCGAAACCCACCAGTTCCTGCGTCGGGTGCGCACCTACGTCGACGCCAACTTCCCCGACCGGGTGCTGCTGGCCGAGGCCAACCAGCTGCCCCAGGACGTTCGCGCCTACTTTGGCGAGGGCGACGAGTGCCACATGTGCTTCCACTTCCCCCTGATGCCGCGCATGTTCATGTCGCTGCGCCAGGAGCAGCGCTACCCGATCACCGAGATTCTCGCCCACACCCCTGCCATCCCCGCCAACTGCCAGTGGGGCATCTTCCTGCGCAACCATGACGAGCTCACCCTGGAGATGGTCAGCGAGCAGGAGCGGGAGTACATGTACGCCGAGTACGCCCACGACCCGCGGATGAAGCTGAATCTGGGCATCCGACGCCGGCTGGCGCCCCTGCTGGGCAACGGCCGCCGGCAGATGGAGCTGCTCTACGGACTGCTGCTCTCCTTCCCGGGCACGCCCATCCTTTACTACGGCGACGAAATCGGCATGGGAGACAACCTCTACGTCAGCGATCGGGATGGGGTGCGGACCCCGATGCAGTGGAGCAGCGACCGCAACGCCGGCTTCTCGCGGGCGGACTTCGCCCAGATCTACCTGCCGCCGCTCATGGACCCCCTCTACGGCTACCAGGCCTGCAACGTCGAGCAGCAGCAACGCAGCGAGACCTCGACCCTGCAGTGGCTGCGCCGGTTCATCCGCATCCGCCAGGCCCACCCCGTCTTCGGCCGGGGTGACTTCCAGCTGGTCGAGGTCACCAACCCGTCAGTCCTGGCCTACATCCGCTCCTCGGAGAGCGAGCGGGTGCTTTGCATCAACAACCTCTCCCGCTTCCCCCAGCCGGTCAACCTCGACCTCCACCGACTGGAGGGCCTGCAGCCGGTGGAGCTGGTGGGCCGGGTGCCCTTCCCCAAGGTGGCTCCCGGCCCCTACCCTCTCACCCTGGGGCCGCACGGCTTCTACTGGCTGCGCCTGGAGGACCCCGCATGAGCCCGACTCCGCGGCTCGCCAACCTCCGCGACCTCGAGCCGGCACTGGCGGCGGGGCTGGCGCAGGAGCGCTGGTTCGCCGACAAGCACCGCGAAATCCGGCAGCTCCGGCCTGTCGAGGCCTTCTGGCTCAGTGAGGAACTGCCGGCGGTGCTGGTACTGCTGGTCGAGGCGCGGTTCGTCGAGGGAGAGCCCGCTCTCTACCACATGGTGCTTGGCGTCCGTCCCTGGGACCGCCACCTCAGCCCCGAGCTGCGCGGCCTGGCTCGGCGCATCTTCACCGGCCTGGACTCCGAGCATGAGCGGCGCCGGGCCCCATCGCTGGCCTTCTACGATGCCTTCGCCGACCCGGAGCTGGGAGCTCAGTACCTGGCCGCCTTGGCGGGCCGGGCCGACGTCCCCGGCGACGGCGGCGGCCAGCTCCACTTCCGCCTGCTCCACCCGCCCCTGCCCACCGACACTCCCCTACAGCCCAACCGGCTCGGACCCAAGGACCAGAGCCAGTCGACGGTGCTCTTCGGCCAGGAGCTGCTGGTCAAGGTGCTGCGCCGGGTGTGGCCCGGGACCAGCCCGGAGGTGGAGCTGCTGGAGGCGCTGGACGGGGTGGGGTTTCCCGGGATCGCTCGGCCCCTGGGTGTGGTCGAGGCCGAGGTCGACTCCACGGTGATGTCTCTGGCCGTGGCCCAGAACTACCTGCGCAACGGCACCGATGGGTTCACCCTGGCGCTGACCTCACTGCGCGACCTCTATGGCGACCTGGTGCTGGACGCCGACGGGGCGGTGCCGCTACCCGACGACGTGATCCGGACCGTGCAGAACCAGGGTGGCTCCTTCGCCGGCGCCGCCACCCAGATCGGTGCCCTCACCGGCGAGATGCACCTCGCCCTGGCCAAGCTCCCCGGAGGGGATGAGGTCCTGGCCCAGCCCTTCAGCTCCGAGGACCTGGAGCAGGTGGCCCACGACCTCGACGAGCTGGTCGAGCGACTGCTGGGCCTCGGCGATGCGCGCCTCGAGCCCCTGGCCGTGCACGCCAGCGGACTGCACCAGCTGGCCCGCAGGGTGGTGCAGCTCTCGCCCTCTGGTGCTGCCATTCGCATCCACGGCGACTACCACCTGGGACAGTTGCTGCGGACGGACCAGGGCTGGCACGCCCTCGACTTTGAGGGCAGGCCATCGCTCCCGGTGGTGGTTCGCCGCCGCAAGGCGTCTCCCCTGCAGGACGTGGCCGGGATGCTGCGCTCCTTCGACTACGCCGCGACCGTGGCGCTGCGTCAGCAGGTGGATTCCCGCGATGTCAGCGCCGCCAGCCTCGAGCCCTACGGTCGGGCCTGGTCGGCACAGGTCAGAGATCGCTTCCTCAGCCGCTACCTCGAAGGTCTAGCTCTTGGGGGCACTGACCTGATCCCGGCCAGCCGTGGGGATGTGGATCTGCTGTTGACCTGCCTGGAGGCCAGCCAGGCGCTCTACGAAGTCGACTACGAACTCAGGAGCCGCCCCGACTGGGTTTCAATTCCCTTGGAAGGCATCGCACGGCTGCTTCACGGCTCGGAGCAGGCCACGGCCAGCGGCCGTCCCTGAGTCAGGCTGGAGGCAGCAGCAGCCGCTCCCCGGGCGTTATCAGCGCCCCATCCAGGTGGTTGGCCGCCTCGATGGCTGAGATGGCCTGGCGCGGGTCAGTCTGTGGATAGCGCTGACTGGCTATACCCCACAAGGTCTCTCCCGGCCTGACCAGCACGTACGGACCACGCGGCCCCGGGGTGCCCAGCGCCACCTGGGTCATCAGCGCTCCCAGCAGGGCGGCCAAGATCAGCAGCCACACCACGACGCGCCTCTCGTGCTCCCAGGGCGGGCCCTGTCGGCCCTTCGCCCTCTTGGTGACGACGAACATCAGTTCGTATTCTAGCGTACGTGCGTTCGTATGTCAAACGTCACTTCCCGCTGCCACCTGCGGGCTTCGCCTTCATTCGCCTCCGAGACTGGTAGTTGCGTCCGTACTGGGTCAGTCGCGTCGAGAAGGCAGCCATCGACAAGCAGGGACGCTCGGGGACCTCCGGCAAATGGTCAGGACTCGAAGCGGTCACCTGGGCGAGTCGCGCGTTGGCAACGCTCGGACCCTGCACACCACGGCCAGACCGTGGACAGGGCGGAGATCTGGTTCTGGGAGGGCTTAGTCAGGCCTGAGCCGCGCCCTCGGCGACGCCACCTCGCGCAGTGGGTGCCGCCCCCGCGCCCCCGCGCCCCCGGATCGCCACCAGCGCCACCGCCATGCCGACCAGGGCGATGGCCGATCCGATCAGGAAGCCCCGGGTGTAGCCGTAGGTGGTGGCGGTCGCCACCAGATGGGGGGTCACCACCCCGTGATGAGCTACCGCCAGGGACTGCAGGCGGCTGTGGATTGCGCTGACGGCGATGGTTGAGAGAGCCGCCAGCCCGATCGACCCGCCCACCTGCTGACCGCTGTTGAGCAGGGCCGAGGCGATCCCCGACTCCCGCGCTTGCACCCCGCTCAGCGCCGTCAGGGTCAGGGGCACGAAGACGATGCCCATCCCCACCGCGATCACCTCGAGCGGTGCCAGCACTCCAGGGTAGCTGGTGGCGGCGGTGACATGGCTGAGCCACCAGAGACCGCCCGCGATCAGCAGCGCGCCGGCGGGGATCAGCGTCCGGGCCCCGAGGCGGGAGACCAGCCGGGCCGACACCTGTGCCATCACCCCGATCGTGGCGGCAAAGGGCAGATAGGAAACTCCGGTGCGCAACGGGCTGTAGTGCTCCACGTCCTGGAGGAAGAGGGTGACGAAGAAGAAGAGGGCAAAGAGGGCGGCGCCGGTGCAGAGCATGGTGGCGTAGGCCCCGGAACGGTTGCGGTTGCGGAAGATGTGCAGCGGCATCAGGGCGTAGGGAATGAGGGCCTGGGTGGCGACGAAGGCGAGGATCAGCACCCCGGCGGCGCCCAGGGTGGCCAGCGTCTCCGGCGAGGTCCAGCTGTTGGTCGCGGCGTTGGTGAGGCCGTAGACCAAGAGGGCCATGCCTCCGGTGATCAGTAGCGCCCCCCTCCAGTCGAGGCGGCCACGGCTGGCCGCCGACTCCTGCAGCACCCGCGGAGCCAGGAACAGCACCAGAGCGCCGATGGGGACGTTGACGAAAAGCACCCAGCGCCACGAGGCGAGGTCAGTGAGGACGCCGCCGGCCAGCAGGCCGACGGCGCCCCCAGCGCCAGACATGGCGGCGTAGACGCCCATGGCCCGGTTGCGGGCCGCGCCCTCCTCGAAGTTGGTGGCGATCAAGGAGAGCGCAGTCGGTGAGGCGATGGCGCCACCAACCCCCTGCGCCGCC
Source organism: Candidatus Dormibacteria bacterium (assembly GCA_050734515.1). Lineage (GTDB taxonomy): Bacteria > Chloroflexota > Dormibacteria > Aeolococcales > Bog-877 > Bog-877. The sequence goes on from JBOHUM010000039.1 coordinate 25,161, forward strand.
CGGGCCGCGATGAGCCAGATGCTGCCAGTGGCGAAACCGCCCAGCAGTGAGGCCGCCGAGAAGATGGCGATGCCCGCCATGAACATGCGCCGCCGCCCGAAGAGGTCACCGGTGCGCCCACCGAAGATAAGCAGGCCGCCGAAGGTCACCGAGTAGGCGGTGGTCACCCAGACCAGGTCCCCGGCGGCAATGTGCAGGGCGCGCTGGATCGAGGGCAGCGCCACGTTGACGATGGTGGCGTCGAGCACCACCATCAGCTGGGCGGCGCAGATCACTGCCAGCGCCAGCCTCCGGTGCTGGCTCGCCTTGGAGGCGGCGGATGCGGGTGGGGCGGACGGGGCCTCGGTCGTGGATTCAACGGCCAAGTCAGGCCCTCCTGCCGGTGCCCGCCACCGGTTCCGGCGAGGCAGTCGCCGCGGGCAGCAGCAGTTGATCGATGATTCGCGCGGCGAAGCCCCGCCCGGGGACCGGGTGTCCGGTCAGCAGGCGGTGCATCATCATGGCCGGGATCACGCTGGTGAGCAGGTCAATATCCTTGCCAGCCGGCATCTCGCCCCGCTCCATGGCCCGGGCGAAGACAGTGGCGAGCGCCGCCCGCCGGGGGGCGACGAACCGCCGGCTGAAGACCTCCATCAGGGCGCGGTCGTGAGGGATGGCCGAGACCAGGCCCTGCATCACGGCCATGGTGCGGTGGCCCTGGCTGCCGGTGATCGCGGCCGAGGCACAGAGCCGGCCTAGGTCTTCCCGCAGCGAGCCGGTGTCGGGGACGCTGAAGGCAGGGGTCAAGTGCGAGATCGCATCCAGGACCAGCTCCGCCTTCGACTCCCAGCGCCGGTAGACGGTCGCCTTGCCGACGCCAGCCCGAGCCGCCACCCGTTCAATGGTCACCCGGTCGTACCCCTCCTCGGCAACCAACGCCAGCACCGCATCCCGGATCGCGGCCTCGCGTACCGGATCCCGGGGCCTGCCCCGGTGCTCCACTACGCTGGTCGCCCTGGCGCCTGACGCCGCAGCCTTCATCCTGGCCTCAAACGATACGATCCCGTTCCGTTCTAGATACCCTACCAGACCCGGCCCAAGCACCGAGATCCACCAGCACCTCCAGGCGCGCCTCCACTCGGACAGCCCAAAGACCGTCCAAGCCTTGCCCGAATTGGGAAGCAAGCTCGGACATGTTGCGGCTTCAGGGCCAGCGTCCCCTCAAGCAGTTGTTGCCGTCTTGTTGCGAACAGCCGTTTGTGACCTGAGGCTGGCGCTGCTACCATGCTTGCGATCATCTGTTTGGGGCTGGCTGAACCGCACACCAGCTCGGAGGCACCTCGATGACCGAAGATCTGCACTCCCGTCAGCGTGAGATCGTCGAGTACCTGCGTCGGCGGAGCCGCCAGGGCGGCTACCCGCCCTCGGTTCGCGAGATCGGGCGCGCCGTCGGGCTGAGCTCGAGCTCTACGGTTCAGAATCACCTCAACATCCTGGAACGCAAGGGTGTCATCAGGCGCGACCCCACCAAGTCCCGCACCGTCCTGCTGACCGACAGCCCAGCGGCCCGGGCCTCCCAGAGCCTGGTGCTGCCCTTGGTGGGACAGGTGGCCGCCGGAGTGCCCATCCTGGCCGAGCAGAACATCGAGGACCGCCTGGCGGTGGGGCCGGAGATCGCGGGCCGCGAGGATTCCTTTCTCCTGCGGGTGCGCGGCGACAGCATGACCGGAGAGGGGATCTTCGATGGCGACCTGGTGGTGGTGGAGCCCGGCCCAGACCTGGCCAACGGGGCGATCGGGGTGGTGCGCATCGAGAACCCTGCGACCGGGGACAACGAGGTGACGGTCAAGCGCGTGTACCGCGAGAGCGGGCGCTTGCGCCTACAGCCGGCTAATGAGGCCTATCCGCCGATGATCGTCAGCGAGGCGGTCATCGAGGGGCGGGTGGCCGCAGTGATCCGGGTGCTGCGTTCCTAACCTGCGTCCACTGCGGGAGGACCGGCTGAGCTCAACCGGGGTCTGGTGGCACAGGAAGAGCGACTGGATGTGGAGGGCACCCCTGACCTCCCCTCCCCCGGCCTGACGCAACTCACCGTCTCAAGCGCGCGCCGCATGTCCGCAGGTCGCGCACTGTGTAGTCTGCTGGACTGCACTTAACTACATGAGCCGCCCGTCGCCCTCCAAGCCATTCTCGGTTCGGATGAGCCCCCAGACTCTCGCCCAAGGCGCGGACGGCGGAGCGGCTGATCGACGAGGGTCTGCGCATGTCCGACCATCCCGGAATCGTGTTCCGCGACGGCCCTGCGGGGCGCCGCGCGACGCTGGCAGGCGGACCTGATGTGTGGGAAGTGATTGAGGCGCTGAAAGGAACCGAGCTGACCGGCGAGTCGGCGGTCCAGGCGGCCGCCCAATGGGGCAGTCTGACGCTAGCCCAGGTGCGACTTGCCGTCCGCTACTACGGGGGATTACCTGAGGAGATAGAGGGGCGGATTCTCGACAACCAGCGCGAGTCCGAGCAGCAGCGCGACGCGTGGGAGAGGGCCCGGGAAGCCCTCGGTTGAGGCTCGCACAGCGGGAGTCTCGAGCTGTCGTCAGCGAGAACGTGATTGACTTCGCCCCCCTCGCGGATACTATTGATCAACGCGGCGAGGCCCACTATGGCCTCGTCCTTCTGAGCGCCGCCAGGTTTCCCCGCGGCAGGCGCCGGACGATCGGCCGGTTTTTGTCAGCCCTCGACGTGTTGCTCAGCGCCCGTCGAGAGACTCAGCCGATGAGCTTGCGCGAGTGGCTGTGATCTCGCGAGCTACCAACCCGGAGCCAGCGGCAGCAGGGGGCGATGAGCGACTGGGCCCGTAGGTGGGCCTATTGCGTTCGCCATCCCTCATGCCCCCCGGACGCCTCACGAGGTTTCGCCCGGGACCCCGCTAATCCCAAGCATCTTCCGGCTCTCGGTCGGGATTGGTCCCCCCTTGCAGCGCCTCCGCCAGCTGCGCCGGCAGTCGGCCCCTAACGTGGATCCCGTCCGCCTGAAACTTCTCCTCTTCGACCACGCCGTAGCGGCGCCAGCGGGATAGGGCCTGCCAGTCGTCGTAGGCGATGGTGGCCTCGGCCGCCAGCATCTCCCGGGAGAGTGCCTCCGCCACCAAGCGCAGCAGGCTGTCCATGCCCTCGCCGGTAACGGCACTGACCGGGACAGCGCCGAGGTAGCGGGGCGGTTGAAAGGTCGCCAGCCGGGCTCGGCTCTCGCGCGAGCAGCGGTCGATCTTGTTGATGGCCAGTAGCAGGGGGCGGTCCTTGAGCCCCAGTTCGGAGAGTGTCTGGTGCACCGTCTCCAGGCGTGACTCGGCCCCGGCGTGGCTGGCGTCGAGGACATGCACCAGCAGGTCGGCCTCGCCCACCTCCTCCAGGGTGGCACGGAAGGCGGCGACCAGCTCGTGAGGCAGCTTCTGAATGAAGCCCACGGTGTCGATCGCCAGCGAGGGCTGGCCGTCGGGCAGCTTCAGGGCCCGGGTGGTGGGGTCCAGGGTGGCGAAGAGCTTGTCCTCGGCCCGAGCCCCGCCGGCGGTGAGGCGGTTGAGCAGGGTCGACTTGCCGGCGTTGGTGTAGCCCACTAGGGCGACGGTGCGGAAGGGCAGCCGCCGGCGCGCCTCGCGTCGCAGCGAGCGCTCCTCTTGGAGCTGCTTGAGCTGCTTCTCCAGGGCACGCAACCGGGTGCGGATCCGCCGCCGGTCGGTCTCCAGCTTCTGCTCCCCGGGACCGCGCATCCCGATCCCGCCGCCCAGGCGGGAGAGCCGCTCGGCTCCGGTGAGGCGGGGCAGCAGATGTCGCAGCTGGGCCACCTCCACCTGGACCCGACCCTCTCGCGAGCGGGCGTGCTGGGCGAAGATGTCCAGGATCAGGCCGGTCCGATCAACGATCGGGACCCCCAGCTCTTCCTCCAGGTTGCGCTGCTGCCGGGGCGAGAGCTCATCGTTGGTCATGACCAGGCCAAAGTCGAGCGACTGCCGCAGGGAGCGGACCTCCGCCACCTTGCCCCGGCCGTAGAACAGGGCCGGGTCGACCTGGGCACGCCGTTGGGTGTCCGAGCCCACCACCGTCGCCCCGGCGGTACGGGCCAGTTCGTCGAGCTCCTCCATCTCCTGCTCGAGGGCCGCGGCACCGTCCTCCCCGGCCGACCGACCCAGCAGGAAGACCCGTTCCCCCTGTCCCTTGACCGACTCGTCGAATACCTTCAAGTGGTCTCCAAGCCCGCGCCCGCCCTCAGCGCATCTCGCAGCTGTCGCTCCAGCGGGGCGCTGGCATCGATCCGGATAGCGCCGGCCTCCTTGCGCAACCAGGTCATCTGCGCCCGCGCGTAGCGCCAGGTACGACGCCTCACCCCAGCGACCGCCTCCGCCTGCGAGCAGCGTCCCGCGCGCCAGGCCAGCACCTCAGCGTATCCGATCGCGGCGGCTGCCAAAGTTACCTCGGCAAACCCGGCCTGGAGCAGGTCATCCACCTCCCGGCAGAGGCTGGGGCCGACCAGCGCCTGGCTGCGCTGGGCGATGCGACTGCGCAGGGTCTCCGGCTCGACCACGCAGACCAGCCGCAGGCTGGGCCACTCCGACCCGTGCTCGTGGGCCGCCCGCCCGGCTCGGGCGAGCTCTAGGGCGCGCACCAAGCGGCGAGGGTTGGCCCTTTCCGCCGGGCTTGCGGGCAGGCGCCCGCGGCGGCTCAGCTCGCGCTGCGCGCGCACGATCTGGAGGCGATCGCGGCGGGGCTCGGCCTCCCCCGGGACCGCTCGCGGCCCCGGGGCGGTGTTGCCGTAGTCGAAGCCCCTCAGCAGCGCCCGCAGGTAGAGCCCGGTGCCGCCCACCACCAACGGCGCCCGACCATCCTCCAGCAGCGTGGCGATCAGCGGCTGGGCTCGGGCCGTGTACTCCGCCACCGAGTAGGGCTGTCCCAGGTGACGCCAGTCGAAGCCATGGTGGGGCACCCCCTGCTGCTCCTGGGAACCGGGCTTGCACGTTCCCACCCGCAGTTCCGCGATCGCCTGTCGGGAGTCGGCATTGACCACCTCGCCCCCCAGCGCCCGGGCCAGGGCAACAACCAAGCGGGTCTTCCCGGAGGCGGTGGGGCCCATCACCGCAACTACCGGCCGACCGGACACAGCTCAGCCCCGGGAGAAGGCGGCCAGCAGCTGCTGGTGCTCGAGCTTGAGCAGCACCGGGCGGCCGTGGGGGCAGGTGATCCCTCCGGGCGTCTGGGCGAGGTCCTGGAGCAGGCCTCGGGCCTGATCGGGGCCCAGACCGTCACCGAAGCGGACCGCCGAGTGGCAGGCGATCGACGCGGCCAGGCGATGCATGCGCTCCTCGCGGGCCTGGGCAGCCACGGCCGGCCGCTGGAGCAACTCCACCAGCAGCCCCTCCAGGCCCTCCAGGCGCACCCCAAGGGGCACCGCCGAGCAGCGCAGGACCCCGCCGCCGAAGGGGGCCAGGGCCAAGCCCGCCCGCTCCAGGTCGGGACCGCACTCCTCCAGCGCCAGCACCGCCTCCGCACCCACCTCCAGAAGCAGCGGCTCCAGCAGCCCCTGCGACGCCGGTCCGCCGCCCCGACCAGCGCCCAGAAGCTCTTCCAGGCGGCGGTGGTAAAGCACCTTCTCGTGGGCGGCGTGCTGGTCGAGGATGCCCAGCCCAAAGGGTGCCGCCACCACCAGATAGCGGGCGTGGGCCTGGCCGAGGTAGGTCCAGGCGCCGGCCCCGGCCAGGTCCACCAGCCCGCCAGGAGCGGGGCGACGCTCCACCTCCAGCCTCTCCGGGGAGGGTGCTCGCGCCCAGGTTGGGGCCAGCTGCTCGCGGAGGATCGGCTCGGGACCGCCAGCTGCGGTCTCGCCCTCGGGGGTCGACAACTGGGCCCGGCGGATCGTCTCCCAGGTGCTGCGCTGCAGCGCCTCGAAGCAGCGGCCCTCGTCCCGAAAGCGCACCTCCCGCTTGGCGGGGTGGACGTTGACGTCGACGTCGGCAGGGTCACAGATCAAGTCCAGGATCGCGACCGGGTGGCGCCCCGCCGGGAGCAGGCCCCGATACGCGCCCGCCACTGCCGCGCTCAGGGAGCGTTGGTGCACCCGGCGCCCGTTGACCATCAGCACCAAGCCGCTCCGATTGGGCCGGGCCAGCGCCGGCTCGCCGATCACGCCCCGGACGACCAGGCCAGACTCGTCCCAGTCCACCGGCAGCAGGCGCTCGGCCGCCGCCGGTCCCAGGACCGCCCTGGCCGCCTCCACCAGCCCCCCCCGCCCCGGGGCCGCCAGCGCCTGCCTCCCGTCCACCCGGACGTGCCAGCCCACCTCGGGGCGGGCCAGGGCCGCCTCCACCAGCACCCGCATGCAGGCCTGGCCATCGACCCGGGGACTGCGCATGAAGGCGCGCCGGGCGGGGGCGCTGCGGAACAGACCCCGCACCTCCACCACCGTCCCCGGGACGGCCGCCGCCGGCCGCACCTCCCCCATCGCCCCCGGCTCCGCGGTCACCCTGAGCCCGGAGGCCGCGTCCGCCTCCAGGCTGGTCAGCTCGACGGCCGCCACCGCGGCGATGCTGGCCAGGGCCTCGCCCCGGAACCCGTAGGTCGCCAGCTGGGAGAGGTCGGTCAGCCGCCGCAGCTTGCTGGTGGCGTGAGGCGCCAGGGCGAGGGCAAGGTCATCCCGGCTCATGCCCCGGCCATCGTCGACTACCCGGATCCGCTCCAGGCCACCCTGCTCCAGCTCCACGGTGACCTGGGTGGCCCCGGCATCCAGGGCGTTCTCCACCAGCTCTTTGACCACCGCCGCGGGCCGATCGATCACCTCCCCGGCGGCAATCCCCTCGGCCACCTCCGGGGGCAGGACCCGTATCCGCGCCGGATCGGCCATGGGCGTAGCTGTCAGGCTCGGGCCCGGACCGCGCGCTGCCAGTCGCCGAGTTTCTGGAGCGCCTCCAGGGGCGTGATCTCGTCGAGGCGCATCTGCTCCAGCTCTCCCAGCAAGGGGTGCGGGGGCGCCAGCGGCAGGTCCAGCTGGCGGCCGCCGGGAATGGCGCTCCCGCCCAGCGGTCGCTGCGCCTCTAAGCGCTCCAGCACCTGACCGGCGCGCTCCACCACCGAGGGGGGCAGTCCCGCCAGCTGGGCGACGTGAATGCCGTAGGAACGGTCGGCCGCCCCGGGCACGATGCGGTGCAGGAAGGTCACCCGGGCCCGGCCCTGGTCCATGTCCTCCACCACCTCCACCCGGTGATTGCGAAGCGCCGGCAAGGCCGCTGCGAGCGCGGTCAGCTCGTGGTAGTGGGTGGCGAAGAGCACCCGCCGGGCGGCCCCGGGATGGTCGTGGAGGTACTCCAGGACTGCCTGGGCGATGCTAATCCCGTCGTAGGTGCTGGTGCCCCGGCCGATTTCGTCCAGGATGAGCAAGCTTCGTGGTCTGGCCTCGGCCAGGATCGCCGCCATCTCCTCCATCTCCACGAGGAAGGTGCTCCGCCCGGAGGCGATCTCGTCGTGGGCGCCGACCCGGGTGAAGATCCGGTCCAGCAGCCCCCAGCGCGCTTGCTGGCAGGGGACGGGCGAGCCAATCTGGCCCAGGAGGCAGGTCACCGCCACCTGGCGCAGGAAGGTGGACTTCCCCGCCATGTTGGGACCGGTGAGCAGCCAGATCCGCTCCTGCTCGCCGTCGAGGTCGACGTCGTTGGGCACGAAGGCGCCCGCCCCCAAGGCTGACTCCACCAAGGGGTGGCGTCCCCCCCGCTGCTGCAGCTCCAATCCCCCGTCGATGGCCGGCATCACCCAGCCGTGCTCCGCGCCCGCCTCGGCCAGGCTCTGATAGGCGTCCAGATCCCCCAGGGCGCGCCCGACCCCGGCCAGGGCCCCGGCCTGGGCCCGGACCGCAGCCAGCAGCCCCTCCAAGCAACGGCGCTCGCGAGCCAGGGCCCGCTCCCGGGCCTGGAGGACGACGTTCTCCTGCTCCTTCAACTCCGGGGTGATGTAACGCTCTGCCGCCACCAGGGTCTGGCGCCGCTGGTACTCCGCGGGGATGGCATCGCGGCTGCTGTTGCGGACCTCGATGTAGTAGCCGAAGACCCGGTTGTAGCCCACCCGCAGGCCGCGGATCCCAGTCCGGTCTCGCTCGCGCCCCTCCAGCTGGGAGAGGTAGTCTCGAGCGGCGGCGCTGCCGCCCCGGATCTGGTCCAATTCGGGGTCGAACCCAGGCCGGATGAAGTCACCCTCGCGGGCCAGCGCCGGGGCCGGATCGACGAGCGCGGCGCGGAGCATCCCGCCCAGGTCACGGGGCGCCAGCTCCAGCTCCGCCGCCAGCGCCCGCAGGCCTGGTCCGGCCAGCGCCTCCAGGGCGGCAACCACGCGCGGAAGCGCTTCCAGGGTGGCGGCCAGGTTGACCAGATCCCGCGGGCCGGCGGCACCGTGGCTGCAGCGACCCAGCAGCCGCTCGAGATCCCGGCAGGAGCCAAGAGCCTGGCGCAGCTCCGTCCGGCACATGGTGCGCTCAGCGAGCTCGGCGACCGCCTCCTGGCGGCTGCGGATCGGCGCCAGCTGGCGGAGTGGGGAAAGAATCCAGGCGCGCAGGCGGCGAGCGCCCGCCGCGGTGCGGGTGCGATCGACCAGGCCCAGCAGCGAGGGCGCGCCCCGGCTGCCCGCAGCAGGCAGGAGATCGAGATTGCGCCGGGTGGCCGCATCCAGGGCCATCGACTCCTCGGGCGGGCGCCAGCGCGGCTGGAGGAACCCGCTCCCTAGGTCGAGCTCCCCCTGGCTGCAGTAGTCGGCGAGGGCGGCGAGGGCGCCCAGGGCCGGCTCCCCGCCTTCGCTCGCCGCCACCTGGGCCGCCTCCAGCAGCGCCCGCCCGGCGGTGGCCGAGAAGGCAGTCCGGGGCCGCTCGGTGACGGGCAGCTCCCAGGAGCGGGACCGGCCGTCTCCCACCGGCAGCAGCACCTCAGCAGCGTCCAAAGCGGCGAGCTGGTCGGCCAGGCCATCCTCCTCCAGCCCGCCCTCGAGCACCGCCAGCTCGCAGGCCCCGGTGCTCACGTCCAGCGCGGCCAGTCCGGTGCGGCCGCCTTCTGCCCAGAGGGCGACGCAGCGGGCACTGGCATTGGCCTCCAAGAAGGCCTCCTCGATCAGGGTGCCGGGGGAGAGCACTCGCACCACCCGGCGCTGGACCAGGCGGCCGCTGCGGGCCGGCTCCACCTGGTCGCAGACGGCCACCTTGAGGTCGCGCTCCAGCAGCTTGCGGGCATAGCCGTCGAGGCTGTGCTGGGGCACTCCGCACATGGGCATCCTGCCGCCCTTGCCGAAGTCGCGGGAGGTCAGGGCCACCCCCAGGATCGGCGCCGCTCGGGTGGCGTCGTCGCCGAAGAGCTCGAAGAAATCCCCCAGGCGGAAGAAGAGCACGCAGTCCGGGTGAGCCTGCTTGGCGCTCCAGTACTGACGCACCGCCGGGGTGTCCGCGGTGCGGCTGGGTGCCTCCACCTCCGAGGGGGCCGTGCCCAGCGCCATCAGGCGGCCACGAGCTGCCAGGCGCTCGCACTCAAGACTGAGGCGACCACGGTTGTACCCGGTCGGGCTGGGCGTTCCAGCCAGGCGACCCGGTTTTGCCTGGTGCGCCCGAAGGCGCGGCCATCCTCTCCCCGCCCCTCCACCAGCACCTCCACCGCTTTTCCCACCAGCGCCTGATTGCGCCGTTGGCTGATCTCCCGCTGCATTTGGAGCAGGGCCTGCAGGCGCTGCTTCTTCACGTCTAGGGGGACATCGTCGGCCCGGCGGAAGGCGGCGGTGCCCGGACGGGGCGAGTAAGCCTGGACGTGGACCGAGTCGAACTCCACCTCCTCCAGCATGGCCATGGTCGCCCGGAACTCGGCGTCGGTCTCCCCGCAGAAGCCGACGATCACGTCGGTGCTCAGTCCCAGTCCAGGAACCCTGACTCGAGCTCGGGCCAGGCGGGACATGTACTCGGAGACCGAGTACTCCCGCTTCATCCGCCGCAGGCAGCTGTCGCTACCCGATTGCACCGGCAGGTGGAGCTGCTCGCAGGCGGAGCCGAGGTCGGCCATGGCAGCGAAGAGCCGATCCGAGGCGTTCCGGGGGTGGGAGGTTAGGAAGCGCAGCCGGCTCAGCCCCTCCACGCCGTCGATTCGTGCCATCAGCGCCGCCAGGTCCTCGCCGCTCCCGGGGTCGCGGTAGGAGTTGACGTTCTGGCCCAGCAGGGTGATTTCGCGCACGCCCCGGGCCACCATCCGCTGCGCCGCGGCCTCCAGCTCGGCGCCGGGGCGGCTGCGCTCCCGGCCCCGGACGAAGGGGACGATGCAGTAGGTGCACATCTCGTTGCAGCCCAGAATCACCGGCAGATAGGCCAGCAGCCGGTCGGAGGCGGGCAGAGGCACCGGCCCTTCCAGGGCTCCCTGGTAGAGGTCGCGCATCCGGGCGAAGAAACCCTCCGGCTCGCGCATGTCGAAGACGTAGTCCAGCTGGCGGAAGCGGCGCAAGAGCTGGCCGCCGTGCTCCCCCGCCATGCACCCGGTCAAGGCGATCGCCCGGCCGGGCCGGGAGCGCTTCCACTGCGCGAGCTCTCCCAGCTTGCTGCTGGCGCGGTCCTCCGCATGTTGGCGCACGGCGCAGGTCACCAGGACGGCTAGGTCAGCGCTCTCCAGTTCAACATTGGGGACCATTCCCAACTCGGCGAAGCCTTCGGCGAGCATTCCCGCATCCGCCTCGTTCATCTGGCAGCCGATCCGCCAGATGTGGACCCGGGGCGCCTTGTCCCCGCTCAGGGCGATGGGCACCCGCGCCGGAGCGGCCTCCAAGAGCGGGATGGGAACGAAGGAGGCCCTGGGTGGCGTCAGCGCGGTCAGCGCACCTCCACCAGGAGCCGGATCCCGGTGCGCTCCTCCCCATCGATGGCGATGTCGATGAAGGACGGGATGCAGACCAGCTCCAGCCCTCCCGGGGCCACGTAGCCCCTGGAGATGGCAATGGCCTTGACAGCCTGGTTGATCGCCCCGGCCCCGATCGCCTGGATCTCCACTCGCTGGCTGGTCCTGATCACGCCCGCTATCGCCCCCGCAACCCGAACTGGTTGGGAGGTGGCAGAAACCTTGAGTACTTCCACTGGGGTGGCGGCGCTCCCGCCGGTGGGAGAGGTCGGGGTTGGCAAGTTGGCCACGGCTCTGGAGTGTGATGGGATTCTAAGGCTAAAGAGGCAGCGGCGGACCGCCCGGGGGCCACGAGGCGGGATTCCGCCCCACCAGCAGCTGGCCGCGGAGAGTCGTGAGTAGGCAAACCGCCACCGCCACCGCGGCGAAGGACGCCAGGAACTCCTCCCGGCCCAGGTGGGTCGCGCCCCAGGCCGCGACCGCCGCGCCCAGCGCCCGCCCCGCAAACAGGCACCACAGGGTGGCCCCCATCGCCTGGCCCACCCCGTCGCGGGGAGTGGTGGTCTGAACGCGGTTGAGGCCCCAGACCTCCTGGAGGGCCCCGGAGGCGGCGAAGGCGGCCACCGCCACCCCCACCGCCGCTGGGCCCACGGCGAGGCCGATCACCACCACCACCACCAGGTGGAAGTAGCCGATCAGGGCCAGACGCTGCCTGCGCACCTGAGGACGACGCACCGCCACGGCGCTCCCCAGGACTGAGGCTCCCCCTACCAAGACGTACATCACCCCGACCTGGTTGGTGCCCACATGGAAGACGTACTGGGCCAGGGGCACGAAGTACACCTGGATCACGCTGGCCAAGGCCGCCCCCATCCCGGCCGAGAGCACGAAAAGGCGGGTGGTGTGGTCGGCGAAGATCAGATCGAATCCGCGGCGCAGGGAGTGCCAGGAGCGGCGGGCGCTGGCCACCCTCCCTAGCCAGACGGCCGGCTGGGGCCCAACTCGGGCGATGAGGGTGGCCGAGATCAGGAAGGTCACGCCGTCGATCGCGAGCAGCCAGGTGGGCGAGATCACGAGGAGCAAGAGCGCCCCTAGCGCCGGCGCCACCACGATCGCCGACTCGGATCCGACCGACAGCAGGCTGCTGCCGCTGCCCACCAGCGACCCGGGCAGTACCACCGCGATCAACCGCCGCCGGCCCGGATCGTAGAGCGCCGCGGCCGAGCGGCTGCCCGCCGTGGCCAGGAGAACCAAGGGCAGCAGGTGCCCCTGCGAGCCCGCGATGGTGGCAGCCGCTAGGGCCGCCCGGACCAGGTCCAGGGCCACCAGTCGGCGGCGCCGGTCCCCTCGATCGCCCAACGCCCCGCCCAGAGGGAGGAGCACCAGCAGGGGCGCAGTCTGGAAGACGAAGAGCAGGCCCACCGCAAACTCGCCACCCAGCCGGTAGCAGATGATCAGCAGGGCTGGGATGGTCAGAAAGTCCCCGTACCACGAGATCATCCCCCCCGCCCACAGCGCGGTGAAGCGGGGCCGCGCCAGCGGCGCGAAGCGGGACGGACGCGAAGCCAAACGGAACCCTCCTGCCGTCAGGCTCCTGCTGCGTGGGCTGAAGTCTAGTTACCCCACGGGCTGCGCGCGGCGACGCCGACCCGCCCCGGGAGCTCTCGTCCGCGACCCGCAAGACCCGGAATGTTACGTTTTCGTCACTTAGACTTCAGTTCGCCGTCACGAC
>JBOHUM010000040.1:0-4242 GCA_050734515.1 Candidatus Dormibacteria bacterium
GCCCGCAAACCCTCGCCCCTGACCCCCAGGTCCTCGACCTCTGGGCTACCAGCCACCGTCCCCGCCCGCGCATGGGTGGGTCACTTTTACGCGATCGAGGTGGGTCCTTTTTAGGTTGACATTTGCACCCTTGGCCAGCCGTGCCTGATCCACCATCCCCAGTCGCAAGTTGTGGGCCACCCACATGCAGGCGACCAAGAGGGACATCTTGATCCGCCCCCGCATCCCGTAGAGCCCCGGCGCCAGACCGATGACATCGGGGTTCTTGAGCGTGCTGAAGCCGCGCTCGACGTTGGTGCGCTTGGCGTACTTCTCCTCCCATTCGGAGCTGCCCCAGATGGGATATTGATAGGCGAGTGGTGCGTAATCCGACTTGAAGACCGCAGTCCGGATGCAGCAGGCTTCATCCAGGCCGTGCTTGCCTGAGCAAGTGGCTAGCCTAGGGTCGAACTTGCGCATCGAACCGGGCACCAAGGGGCAGCCCAGGCGGCGCTTCCGATGAAGCGGCGAGGTCAGCCGCGCCGCAGAAGGCGTCGGCCGTCCATGGGGCAAACGCGCGTAGAGCTGTCTCTCCGCCACGTCCTTGCGAAAGCGCTCCCAATTCTCGATTGGCGCCTTCAACCCCGGCCTCCGCAACTGCCAAAGCCTCTTCGGCAGCTGGGGCAGATAGGGCCAACCTTGGAGCACCAAGCAGCCCTTCCAATCGGGATCGCGGTCGCCCTGCCCTTCCTTCAGATCGAAGACGGGCATGGCTCCCCGCCCCCGCACTCCCCTCTGCCAGGGGCCAGATCCGCTGAATCCCCGGTCCGCCAGCAGTTCTGTGACCTGGTAGCCGCCGGCGGTGAGCGCATCCACCACCTTCAGCGAGATGGGCGAGATGGGAGCGTCATATTCGTTGGCGGCGATCAGGTCGAAGCCATAGACATAGCCAAAATTCTCGTGGGTGCCCCCGACAGTGACCCCGCCGTAGCCGAAGACCAGCTTGTCTTCCGATCTCTTCTCGGTCAGCAACCCGGACTGCAAGGGCGGGGCGTCGGGATCCAGCTCCCCGGTGCGGTCCTATCGCCCGCAGAAGGCTCACCATCCCGCCCACCTCCCAAGGTGGACACACGATTGCCCAACCAGTATAGAGCCCTGACCAGCGCCCGCACCGCCCCTCAGCTTGCCCTGACCCTCGAACGGCCGGCGGTCTGGACGGCACTCCCGAGCGACACTACGATTTGTTGGTGGCGATATGAGCGAGTCCAAGAATGGTCGTTGGGGGTATCCGACCTAGAGTCCGCCAGTTGACACCCTGGGGTCCCCAGGCCATGGAATATCTAGTCACCAACCTCGGCCGACTGCTGCCTGGCTGACCAAACCGCCGGTCCGGGGGACGATCGACTCAGGCCTCTCCAACTTCCGCCGAGTGGGCCGGTTCCCGCGCTCGGGCGCTGCGGGGTGCTCTCCGGGTTGGGCTTGGCGCTACGGCGCGTCCTGAGAGCTGGAGGATGGGCCCACCGGCCGCCCGCGCTATCCGATCTCGACGGACCCGCCGCCAGCCTGCTCCGTCACCTCGAGGCAGGAGCCAAGTAGCCGGCCCAGCTGCACAAGCCAAGGAGCAAGCACCAGATGGCCAGATAGGTGATCGAGGGCTGGCTACCGACAATGGCACCCACGATCCATGTCCCCAACTCGGCCATGGGTGACCAGAGATACGACCGCGACCGCCACTTGGAGCCAACTTCAGCCGGGTCGTACGCCCAGCCCAACCCCAAGGAGAGCAGCAGCACCGGCCGGGGCCGCATGATGGCCGGCGGACCTTGGCGCCGCTCCGATCAGCCAGTGAGCGCTCTCATGGACCGGACGGCCGCAAGGAGCACCAGCAGCAGTACCAACGCCCGCCCACCTCCGCCCGCAAAGGTCCTGGAAGCCTTGCCGGCAGCCTACTCCTCTCGACAACCCCCAGCCACGCTAATCTGGGTCGAGCAATATGGGCCGCTGAGGCAGCGATGCTACGGGTGAGAGCGATGCTGCTCGAGAATCTGATTCAGTCTGGCCGTCGCTCGGTCGACATACGTTTCGCGCCCCCTGCGCCACCAACTATTGAAATCTTGGGCGCGCCATCGCCTTCCGTCTCGGGTGGTCACCACAAGACACACACGGGGCAACGGGTTGACCCCGACCGAGCCCTTCTCCGCTGTGAGACTGAGAATCGCATCCCACGGAAAGTGCCGAGTCCGCCAGAGAGTGCGGACGACAAGCTCATGTGTCTTCGCGATCACGGTTCCGGTGCGGAATCCCCGGTATGTCCAGACAAGGAACGGGATACCGACGACGATGCCACTGATCCTGGCCACAAGTGGCGGCTGAACTGCAGTCGCGAGGCAAACCAGGCACACCACAAGCCCGTAGCCGCCGATTGCCCAGCGCACGTACCACGCCGAAAACGTCTGCGGTACCTTTGTCAGCGGGTGAAGAGTCGCCGCTCTGGCTAGCCAGCTCATCCATCTCGACGCCGAACGCGCCCACATGCGAACGGCCCGCGGTCGAGCCGCGGCCCCTCGGCAACAGTCTCATGCTAGCGAAGCGACTTCTGCGCGCGAGACCCCAAGACCGAGCGACGGTAGTTTAACCGTCGCGCCTAGGTCCCCGCATCACGCGGCGGCCCCGTGGACGAGGCGCGAGCGACCGGACGTCAACATCCCGAAGCCGAGGTGGTACCAATCGTCGAGGCCTGCCCGTCATTGCAACAGTGGCCATCAAGGTCAGACCAATCGCCAGCAGAGTCGCTACGAGCGCAATCTGAACGTGTTCCTCTACGCTACGTGGTGGAACGTGTGAAGGCAAGATGATGAGCAATTCCGCCATAAACAGTAAGCACAGAAAGATCAGGGTGGCTACCTGGGCTCGCCAGACGCGAAAGAACCACCGTGGCCCGTAGGGCCATCCCCGGGATACCTTCGGTAGCTTGCTGGAATCGCTGCGCCACCCAACATGTATTACTCCGAATCCCAAGATCAAGACAACGGTGGCGGTAACGACGACTTGAAGCCAGGACGGGGGGCTGTCCATTTTAGGGGAAATGACTCCACACAAACCCGATTACGGTCTGTGTAGCCCACGACACCGCTCCTCCAGTAAGCGCGCCCGCGCCCATGCACGCGATAGAGCCCAGCCCGAAGGTGACAACGCCAAATGTGCCCTCGCAAACCGACCCTACTGCACCCCCGACAAGCACGCCTGTCCCAATTCCGGCTACTGTCTGGACGCCTGCCTCAGCGGGACTGGATCCGCTCTCCACATCGGCGATGAAGCTAACGCCCATTCCGAGAGGTCCGAGCGCGCGCGCGACACCTTCCGCCATGTCCGCCTCTCCGGCTACCCCCCGCAGGTAGACTCCCTTCCCCCCGGCGCGGATGTAGGCGCTGGCATTGCTAGCGACCGCCTGCGCTGACTTGCCGGCTCCCGGGAGGCTCACCACGCCCGCGACCACACCGGCAATAGCTGCCGCGGGTGATACCGAGGTTACGGGAGCGGAGCCCTGGTAGAGGGTCGAGCCGGCGGGGACTGAGGCCGAGACCTGCGGAGCCACAGGCGCGGGGGCGTGGTAGGTGGTCTCCTGATTCACCTGGTGGTAGTAGGCGGCCTGGTTGGTGGCGGGCGGCGGGGCCAGCACGGTGGGACCAGATACTGAGCCAACGGTACCCCGGGAAATCATCTGGCCGCTGGGGTCGCTGGCGTTGATGGGGTCGCCCACGGCATAGGCGTAGGGGACCAGGGCACTACCAGGATCACGGCTCAGGAACTGGCCGGTCGAGGGGGCGTAGTAGCGGCTCTGGAGGTAGTAGAGCCCGGTCTCCGAGTCCAGGTATTGGCCCTGGAAGAGGAGCGGCGTGGTCGCGGTGCCCGAGGAGGAGGTCAGGTTGCCGTAGGCGTCGTAGGTGTCGGTGGCGGCCAGGGCGCCGACCTGGCTGGCCAGGCCCATGGTGCTGCCCTGCCAGTCGTGGAGGAAGTAGTCGGCGGTGGTCCCGGAGAGCTGCTCTAAAGTCAGGCCGCCAGGCCCGTAGATGAAGTCGGTGGAGCCGTCCTCGAGCAGGAGCGGCAGGCTCCCGGACTCGTCCCAGGCGTACTGCTCGGCGGTGCCGTTCACGGTCTTGCTCATGTCCTATGCTACTTGTTTGCGCCCGGCCCGATCCATGGTCCACTATCCCTGAACACGGCGATAGGCATGGCCGAGATTACCAGCGCCATCTGTACTGT
>JBOHUM010000041.1:0-12912 GCA_050734515.1 Candidatus Dormibacteria bacterium
CACGAGCTTGCGCTCAACGGTTTTTGAGACCGCCGCGTCTGCCATTCCGCCATGCTGGCCTTTGGCCGGCCTAGCCTTCTGAGGGAGTGTCGAGGTCAGGGAGGTTCATCTCATTGACCATCTCCTGGAAGACGGCCAGTCGGCGGCTTTCGTCCTCCGTTTCGCCGTCGGGGAGCACCGCGGCCTCATCCATGACCTGCTTGGCCACGTAGATGGGGGACTCGACCCTGACGGCCAGGGCGATGGCATCGCTGGAGCGGGCATCGAAGACTAGCTCCTTGCCCCCCTGAAGCCCAACTATGCGGGCGTGGAAGGTGTTGTCGCGCAGCTCCGAGACCACTACCCGGCTGACCGTGACGTCCAAGCGGCCCAGCATCGCCACCATCAGGTCGTGGGTCACTGGCCGGTCGGGTTTGATGCCGGAGATCTTGAGGGCGATGGCGTTGGCCTCGGCCATGCCCACCCAGATGGGCAGGAGGCGCTCACTGTCCTTCTGTTTGAGCACCACCACGTGCTGGCCGCTGGGCATGTGGACCCGGATGCTATCCACCGACATCTCGACCAGGTCCATAGCTCCTCACAGTTGGCTGCCCCAGAGGCTCGGCCCCGCCGAGTTCCGGCCGCCGCCGAGTCGCCGGGGATTCGTGATGTCGACGTCATCATAGCTGTGGCTGCGGAAGCCGCTCTGCCGGTGGCTGGGCGAAGGACGCGGTCAGCTCGGCCGAGACCGGCGCCTGGCGGCCCGGATCCTCAGCCGGCGGTGGCGCTCTGAAGTCAGCCGCGAGGCAGCAGCGCCTGGTCTTCGGCGAGGTGGCCGACCTCTACGACCGCTACCGGCCCGGCTACCCGTCAGAGGTCTTCACCCGAATCGCGGAGTATGCCCAGCTGGAGGCGGGCGCCCCGGTACTGGAGGTCGGGGCCGGGACCGGGCAGGCCACGATTCCCCTGGCCGGGCTCGGTATCCGGCTCACCGCGCTAGAGCCGGATCGGGCTATGGCCCGGGTGCTGCGGCGACGCGCCGGCGGCCTCTCGGGGCTGGACATCGTGGCCAGCACCTTCGAGGAGTGGCCAGCGCCTCAGGAACGCTTCCGGTTGGTGGTCTCGGCCCAGGCCTGGCACTGGGTGGACCTGGAGATCCGCTATCGCAAGGCCCACCTGGTACTGGCGCCCCAAGCCAGCCTGGCGCTGATCTGGAACCGGCCCTTCGCCCCCGATGGTGAGCAGCCTCTGCTGCGCGCCAAGGTTGCCGCAGCCTACCGCGAACTGGCTCCGGACCTGAACCCGGCGCTCCCCGGCGAGCGTGCGCAGGATCGCCTACCTGAGATTGAAGCGTCCGGGCTCTTCCGGTCCTTGGAGCATGAGCGCAGAACCTGGGGCGTGACCTATAGCGCCGAGGGCTGGCTGGGCCTGCTCCGCACCCAGTCCGACCACCGCCTGCTGCCGCCGGGGCAGCTGGAGGCCCTGCTGAGACGGCTCCGCGCAGCTCTGGAGGAGGCGGGTGGCAGCATGCCTACCACCTACGAGAACCACCTCTACCTCGGCCGGCGGAACGACTGAGGCCCGAGCACGGCGGGGTCAGCCCGCGTGCTCGGGCTATCCCGATCGGGCCGACAGTGGGGCGGCCACACACTCTAGCGATTTGCGTTGCGGTGTCGCCGCCGATCACGGCCTCCGGCAAGTCCGCCCCGGACCATCACCCCGACCGATCAGGACTCCAACGAAGGGTCTTGACCCCGCCATTGCCGCGCGATACGTTGTCTGATCATCAGACAGGCACCGAGCACCGCTGTTGCACCAGCTCTCCTCCCAGATCGGGAAGCGCCACTAGCGAACCTGGCCGCCGAGCCGCTGGTGCGGCGCAACGCCTACCACTTGGTCGCGGACGCGGTGGCGGCGGCCATCAGTCGCGGGCAGCTGGCCGCTGGAGATCAGTTGCCCTCGGAACGGGAGCTGAAAGGGACCTACCAGGTGGGCCGTTCCACGGTTCGGGAGGCGGTGCGCGTTCTGGAGTCGCGGGGGCTCGTGCGCCGGGACCACCGCGGCTGCTACCGGGTGGCCTCGACCGGCCAGGTCCTGGGCCAGGCGCTGGCTATGCTCATCGACCTCGACCGACTGGAGATCTCGGAGCTGTTCGAGGTCCGCCGGACTCTGGAGGTGGAGTCCGCCGGGCTGGCGGCAGCCCGCCGGACTGACGACGACCTTGCCCGCTTGGCCCGGGACCTGATGGCAATGGAGGAGGGGATGGGGTCGGCCGACCAGTACACGTCGGGCGACCTTGACTTTCATCTGGATCTGGCGCGGGCCAGCGGCAACCGGCTCGCGGTCCGGCTGATGGAGGCGATCCGCGAGGCGATGGCGCGCGCGTTCGAACTGGCCTTCCGGGTGGCCGGCAGCCCGCAGCTCTCACTGGGCGAGCACCGGGCGATCGAGGCCGCTGTGGCCGCCGGGGATCCGGCCCTGGCCCAGGCGCGGATGGGCCTGCATCTGAGTCGGGTGGAACTGGACACCCTCAGGGCGGGGAGGTGACCCAAGTTGCAACTGCCATTGCGGGTTCGCCGGTAGTGGGTCCCGACTGGCGGCGCGGCTACCGGTTGATGCTGACCATCCGCCTCTTCGAGGAGCGGGTCAACGATCTCTACCAACGGAAGCTGATGCCAGGACTTGCCCACCTGTCCAGCGGTGAGGAGGCGGTGGCGGTCGGAGTCTGCCTGGCCCTGCGCGATTCCGACTACATCACCAGCACCCACCGTGGCCATGGCCACTGCCTGGCCAAGGGCGCCGAATTGGCGCCGATGTTCTCGGAGCTCCTCGGCAAGGCCGACGGCTACTGCCAGGGCAAGGGCGGCTCGATGCACATCGCCGACCAGGAGCGAGGGAATCTCGGGGCCAACGCCATCGTTGGGGGGTCGCTGGGGATTGCCACCGGGGCCGCGCTCTCGGCCCGCCAGCGGCGGAGCGACCAGGTGGCTGTGTGCTTCATCGGTGACGGCGCCCTGGGCCAGGGGGTTCTCTACGAGGTGATGAACATGGCCGCCCTCTGGCGGCTGCCGGTGGTGTACGTGTGCGAGAACAACCTCTACGGCGAGTACACCCCCGGCAGCGAGACCGTTGCCGGACAGGCGCTCGCGCGCCCGGCCGCGTTCGGGATCTCGGCCGAGGAGGTAGACGGCCAGGATCTGCGCCGGGTGTACGCCGCCGCCAGCCAGGCGGTGGCCCGAGCCCGGAAGGGCGAGGGTCCCAGCTTCATCTGGTGTGACACCTACCGCTACTTCGGCCACCACGTGGGCGACGTCGATCGCGCCTACTACCGCAGCCGGGACGAGGAGCGGTTCTGGCGCGAGCAGCGCGACCCGATCGCGCTGGCCCGACCTTGGATGCAGGCGGAGGGGGTCGCCCCGGCCGCCTGGTTTGAGCAGTTGGAGGTGGAGCTGAAGGCGGATCTCGACGCCGCGGTGGAGCATGCCCTGGCCGCTCCCTACCCAGGGCCGGAGCTGGTGGCGACCGATGTCTACGCCTGAGCCCGCCACCGCGCCCCTGACCCGCCGGCTGACCATGGCCCAGGCGATCCGCGAGGCCCTGGCGGAGGAGATGCGCCGCGATCCTGCGGTCTTCATCATGGGCGAGGACGTGGCCGAGGCCGGCACTCCCTTCAAGGTCCTCAGCGGCCTGGTGGAGGAGTTCGGGACCGAGCGGGTCCTGGACACGCCCATCTCGGAGGCGGGATTCACTGGGATGGGGGTGGGGGCGGCCATGACCGGGAGGCGGCCGGTGGTGGACATCATGTTTGGCGACTTCCTGGGTCTGGTCATGGACCAGATCGCCAACCAGGCCGCCAAGGTCCACTACATGTCCGGGGGCAAGCTCCGGGTGCCGATCACCATCCGCACAACCTTGGGGGCCACCCGGCGCTCAGCGGCCCAGCACAGTCAGAGCCTGCATGCCTGGGTCAGCCACATCCCGGGCTTGAAGGTGGCGCTGCCCAGCACTCCTTACGACGCCAAGGGCCTGATGAAGAGCGCCATTCGTGACGACAGCCCGGTCGTGGTCTTCGAGGACAAGATGAATTACCAGCAGCAGGGGCCGGTCCCCGAAGAGGAGTACCTGGTGCCACTTGGGGTGGCGGACGTCAAGCGGACCGGGCGCGATATCACGGTGATCGCCACCAGCAGCATGGTGGTGCTGGCCCTGGAGGCGGCCGATAGCCTGGCGGCCGACGGTATCTCCTGTGAGGTGATCGACCCTCGGACCACGGTGCCGCTCGACCAGGAGACGCTGATTGAGTCGGCCAAGCGCACCGGCCACGTGGTGGTGGTGGACGAGGGCCACCGTCGCTACGGTGTTGGTGCGGAGCTAGCCGCGGTGGTGGCCGAGGGAGCCTTCTACTACCTCGACGCGCCGGTGCGGCGACTGGGGGCGATGGACGTGCCAATCCCCTTCTCGCCGGCTCTTGAGGACCTTACCGTGCCCACGTCGGCGCTCCTGGTCGAGACGGTGCGCCAGCTTCTGCGGCCGGGCGGGCGAGAGCAGGAGGTGGGGCTATGAGCCAGCTGACCCGGACCTACGGCATGGGGGCGGTGGACTGGGAGGCCCGGGTGGACTACGACCGCCTGCGCCAGGAGCGGCTGGACCGAATCGCGGCGGTGCTCAAGGAGTCCGAGCTCGGGGCCTTGCTCTGCTTCGATATGAACAACACCCGCTACATCACCGCCACCCACATCGGCACCTGGGCGATCGACAAGCTGACCCGGTTCTCGCTACTGCCCCGCGACGACCGCCCGATCGTCTGGGACTTCGGCTCAGCCGCCCGCCACCACCAGATTTTCTGCCCCTGGCTGGGCGAGGAGCGCTCCCGGGCCGGGATCACCACCATGCGCGGCGGTTTCCACCCCGCGGCCGGCCGGGCAGAGGCGGTCGCCCGCAAGATCAAGGCCGAGCTCGAGGAGCGCGGCCTGGCCGCCGAGCCCCTGGGGGTTGACCTGGTGGAACTGCCCATCCTGGCAGCGCTCCAGGCCGAGGGGCTCAAGGTGGTGGACGGGCAGCAGCTGATGCAGCGGGCGCGCATGATCAAAACCCGCGACGAGATCACGCTGCTCAGCTCCGCCTGCGCCATGGTGGACGCCGCCTACGACCACCTCTACCAGGCGCTGCGGCCGGGAATCCGCGAGAACGAGTGCGTCGGCTTGGTGGCCAAGGTGCTCTACGACCTCGGATCCGAGCACGTCGAGGGGGTCAACGCCATCTCCGGGGAGCGCGCCAACCCCCACCCCCACGTCTACTCCGACCGGATGCTCCGCCCCGGCGACCCCGCCTACTTCGACATCCTCCACGCGGTCAACGGCTACCGCACCTGCTACTACCGGACCTTTGCCGTCGGCTCCGCCAGCCCGGCGCTGGTCGACGCCTACCGCCACTGCCGGGAGCTCATCGACCAGGCCATCGCCAAGGTGCGGCCCGGCGCCACCACCGCCGAGGTGGTGTCGGTCTGGCCACGGGCCCAGGAATTCGGTTTCGCCGACGAGGAGGCCGCCTTCGGGCTCCAGTTCGGGCACGGAGTGGGTCTGTCGATCTGGGAGAAGCCGATCTTCAGCCACCTGGTCTCGGACGACCACCCCGAACCCCTGGAGGTGGGGATGGTGTTCGCCCTGGAGACCTTCTGGCCGGCCACGGATGGCTGGACCGCCGCCCGGATCGAGGAGGAGCTGGTGGTGACCGCCGACGGCTGCGAGGTGATCACCCGTTTCCCGGCGGAGCAACTGCTGGTGGCCGGGCAGCGCTACCAGACGGCCGGCGGTCCCCTGGCGCTGACCCGGGAGACCGAGTCCCACCGCAACAACCTGGAACAGCTGGCCCAGGCGGCGCGGGGCGGCCTGCCCGGCCCCGGCCAGCCAGGCTGAACCGGGCCGGCACTTGGCCACAGAGGTGATCATGCCGGCGCTGGGGATGGCCCAGGAGACCGGGCGGCTGCTGCGCTGGATCAAGCGCGAGGGCGATCAGGTTGCGGCCGGCGAGCTGCTGATGGAGATCGAGACCGACAAGTCGGCAGTGGAGATCGAGGCCACCGCCTCCGGCGTCCTCCAGGGGGTCCGCGTCCATGAGGGCGATGAGGTGGCGGTGGGCACCAGCCTGGCCTGGATCCTGGGGCCAGCGGAATCGGTCCCCGGCCTAGGCGCCGGTGCTGGGGCGATGGCGCCGCCCAGCCTCGCACCTTCTCCCACAGCGTCGCCAGGGGCGGCGGGTGCCCGTTCAGAGGTGCAACCGAAAGGGCGAGTGGCGGCCTCGCCGCGGGCGCGTCGTCAGGCGGGGGAGCGGGGCCTGGTGCTGGTCCCGGGCGGGGGCAGCGGGCCCGGAGGCGCCTACCTGGCCGCGGACATCGGCGCCGGGCCGGATCGGGCCCGGCGGGGTACCGCGGCCAGCACCACTGCGGTCTGGACCACCACCCCCCACTTCTATCTGAGCCGTGAGGTGCGGGCCGGGGCGCTGCAGCAGCGCCTGGAGCGGCTCCGTCAAGGCCTGGGGGTGCGCCTCACCTACACCGACCTGCTGCTGGCGGCCTTGGCCCAGACCCTGGCGGCTCATCCGCGGATCAATGACCACTGGGACGCCGGCCAGGTCCGGCACCGCGCCACCGGCCACCTCGCCCTGGCGGTCGCGGGTCCCAAGGGATTGCTGATGGTGACCCTGACCGAGCCGGGGCGGCTGGGCGTGGCCGAGCTGGCCGAGGCCAGGCGCCAGGCGGTCGCTCGCGCCCGGGCTGGCCGGCTCTTGGCTTCCGATCTGGAACCGGCCAGCGTCACCCTCAGCAACCTGGGGATGTTCGGGGTCGATCGCTTCGAGGCGGTGCTGGCTGAGGGTCAAAGCTGCCTGCTCGCGGTGGGCCGGATCCGGGAGGCGGCGGTGGCGGTATCGGGTCGACCGGCGGTCGAGCCGGTGCTGACGCTCACCCTCAGCTGCGACCACCGGGTCCTGGACGGGGCGGTGGCGGCGCCGTTTCTCAGCGACCTGGCGGAGTGCCTGGAGCGCCCCGAAGCCGTCGACGGGCCTGGCCCGGAGGCGCCTGAGCGAGCCTGACGATCAGGCCCCGGCCGGCGCCTGTTGGCTGGTGGCGCCCAGGTAGAGGGCCCCGATTTCGGGGTGATTGAGCACGTCCTGGCCCGTGCCGCTCAGCCGAACGCGGCCCGTCTCCAGCACCACGCCGTGGGTGCTGAGGCGCAGCCCCGCCCGGGCATTCTGCTCCACCAGGAGGATGGTGCGACCCTGCTGGTGCATGCTCCGGATGGAGTCGAAGACGGTGCGCCGGGTCTTGGGGTCCAACCCCATCGAGGGCTCGTCCAGGATCACCAGGCTGGGGTCGAGCATCAGACAGCGGGCGAACTCGACCAGGCGCTGCTGGCCCCCCGAGAGACTGCCCGCCTTGGCGCTGCCCCGCTCTCGGACTAGGGGGAAGGTCGCCTGCACCTGCTCCAGGCGGCGCTGGACCAAGACGCGGTCGCGGAGGATGAACCCCCCCATCTCCACGTTGTCCCGCACGGACATTTCCGGAAAGAGGCTGTGGTTCTGAGGCACCTGGACCACCCCTCGAGCCAGGATCTCCCGCGGGGTGAGCCCGCGCAACGAGCGCCCGCGCAGGCGGATGTCCCCGCTGCTCAAAGGTAGTACCCCACTGATGGCGGCCAGGAGGGTCGACTTGCCAGCGCCGTTGGGGCCGACCACGCAGGTGACCCCCTTGTCGGGGACGGCGAAGCTGACGCCTCTCAGGACGTCGCCGCCGCCGTATCCCGCGCGCACCTCCTCGATCTCGAGCAGCGCCGCGTCGTCGGTATCAGCCATCGTCGACGTCGGCGCCACCCAGGTAGGCGTCGAGCACCTCGGGGTGGGCTCGCACCTCGGCCGGGCTGCCGCTGACGATGGCTGCCCCCTGGTGGAGCACGGTGACGGTGTGGCAGATCTCCATCACGAACTCCATGTTGTGCTCGACCACGAGGAAGGTCTTGCCCTGGCGGTTGAGCTCGCGGATCTTCTCCTTGAGCTGGTTGATCAAGGAGGGGTTGACCCCGCCGGCGGGCTCGTCCAGGAGCAGGACGTCGGGCTCCGCCACCAGGACGTAGGCCAGCTCTAGCAGCTTGCGCTGGCCGTAGGAGAGGTTCCCAGCCGGCTCCTGCGCCAGGTGGGCGATGCCCACGAACTCCAGGAGCGCCATCGCCCGCTCCCGCTCGGGCCTGAGACTGGCGGAGGTGCGAAAGACGCTGCCGATCCAGCCCTCCCGGTGCTGGGTGGCGACCAGCATGTTCTCCAGGGTGGTGAGGCGGGGGAAGATCCGCGTGATCTGGAAGGTGCGCCCGATCCCCAGCTTGAAGACCCGGTCGGGGGTGGCGTTGCTGATCACGGCGCCCCGGAAGCGGACGCTCCCCTGGCTGGCGCGCTCGTAGCCGGTCATGACGTTGAACAAGGTGGTCTTGCCCGATCCGTTGGGACCGATCAGGCCCGTCACCTGTCCCTCCCGGACCTGCAGCGAGCAGAGGTTGAGGGCCTGCAGGCCGCCGTAGGCCTTGGAGACCCCATCCACCTCCAACAGGGCGCTCAGGTGCTCGCCCCCGGTCGCGGTACCAGCCCCGCCTGGGTCTCGCCTCCGCCCCCGGGACTGGCCCGGTGGGTCTGGCGCTGGCTCAACCACTGCGCCACCGACGGCACCACGCCGCGGGGCAGGAAGAGGATCACCACCAGGAAGATCACCCCGTAGATGATCAGGTAGAGGTCGCCCACCGAGTAAGTGAAGGTGAGGTACTGCTGCAGAGGCTCCAGGATCATCCCTCCCAGCAGGGGCCCGGTGATCGTCCCCAGGCCGCCGAAGAAGGCCATCAGGGCGATGGCCAGGTCGAAGAGCGGGTCGAAGACGAACTGCGGGAAGACCTGGCCCACGAAATAGGCATAGAGGGCGCCCACCATGCCGATCGGGATCGCCGAGATGACGAAGGCAGTGAGCTTGACCCGGCCCACCCGGACCCCCAGGCCCCGGGCCCGGTCCTCGTCGTCCCGGATCGCCAGCAGTTGCAGCCCGAAGCGGGAGCGGCGGATGGTCCAGGAGGTGCTCACGGCCAGGATCAGGATGCCCAAGGCCACGAAGTAGAAGGGGTTGTTGTAGCTCGCCCCCGGCCACGTGGGCGAGACCACCTGCAGCCCCGACGAGCCGCCGGTGATACCCAGGTTGGTGGCGACCAGCTGGAAGAGGAAGAAGATGGCGATGGTGATGACAACGAAGGTGTGGCGCCGGGTGCGCAACGCCACCAGCCCCACCGGCAGCGCTACCAGTGCCGCCACCAGGCCGCTCAGGGGAACCAGCCCGAAGAGCCCGTAGCCGGCGCCGAGGTTGTCGTGCTGGGCGATGACCGCAAAGGTGTAGGCCCCGGTGCCGAAGAAGGCGGCGTGGCCCAGGGGAATGTAGCCGGAGTACCCGGCGAAGCCGTTCCAGGAGGTGGTCGCGGTCATGAAGATCAGGGTGAAGACCCCGATCGTGGTGTAGGTGGGGTTGGAGAGGACCCAGGGGAAGGCCACGAAGACCGCCAAGGCCAGGGTCACCAGCCCCAGGCGCAACGCCCGTCCGCGACTCACCGGGAGTGGCCGAGGGCGGGGGTCACGGGCCCGAGTGCGCGACCGCGCGACCGGGGTGGGGGCTCCTCACTGAGCTCGCGCCAAGCCGCGTCCCAGCAGGCCCTGGGGCCGCACGCCGAGCACCACCACCAGGGCGGCGAAGAAGACAACCTCGGACCAGAGCGGTGACCACACCGAGGCCACCACGTCCTCGACCACCAGCATGGAGATCGCCGCCAGGGTGGCCCCGGCCATGCTCCCCAGTCCGCCCAGGATCACGATGGAGAGCAGGCGGGAGATGAGGTCATAGCCGCTGTTGGGGTTGAAGGCGGTGGTGGCGCCGAAGACCATGCCCCCGGCCGCGGTGACCGCCACCCCGATCCCGAAGGTGAGGGTGGCGACCCGGTCGACGTTGATGCCGATCAGGCGCGCCGCGCTGCGGTTCTGGAGCGAGGCCCGGATGCTCCGGCCGAAGCGGGTGCGGTAAAGCATCAGGTAGATCGCGCCCATCAGCACCACCGCCATTCCGCAGCCGAACAGGTAGATGTAGGGGAGGTAGAAGCCGAGAACGTGCACCGAACGCGTGATGTACCAGGCGTGGAGTTGCACGTAGTTGACCCCGAAGATGACGGTCAGCACCCCCTCGACGATGATCGCCACCGCGTAGGTGACGAGGATGGACATGGTGGTCCGATCCCTGGTCGGAAGCCTCCTGATGAACGCCCAGTCCACCGCGATGCCCAGGAGGAACAGCGCCGGCATGGTGATCAGGATCCCGATGAAGAGGTCCAGACCGAAGTGGGCGGCGAGCACGTAGCTCAGATAGGCGGCCAGCACCACCAGGACTCCCTGGGCGATGTTGATGATGTCCATCACCCCGAAGATCAGGGTCAGGCCGGCGGCCATCAACGCGTAGACGGCCCCGGTCAGGACCCCGTCGATCACGCCCTGGTAGAGGCTGGTCACCGGGAGGGTCTCAGCTCCCCCAGTTGGGCTTGGGGAACTCGGTCTTGCGCGAGTTGGGATCGCTCTTGGGCAGGACCTGGTTGAAGACGGTGCCCGAGGTGCCCTGCCATTGGAAGATGAAGCCGACTGCCTTGCCGTTCTCGCCCTTGGAGTCGAACTTCACCGCTCCCTGGACGCTCTGCAGGGTCACGCCGCTGTGCAGGTACCTGATCAGTTGGGCGTTGCTGATGCTCTTGTTGTGCTCGATGGCCTGCTGCACCACCTGACCCACCGAGTAGGCCTCGGCGACGTCGGCGTTGACACCCGCCGGGGTGCCGCCGTAGCGGGCGATGTAGCGCCGCACCATCGCCCTGCTCTGTTTGTTGGCGTAGGTTCCGGACCAGCCTCCTGGGACCATGATTCCGTCGGTGTTGGCGGCGCCCACCGCGCTGACGAAGGTCGCGCCCTGGTCGGGCCCGGCGGACGCGATCAGGACCTTGGGGTTGAAGTGGTCCTGCTCGAAGGCTTGCAGGAAGGCGGAGACGGTGGGCACGTCAACCGAACCCAGGACGACGATGTCGGGATTCTTGGCGGCCACGTTCTGGGCAATGGGCGCGTAGTCGGTGTCCTCGGCGGGGAACACCTGCGAGTAGACGGTCTGGACGCCCAGGGCCTGGAGCAGGGTCTTGGCCTTCTGGACCACCGGCTCGGTGAATGGGTCGTTGCTGGTGGGATAGGCGGCGGTCTTGGGTCGCTTGCTGGGCGGCAGGGACTTGACCCAATTGACGAAGGGAACCATGTAGTCCGCGACCGGCAGGCTCACGTCGAACACGCTCTTGAGCCCGCTGGCGAAGACCGCGGGCGCACCCCCCGCACCCTCGACGAAGGCGTAACCATACCGGTTGGCGATCTTCGAGGACGGCACGGTCAGCAGGGTGGAGAAGGGCCCGAAGACCAGGTTGACGTGGTCGAGGGTGATCAGCTTGGTGTAGTTGGTGTCGACCTGAGTGGGGCTGCTGGCGTCCGAGAGGATGTCCAGCTTGACCTTGCGACCCAGGATGCCCCCGTGGGAGTTGACATAGCTGGCCCAGAGTTTGTAGCCGCGGTCGAAGGCCTGTCCGTCGCCGGAGAAGTCACCCGAGAGTGAGAGCGAGATCCCGATCGTGATGGGCTTGCTCGACCCCGTGGCGGTGGTACTGCCGCAGGCGGCCAGCAGCACGCCCATCAGGCCTGCCGTGACCCCCGCGGCCAGGAGCCGTCTCCAATTGCGGTTCATGTCGTCCCTAACCCTCCTTGAACGCTGGGGCCGGCCGTGGCCCTGCCTCTGTTCCGCTCCTTCCGGGGCGGCTGCCCGCGGCAGTCGACCGCCTCGGCCTCTTCATGTGCGCGCCTCCAGTCCGTCGGGGACCTCGGAATTCTCGCTGACCAGCTCCAGGGCGGCGCTGGCCGCCTCCAGCTCCAGCAGGGAGGCGAAGTCGTCCTCGCCATGTCCCCGGCCGACGAGGCCGACGATCAACTGCTGCACCAGGGCCGCCACCGGCAGGGGCACCCCCAGCCGGTGCGCCTCCGCCAGCCCCAGATCGAAGTCCTTGAGCAGCAGGTTGCTGGTGAAGGTGGCCCGGTAGTCGGTATTGACCAGCTGGGGTGCCTTGTAGCGGGTGAAGGTCGAGCCCATCACACTGGCGTTGAGGTAGCGCAGGAACGCCTCCCGGCTGACCCCACCCTTCTCGGCGAGGACGGTGACCTCGACCAGGGACTGGGTGACAACCCCGAGGAAGAGGTTGTGGCAGAGCTTGACCAGCCGGGCCAGCTCGGCATCGCCGACGTAGGTCGCGCCAGCGCCGATGGTGCTGAGCAGGGGAGCAGCCGCGTCGAAGGCGCGTCTCGGCCCCGAGACCGCCATGGTCAGGCGCCCCGCCTTGGCCACCTTGGGGTTGCCGCTGACCGGTGCTGCCAGCAGCTCCACGCCCCGCTCTGAGAGTCCGGCCCGCACCCGGGCCGAGGCGTCGGCACCGACTGTGGAGAAGTCCACCACCACCTCCGGGTGGGCCTCGCCGGCGAGGAGCCCGTCGGCACCGAGCAGGACCTGCTCCAGGTCCTGGGACGAGCTGACCGCGACAAAGACGATCTGGCAGCCCCCCAGTTGCCACAGGCGATCGGCCAGCTGGGCGCCAAGCTCCACCAGCGGTTCGGCTTTGGACCTGGTGCGGTTGAAGACCAGCACCGGCCCCTGAGCTGCCAGCAGGTGCCGGACCATGGCCGAGCCCATCCGGCCGGCGCCAATCCAGCCCAGCCGCGGCGGCCCTTTCACTCCATCGCCCAAACGCTGTCCCTCCTCTGGGTACAAACGATTGCAGTTCGAGCGTGTCCGTCGATTATTGC
>JBOHUM010000042.1:0-29607 GCA_050734515.1 Candidatus Dormibacteria bacterium
CCGACCCAGGGAGCGCAGCCGGGCCACCACCTCCGCCACCTGCTGGACCTGGTTGAGGGGACAGACCAGCACCGCGTCGGGGGTGTCGACCACCGCCAGGTTCTCGACCCCGGCCAGGACCACCAGCCGCTGGCTCGAGCCGTCGGCGTAATTGCCCGCCCCGCCCAGCACCAGCACGTCGCCCGAGACCACGTTGCCGAGATCGTCGGCCCGCCCCGAGGCCAGGGCCGCCCGGTGCAGGTCGAGGAAGGAGCCCAGGTCGCTCCAGGGCAGGTCCGCGGCCAGTACCCCCAGCCGGGCGCTGCGCTCCAGCACCTGACGCTCCACCACCCCGGCCGGGACCAGGGCCCAGCGGCGGGCGAACTCCTCGGGGTCGTCCCGGGCGCCCAGGGCCTGGCGCACGCCCGCAACCACCCCGGACTCGTGGGTCTCCATCTCCGAGATCAGGAGCTGGGCCGGCCAGGAGAACAGGCCGGTGTTCCAGAGGAACTCCCCGCCCTCGACCATCTCCGCGGCCCGCTCCGCGCCCGGCTTCTCCACGAAGCCCAGGCCGCGGTGCAGGGGCAGCGCCTGCTCCAGCCCGGCCGGCCGGGCCAGCTCCTCTCCCGCCTCCACGTACCCGAAGCCGGGGGCGGCCCAGCTGGGACGCAGTCCGATCGATATCAGCAGCTGCGCCCGCCCCGCCCAGAGCGCGGCCGAGAGCAGGGCCTGGGTGGTTGCCTCCAGGTCGGGCAGGAAGTGATCGGCGTGCAGCGAGACCATCAGCGCCTGCTCGTGGATCGCCAGCGCCTCCAGGGCCGCCCAGATCAGGGCCGGACCGGTCCCTCGCGGCTCCGGCTCCAGCAGCAGCCGCTCCGGCTCCAGCTCGGGCAGCTCCGCCAGCACCTGGGCGCCCTGGGCGGCGGCGCTCACCACCAGCACCTCGGCTCCCAGCCGCCTGCCTCGCTCGAAGGCGTGCCGGAGCAGGGAGCGGCCATCGGGGGCGATCGGCAGCAGGTGCTTGGGCAGGCCGGTCCGGGACCGGGGCCAGAGCCTGGTCCCGGAGCCGCCCGCCAGGATCACCGTGACCAGCTCGGCGGGCGCCTCCAGCGCCAGCCCGTCTCCGGTCACGGCCAACTCAGGCGGAGCTGCCGCTGAGGGCCTGCAGCTGGGGCTCGAGCCCGGCGTCCCGCGCCAGGTCCTCGCGGTAGGGGGTCCGCTCCCAGGGCAGGTCGAGGTCGGAGCGGCCGAAGTGCCCGTAGGCCGCCACCTGCCGGTAGATGGGAGCGCGCAGGCTCAACTCCTTGATGATCCCCGCCGGCGAGAGGTCGAAGTACTCGTCGATCAGCGCCTCGATGGTGGGGACCGGAACCCGCTCGGTGCCGAAGGTCTCGACCGCCACCGAGACCGGTTTGGCGACGCCGATGGCGTAGGCCACCTGGATCTCGGCCCGCCGGGCCAGCCCGGAGGCGACCACGTTCTTGGCAACGTAGCGGGCCCCGTAGGCGGCCGAGCGATCGACCTTGGTCGGGTCCTTGCCGGAGAAGGCCCCCCCGCCGTGGCGCCCCTGCCCCCCGTAGCTGTCGACGATGATCTTGCGCCCGGTGAGCCCAGCGTCCCCCTGGGGGCCGCCGATGACGAAGCGCCCGGTGGGGTTGACCAGAACCCGGGTCTGGTCGTCGAAGAGGTTCTCGGGCAGGGCGGCGGCGAGCACGTGGTGGCGGATGTCCCGCTCCACCTGGTCGTGGCCCACATCCTCGGAGTGCTGGGCGCTCACCACCACGGTGTCAATGTGGACCGGCTCCCCCTGGCCGTCGTACTCCACCGTCACCTGGGACTTGCCGTCGGGGCGAGCCCAGCGCAGGGTGCCGTCCTTGCGCGCTTGGGCCAGCCGGCGAGCCACCCCGTGGGCGTACTGGATAGGGGCCGGCATCAGCTCCGGGGTCTCGTCGCAGGCGAAGCCGAACATCATCCCCTGGTCACCCGCCCCACCCGTGTCCACCCCCTGGGCGATGTCCGGCGACTGGCCCTCGATGCAGATCATCACCCCGCAGGTCTCGTAATCGAAGCCGTACTTGGCCCGGACGTAGCCGATCTCGCGGATGGTCTGGCGCACCACCTGGGGCATGTCGACGTAGCACTCGGTGGAGATCTCGCCCAGCAGGATGGCGGTACCAGTGGTGAGGGCCGTCTCGCAGGCCACTCGGGCAAGCGGATCCTTGGCCAAGATCGCGTCCAAGATGGCGTCGGAGATCTGGTCCGCCATCTTGTCCGGGTGTCCCTCGGTGACCGACTCCGAGGTGAACAGGCGCCGATTGGTTCTAGCCGTCATCTGCCTCTCCTCCATCCTCACCGGAAGCCACCCGCCCGGCGGGGCGGGCCTTCTCCTGTCCGAGGGTTGGGGCAATCTTAGCCAGGACCGCCACCCCGGTCAGTCGGTTCCCTGCTCCCAGGAGGTGAGATAGCGGCGCTGCTCCTCGGTGAGCTGGTCGATCTCAACCCGGAGCGCGGCCAGCTTGAGCCGGGCCACCTCCTGGTCGATCTCCGCGGGGACGTCGTAAACCCTGGCCGCCAGCTGGCCGGCATTGGCGGCCAGGTAGGCCGAGGCCAGGGCCTGGTTGGCGAAGGACATGTCCATCACCGATGAGGGGTGCCCCTCGGCGGCCGCCAGGTTCAGGAGCCGGCCCTCGGCCAGGAGGTAGATCCGGCGGCCGTCGGCAAGGTTGTGCTCGGCCACCCCGGGGCGGGCCTCGGCGACCTTGGTGGTGAGGCTGTCGAGGGCGGCCAGGTTGATCTCCGAGTTGAAGTGGCCGCTGTTGGCGACCACGCAGCCGTCCTTGAGCAGCTCGAAGTGGCGGCGGTCGACCACGTTGCAGTCCCCGGTGACGGTGATCACCACATCCGCCTGGGGAGCCGCCTGCGCCAGGGTCATCACCCGGTAGCCCTCCATCACCGCCTCCAGGGCCCGCACCGGCTCCACCTCGGTGACGATCACCTGGGCCCCCATCCCCCGGGCCCGGGAGGCCAGCCCGCGGCCGCACCAGCCGAAGCCGCAGACCACCAGCGTCCTCCCCGCCAGGAGCAGGTTGGTGGCCCGGATCAGGCCGTCGATGGTGGACTGCCCGGTGCCGTAGCGGTTGTCAAAGAGGTGCTTGGTCTGGGCCTCGTTGACGGCGATCACCGGGAAGCGCAGCACGCCCGCCTCCGCCATGGCCCGCAGCCGGATCACCCCGGTGGTGGTCTCCTCCAGGCTGCCCAGCACCCCGGCGGCCGCGGCCGGGGGGCGCTGGTGGAGCAGGGTGACCAGGTCGGCGCCGTCGTCCATAGTGATCTGCGGGCCGGTCGCCAGCACCGCCTCGATATGGCTGTAGTAGACGTCGCGGTCCTCGCCGCGCCGGGCGAATACTGAGATCCCCTGCTCCACCAGGCTGGCCGCCACCGCGTCCTGGGTGGAGAGCGGGTTGCTGGCGCACAGCGCCACCTGGGCGCCG
Organism: Candidatus Dormibacteria bacterium; assembly: GCA_050734515.1. GTDB lineage: Bacteria > Chloroflexota > Dormibacteria > Aeolococcales > Bog-877 > Bog-877. The sequence continues at coordinate 3,471 of JBOHUM010000042.1, forward strand.
CCCCGCACCAGGGTCAGCACCAGATTGGCGGTCTCGGCGGTGACGTGCAGGCAGCCTCCCAAGCGCAGGCCCTCCAGCGGACGCTCGCGCTCGAAGCGCGCCCCCACCTGGGCCAGCACTGGCATATCGCGGGCCGCCCAGTCCGACCGCTGCCGCCCCGCCGGGGCGAGCTTGAGGTCGGTGACGTCGTAGTCGGTAGCGGTGCCGGTCGGGGCCAATCAGCTGCTCCTCTTACTCAAAGCGAGACCAGCGTCTCCACCCGGTGCCCGGCCAGTCGCTGCTTGCCCCTCAGTTCGGTGAGCTCGATCACGAAGCCGAAGCCCACGGCCTCGCCGCCCAGGGCCTCGATCAGCTCCAGAGTGGCCAGGGCGGTGCCGCCGGTGGCCAGGAGGTCGTCGATCACCAGCACCCGGGTCCCGGGCGCGACCGCGTCGCGGTGGATCTCCAGGACCGCCTTGCCGTACTCCAGCTCGTACTCGGCGCTGACCACCTCGGCCGGCAGCCGTCCCGCCTTGCGCACCGGCACCACCCCCACCCCCAGCTGGAAGGCGATCACCGCCCCGAAGGTGAAGCCGCGCGACTCGATACTGGCGACCGCCCCCACCCGCTCCTGGGCAAAGAGCCGGCTCAGACCCAGGCAGGCCTGGCGAAACGCCGGTCCGTCCGCGAGCAGCGGGGTGATGTCCCGGAAGAGGATCCCCGGCCTGGGGTAGTCGGGGATGTCCCGGATGTGGGGGCGAAGGTCTACCTCGGGCAGGGAGATGGCCTCCGGCACCGGGGCATGGTACCAAAGGCCCCGCCCAAATCCCGGCTCACCCTCAAAGCGGCCGGCGGTCGGCGAAGCCGCTGGAGCGGGGATGCCAGAATCCGATCTCGGCTTCCCCCAGTCGCCAGCAGAGGAAGACGGCCTGCCCCTCCCGGCTCGATGGGAAGTCGACCAGGCCACTGTTGAGATCACGAAGCAGGATGCCGTGCTCCTCCAGGAAGGCCATCTGCTGCGCCGCCCGCCGTCCGGCGGCGAGCATCGCCGAGGCGGCCGGGCCGCCCCCGTTGTGGCCCACCCCGGCCCGGATCTGCTCAACGCCGCCGGGGTTGGTGGCCTGGCCAAGCTCATCAAGGAGCGAGCGCAGCACCCGGCTCAGGGCGGGCAGGAGTCGGTTGGCCTGGGCGACGGTGTACCTGCGCTCCTCTGGGGCCATGCCCGCCTCAGTGCCGGGCGGTTCCGGGCCGCAGCAGCCGTCGCCAGGGGGTCGGCCGGGCCCAGGCGGCTATCGCCTCCGGCTCCACCCGGCGCTCGCCTAGGATGGCTCGCCGCTCGCCCAAGGAGCGCGGCAGCCGGGCCAGCGCATCCAGCGCGCCCAGGGCCGCGGCCGGGTGGCGGGGCAGGGCGCGCAGGGTGCGCAGCCCGAAGAGCAGTGTGGCCGAGGCCAGCCCCGGCCCCATGAGCCACTGCGGGGGAGCGGTGCGCACCCAGACCGTGATCCGGTTGGCGACCACGTGGCGCTCGATTGCGGCGGTGCGATGCAGGCCCGAGCCCCCGCGGCGGTGGGTGGCCCCGGCCTTGGGTTCGTACCAGCAGCGCCAGCCCGCCCAGCGCGCCCGGAAGTCCAGGTCGACATCCTCCAAGTAGGCGAAGAGGTCCTCGGCCAGGACCTGACCCTGGATGGCGACGTCCTCCAGCATCCGCCTGCGGTAGAGCACCGCCGCCGCCGAGGCGCCGAAGACCTCCTCGGCGTCCTGCCGGGCCCCGTGGTCGGACCGGTCCTGGTCGCGGTTGCTGACCCAGCCGCTGCGGTGGAGCAGGTGGCCGGTGGAGTCGAGCGCCGCGCCCTGGGGGCGTCGGATCCGGCCCGCCACGCTGCCGATCGCGGGATCGGACTCGGCCCGGGCCACCGCCGCCGCCAGAAAGTCGGGGTCGAGGCGGACGTCGAGATTGCAGAGGCACAGGTAGGCGGAACTGCTAGCGGCCACACCCTGGTTGACGGCGGCGGCGAACCCGCGGTTGCCGGGGTTGGCCAGCACCTCCACCCCCGGCTGGGTCTCGAACCACTCCCGGGAGCCGTCCCGGGACCCGTTGTCGACGACCACGATCTCCCGGGGGGGAAGACTCTGGGCCCGGAGTGACTCCAGCACCCCCGGGGCGTCGGCCATCCCGTTCCAGTTGACCAGGACCACCGCCACCTCAGCCGCGGCCGGCGCCGTCACGGGCTGACCCGGGGCTGGCGCCGGAGCAGATTGACCAGCAACAACACTGCCAGCCGGGTCGCCACCCCCAGGGCCACCAGCGGCGCCCAGAGCGCCTGACGGCCCTGCAGATAGTGGAGACGGTAGAAGCGCCACATCGACCGGTGAAACGCCACCAGCATCGGCAGCGCCCGCTGCCCCGAGCTGCGCCCCTTGGCGTGGACCACCCGAGCCCGGGGCTCGTACCAGACCTTGAAGCCCAGGGTGTGGATCCGCCAGCAGAGGTCTAGGTCCTCGCCGTACATGAAGAAGCCCTCGTCGAAGCCCCCCAGGGCGTCCCAGACCGAGCGGCGGAGCAGGAGACAGGCGCCGCTGCCGCTGTCGATCTCCAGGGCCCGGTCGACCGGCAGGTGCTCGAGGTTGTAGGCGCCGAAGCGGGGACTGCCCGGCCGCAGCCGACTCATCCCTCCGAGCCGCCAGAAGGCGCGCAGCGGGGTGGGGAACGCCCGGCGGCAGGCACGGTCGAGGGTGCCGTCGGGGCGGTCGATCCTGGGCGAGATCGCTCCCCGACGGGGGTCTTGGGCCAGAGCCGCCAACATCGCCGCCAGCGCCCCCGGGGCCAGCCGGGCGTCGGGGTTGAGCAGCAGCAGGGCTTCGCCGGGCCGGTCCCGGGCGGCCAGGTTGTTGGCCCGGGCGAACCCCCGGTTGTGCTCCAGGGCCAGCAGGGCGACGGTGGGGAACCGGGCCCGCACCAGATCCGCGGTGCCGTCGCCGGAGCCGTTGTCGACCACCGTCAGCTGGCCCGGGACCAACCCCGAGTCCAAGCAGGAGTTGATCGCCCCCTCGATATCGGCCCGGGAGCGGAAGGTGCAGATCACCGCCGTCACCGAGGCCGGGGCGGGCGGAGAGGCCACTATCCTGCTGGCGCCGACGGCGCCAGTCCGGCCAGGGCGCCCTCCCGCTCCGACTCCACGTAGGCGGCCAAGCCCTGCTCCCAGCCCTCCAGGGCCGCCATCCCCAGCGCCAGCCAGCGCCGGTTCTCCAGAACCGAGTAGCGCGGCCGCGGGGCCCGCGCCGCCCAGGCCGAGGTGCTGGTGGGCTGGACCTCGGCCGTGATCCCGACCCGCTCCAGCACCGCCCTGGCGAACTCCAACCAGGTGGCGCTACCGGAGGCAGTCAGGTGGTAGAGCCCGTAACTCTCAGTCTCCAGCAGCCGGACCAGGGCTGGGGCCAGGGCCCCGGTCCAGGTGGGGGTTCCCGTCTGGTCGTCGACCACCCGCAGGCTGCGACCCTGCGCCGCAGCCCGGCAGATGGCGATCGGGAAGTTGGGACCGGCACCCCCAAACAGCCAGGCGGTTCGAACCAGGAACAGGTCCTGGTGGCGGCTGAGGCACTCCAGCTCCCCGGCCCGCTTGCTCTCGGCGTAGACCCCGCGGGGCAGGGGGACGTCGACCTCGGACCAGGGCCGCACCGGCTCCGGGGGGTCCTGGGTGAAGACGAAATCGGTGCTGATGTGGCAGAGCGGGACCTGCAGCCCGGCGCAGGCGCTGGCCACGTTGGCGGCGCCGTCGCGGTTGACCGCGTAGGCCTCCTCGGGGTGGAGCTCGGCGTCGTCGACCCTGGTGTAGGCGGCGCAGTTGACCACCCGGTCCGGGGCCAGCCGGGCGAGGATGGTCTCCACCGCCTGGGCGCGGGTCAGGTCCAGGCCCTGGCGATCCAGGGCCACCGCCTCGTGCCCCAGGGCGGGCAGCCGCTGGCAGAGCTCCCGGCCCAGCTGGCCACCGGCGCCCAGGACCAGGAACTTCATCTGGCGCCCATCTCAGGGGCGCAGGGTGGCCACCGGCTGGTAATTGCGCCGGTAGAAGTCCCGGAACTCGCCGGCCTTGATGGGCCCCCACCAGTCGCGGTGCTCCCGATACCAGGCCACGGTCCGCTCCAGGCCGCGGGCGAAGTCCAGCTGGGGCGCCCAGCCCAGCTGGCGGGCCCGGGTGCTGTCCAGCGCGTAGCGGCGATCGTGACCCGGTCGGTCCACCACCGGCTGGATCAGGCTCTCGGGGGAGCCGGTCAGCTGCAGCACCGCCCGGGCCACCTCCATCCCGCTCACCAGCCGGTCCGACTGGCCCAGGTTGTAGACCTGGCCGGGCTCGCCCCGCGCCAGCACCGTGGCGACGCCCCGGGCATGGTCGTCGACGTAGAGGTAGTCCCGGACCGCACTGCCGTCGCCGTAGATCGGCAGCGGCTCACCCGCCAGGGCCTGGGTGATGAAGAGGGGGACGATTTTCTCCGGGTACTGGTGGGGTCCGTAGGTGTTCGAGCCCCGGGTCAGCAGCAGGGGGAGCTGGTACGTGGCTCGGTAAGCGAGGCAGAGCATGTCCCCGCCGGCCTTGCTGGCGGAGTAGGGCGAGCGTGGTCGCAGCGGGTCCGACTCCAGCGAGCGGGCGGGCGCCGCGACGTCGCCGTAGACCTCGTCGGTCGAGACCTGGAGGAAACGCTGGTGGTGGTGGGCTCGGGCGGCCTCCAGCAGCTGGTGGGTGCCCAGGACGTCGGTGCGGATGAAGGCCTCGGGGTCGAGGATGGAGCGGTCGACGTGGGTCTCGGCGGCGAAGTTGACGATGCAGTCCGCCTCCCCGGCCAGGCGGTCCACCAGCTCACGGTCGCAGATGTCCCCCTGCACGAACTCGTAGCCGGGCAGGGACTCGACCTCGGCGAGGTTGAGCAGGCTGCCGGCATAGGTGAGCTTGTCCAGGACCGTGATCCGGGGTGGGCGCAGCCGGCGCAGCAGCAGCCGGACGAAGGCAGAGCCGATGAAGCCGGCGCCGCCCGCGACCAGGATCCGGCCGGGCAGCCCGTCCAGGTGGTCGCCAGCCGGCGGCCGAGTCTCCATCTCAGATGTTCTCGATGGTCCAGTCGAACCCGATCCGGGGGTCGTTCCAGGCGATCCGGCCCTCGTCGGGCTGCTCCACGTCGTACGGCTCGGTGACGTAGTAGCAGAGGAGCAGGTCGCGGAGGTCAAGCACCTGATAGCCGTGGGCCACCAAGGGGGGGATGGCGATCATCTTGGGAGCGCTCTCCCCGGCGAGCAGCACCTGGATCCGGCCCTCGCTGGCCGAGCCCGCGCGGAGGTCTACCAGCACCACCCGGGCGTTCCCCCGGACCACGTCCCAGTAATCCCACTGGCGCCGGTGCCAGTGGAAGGCCTTGATCAGCTCGGGGGGGTTGCCGCCCCGGGCGTAGGCCAGGGAGCGCGACATCTGGGCGAAGGGCTGCTCCGGCAGGAACGGCCGCCCCTGGTCGTCACGGTCGCCCCGCTTGAGCTGCTCCAGAAAGTAGCCGCGAGCGTCGGGATGGACCTGCAACGACTTGACCATCACCCCGTCTATTGCGCCCAGGCGGTCCCGCCAGGGCCGGCCAGCACCAGATTCCAGCACCCGCTCCATCTCCGCCGAGGTAGGCAGCCAGGCCATCAGCTTCTCCTTGGCCCGCGGTTCACGCCAGGCTCACCCGGGAGTGGTCGCCCAGCATCAGCTTGTGGGCGCGGGGGCGGGTGTCGCTCTTCTCGATCACCACATCCCTACCGATCAGGGAATCCTCGATCTTGGACGCACCCTTGATGGTGGTGTTCTCCAGAACGATCGAGTGCTCGATCTCGCTGGCCTCGACCAGAACGTCGTGGTAAATGGCGGTGAAGGGGCCGACGAAAGAGTCGACCACCCGGCTGCGGGCGCCCACGATGACCGGGCCCCGGATGGTGGAGCCGATCACCTGGCTGCCCTCCTCCAGGATCACCTTGCCCAGCAGCCGGGAGTCCTCACTGGCCCGACCTTGCCTGGTCTCGGGGAGCATCTCCAGCACCACCCGATTGCACTCCAGCAGGTCGTCCATCTTGCCGGTATCGATCCAGCGGCCCTGGACCACGTGGGGCACCACCCGGCCCCCGTGATCGATGGTCCACTGGATGGCGTCGGTGATCTCCAGCTCGCCCCGGGGCGACGGCTCGATCGCCGCCACCGCCTTGAGGATGGTGTTGCGGAAGAGGTAGACCCCGACCAGGACCAGGTCCGAACGCGGCACCACCGGCTTCTCGGTCAGCCGCACCACCCGCTCCCCGTCCAGCTCGGCGACCCCGAAGCGCTCGGGATGGGGCATGGCCTTGAGCAGGATCAGGGCGTCGGGGCGCTCCTGGCGGAACTGCTCCACCACCGCCCGGACCCCGCCGGTGATGAAGTTGTCGCCCAGGTACATGACGAAGTCGGACCCGCCCAGGAAGGGGGCGGCGGTGCTGACCGCGTGGGCCAGGCCCAGGGGCGCCTCCTGGGCGATGTACTCCACCCGGGCGCCGAAGGCGGAGCCGTCGCCCACCGCCTGGCGGACCTCCTCGGCCGTGTCACCCACCACGATCCCGATCTCGGTGACCCCCGCCTCCACCAGCGCCTCCAGGCCGTAGAAGAGGATCGGCTTGTTGGCGATCGGCACCAGTTGCTTGGCGCCGGTGTGGGTTATGGGGCGGAGCCGGGTGCCTTTGCCGCCGCTCAGGACCAGCCCCTTCACCCGGCAGAGGCTAGCACCTCCGCCGGCGCTCCCCGGGGCCCGCTCCCTCAATAGGCGTGGTGATGGAAGAGCATCCGCCAGGGGGTGAGCAGCATGATCTTGATGTCGAAGCTGAGCGACCAGTTCTCAATGTAATAGAGGTCGTAGAAGGTGCGCTCCTCGATGCTGGAGGCCTGGCGCAGGTCGTTCACCTGGGCCCAGCCGGTGCAGCCCGGGGCCACCAGCAGACGCTCTCGGTAGCGGGGCACGGTGTCGTCGAAGTCTCGGGCGAAGAAGGGGCGCTCCGGCCGCGGTCCCACCAGGCTCATCTCCCCGAGGAGCACGTTCCAGAGCTGGGGCAGCTCGTCCAGGCTGTAGCGACGCACAAAGCGGCCGACCGCGGTCCGGCGCGGGTCGGCGGCGGTGGCCATCACCGGGCCGCTGCCCACCTCGGCGTCCTTGATCATTGAGCGCAGCTTCCAGACGTGGAAGCGGCGGCCCCGGAGCCCGAGCCGCTCCTGACGGTAGAAGGGCGAGCCCCGGGAGTTGATCACGATGCCCAGGCAGCAGAGCAGGATCACGGGCACCGCCACGATCGCCAGCAGCAGGGTCGCGACCAGGTCGAAGGCCCGCTTGAGCCAGAGGTTGGCGCCGACCAGGCGGCTGGGTGCCAGTCCCACCAGAGGCAGACCCGCCACCTCCTCGGTGCTGGCCGCCCCGGTCATGATCTCGAGCACGTCCGGGACCACCTTGACCTCGGCGCCCGCGTCCAGGCACTGGCGGGCCAGCTCCAGCACCTCCTCGGGGCCGGCGCCGCTCAGGGCCAGGACCACCGTGTCGACCCGCTCCCGCTCCACCAGCCGGGCCAGGCCGGCCTCGGCGCCGAAGTTGGGCGGCTCGCCCTCCATTGCCGGCTGGACGCCGTTGCCCACTCGGCCCACCACTCGGTAGCCGTACTCGGGGAACATGCGCAGCCGGCGCATCAGCAGCTCGGCCACTGAGCCCGAGCCCACTACCAGCACCCGGACGCTGCCGAAGCCGGCGCGGAGCAGCGCCATCTGCAGTAGGCGGTTGATGCCGCGTTCGAGCCCGAACAGCACCACCGCCGCCACCGAGGCGTCCGCGAGCACCAGGCGGGAGTAGGGGAAGCCCCGGTAGAGGCCCTCAAGAGCCAGGGCCACGATCACGAAGAGGGCCACCGAGCCCACCGAGCCCAGCATCTCGTCGACGAAGGACTCGCCCCGCCGCACCCGGTAGCGGCCGGTGCCGGCGAAGATCAGGACCCAGAGCAGCGCCACCACCGGCACCGCCAGCAGGTACGCCCGGAAGCCGGGGATCTGGTGCCCGGGAATCGGCACCCCGGAGACGTAGAAGCGGAAGCGGTAGCCGATCACCGCCCCCAGGGCCACCGCCACTGCGTCCCCCACCACCCGCAGCCCGATCAGGGGGACCAGGCGCTGGACCCGCTGTCGGGGGCTGGTGGTGAGTTCCAGGGGCCGGAGCAGGGGCCGCGACTCAGCCATCTAGCGGTCCCCGGCGGGACGCAGCCGGCGCCCCAGGCTGTTCCGGGCGATCCGCAGCTCGTCCCGGGTCACCCCCCCCGTGACCAGCAGCGCCCCCAGGTAGACCAGGATGCCCAGGATCCCCACCCAGACGATGTTCTGCCCGGGGAAGAGCCCCATCACCCCCGCCATCAGCCCTCCCGACACCCCGATCGGCAGCAGAGCCCGGCCCCAGGGCAGGCGGGACTCCAGGCGCCGGCGCACCATCCAGTATCCGGCCAGGAGCAGGAAAACCTCCGTGATCACGGTGGCCCAGCTGCTGCCAAGATATCCGGTCGCCCGCGGGAAGGCGGGAATCAGGACCAGGTTGAGCACCACGTTGACGACGATGCTCATGGCCGCCAGGAGCACGCTGTCCAGCTGCCGGTCCATCGCCCCCAGGCCGAAGACGAAGGTGTTGTTGACGAACATGAACACCAGGGCCACGGCCAGGATCTGCAGGGAGATCGCCGACTGGGGGTAGATGTGCAGGATGGCCAGGATCTGGGCGGAGCCGAAGCCCAGGATCACGGCCACGGGCATGGCCATCGCCGCCAGGAGCCGGCAGCTGGCGGTGTAGGCGATCCGCAGCGACGCCACCGCCTCCAGGTGCAGCACCGAGAGGGTGGGGAAGACGGCGTTCATGATCGTCTGGGGCACGAAGGAGAGCCCGTCCAGGAACTTGTAGGCGGCCTGGTAGTAGCCCACCTCGCGGTAGTCGCGGATCGCGCTCAGGATGACGACGTCGATGCGGAAGTAGACCGTGTTGAGAAAGAAGACCAGGGCGAAGGGCAGCGCCACCTTGAGCAGCCGCCGCGCCAACACCGGGTCGAAGTGGACGGTGGGCAGGAAGTAGCGCCGGGCGATGACCAGGTAGGCATAGACGCAGGTCACGCCATAGCTGGCGCCGTAGACCCAAAGGTAGGCGGCGATCCCGAGCCCGGCGTGCGCCACCAGGGCCGTCCCCAGCAGCAGGATCAGCGCCTCGGACATGGTCGCCCAGGCCTCGTAGCGCATCTCCCCGGTGGCGTAGAAGGTGCTGCGCAGGACGTTGGCGATGCTGGTGAAGACCTGCAGCCAGAAGGCCGGCCAGACCAATGCGAAGATGACCGGACCCTTGAGCTTGGCCATCACCGCCAGGGTGAGCAGGCTGAGCAGGAAGAGCGGGATCTTGGCCGCCAGCACCGCCGCCAGGTAGGTCTTGAGCTGGGCCCGGTCGCGGCTGCCCTCGCGCAGATAGACGATCTGCAGGCCCAGGTCGCCGACGATGCTGGAGAGGGTGCTGAAGACCACGATCACCCCGAACTCGCCGTAGCGGGTGGCCCCCAGCGATTTCTGCTGGATCAAGAACGCCCCCAGCACCAGCAGCTTGGAGGCGGTGCGGGCGACGAAGAGGATGGTGGTGTTGCGCACCGCCAGCTGGGCCCGGCTCACGGCGCCGGCTCAGGGACCGGCCGGCCGGCGCCGGGGCAGCTGCAGGTGTCGGGAGGCGGGCACCACCGCCACCACCACCAGGGCCACCAGGATCCACCACTCGGCGGAGAGGTCGTTCTTCCAGTAGGGACTGTCGACCAGGCCATGGACCACGACCGCGATCCAGGCCAGCGCCAGGGCCGCGGCCCAGGGCTGCTCCTTAGGCCCGGCGCGCAGGGCCGGGGCCAGGTAGCGGCCCAGCTCCAAGAAGAAGCCCAGCAGGGCCACGATCCCCAGCACCCCCAGCTCCACCCAGAAGTCGAGCTCAAGCTGATCGGGGTAGACGTGGCTCTGGGGGGCGGTGTCGTGCACCTGGGCCCGGAAGCGCCCGATCTCCTGCTGGTAGCCGGCCAGGCCGGAGCCGGTGAAGGGATGGGCCTCGATCAGGTCCACGGTGGCGTGCCAGAGGTGGGCCCGGGTCACCAGCGAGTTGGCGGGATTGTTGGGGTTGAGCTCGTTGGAGATCCGGTGGCGGATGGGGGGGAGAACCACCGCCACCACCACCGCCGCCAGGCAGCCGGCGAGCAGCAGCCGTCGGCGCGGATGAATCGCCGCCGCCACCACCGCGATCACAACCAGCGCCAGCCATGAGCCCCGGCTCAGGGTGAGCACATCCCCCAGGCCCAGCAGGCACAGGGCCGCCCAATGCACCCGGGGGTGGCGCACCCCCCCGAAGAGGCTGAGACCCAGCGCCAGCGCCACCAGGGGGTCGAGGAAGAGGCCGCCGAAGTTGTTGTTGCTCCACAGCCAGGTGGGGGTGGGCGGCGCCACGCTCAGGTTGAGCGTGTGGCTCGAGACCGCCTGGCCCACAGCCACCAGCTGCGAGACCGCCACCACCGCTCCCCCCACGTAGAGCCCGTAGGCGACCCGCTCCCAATCCCAGCTGGAGCGGAGCACGTTGACGGCGACGAAGAAGAGCACCATCGGCTCGACGACGTAGGCCTTGGCGATCCCCAGCGCCTCACGGTGGTCCGGGCTCGCCGCCACGCCGATCGCGGTCGCCACCAGCAGCACCGCCACCAGCACGCTGAAGGGGGTGTCCAGACGGGGCAGGCGATTCTGATAGCCGCTCTCGATGATGAAGGCGAGGACGGTCAGCGCCAGGACCACCTCCAGCCCGGTGAAGGGCAGACCGTCGAGGTCGCCCCGAAGCACGTAGGCGGGCAGGGCAGCGGCGGTGATGAAGACGCCTATACGACTCCACCGCATCGGCGCGGATTATAGGCAGGACCCGATCGCGGGCCCCCTCGCCGGGAGCGGCCTGCGGCTACCCCCGGGGGTGGCTCAGGTGCCCGTCCCGGGGGGCAGCAGGCCCACCCGCTGGCGTACCCGGGCCAGGGTCTGGCGGGCCACCCGGCGGGCGCGGCGGGCTCCCTGGGCCAGGATCCGGTCGATCTCCGCGGGCGCCTTCATGTACTCGAGATAGCGGGCCTGGATCGGCTCCAGCGCCGCCACCGTGGCCTGGGCCACCTCCTCCTTCAGCCGACCGTAGGCCAGACCCTGGAAGCGGCGATGCAGCTCGGCTTCGTCCGCCCCGCTGAGCGCCCGGTAGATCTCGATCAGGTTGCCAACCCCAGGGCCGGCGTGGGCGATGTCCACCCCGGGGCCGCTGTCGGTGGTGGCGCGGCGGAACTTGCGGATCACCACCGGGGGCGGGTCCAGGAGCCCGACCCGGCCCGCCTCCCCCTGGGCGCTCTTGCTCATCTTGCTGAGGGGATCGTCGAGGGCCATCACCCGGCTGCCCGCCCCGGTGTGACCGATCTTGGCCTGGGGCACGGTCAGGGTCTCGCCGAATATATGGTTGAAGCGCAGGGCGATGTCTCGGGTCAGCTCCAGGTGCTGGCGCTGGTCCTCCCCCACCGGGACGAAGCTGGTGTCGTAGAGGAGGATGTCGGCCGCCATCAGCACCGGGTAGTTGAAGAGGCCCGCCCCGATCCGCTCCACCTGGCGTCGGCGGGACTTGTCCTTGAACTGGGTCATCCGCTCCAGCCAGCCCACCGGGGTGACGCAGCCCAGGATCCAGGCCAGCTCGGTGTGCTCGGGCACGTGCGACTGCACCAGGAGGGTGGAGAGCTGGGGGTCGATCCCCGACGCCAGGTAGAGGGCCACCAGCTGGCGGCTCTTCTCGGCCAGCCGGGCCGGGTCGTAGGTGGAGGCCAGGGCGTGGAGGTCGACCACGCAGAAGAAGTTGCGGAACTGGTCCTGCTCCAAAACCCAGGGGCGGAGCGCCCCCAGCAGGTTGCCCAGGTGGAGCTCCCCGGTCGGCTGCATCCCGCTGAAGACCACCGGGCGGTCCGCCATCGCCGGGATTGTAGCCAGCCCCCCGGAAGTCAGGCCTTCTCGGTCACCCGGTACTCGAGGTGGGAACCGAACAGCAGCCGGGTCTGGGACTCCAGCGCCGGGATCACGCTAAGGATCATGAAGACCACCGGGTAGGCCAGCGTCTGCACATCGGCCAGGCGGCGCCGCCACCAGGCCCAGGCAGGCGGGCGCGGCTGGATGCGGTTGTCCAGGACGGCCACCGCCACGATGTTGAGCAGGGTGGTCTCGAGGATGATGCTGGCGGTGGTCGCCAGGATGGCGCCCATGTTGGAGAGTGCGTAGTCGTAGTTGAAGAGCGAGGGAAGCGTGCCCGAGATCAGGATCAGCAGGGGGACGGTGGCCCAGCTGAGATGGTTGAAGACCAGCATCCGGAAGCGGTCGAGGCGGACCGCGAGCGGGATCTCCTTGTGCGCCGTCATCCGCGAGGCCACGTAGGGGACGTCCGTCACCCCCCAGGCCCAGCGCTTGATCTGGTTGTACTGGCTGACCAGGGTGGTGCCATAGTCCGCCGCCCGGGGAGCGTCGCCGTAGATGGGCAGGAAGGCGGGGCGCACGTGGAGCCGGGCGCCGTAGGTGAAGAAGGCCTTCCAGAAGAAGCGGGAGTCCTCGGGGATGACATCGGCGTCCCAGAACCCCACGTCGCTCACCAGCCGCAGCGACATCGAGTAGGCGGAGAACATCACCAGGCGCTTGGGGTGCTGGTGGAGGTAGAGCTGCCACTGGGTGGTCAAGGTCGCCATCGAGCGCACCGCTGACGGCACCCGCCAGAGGTTGTTGAGGAACATCGGCACCGGCTGCCAGATCGAGGTGGCCCGGTCGGGGGCGGCGCAGTACTCGTGGCTGATGTAGCTCAGGTACTCCGGGTGCACTCGGTAGTCGGAGTCGAGGTCGGTGACGATCACCTGGTCGGGGGCCAGGCCCAGGGCCTGGCAAGCCCGCTCCAGGACCGGGCCCCCATACGACATCGCCGCCGACTTGCCGAGCACGATCCCCGGCAGCAGCGGGTCCTTGATGTGCCAGAAGGCGCGGAAGCTGCCTCCGAACTTCTCCTGGAGCCGCTCCACATTGCGACACCCCTGGAGGTCGGTCTCCCTGGTGATGATGGCGCAGATCCTGAGCTCGCGGGGATAGTTGCTGGCCGCCAGCGCCGAGACGGTGGCGTGGAGGGTTTCGTAGCTCTCGGTGTAGGTGGGGATCAGGAAGGCGTGGGTGATCTGATCGGGCCTGATGCCGCCCAGCTCCGCCCCAAGCTGGGCCAGGCGGCCGCCCCAGTCGACCCCCTGGGTTGCCTCCAGCAGCCGGATCCCGCGGAGCACGTAACGGAAGGTGTGGACCAGCTTGATCAGCCAGTAGAGGTCGAGGACCACAGCGAAGGCCCCCAGCAGCCAGAGGTACTCAAAGTTGGTCAGGGTGATGGCGAAGCCCAGGCTGAGTGGGGCCACCAGGATGGTCCAGACCGTCAGCCCCGGGGCCATCTCCCAGAGCCGCCCAGCGATACGCCGGCGGCGCCCCGGCCGTTGAACTTCATTGAGCCGGTCCGGGGGGACGTAACCCGGCAGCGGCCCCACGTCGGGTGGGGTCGCGGGTCGGCCGGGTACAGCGGGAAAGGTGGCCACGAGGAGCGATCCTAACTATGGCAACTCCCAGGTTGAGACGATCTGTTCACGGGGGCGGCAGCGGGCGCGGGCCTGCGCTATGCTCCCGCCCCGTGGGTCAGCGCCTCGCGATGATCCTTTCCCGGGCCCGCTGGGCGCTGGCCCTGCCGCCCGTCCGGGTGGCCATCACCGTGCTGGCCTTCGCGATCTTCGTCCACTCCGTCAACCTCGGCGCCGCCATGGCCGCGTTCGCCCAGCTGCGCTGGCCCTGGGCGCTCCTGGCCCTGACCCTCTCCGGGCTCTCGGTCGTCGCCAGCGTGCTGGAGTGGGGTGCTTTGGTCCGGGGCTCGGGCAAGGTGCTGGGCTGGCGCTACCTAGGCGGCTGGTACATGAAGGGTCTCTTCGTCAACCAGGTCCTGCCCGCGGGCATCGGCAGCGAGGCGGTCCGCGCCGTCCGCGTGGGCCGGGTGGTGGGCCGCGGCCCGGTGATCGCCTCCCTGGTTGGCAGCCGGATGGCGGGCAGCCTGGGCATGGCCGTCTGGGGGCTTGTGGGGGCGGTCGTGCTCCACACCGTCTTCCGGGTACCCGACCTGATCGGCTTCGCCACCTTCAGCGGGGTGATGCTCGCCGCCTGGGGGCTGCTGCTGGCGGCGGAGTGGCTCTTCGCCCGGCTGGCGGGCAAGGAGCCCTCCGAGCTGGGGTGGAGACGCCGCCTGCACCGGGTGCGTCCCTTCGTCCGCTCCCTGGGCAAGTTCAAAGGCGCCCCCCGGGCCCTGGCCTGCTCGATCGTCGCCGGCGGCATCGGCTGGGGTCTCAACCTCCTGGCCATGGAGGCCTTCAGCCGGGCGCTCGGGCACACCATCTCCTGGGAGGTCTTCGCCCTGGCGCTGCCGGTGGCACTCCTGGTCACCTTCATCCCCATCTCCGCCAACGGGATCGGTATCCGCGAGGGGGTGCTGGTCTTCCTTCTGGTCCAGTTCCACGTGCCCATCGGGGTGGCGGCGGCCATGAGCCTGTTCGTCGACTTCCAGTTGCTGCCCTTCGCGGCTCTGGGCGGTGGCCTCCACCTGGCCGAGGTCGCCCTGCGCCACACCTACGCCCGGCTGTCACGGGTCGGCTCCCTCGGCCGCGGCACCCGGGTGGCCCACACCACCCTCCGCTGGGTGGTGGCGCCGGAGTACGTGGGGGAACTCTCGCGCCGCTGATCGCGGCTCTCGGCAACTAGCCGGCTCGGGTCTCCGCTTCCAGCAACCGCCGCTTGCGCTCTGCGCCCCACCGGTAGCCGCCCTCACCACCCGCCTGGGGGACCACCCGGTGGCAGGGGATCACCAGCGCCACCCGGTTGCGGGCGCAGGCCGAGGCCACCGCCCGAGCCGCCCCCGGCCGGCCGAGCTCCAGGGCCAGCTGGCCGTAGGTCTTGGTGCGGCCCCGGGGGATCCCGCCGATCGCCCGCCACACCCGCCACTGGAAGACCGTGCCCCGGACGTCCACCGGCAGCCCCCGCTGCGCCTCCCGGCCCGCCGCCAGCTCCCCGATCAGCGCGGCCACCTCCGCCAGCCCCCGATCGTCTCGGACCAGCCGCGCCCGGGGGAACTCGTCGGCGAGCTGCCCGACCAGCCGCTCAGGGGCGTCGCCGATCTTGACCGAGCAGACCCCCACCTCGGTCGCCGCCACCAGCACCAGGCCCAGCGGTGAGGTCACCAGGGTGTGGCGGATCTCAAGCCCGCGGCCGCCCCCCCGGAGCTGACTGGGTAGCATCCCCAGCACCCGGGGGGCGATCTCGTAGAAGGCCCGGCTGGAGCCGAAGCCAGCGGCGTAGAGGGCGTCCGTCACCGCCGACCCCTGACCCAACTGCTCCCGCGCCCGCGCTAGCCGCACCGCCCGGGCGTACTGGCTGGGCGAGAGCCCGAAGGCCTTGACAAAGCTGCGACGAAGATGGCCAGGACTGAGTCCCACCCGTTGGCCCAGGGTCTCCAACTTGGCCTGGCCAGGCGCCCGCTCGATCAGGATGCGGGCGCGCTCCAGGGCCGAGTCCCCTCGAGCGGCGGCGGCTGAGCTCATGTGCTCACCATAGGACCGCCCCGGGGGCCCCCACCATCCGATTACGACCCATCCCTAAGGCGAAGTGACCCAGGTGCGCCGGTAGAGCGCCCCGAAGTGGAGCGAGACGCCTGCCGCCAGGATCACGGCCATGGCCAGGTCGAAGTCGCCCGCTGGCCCCCCGGCCAGCACCAGCGCCCCGCCGATGCCAATCGCCAGGGCACCGGCCAGGGTGCTGACCTTGCCGAAGCCGGTCGCCACCAGCTCTGGGCGGCGCCGCAGCCAGGGGTACAGGATCGCGAACCCCAGGGCAGGGAGCCCGTAGCGCACCAGCATGATCGCGGCCAGCCAGGCCGGGAGCAGGCCCACCAGCCACGCCGCCGCGGCGCAGATCGAGAAGAAGACGGTGTCCATGACCGGGTCGAGGGCCCGACCCAGCACCGTCACCGGGCCCACCCGGCGAGCGATGAAACCATCAGCGGCGTCCAGGGCGGCGATCGGGGCGGCCACCGCCAGGAACAGTGCCCGACCCAGTCCCAGCGGGGGCAGGACGGCAAAGAGCAGCACCGGCAGGGCCAGATAGGCGCGGACTGCGGTCAGCCCGTTGGGCAGGCCCAGGCCCTCGAGTGCGACTCCCCCTGGGAAGGTGCGCAGCAGCGGCGTGGTGGCGAAGAGCACCGACGAGGTCGCCAGCCACCACACCAGGGTCCAGAGCAGAGCGATCCCGATTTGTCGGCCCAGAATTCCGGCGCTGATCCCGGCGCCGAGGTCGAGGGCCAGTCCCAGCCCCCACCAGGCAGCCAATCTCCGCCGCAGGCGGGGGCTGCCGGCCCATCGGACGCGCGCGTCGGCCAGTAGCCGAGCAAGCACCGGCACGTTACCCCGCACCGCTGACCGGCGCGAAGGGGGCGGTTGCGACCGAGCCGATGCCATGCGCCATTCTCGCCCCAACCCGGCCAGCTCCCGGGAGCGCCGCCAGGCCGCAGCTCCGACCACCCGACGGCCGGTCGCGGGCCTTGCCCTACGAACCCGAAGCGGCCTCCTGGCGCCGGCGTCCGGTTGTGTCCAGCAGCCTGGCGCAGGCGAGGAGGGCGCGCAGCCGGGTGGCCCCGAGCCCGAGGCGGTCCGCCAACTCCACCAGTGCCCCCAGGGTGGCCCCGATCTCCAGGGGCCGACCCGCCTCGACGTCCTGGAGCATCGAGGTCTTGTGGTCGCCGACGGCTGCCGCTCCCCGAATGCGGCGATCGATGCTGACCGGGATCTCGAGACCGAGGCGGCGGCCGACCAGCTCCGCCTCCTCCATCATCCCCCGCACCAGCTCCGCCGCCCCTGGGTCGCCGGTGATCTCCCCCAGGGTGGCGCCGGTCAGGGCCGAGATCGGATTCAGAGTGGCGTTGCCCAGCAGCTTGAGCCAGATCTCCGGGCGCAGCCGTGCCACCAGGGGAGTCCGGAACCCTGCCCGAACCAATGCCGCAGCCACCTCCCGGAGGCCCTCCGGCTGGCCGCCGCCCGGGGCCCCCAGCGATATCCGCCGCCCCTGGTGGTGCTCCACCACCCCGGGCTCGGGGATCCGGGCCGCCGGATAGACCACGGACCCCGCCACCTGGGCCGCCGCCAGACTGGCGGCAATCCCACCGCCGGGGTCGACGGTCTCCAGCACGACCCCCTCGAGCTCGCCCCCCCAGCCGTGAAAGAACCACCAGGGGATCCCGTTCTGGGCACTGACCACCCAGGTCCCGGGCCGCAACACCTGGCCCAGCTGGGGCGCCAGCAAGGGCAGGCTGTGAGCCTTGACCGTGAGCAGGGCCACGTCGGCCATCCGCACCGCCTCCAGGTCATCGGTGCAGTCGGGGTGGACGGTGAAGCTCCCCGCCGCCCCCACCACCCGCAGTCCCCGGGCGCGCATGGCCCGCAGGTGCTCGCCTCGGGCGATCAGGGTCACCTGCTCACCGGCCCGAGCCAGGCTGGCACCCAGGAGGCCGCCGGTGGCCCCCGCCCCCACCACGGCGAACCTCACCGCCAGGTCACCCGGGGGCCACCGCCTCCGCCACCAGCCGCCGCTGCACCTTGCCCGTGGCGGTGCGGGGGATGGCCTCCAGGATGTAGAGCCTGGTTGGCACCTTGAAGTCGGCCAGGCGCTCCCGGCAGTGAGCGATGAGCTCCCGCTCCGGGACTGGGACTCGGAGCACCACCGCCGCCGCCACCTCCTCCCCCCAGACCGGGTGGGCCAGCCCGAAGGCCACCGCCTCCGCCACCCCCGGATGGGACTCGAGGGCCACATCCACCTCCGCGGGCGCGATCTTCTCCCCTCCTCGATTGATCAGCTCCTTGAGCCGCCCGGCCAGGGTGAGCCGACCACTCGCGTCCAGGGTCCCCAGGTCACCGGTCCGGAACCAGCCGTGGCTGAAGGAGCTGCTATTGGCCTCGGGGTTGGACTCGTAGCCGTCGATCACGTTTGGGCCCCGGATCACCACCTCCCCGGCCACCCCCTCCGGGAGCAGCTCCCCGACCTCGTCCATGGTCCCGATCTCCACCCCGGTCCCGCGGCCCACCGAGCCCGGTTGGCGCTCCTCGGGCGGCAGCGGATTGGAAGCCATCTGGTGGCTGGCTTCGGTCATGCCATAGGCCTCGAGCACCGGCGCCTGGTACGCCGCCTCCATCGCCAGCAGCTGGTCCTGGCTCAGGGCCGAACTGCAGCTGCGAACGAAGCGCAGCCGCTCGGCTCCCGGGACCCCCTCCGCCCCCAGGCGCATCAGGATCAGCCGGTGGGGCGTGGGCGAGGCGCTGAACCAGGTGGGCCGGTACTCCCCGACCAGGCGCCGGAACTGCATCGGGCTGAAGGCGCGGGGCACCACCACCGTGCCCCCGCTGGCCAGAGTTGAGAGGGCCGAGGCCAGCAGCCCGTGGACGTGGAACAGGGGCATGAGGCATAGCGACACGTCCTCGGGACCCAGCCGGTAGTGGGCGGTGATGTTGCCGATCGAGGCCCCCAGGTTGCGGTGGCGGATGGGTACCCGCTTGGGCCGGCTGGTGGTGCCGCTGGTGTGCAGCACCAGGGCGACGTCATCGGGCCTGGCCCGCTCCGGCTCGGCTCCGGTGGCGGCCGGAGGGCCACCATTCATCTGCAGGCGGCCCTGGGCGTCGATCTTGACCTCGACCACGGCCCCCGGCGCACCCAGGGCGCGGCGGGCGGCAAGCCCCTCGGCCTCGGGTACCACGAGCATCTGGGCGCCGGTATCTTCAAGGTAGAAGCGGAACTCCTCCTCCTTGTAGGCAGGGTTGAGCGGACAGGCCGTCGCCCCCTGGGCCGCCGCCAGGAAGAGGACGATCGCCTCGGGGCCGTTGGGCAGGGCGAGGGCCACCCGGGTTCCCGGCCTCACCCCCAGCCGGCCCAGGCCCGAGGCCGCCTCGGCCACCAGCTCCCGAACCCGGTCGTAGGTCAACACCGGCCCGCCTGGGACCGCGATCGCGGCGGACCTGGCCGAGCCCTGCCCTAGGACGTCGGCCAGAGTTTGCTGACTCTGCAATTCCTCAACTTCCGGTCAGACGCGCCGACCCACGACTCCGCCCCGGCGGTGAGGGCGGCGGCGTCCTCAGCACCCGCGAGTGTAGCCGCGGGGCGGCACCCGGCCAGTGCCTGCAAACGTCTGCGGGTCCCTCTTGACCGATCTCTGGCCGTGGTGTAGGGTCCCTCACATGTCGAGGGGGGTGGCTCACCGCCGCCATGCCATGCACTCGGTTGCCGGGGATCGTCCCGCCCGGACCCGGCCGCTGCAGGCGAGCTGAGGTACTGGGTCCGATGCGCCTGGCCAACATCCGCACCGAGCGCGGGTTCCGCCTGCATCTCCGCAGCGGCTCCGGTTACGTCGACGCCGAGACCGCTAGTGGCGACCCCCAACTGGCCAGCCTGGAGTCCGCACTGGCCGGCGGCGCCGCGGCCTGGGCGACGCTCCGAGCCCTGGGGTCGAGTCCTGCCCGGGAGTGCGAGCCCAAGGATTTTGGCCCGGCCGTTCCCTCGGCCCCCCGCGTGCTCTGCCTGGGCGTCAACTACAGCGAGCACGCCCGGGAGACCGGCCGCTCGGTGCCCAACTGGCCCGAGTCGTTCGTGCGCGGGACTGGAAGTCTGACCGGGCCCTACTCCGACCTGGTCCTCCCCGCCCTCAGTGAACGCTTCGACTACGAGGGTGAGCTGGGAATCGTGATCGGCCGGGGCGGCCGCTACATCCCCGCCGAGGAGGCGGGGGCGGCGATCGCCGGCTTCGTCGTCTGCAACGACGCCTCGGCCCGCGACTGGCAGCGGGCGGGCACCCAGTGGACGCCGGGGAAGAACTTCGACGGCACCATGCCCCTAGGCCCAGAGCTGGTCACCGTGGACGAAGTCGACGTCGCCGACGTGCAGTTGACCACCACCGTCAACGGCGAGGTGCGGCAGTCGGCGCGCACCTCCCAGATGCTGGTCGACGTCCCCCACGCTGTCGAGTTCTTCTCCGCCTTCACCACCCTGATGCCCGGGGACGTGATCGCGACCGGCACCCCGGGCGGCGTGGGCCTGGGTCATGAGCCCCCGCTCTGGCTCAAGCCCGGGGACGTGGTCGAGGTCGCCATCGAGGGCGTCGGCGTGATCCGCAATCGAGTTGTCGCCGAGGAGCCCCACGAAGTCCTGCGGAGGTGGGTCCCGGGCGTCTCGTCCGGCCGGACCCTCTGAGGTCGCGATCGGTTCATCGAGGAGGATGCTCATGCCCTGGTTTCACCGTCGACGTGATGGCACCCGACCACAACCCTCGGAGGCGCTGGCCGCCGGGCCCTCGCGGTCGCGCCGGTTAGGGGTACTGGCCACCGCCCTGGCGCTGGCGGCCGGGGCCGCCGCTGCCTCGGGCGCGCTCCTGGCGGCACCCACCTCCGCCGCCAGCGGCTCCTTGGTGATCGCCGACCTGGCCCCCTTCACCGGCCCTGACGCCGCCCTCGGGGGTTACTACTACGCCTCCTGCCTGGCCGCGACCACGGCCATGAATGCCCATGGCGGCGTGCTCGGTCACCAGCTCACCTGCAAGACCTTCGACACTCGCGGTGACCCGGCCGACGCCGTGCCCGCCGCCAACCAGATGTTCGCCACCACCTCCAACCTGGCGATGGTGATCGGCTGCACCTCGGACGAGGCCGCCTCGGTGATCCCCATCATCAACTCCAAGAAGATGGTGGTCTTCGGGATGACGGGTCAGTCCGAGTTCGACCACGTCAAGTACCCGTACTTCTTCCGGCTGGTGCCCCCCGACCTGGCCGAGTCCTACGCCATGGTGGCGATCGCCAAGTACGACAAGCATTACAAGAAGATCGCCCTCGCCTTCGGCAACGACATCGGCTCGCAGACCTTTGTCAACCCGGCGGTGGCAGCGATCAGGAAGGCCGGGCTCAAGTTGGCCGCCAACGTCACCCTCGACCTCACCGCCACCTCCTTCCGCACCGAGGCCGAGGAGGTTGTCTCCAGCCACCCGGACGTGATCCTCACCGAGGCCCTGGGGGCGGCCGACGCCACCTTCCTCTCCGAGGTCAAGCAGCTCAACGGCGGCAAGATGATCCCCATCATCGGCACCTCGGCCACCATCGACCCCTCGTGGTTCTCCTCGGTGGGAGCGGCCATCGGGACCTCCACCCTGGCCAGCCACTATGTCGCCGACAACCTGGTGGTGGCCACCGCCGGCCCCGAGTTCACTCCCTTTGACGACGCCATGAACGCCGTCAAATCCCAGGTCACCAGCGACGACGCCGGCAGCCTGGCAACCCTGCTTTCCGGCCCGGGAGCGGTGCACCTCTTCGACGGCATGAACCTGGCCGCCCTGGCCATGATCATGGCCAAGAGCACCGATCCCAGCGTCTACAAGGCCGACATCCTCAAGATCGGCGACGGTGTCAAGGGAGCGGTCGTGGTCCACAGCTTTGCCCAAGGCAAGTCCGAGCTGGCCAAGGGCAAGGCGATCCGCTACATCGGCCCGGGGGGACCGACCAACTTCGACGCCTATCACGACTCGCCGGGAATCCTGCAGATTGACGGCTACAAGACCACAGGCGCCGTCACCGTCGACGGCGGCATCTCGGCGACGCAGCTGCGCTCGGTGTCCTGACCCGAGTCGCAGCTCACCCTCGACCGGGCGTGGCGCCCTGCGCCCCGCCCTGCCCGCTCGTCTGCTAGGGATCCTCCCCTCGTCATGAGCCTCCTGATTGCCTCGATCGGATTCGGGATAGTGACGGCGGCGGTGCTGGCCATCGCCGCGGTCGGCTTCACCGTGCAGTTCGCCGTGACCGACGTCCTCAACCTGGCCTACGCGGCGGTGATGATCGCCTGCGCCTACGTCGCCTACCTGATCAACCAAGCCGGGCAGTCGGTCTGGCTGGGAATGGTGGGAGCGGCGTTGGCGGGGGCCCTCCTCTCCTTGCTGATCAACAAGTACGTGTACGCCCCCTTCCAGCGCCGGGGCACCTCGCCGATCGCGGTCGTGATCGTGAGCCTGGGCGTCCTGCTGATCGTCGAGTTCGCCGTCCAGGCCTTCGAGGGACCGTCCAACGTCTCCTATGCCATGAGCCAGGGGTCGACGATCCAGCTCGGCGGGCTGATCCTGACCGTGGTCCAGTTCGTGATCATCGGGCTGGCGGTGGCGGCCATGATCGGGCTGCACCTGCTCCTGAGCTACACCCGCTTCGGCAAGGCGATGCGCGCCACCGCCGCCGATCGCACCCTTGCCCGCAACTGCGGCATTCGCACCGATCGGGTGGTGACCCTGGCCTGCCTGATCACCGGCGCCCTCAGCGGCGTCGCCGGCACCATCTTCGCCATCAACTCCGGCAGCTTCGGCGCCACCAGCGCCGACCTCTTCTTGGTGATGATCCTGGCGGCGGTCTTCCTGGGGGGTCCCGGCCAGCCCTACGGCGCCATGGTCGGGGCGGTGGTGATCGGCATCGCCACCGAGGTGAGCGCCGGCTACATCACCTCCGACTACAAGTACGTGGTCGCCTTCGTCATCCTGCTGGTGGTCTTGGCGGTCCGGCCGCGGGGCCTGTTCGGCACCGGAGTCGTCAGTTGATGGCCCAGACCAGGTCCCCCAAGCGCCCAGCGCGCGCCGGCGAGCCCCGCCGGGCCAGGCTGGAGCCATGAGCCAGGCAACCCTGTTCTACCTGGCCAATCTCCTGGTGTACGCCGGGGTCGACGCCATGGCCTGCCTGGGGCTCTCCATGCAGTTTGGCGTCGCCGGCATCAGCAACTTTGGCTACATCATCTTCCAGGCGGCCGGCGCCTACACCGCGGCGGTGCTCTCCCTCCCCCACGACACCGCCAACGGAGGCTTCCAGACCTACATCGGCGGGCTGGGACTGCCTTTCCCCATCCCGTGGATCGGGGCGGCGCTGGTGGGCGGCCTGGTGGCCCTGCCCTTCAGCCTCTTGGTCGGACGGCGCCTGACCGGCCACGTGGCGGCGATCGGACTCCTGGTCACCGCGGTGATGGCCAACCTCCTGATCAACAACTTCGTCCCCCTCTTCAACGGCGCCGCCGGGCTCTCAGTGGTGCCCCAACCGCTGCACCACCTGCTCCACCCCCAGAGCCAGACCTACCAGTGGGGATACGGAGTGGTGGCGGCGGTCCTGGCCCTGGCAGTCCTGCTCCTCTTCCGCCGCATCACCGAGTCGCCATACGGTCGCAGCCTGCGCGCCATGCGCGACAACGGCCTGGTCGCCGACTCCCTGGGCAAGGACCTGCTCGGCCTGCGCACCGCCATGCTGGTCCTGGGTGGCGCCGTCGCCGGCCTCTCGGGCGGGGTTCTGGTGGGCTTCATCACCCTCTGGGACCCGGGCGCCTGGGGCTACGCCGAGACCATCGTGCTCTTCGCCGCCGTGATCATCGGCGGCCGCGGCAACCACCTGGGGGCGGTTCTGGGAGCGGTGCTGGTGCCAGTCGGCTTCGAGGAGGCCACCCGCTTCATCCCCGCCTTTGGCGCCCCCGGCCTGGTCGCGGCCCTGGAGTGGGTGGCGATCGGCCTGCTCATCGTCGGCTTCCTCTGGTTCCGACCCCAGGGGATCATCCCCGAGCCCCGGCGCCGGCTCTTCGCCCGGGCGCGGCTGGCCCCGGCCAGTGCCGGTGAGGTGGCCATCGCCGACCTCGCCATCTCCCCGCGACGGTCCCCGCCCGGCCCCGAGCCCGCCCCCCGACCGGGGCCGATCCTGAGCACCGAGGAGGTCCGCGTCAGCTACGACGGGGTGCTGGCCGTCAACGGGGTCAGCATCGCCCTCGAATCCGGTCGCCTGACCGGCCTGATCGGGCCCAACGGCGCCGGCAAGTCCACCCTGCTCGCGGTCCTGGCCGGTACCGTGAGCCCCACCAGCGGCCGGGTCCTGTACCACGGTGAGGACGTCACCCAGGTCCACTGCTACCGCCGGGCACGCCAGGGCCTGGTCCGGACCTTTCAGCTGGCCAGCGAGTTCAAGCGCCTGACGGTGGTGGAGAATCTGCTGGCCGCTGTCCCGGCGCAGCGGGGCGACTCACTTCGTGGGGCGCTACGGGGTCGCCGACACTGGGGTGGGGACGAGCGCCGGGCGCTCGAGGACGCCCGCTCGCTGATGGCTCAGTTCGGCCTGCTCGAATACGCCGACACCTACGCCGGGGATCTCTCCGGTGGCCAGCGGCGGCTGGTGGAGATCATGCGGGCGCTGATGGCCAAGCCCCAGGTGCTGCTGCTCGACGAACCGATGGCGGGCATTCACCCCACCCTCGCCCGCCGGATTGGTCGCGGCCTTCAGGCGCTCTGCGCCCAGGGCATGACCATCCTCTTGGTGGAGCACGAACTGGCCTTCATGGACGAGTTCTGCGACCCGGTGATCGCCATGGCCGAGGGCCGGATCCTGGCCGAGGGGACCATGGCCCACCTGCGGCAGCGCCCCGAGGTGGTGGAGGCCTACCTTGTCGGTTGAACCCCAGCCGGCGGCGACGCCCGTGGCGGGCGCATCCCTGGCGGCCGACGCCCTCTCCGCTGGCTACTCGGGTCGGCCGGTGGTCCAGGAGCTCTCGCTCCACGTGGAGCCGGGTGAGGTGGTCTCAGTGGTGGGCCCCAACGGCTCCGGCAAAAGCACCCTGCTCAAGGCCCTGGTGGGCGTGGTCCAGGTGCTCGCCGGCAGGGTTCTCCTGGACGGTGCCGACGTCACCAACTGGACCCCGGACGCAGCCGCAAGGGCTGGGATCGGATACGTGCCCCAGGTCGACGACGTCTTCCCGCCCCTGACGGTGCGGGAGAACTTGGAGATGGGCGGCTACCTGCTCCCCATTCGTCAAGTTCCCGAGCGCATCGCCCGGGTGCTGCAGGTCTTCCCCCAGCTGGCGGGGATGCTCGGCCGGCGAGCCGGCCGACTCTCCGGCGGCGAGCGCAAGATGCTGGCCATGGGCCGGGTGCTGATGCTCGAGCCCCGGGCCTTCATCCTCGACGAGCCCACCGCCAACCTGGCCCCGGCCCTCGCCCAGGCGCTGCTCCAGCAGCACATCCACCAGCTTAGGCTTACCGGCGCCTCGGTCCTCGTGGTCGAGCAGCGCGCCCGGGCGGTGCTAGCCATCTCCGACCGCACCTACGTCCTCACCGGCGGCCGCTGCCAGCTGGAGGGCAAGCCCGAGGAGCTGATCGCCAGCCCCCACTTCATCGACACCTTCCTGGGGGGCACTCGCCACCCGACCGCCAGCGCCGTGGACGACTGAGGGGGACCCCTCTCGGCGCGCCAATTCGATGGCGGATCCAAGCCGGGTGGGGCCGGAGCTAGAAGTGGCCAGTCGGGGGGCGCCGTCGAGGGTATCCCTGTGGGCTGCCCTTCGCTTCCGGCCCTGCACCACAGTCTTCGCCGACTACGCCACCTCGGCCTTGGGAGACGGCATGGGCATCGTGGCCCTTCCCTGGCTGGCCATTTCTCGGGCCACCTGGCCGCAACTCCCGCCGGCGCTGACGAAGAGCACCGAGGCGGCCTCCCCGCGAGTTTGGCGGGCCGCAGGGCCGCGCCGACCCTGCGCCTATCGGTGGCACCGGTGGCCTCCAAAAGTCGCACGACCGATCGATCGCGAAGTGGTCCTGCACTCGAAAGACCGACCGTGTTATACGAGGGCCTTGTGACCCCAACGCAGAGCGTGGGCCTCATCCTTGGCCCGGCGCGGAGCACCGCCAGCCTGGACGATGAGGACAGCCTCACCCGCGGCCGCTTGGCAGCCGAGCTTTCCCTGAGCCAGAGTGGCCCGGTTGCCCACTTGGGCTCGAAGGTGGAGCTCCAGTTCGCGAGCATCGACCACGGCCGCGGTAGCTACAGGGACGATGTCATCGGGGCCGCTGCGGCCAAGGGGCGCGAGACCCGCAAGTCCATCCGAGCACAGGACGCCAAAGTAGCGGGTGGCGACGACCGGGAACTCGCAAGCCATCCTCTCCCGTATGGTGGCCGGCG
>JBOHUM010000043.1:0-1949 GCA_050734515.1 Candidatus Dormibacteria bacterium
CAGCGGCCCCGGTCAACCCCCGCCTGTTGGCCGAGGTGCTCATCCCTGATCCGCGACGTGGGAGCCGATCATCCCAGCTAAGTTACCGCCAGCCTTGGTCAACGGCAACTCGGGGGGTTCGGCCTAAGCATCACCCACTCGGAGCCATGGCCTGGAGGGTGGGTCGCGCCCAGGGACCGGGCAGGGTCGGTCATTTCTGCCTCCCAGCCTGCGCCATCTGTGGTGCGAGCGAAGGACTCATGCCCGACCTGCTCCAGCGCCTCCTCGGCCCTCCGTCAGGTGGGGCTGTGCGAGTGGGGTCATTCCCGCCGCGCAGCGTCCACCGCCAGGCCGGGCTGGCAGAGCGTTCAGCGCATCCTGCTCAGCGTGCCGGACTGGGCATGGCGCGCCAGCTTGCGAGGGGAGCTAGGCTCTTTTCCCAGGGACCCGGCTGGACCGTTTGATCTTCACCCTCGCAGTAGCACCAGTTGTGCTACGCTGGTCAAATGATCCGGATAGGAGTGCGGGAGCTGCGCCAGCACGCTAGTCGGTACCTGGACCGGGTCAAGGCGGGCGAGCGGATCGAGGTCACCGAGCGGGGCAGGCTGGTCGCCCTCTTGGTGTCGCCTGATCCGGGCCGAAGTGCTCGGGACCGCCTGATCTTGGAGGGCCGGCTGGTGCCGGCCAGCCAACCCTTCACCCTACCCTCGCGTCTTGGCCCCGCCGACCCCCACTCGGGCGCGTCGTCGGCGCTTGAAGACCTACGCGAGGAGCGCCTCCCCTGATCTACCTGGACTCCTCGGCGCTGGTGAAGCTGCTTTTCCCGGAACCCCAGAGTGAGGCCCTGGCAAGCTGGATAGCGGCCAGACCCGATCTCCCCAAGCTCACCAGCCAACTCTCCGTGATCGAAGTGGTGTTGACCTGCCACCGCCGCGATCCGGCGGCTGAGCCCGGGGTCCGGAGCCTGCTGGCCGGCCTCGATCTGATCCCCATCAGTCAGGAGGTGGTGGAGCGCGCCATCCAGGTACGGCAGCCGCAGCTGCGCAGTTTGGACGCGATCCAGCTGGCGACCGCGCTCACGGTCAAAGATGGACTCGAAGCCTTCGTCGCTTACGACCGCTGCCTGCTGGAGGCCGCAGGAGCCGAGCAGCTCCCGGTCGTTGCCCCCGACTGACCGGGGCGCCTCGTCTCCATCCAAGAGATGGGTTCACTCCCACCAGGTACCGGCCAGCATCCCGGGCCTACCAAATGCCCTTCTGGTTAGGGCGCTCACCGTCACCCGGGGGCGTCTTGCAGCGGTTTCGAGTGTTATTACTCCCCGCAGCGGCTTGGCTGAACGCCGTATCACCGCGGCGGCGTGCGGTCCGGAGCGCGTGGCGGAGACGCCGCAGGGGGAGGAACTCTGCCTCTGCGGCGCTGGCGGCCGAAATCGGGCAGGGGCCGTCATGGGTCGGTGGTGGAACACGGTCTGCTACCGTGGCCTCGTGGGAGCGGTGATCGCCTTGGTCGTGATCGTCCTGGCGGTGCTGGTCCTCGGTCGCTCGGCCGTCCGAGTGGTCCAGCAGGGATAGCGGGGGGTGGTCAAGCGTCTGGGCCGCTTTCACGTCACCCGCAGTCCGGGGCTGGTGTTCATGCTTCCGGTCTTGGACAGCATGATCCGGGTGGACATGCGCGAGGTGCCCCGCCGGGGCGACAAGCAGGACGTGATCACCAAGGACAACGTGGCGGTGGGAGTCAGCGCCACCATCTTCCACCAGGTGATCGACGTCAACACGGCCCTGTTCGAGGTCCAGGACTACCTGGTCGCCATCGACCAGATCGGGCGCACCGCCCTCCGCGCCGTGTTCGGCACCATGACCTTGGACGAGGCCCTCTCGGAGCGGCAGCGGATCAACGCTGACCTCGCCGCCCACATCGCCGACGCCACCGAGAAATGGGGGGTGCGGGTCAACCGGATCGAGGTGCTGGAC
>JBOHUM010000044.1:0-4381 GCA_050734515.1 Candidatus Dormibacteria bacterium
CCGCCCGGCGCAGCAGCTCCTTGATGAAGGAGGCGGTCACCCCCTCGGTCCCGCTGACCACCTCCTCTCGGACCTTGGGGGCCAGCTCCAGCCCGCCCCGGTAGAGGGTGACCAGGCGCCGGCGGCAGTCCTGGTCGGGCAGCGGGATCTCCACCGCCAGGTCGATCCGCCCCGGGCGCGCGGCCAGGGCCGGTTCCAGCAGGTCGGCGCGGTTGGTGGTGAGCAGGAAGGTGACGTCCAGGTCCTCGCCCAGACCGTCCATCTCGTTGAGGAGCTGGAAGAGCAGGGGGTGCTGCCCGGGATGCATGCCCCGGCCCTCGGCGATGAGATCGACGTCCTCGACCACGACCAGAGCCGGCTGCAGGGCCCGGGCGATGGAGCAGGCCTCCTCCACCAGGTGCATGGCGCTGCCGGAGAGGATCACCACGGTGTGCTCGGTGAGCCGGGAGAGCAGGTAGCGCACGGTGTGGGTCTTGCCGGTCCCGGGCGGACCGTGGAGCAGCAGGCCCCGCTTGAGGTGAAGCCCGGCGGAGCGGAGCTGGCCGCTGTGGCGGGCAACGCCCAGGACCTGGCCCTCCACCTCCTCCAGCATGCCCGGCGGTAGGATCAGGGCCTCGCGGGCCAGCCGGGGCCGTTCCAGGAAGTTGAGCGCCGCGCCCCGGGGGCCGAACATCTCCGAGGTGAAGGTGACGACCTGGCCCCGGAAGACGTTGTGGACCATGGCTAGGCGGCGCACCTCGGCCAGGGCGCGCTCAGCAAGCTCGGTGTCGGCGCAGAGCACGTCCAGGTTCACGCCCGGACCGGGACCGTGGTGGTCCTCGACCCGGAGCAGCAGGGCGATTCTGGCCCGGCCCTGGCTGACCAGGTAGAGGCCGCAGCGGACGCAGGCTCGGGTGACCGCCCCGGGGCCGGCTGCCACCCGGGCCATGGCCACGCTGCCCACGCCGGGCCCGTGCTGGCTGGTCTCCGGCTGAGCCAGGTCGGCGAGCGAGAACATCCGGTGCTGGAAGCCGGTGAGCCCGACCAGGTGGTGGTCGCGGCCCTCCTCGGCCAGCCAGGCGTCAAGGCCGGCCTGGAGGTTGACCTGCTCGTAGAGAGGCCAGGTCTCGCCCACCACCGGCAGCCCGGCCGCCTCCGGGCCCAGGTGTTCCGCCAGCAGGCTGGGCAGGGTGGTGGTCTCATCGGCGCGCGCCCAGTCCAGGCCCAGGCGGATCAGTCGCCGTCCGGCGCGGCCCACGTCCGCCACTTCGGGCACGCCCCGGGCGCGCCCGTCGCTCATCGCCCCACCGCGCTTGGCCGCCACCGCACCCAGCGATGGTAGCCCGCTTTCTGGCTGAAATAGATCAACGCGCCCCCGGAGCCGGCCGGGCGGCCACTCTGGGGAGATCCGGCGGGTGGGGCCTAGAATCCGAGGGTGGGCGTGAATTGGGGCAGCCTTGCAGCTGGGCGGCGGGCGGTGCCGCGCTGGTGGATTCGGTCGTGACGCCGCCGCTCCAGGCTGGGTCGGGACGCGGTCAGGGGCGCCGGTGACGTCGCAGGCTGACAGCGGACGACTGGCCGGGGGCGCCGCCGGCTCCTCCCCCGGAGCCGAGAACCGGGGCCGGGTCCCCGCCCTCTGGCGGCGGCGGGCGGCCCGGGGCGATTCCGGCGGCGTCGCCGGCAGCGCTCCCGTCGAGACCCCGGTCACATTCGCCAGCGTTGGTGGCATCGATGAGGTGCGCGACGAGCTGGTCCAGGTGGTGGACTTCCTGCGCAACCCCTCCCGCTACTGGAGGCTCAATTGCGAACTGCCCCGGGGGATCCTGCTGGTGGGGCAGCCGGGCACGGGCAAGACTCTGCTGGCCCGGGCGGTGGCCGGGGAGGCCGGGGTCCCGTTCATCCACATCGCCGGATCGGAGTTCGTCGAGATTTACGTGGGAGTGGGCGCCAGCCGGGTGCGGCGGCTCTTCAACGACGCTCGGGAGCAAGGGTCGGCCATCGTCTTCATCGACGAGATCGACGCCGTCGGGGGCCGGCGCCAGGCGTCGATCGCCGGTAGCAGCGAGCAGAACCACACCCTCAATCAGCTGCTCACCGAGATGGACGGGTTCAAGGTCCACTCCCGGCTGGTGGTGCTGGCGGCGACCAACCGGGTGGACGTGCTCGACCCGGCGCTGCTGCGCCCGGGTCGCTTCGATCAGCAGATCACCGTCCACATCCCCGACCGGGCGGGCCGGCGCGCCATCCTCCAGATCCACGCCGGCCGGCTCCCCCTGGGCGCCGACGTCGACCTGGACGACCTGGCAGTGCGCACCATCGGGTGGACAGGCGCCCACCTCAAGGACCTGACCAACAAGGCCGCCATCTGGTCGGCGCGGCGGAACCTGGAGGAGGTGCCCCGGGAGGCGTTCGAGGCCTCCTACCAGCAGGCACTGCTGGGTCTGGCCCGGACGGTCACCCTGGGCGCCGAGGAGAAGGAGCGCATGGCCCACCACGAGGCCGGCCACACCGTGGTCGCCATGCTCACCCCGGGATCCGCCCCGATCAGCTCGGTGAGCATCACCCCCCGCGGCCGCAAGCTGGGCGCGACCCTGAGCCGCAGCGACGCCGAGCAGCAGCAGCACAGCGCGGCGCAGCTGCGGGTCTCCCTGATCCAGGCCTGCGGCGGCCGGGCTGCGGAGGAGATCCGCTACGAGGGCGACATCGGCATCGGGGCCGAGGACGACGCCCGGGAGGCGACCCTGACCGCGGTGCGCATGGTCACCCAGTGGGGCATGAGCAGCCTGGGGATGACCAACTTTGCCGCCTGGGAGTTCGCCCGAGTCCAGGAGGGCATTCCCGGTCGGGCCAACAGCGAGGCCACCTCACGGGAGATCGACGAGGCGGTGCGCCAGCTGCTCGATTCCGCCCTAGACGAGGCCCGCTCCCTACTGCGGGCCAACTGGCAGGCGGTCACCCGATTGGCGCAGCAGCTGGTGAAGCAGGAGACCCTGTCGGAGGGCGAGATCGAGAGCCTGCTGGCTCGAGGCGGTTTGCGGCAGGTTTCCTAGCGCGCCCGCTGGCGCGCTAATTCGCGCGAGCCAGGATGGGAGGCGACGGGGCGGGGTATGGGCAGCCATACGCAAGGCGACACTCGCCTTGTCGGCGGATACTCAGGTTTTACGTGCATCAGTACGGCGTTTGTCCCGCTTGATCTCTGCCTGCGACGATGTCGTCAAGGAGACCGAACATCGGCTGTACGGCGGAGCTGGAGCGCCAGGCTGGGGACGAAGAAGGACGCGAGGAAGATCGGCAGAAAACTCTTTCCGGTGCATCGGAAGGCGACGGTTTGGCCCTCGGCGGCTTCGAAGGTCTGAGTTCGGCTGGAGTTTCGCCCATTGCGAACTTGCAGGGTGTGACGTCCAGGTTCGATTGGTAGCTCGATCGTGTCGTTCATTTCCAGCGATCCGGCACGCTTACCGTCAACCACGATGTCGTACGTGCCACGTCGGACCTCGACTCCGATTGCTTTATGCGTCAGCTTCAGCGTTGCGGCCACTGTTGATCTCCACTTGGTTCTGGACGCTGTTTCTGTGGTGCGTGGCAAGGCCACGTGCCATCTTCGATCTCGATTGTCTGTCGGCCGCGAACTCGATTTGTCAGCATTATGACCAGATGAAGCTGTCGAAGATCGCGGCTACGGCGCGCCCGGCGAGCATCCAGGTCCACGTCCCCTCTTTCGACCCCCACCACCAGCAGCCGGGTATGGCCGTCCCGGCCGTTGCTCCCCGCTGCCCGCCACCCCGGAGGGGGGCCCGATCTCGCGGGGTGGCGCATAATGGAGGTGCGCAATCCCGACGGAGGCCCCACCCTGGCACCGACTTACGACGAAGACGAGGTCGAGCTCGAGAGGTTGCGCCTGCAGTGGCTGGCGCTGGTCGGACCCTCCCGGGCGGCGCAGCGCGTCAGCCACACCGAGGTGGCGGCCTGGGCGGCTTGGACCCGCTGGCAGGTGGCCAAGTCCAGGTTGGAGGCGCGCCGCCTGGGCTTGGGCGCGGGCGTGGTCGCCTCGGCGCACGCGCCCCACGGCGGTTGACGTCGCTTCGACTTCGGTCGGGCAAGGCCGCTTCCCCGGGCGCGGCGGGCCGACGATTCGATTCCGCGTAGCACCGGGTAGACGACTGCCTTTGCGGTGGGCGAGCCGGGCCGCGGCAGGAGTCCATTCCCGGGCGTCGTGAGCTCGAGGACCGCCACGCTCCCGGGTTGGGGCCGGATGCGCTGCAAACGCGTGGGCGCGGTGTGAGCGTTCACCGCTGTTGGCGACAGAGCATCGGGCCGGCGAGAAAGCGGGCCCCGGGGCGAGCTACTCGGGGCGGTACTCCCGCTTTCCCGTGCCCGAGTCGTACCAGACGCGCATCCGCTG
>JBOHUM010000045.1:0-3746 GCA_050734515.1 Candidatus Dormibacteria bacterium
CCTCCGCCCCCGCGCCCAGCGCCCGGCCCAGCCCCGCGGCCCGAGCCGGCCAGCCGCCCGCTCCACCCCGAGCCAACGGGAACCAGTCCGCTCCCGCCGACCTGGCGGTGGCCAGGCCCTTGGCTGACGTGCCGTCCCCACCGGCCCCGGCGGCCAAGCCGCCTGCTCCCGGCACGTCAGCGGTTTCGGCCTCCCCGCTCCCCGAGACGCCCCCCCTCTCGCCGGGAGCAGCGCCCTCGCCGTCGCCAGCGCCTGCCCAGCCGGCGGAGGCGCTGCTCTGGGGCTTCGACCCCGACGCCCCCGCCGACGGCGAGCCCTCGCCCCCCGCCGCCGTGCCCTCCGAACCAGAGCCGCAGCCGACCGCCGCCGCGCCGCCCGTGGTGCCGGCAGAGTCGGCCGCTCCGGCGCCGGTCCAGCCCGCCCCAGTGGAGCCATCGCCCCCCCAGGACATCGCGCCGGCGCCACCCATGGCCAGCGATGGCGAGCTCTCCCCAGAGTCCTTGGCGCCGGAGGCTGAGCCCCTGGCGGCGGCCATCTCTGGCTGGACGGTGCGGCTCTCGCCACGCACCGCCAGCGAGCGGGGCCAGCGGCTGCACGCGCGCCAGGGGCAGCTCTCCAAGCTGCTGCAGGAGATCGTCAAGTCCGCCGAGGAGCAGCGCCAGGCGGTCACCGGGAAGGGCGATGCCCGGCGGGTCCTGGAGACGGCCCGGCGGCAGCTCCCCAGCGCCGACGGCCACGATCCCCGGTCGCAGCTGCGGTCGCTGTTGGAGGCAAGCCAGATCGAGGACGCCGTCACCCTGGCGGTGCGGGTGGCCGAGACCGAGCCCGGGGACGCCTCTGCCGCTTTGTCCTGTGAGGTGGGCGAGTCCGCCCAGCAGGCCCGGCACGAGGATCTGGCGGTGCTCTGCTACACCACGGCGGTCCTGACCGACCCGCCCTGCGACGCCGCCTGCTGGAAGCTCTGCAACCTGGCGGTGGAGCGCCGCGACCCGGTGAGGGCGCCAATCTGGCTAGAGTTCATCGCCCGCCTGCTCCACGCCCGCGGCGCTGACGTCGACGCCATCAGCGTGTATCGTCAACTGCTGCGCCTGGCACCCCGGCGGACCGACGTGCGCGAACTCCTACGGATCTCATCGCTCACGGGCGTCCTTCCTGACTGAGCCGGCGGAGGGGACGGGTCCCCAGGCTGGGATTGACACGATACATCGCGTCATCTAAGATAGCGACATATCGTCAAATCGGGAGAGCATTGATGGGATCTGGCCAGGCGCGCAACCAGCCCGGGATCCAGGCGGAGGGCCTGGTCAAGGCATTCGGCCGCACCCGGGCCCTGGACCAGCTCAGCCTCGAGGTGGAGCAGGGGACGCTGGTGGCACTGCTCGGGCCCAACGGTGCCGGCAAGACCACGGCGGTGCGAATCTTCACCACCCTGCTCCGCCCCGACGCCGGCCGGGCCCGGGTGGCGGGCTTTGACGTGGTCCGCCAGCCGGAGCGGGTCCGGGCCGAGCTGGGCCTGGCGGGGCAGGCGGCATCGGTGGACGAGTACCTCACCGGCCGCGAGAACCTGGAGATGGTGGGCCGGCTCTACCACCTCTCCCGGCGCGACGCCCGGGAGCGGGCCGGTGAGCTGCTGGAGCAGTTCGAGCTGGCCCAGGCCGGGGAGCGGATTGCCAAGACCTACTCCGGCGGCATGCGCCGGCGCTTGGACTTGGCCGCAGCGCTGGTGGTGCTCCCCCCGGTGCTCTTCCTCGACGAGCCCACCACTGGCCTCGATCCCCGCAGCCGGCGGGGCGCATGGGAGATGGTCACCGCCCTGGTGGCCCAGGGCTGCACCGTGCTCCTCACCACTCAGTACTTGGAGGAAGCCGACGAGCTGGCCAACCGGATCGTGGTCGTCGACCAGGGCCGGGTGATCGCCGAGGGCACCGCCGAGCAGCTCAAGCGCCAGGTGGGGGGCGACCGCATCGAGCTCGAGGTCAGCCATGCGGAGGACTTCGAGCGGGCTCAGGAGTTGGTCGCCGCCAACCTCGGTCGCGAGCTGTCCCTGGACCTTCCCCGGCGGCGCGTCTCCGGACCCGCCCCCGAGGGCACCCGGCAGCTGGCCCGGCTGGTCCGCCAGCTGGACGATGCCGAGATTGAGATCGGAGACCTGCAGCTCCGCCAGCCCAGCCTGGAC
Source organism: Candidatus Dormibacteria bacterium (assembly GCA_050734515.1). Classification (GTDB taxonomy): domain Bacteria; phylum Chloroflexota; class Dormibacteria; order Aeolococcales; family Bog-877; genus Bog-877. Next base: position 2,177 of record JBOHUM010000045.1, read on the forward strand.
GACGTCTTCCTCACCCTAACCGGGCACCAGGCCGAGCTCGAGGTGCAGGCGCCCCGGCGGCGCTGGCTGGCGGGAGCCCGGCGTTGATCGTCGAGGTGGCGTCACCGTCGGCCCCGGCGGTGAGGCGCTATCGACCGGTCCCCGGCCGAAGCCGGCTGGTCTGGGCGCTGCTGGACGCGACGGTGCTGGCCAAGCGCAGCCTGCTGCAGACCCTGCGGGTGCCCGAGCTGGTGGTCTTCGTGACCATCCAGCCGATCATGTTCGTGCTGCTCTTCCGCTATGTCTTCGGCGGGGCTATCCACGTGCCCGGCGGGCAGTACGTCAACTTCCTGATCCCGGGGATCTTCGTCCAGACCATGGCCTTCGGCGGAGTCACCACCGGGATCGGGCTCGCCGAGGACATGCAGCGGGGCCTGATCGACCGCTTCCGTTCCCTGCCCATGGCCAGCTCGGCGGTGCTGACCGGGCGCACCGTCGCCGACCTGGGGCGCAACCTCTTCAGTTTCGTCGTCATGCTCGGGGTGGGTTTCGCCGTGGGGTTCAGGCCCGGTGGCGGGGTGGGCAACTTCATCCTGGCGATGGCGGTCCTGACCGGCTTCAGCTTCGCCTTCTCCTGGGTCTCGGCCTTCATCGGCCTGGCGGTGCGCTCGGTGGAGGCGGCCCAGTCGGCCGGGTTCATCTGGCTCTTCCCGCTCACCTTCGCCTCCAGCGCCTTCGTGCCCGTGGCCACCATGCCCAGCTGGCTGCGCGGCTTCGCCGCCCACAACCCGATCTCGGTGCTCTCCGACTCCCTGCGCGGCCTCTTCCAGGTGGACCCGGCCCTCACCACCGCCGATACCCGCTGGGCCCTGCTCCAGTCCCTGATCTGGATAGTGGGGATCATCGCCGTCTTCGTGCCCCTGGCCGTGGACCGCTACCGGCGCTCCACCGCTCGCTGAGCTCCCGACCGGCCGCGGAGCGGGCGACCACTACAATCCCATCGAGGGCGCGGCGCAGGAGGGTGCTGTGGCGGCATCGGGCGGGGCGAACCGCCCCGACACCAGCGACATGGTGATGATCCATGCGGTCTTCCGCGCGGAGCTCGAGGCCGTCCCCGGCCGGGTTCGGGCTGTGGGCGGCGCCGATCTCGAGCAGGCCGGTCTGGTGGGCGCCCACTACCGATTCCTGCTTGAGCTAATTGGGACTCACCACCTAGGAGAGGACGCCCTGCTCTGGCCCAAGCTCAACCAACGCGCCCCGCTGGAGGCGGCCCTGGTCCGGCGCATGGAGTCTCAGCACACCACCATCGCCGGGCTCCTACCCGAGGTCGCAGCACTGCTGGAACGCTGGGGCCGGAGCGCCGATCCGGACGCGGCCCGGGAGCTGGTCGACCGCCTGGCGCAATTCAATGGGGCCCTGGGTGAGCACCTGGGCGAGGAGGAGGAGGGGATCCTGCCGATCGCGGCGGAGCACCTCTCGGTCCCGGAGTGGGCGGCGTTGCGCGAGCACAGCCTGCGCAGCGTCCCCCCGGAGTGGCTGCCCATAGTCCTGGGCCTCTGCCTGCGCCGCCTTCCGCCCGACCGCCGGGGCA
>JBOHUM010000046.1:0-2713 GCA_050734515.1 Candidatus Dormibacteria bacterium
GGACCATCGGCGCCAAGCCGGGGCGGCCGCCGCTCTCGATCGGCGACGGGGAGCTGGCCGAGACCGCGGACGCGGTGGTGTCGGTGCCGGAGATCTTTTCCTACTGGCTCCAGGCGGGCCGGATCGACGTCGGCTTCCTCAGCGCCGCCCAGATCGACCGCTTCGCCAACCTCAACACCACCGTGCTCGGCGCCTACGACGCCCCTCGGGTGCGCCTGCCAGGCGCTGGCGGGGCCCCGGAGATCGCCGCCTGCTGTCGCGAGGTGGTGATCGTGCTCCGCCAGGGCCTGCGCACCTTTGTCGAGGAGCTCGACTTCCTGACCTCCTTCGGCTACGGCCGGGGCCGCGGCGACCGCGAGCGGATGGGGCTCCTGGGCAAGGGACCAAGCCTGGTGATCACCGATCTCGGGGTGCTGCGGCCCGACCCCGAGTCGCAGGAGCTGACCCTGACCCAAATCCATCCCGGGGTCAGCGTCGAACAGGTCAAGCGGGCCACCGCCTGGGACCTGCTGGTGGCCCGCGACCTTCGCACCACCCAGCCGCCCAGTCCCCAGGAGCTGGAGGCGCTGCGCGAGCTGGCGGCCGCCGGGATGCGCCAGTGAGCCTGGTTGTGCCCGCGAGCGCACGGTAGGGGAGGAGCATGACCGACTCGGAGGTCACGGCCGAGGTCGGAGACCCGCCCTATCTTTACCCCGCCTACGCCAGCACCGTGCTCCGTGCCCCCCGCCGGCCGCTGGTGCCGCTCCCGCCGGGGACGCCGCCGCTGGCGGGGCCTCTCTTTGGCACCGACCGGGTCCTTCCCCAGGACGCCGATCTCACCCGCCAGCACCCGGGGCCGCCGCTGGGGGAGCGGATCGTGGTCCAGGGGCGGCTGCAGGATGCGGCCGGGCGCCCGCTGGCGGGACAGCTGGTCGAGGTCTGGCAGGCCAATGCCGCCGGTCGCTACGCGCACCAGGTGGACCAGCACCCGGCGCCGCTCGACCCCAACTTCAGTGGCGCCGGCCGCTGTCTCACCGGCGCCGACGGCGGCTACCGCTTCCTCACCATCAAGCCCGGCGCCTATCCCTGGCGCAACCACCCCAACGCCTGGCGTCCCGCCCACGTGCACTTCTCGGTCTTCGGACCGGAGTTCGCCGACCGCCTGGTGACCCAGATGTACTTCCCTGGCGACCCCCTGATGTCCCAGGACCCCATCTCCCTGGCGATCACCGACCCTCGGGCCCGCCAGCGGCTGGTGGCGGCCTTCGACCTGGCCTTGACCGAGCCCGAGTGGGCCTTGGGGTACCGGTTCGACATCGTCCTCCGGGGCACCCGGGCGACGCCACTGGATTCCCGGTGAGCCCAGGCGGCACCCCCTCGCAGACGGTTGGACCCTTCTTCGCCATCGGCATGAGCCAGCTGGGCCGGGAAGAGCTTGTGGACCCGGGCACGGCGGGGGCGCTGCGGATTGAAGGCAGGGTCCTGGACGGTGCCGGCGAGCCGGTGCCGGATGCTCTGGTGGAGATCCAGCAGGTGGACCCGCCGGGCGGGGCGCCCATGGGCTGGTCCGGGTTCGGCCGCTGTGCCACCGACGAGGAGGGCGCCTTCCACTTCAGCACCCTCAAGCCCGCTGCGGTCGGGGACGCCCGCGGGCGGGTGCACGCGCCGCACCTCGACGTCCAGGTCTTCGCCCGCGGCCTGCTCCGCCAGCTGCTCACCCGGCTCTACTTTCCCGACGAGGACCGGGCCAACCGCGAGGACCCACTGCTGGAGACCATCGCCGATCCTGCCCGGCGCGCCACCCTGGTGGCCAGCGCCGCCGCCGGCGGCCTGCACTTCGACATAGTGCTCCAGGGCGCCGGGGAGACGGTCTTCCTGCGCCCCTGAGGGGAGGCGGGATGGCCCCAAGAGTGCGATGAGCGACTTTCCCGGACCCGATACCACTGCCGAGCTGCGCCAGGCCACCTCGTCCTCGGCCTGGGTGCAGGCGATGCTCGACTTCGAAGCCGCCCTGGCGGCGGCCGAGGCGGAGCAGGGGCTGATCCCCTCAGCGGCCGCCCAGGCGATCTCGGGCGCCGCCCGCGCCCAGGACTTCGACCCTGAGGCGTTGGCCGCCATCGCGGCCGTCTCCAGCAACCCCACCCTGGCCCTGATCGAGGCCCTGCGCCGGCGGGTGGGCGCGGAGGCGGCACCCTGGGTGCATCTGGGGGCCACCAGCCAGGACGTGCTCGACAGCGCCGCCATGCTGGTGACGGCGCGGGCGCTCCAGCTCCTGCGCCCCGACCTGGAGCGGGCGGCCTCCAGCTGTGCCCGGCTGGTCCGGGACCACCGCTCGACCCTGCAGCTGGCCCGGACCCTGCTCCAGCCCGCCGTCCCCACCACCCTGGGCCTGCGCGCCGCCGGCTGGCTGGTGGCCTTGCTGGAGGCCCTCGACCGCCTCGCCAGCCTGGGCCGCGACCGCCTGGCCCTGCAGCTGGGCGGGGCGGGCGGCACCCAGGCTGGCCTGGGACCGGCGGCCGAAGCGGTCTCCCAGGCCCTGGCCACCCGGCTGGGGCTGGGGCTGCCGGCGCTGCCCTGGCACGGGGACCGGGCCCGGATGGCCCAATTGGGATTCGAGCTGGGCCTGGCCGCGGGGGTCTGCGCCAAGATAGCCACGGACGTGCTCCTGCTCTCCCAGGCCGAGCTCGGCGAGCTGCGCGAAGGCGGTGCCGAGAGCGGGTCCTCGGCCATGCCC
>JBOHUM010000047.1:0-18493 GCA_050734515.1 Candidatus Dormibacteria bacterium
TCCCGACGCTGGTACTAACCAGATCCGGTCATCAGGGTTGGCGATGTGCCTCTCAGCGCCCTGCCGGCGCACCCCTAGCTGGGAGCGTGGCTCCCGAGTGCAGTATAGGTCGGCTCTGCTCTGGGCCCCCCCGATCTGCCGCCGCGCCTCTGCCTGGCCCGCGCTCCGGTCGATGATCTGTGGATGGAGCAGGATCCGCTCACCTTCCCCGCTCGTTGGACAGTGCGACAGTACGAGCTGGACAGCAACGGCCAAACCCGCGCCCCGATCACATCACCCGCGTCAGAGCCACCCGCCACCCGGGCGTCTCCAGACCTGGACCCCCGCACCCCTTTGGTCTGGTGGACCAAACAGACGCGTGAGGAACTTGGATAAGGACCGCTCACCAGAGCTCGGACCCAGCACCACCGACGTAACACCGTGCGCGGCAAAGTAGCCCCTAACGAACTTGCGCAAGGCTCCATCAACGATCGGAGTTGCCCGGACGTTCCCGTCCCCGGTCCCCCCCCTGATCCGCGCAATCGGCGTGAAACCAAACGTCTGATAGATGGCCTTGTCGGGACCACGCCCCCCGTGCTCCAGCGTCCACAGGTCCCAAGTAAGAACGTTCATGGGGGGACCGTGATTGAACTGACCTGACGACTCAGACGTACGGGTGTAATAGCCGTCAACCATGCTGAAGTGCATTCCCGCGACCGCCTGCCACTCCATGGCAGCATCTTCGTTCACACTAGTAGCAAATGGCACCACAAAGAGGACCTCCTCACCGGACCGCCCGACCCCGCTAAAGTATGGCGGCACCGCGTCCCGGGTGGTGGGAAACGGTGCGTACGGCAGCCAGCTACCTATCACTAGCACGCCAACGACGACTCCCCAGAGGCGCCAACGCGTATCGAGCGCCCGGTCGATGACGAGGCCGATCAACAAGACCGCGAAGAGGTCCAGATAGAGTGACAGTCGGACGGGAAGCAAGTCCTGATACCCTGGAACCAGCTTCAGCACGACGTCCGGCAGAGGGAGTCCCGTCGCCCCGCCCCCCACGTGGAGTTCCGGCCCCAAAACCAACACCGCGGTGGTCGCGAGCATAAGCGCAAGTAGCCTAATCTTGGGCACTCTCCAGCAAAGGGCGGTGCCGATGCCGACGCTGGCAAGGAGCGGGATGCCCAAATACGTGCCGAAGTCGACCGCGTTGTACCCTGGCCCGGCGATCATTTTGTAACTGTCCACCGGACCGACCAACTGCATCACACCAGGGATCACGTAGCCGAGAAGCCGACCCGACAACTCCGTCGGGCTCAGCACGGGGCCGTGGATCACTCCGGGGCCCAGATACTGCCACGCGACAGGTCCGGCGATCAGGGGCAGCGTCACGATGGCAGCCCACTTGCACATGCCCAGCACCCTACAGGCGCGACTCATCACTATCTCACGGTTCAAGATGGCCACCCAAACGGCGCCCACCAGCAGCATCAGTGCCATCGAAGCAGCTACTTCCTCGCTGATAAAGAACTCTGCCGAGAGCAAGCCACCCAGGAGGAGCCCACAACGGCGTGATGACCACTGGCCCCGCACAAGAGCGTTCTCAAACCAGAGGACCGTCAACGGAACAAGTGGAACGACGACCAGGAATACGTGCTCCAATGCCTCACCTGATACATAGGGTGAGATCAAGAAGCAGAGACCTCCGAAGATGGCGGCGCCTCTGTGTCGTGTCCACCTAGCCAGAATCAGATAGACGGTCCATGCCGACCCGGCTAGACCAACGGTCAGTAGTGTGTTGTAGGCGATCACCTCGCCAAAGGCGGCACCTACCGGCCATCCCAGGAGGCCGAGCAGTGGAGAAGACGTGTCCCATGCCAGGTTCACACCCTCCGGGTAGTTCATGTGAGTGGTGAAGAGCGGGTTGACAAGATGAGAGATCGCGTAGGGCATCCACGCCAGATACCAAAGTGAATCAAGTGGGTCCCCGCTCACCCCTACTACTCGGCTGTGCGGGTCAAGCCAGGTTCGGCCGCACCACAGGACTGCCACGAGCAGATACCCGGCTGGGACAAGTACAGCCGTGGCGCTCCGAACGTTCGCCCTTGTCCGTCCGGCGGCAGCCGCCGCCGTTGTCACCCGCCGACGCTGACAGCCGAAGGTATCGCGGTCGGCACCTGCCGGCCTGTACGATCGCCTTCGTCGCGTACCTCTTCGTGGTACTCGGCGTCACCGTTTACTAGCCATGGGTCTTGACTACTAAGGCCCAAAATACGCCTCGCCGCGATCAGGGCGGTCATCATCGAGTGGTCTTGATTGTTGTACTTGTGCATCCCGTTGCGGCCGACACACCACAGGTTCGGTATCTCAGCCTGTAACCAGCTGCGAAAAACCTGCACATGCTCAAGGTAGGTCGCGTCATAAACCGGATAAGCCTTGGCCTGCCGAATTACTATGCCATCCTCGACATCCGCAGCCCTGCAAAGACCCAAGGCGGCAAGCTCCTGAGTGGCTAGCCTCACCAGCTCCTCATCAGATCGGCTCCAGAGACCGTCGCCTTCGAAGCAAAAGTACTCCATGCCTAAGCACGACGATTGGGCCTTGTCCGGCACCATGTCCGGAGACCAGTTTTTGAAGTTTTGAATTCGCCCTACTTGGACGCCGGGGTCGTGGATATAGATCCAATTGTCTGCGAATAGCTCTGCCCGGTTCACGATCAGTCCCACGGTCAGGAAGTCCCGATACCTTAGAGATCGTGCGGCGGCCTGCACCAGCAATGGCGGAGCTGGCTCGAGGATCTGGGCAAGCTCACGCATAGGGAGACTCGAGATCACCGCCCTTACCCCTAGGACACGACCACCGCCATCGGCTCGCTCCGTCACGACCGCCGAAGCTCCACCGCCGCCGTGCCTAATCGCCACTACCCGCTCCCCTAAGTCCACGGGCACTCCTCGGGCGGCAGCAGCGCGGGCGGCCATCTCCCAGCATTGCCCCGGCCCGAGGCGAGGATAGCGAAATCGTCCGATCAGCGTCTTGGTGACCTGACTGCGGGATTTTGGCTTGCTTCGCCAGGGCAGGGCGTTCGTGAGGACGGTCCACAAGTTAAGCCCTTTGATGCGCTGGGCTGCCCAGTCGGCGGAGAGTTCCGTAGTGCTCATGCCCCAAACCTTCTCCGTGTACGTCTTGAAGAAGATGCGAAAGAGGCGAGCTCCAAACTCGTTCGTCACCCAGTCCTCGAATGACCGGGGATGGGGAGTCGGCCAGAGTTTGGCGCGCAGGTAGCTAAGGCCGCAGAGGCATGCTTCGCGGAGGCCGAGATTGGAGAGCGCATTGGTGGGACGGATTGGGTAGTCGAAGAGCCGACCGTTATAAAAGATCCGTGACAGGCGGTCCCGCGTGAGGATCTCCTCTCCGAGAATGTCACTCCACAGGTCTTCGATCTCCTCGTTCTTTGAGAAGAAGCGGTGACCACCAAGGTCGAATCGGTAGCCGCGGTACTCCACGGTCCGAGCGATCCCGCCCACGTACTGGGGATCTTGCTCCACAACCCGACACGCGGCCCCGTGCTTTGCTAGCTCCAGCGCGGCCGTTAGGCCAGCTGGGCCGGCCCCACAAATTACGACTGCGGGCGCCAAGTCCTCCCCGGCGGGATGGAGGGGTCTTGGGCGCAAGGGGACGGCCACGCGAAGAAGTCTGACCAGCCCCGTCTGTAGCTGGCGTCACATGCTCGTAACGGCTCGGGAGCGATCGTTGGTCAGCTCCCGAATTAACTGCAGCACTGGCAAGGTCGCGAGACTCGACCACCGGGCCGGGGGCCGCTGCGTGCTACCTTCCTCGGTTAGGGTTGGGTTGAGGAGCCACAGGGCGAACGAGTCGAGTCAGCGATACGGTCGCCACTGCCTTCTGGCGGGTTTGCCTACCCTTGGTAGACGTCGGCTTCGCGGTGCGCGCCGACCGCCCAGGTTGGGCACCCCTTTTGGCGCGGAGGCCGCTTGCCTTCTGCTCCCCGCCTATAAGCTCCTCCAAGTCCGTTGGCTCGAGCGGCTCGGCGAAGAAGAACCCTTGCAGCATGGGATCGCTGCTCATCGATTCCACCAGCTTCACCTGCTCGGCTGTCTCCACCCCCTCAACCACCACCGCTAGCGACAGTGCCCGCCCCAGCTTGACGACGCTCTCGGCCACCGCCGCCCCGGTTGCCCCAGTGGTCAGCTGCTCCATGAACGAGCGGTCGATCTTGAGCTCATCGACTGGCAGGTGCTGCAACTGGGCCAGCGATGAGTGGCCGGTGCCGAAGTCATCGATGGCGATCCTCACCCCCAGGCGTCGGAGGGCCCCCAGCTGGAGCGAGGCCTGCTGGACATCCCTGACGATGGTGCTCTCGGTCACCTCTAGGACCAGCTGCTCAGGATCGAGGCCGGACGCCTCTAGCGCTCCGCGGACGTCCTCGACCAGGCCGGCGTGCTGGAGTTGGCGGGCGGAGACGTTGACCGACAGGCGGAGCGCCGCGACGGTGGGATAGTCGCGGACCCATTTGCTCACCTGGCGGCAGGATTCGTAGAGCACCCAGCGGCCGATGGGGACGATGAGCCCGGTGGCCTCGGCGATCTCGATGAAGTCGTAGGGGGGAACCACCGTGCTGCGGTCGGGGTCCCTCCAACGCAGCAGCGCCTCCACGCCCACGATCCGGTGCTCTCCGCCGCTGAGGATGGGCTGGTAGTGAAGCCGCATCTGCTCCCGGTCCAGGGCGTGGCGCAGGCCGGTCTCGACATGCATCCGCTGCACCGCCTGCTGGTGCAGGATGGGCTCGAACTCGACGAACCGGCCCTTGCCCTCGGCCTTGGCCTGGTAGAGAGCGATGTCGGCGTCGCGGAGGATCACCTCGGCGTCGGCGGTTGTGTACTTGCTGGTGATCAGGCCGATGCTGGCGCCGACGGTGACCTCCAGGCTGTCGGGCAGGTGGATGGGGGTGGCGAGCACCTCGCCGATCCGCTCCGCCACCGCCTCCACCACCACCGGGCTGCTCACCTTCTCGACCAGGACCGAGAACTCGTCGCCGCCCAGCCGGGCGAAGGTGTCGGCCGGCCGGAGGCAATCGGCGATCCGCCTGGTCACCTCGAGCAGGACGGCGTCGCCCACCGCATGCCCATAGCTGTCGTTGATGGTCTTGAAGTTGTCCAGATCGAGCGAGAGCAGGCCCAGCACCGAGCGCCCGTCCCGGCGGCTGCGCAGGGCATGCTCGAGGCGGTCGCGGAGCAGGGCACGGTTGGCGAGGCCGGTGAGCGGGTCGTGAAGGGCCTGGTGGCGGAGCTGGTCCTCCAGCTCGCGGCGCTCGGTGACGTCGCGGCCGGTGATCACCACCGCCCCCACGTAGGGGTCGTGGAGCAGATTGGTGAGGTCCACCTCGAGATAGCGCCAACCCCCGTCGTGATGCCGCGCCCGACACTCCAGCTTGCGCCCGGGGACACGCTCCTGCCGGGCTTCGGCCAAGGCTGTCTCCACCTTCTCCAGATCCGCGGGGTGGACGATCTCCTCCAGGCTGAGCCCGCTCTGGGGCCCGACCACCCTCCCCAGCAGCCCCTCGACCGATGGGCTCACGTAGCTGAACTGCTCATCGGCGCCGATGGCCAGGATCAGATCCGACGAGTTCTGCACCAGGGAGCGGAACCGGCCCTCGCTGCGCCGGAGGTCCTCAGAGAGGGAGGCCCGGCTCAGGGCCAGTGAGCACTCATCGGCCAGGATCTCGAACACCTCTGCGTGCTCGCGGGGCAGCGGCTGCGAGGTTGCCACCGTGAAGCTGCCTCGGGGTTGGCCCTCCGAGATCAGCGAGACCACCTGGAGGTGAGTCCGCGCCGGGCTCGAACCCAGGATGGCGCCCAGTTCTTCGCGCAGCTGGCTGTCTCCGGCCAGGGCGCGGACGCCCATCAGGACCTCGACCACCGGCTGGGAGAGGGTGCGGGGGTCGAGTCTGGTCTGATGCACGGCCCGGCCGGAGTTGGCCTCCGACTTGAAGAGGAGCACCTGAACTCCGTCCAGGGTGGTGAGAGCGGCCCGGCCCTGGCCGCTGGTCACCTCCATCACCACCGTCTGCACCGCCCGGTAGACGGCGATGGGCGTAGCGGCGGCCAGTAGCCTGGTGGCAGCATCGCGCAGGGTCTGCTCCCGCCAGATGGCCAGCTGACGCCGCCCGATTGCCGACCGCAGCACCTGGACCACGACTGTGGCCATGGCGAGCGCCAGCGCTCCGGCAAAGGCGTGCTCAAGCGAGGGCGCGACGCTGGCCTGGCCCGCGTTCACCACCAGCGCCGCCAGGTTGGCGACCATGAACCCGACGGCGACCAGCGCCGCCCGCAGCGGGCTGGCGTAGAGCGCTCGGAAGTAGAGGGTGGCGTAGAGGACGCCGAGCAGGCTCTCCGAGTCGGCGGCGCCAAGTCCGACCACGAAGAGGGCCACCAGGGCGACCAGGTCGCTCCAGAGCGAGAACTGCTCCCGGCGGTAACCGGAAACCAGCCACCAGGCCAGCCAGCCGATCGCGGCCAGGCCGCAGAGGCGCAGTGCGGGCTGCGCGTTCGAGAAGACCCCGATGATCACGACTGCCAGGGCGGTGGAGACCAGTGCCAGACCCAGCAGCGACCACTGCACCCCGGGAAGCAGCCCCGAGGGAGCGGTCAGCAGGCGGCGAGCCGCCGCGGAGGGCCGCCTGGAGACTACGGAGAGGACCGGCCGAGGCGGCCCTGGCGCCGGGCGGGCCACCCGGTCAGCCGTCCCCGGGACGGCGGAGCGAAGTCGGCAGACTGAGGCGCGGCTCGGGCGCGGCCGGGGACTGGCCCCCACCCCGACTGAGGCTCATTGGCGCTCCAACCTAGTCTCCGGTCCGACGGAGATCTCGCAGCCGCGGTGGCCGGCCGCACTTCTCGACCGCACCCCAGACGACTGTGGAGGACACGCGGGAGAACCGCCTGCCACGCGGCTGTGAAGGTTGTGCATCCAAGCGCTGACGGCCGGCGATCGGCCGAGCAGATTCGCCGAGATGGGGTGAACGGCTGGAGGTGGCCGCTCTAGTCCTGGCCGAGGCGGGCCCTCAGGTGCCGGTTTTCACGATCCTCTTGCATTCTGACCGGCCCCTGGCCGGGGACTGCGGCGACCGGGCTGGGCTCCCCAGCGCCCCTCACTTCGAGGCGCCGGAGGCCCCCTGGGGCGCAGGCGTGGCCCTGGTCCTGCTGACCCCGACCCGGCCGAGGCTCAGGAAGCCGGCGAACATGACGGCGATCCCAATCGACTCGGCGACGCCCAACTGGGTCATGCTCCCGCCGACGGTCTTGGCCACGGAGAAACCAAAGGCCACGATCAGCGCGCCTGCGGTCAGCAGCACGTTGCAGATCACACGATCCGGTCCCGAGCGGGATTGGATGAAGCGCCAGGCTGAGTAGGCGGAGCCGCCCGCCAGGACCACCGTACCGATGATGTTGAAACTGACCGCTGCCACGAAGAGCGGGGTGCCGTGGCCGGCCAGGGCGCCGCCCAGGATGCCGGCGGCGGTGTGGAGACGGGCGGGGTGGACCGGAACCACAGCGGCATCGGCGGCCAGCAGCGCGGTCAGGGCCAAGAGCACCGCGGTGCAGATCCGGCCCACCCGCAAGGGTGCCATCAGAAACACGGTGCCCAGGGCCAGGTAGATCACGCCCAGGACCCCGCCCAGCAGGTAGAAAGCACGGAACAGCGGGACCGAGAATCCCTGTGCCTCACCAAGGGCCTGGGTGAGGGCGGCGGCGGCGAAGATCGCCAGACCGGTGCCCCAGGCGGCGAAGGCGGGTCTGTGGCTGGCCAGCCACCGGCCCCACACCACCGCGGAGAAGCAGGTGCCCAGTCCGCACGCCAGCAAAGCTGTTGCCATCGATTCCCCGCTCTGCCCCAGGAGGCCCCACCCTGATCCCGGCTCGAGAGTAGCACGGCGGCCCGCCGGCCTCTGGCGCACCCATAATCCCGGCGGTGCGATACATCGCTCTCGACGATGGGCGCATGTCGGTGGTCGGATTGGGCTGCTGGCAGTTCGGCGAGCCCGGCTGGGGGTACGGGACCCAGTACTCGGAGCCGGAGGTCCAGGCCGTGGTCCGGCGAGCCCTCGAGCTGGGGGTCACCGTCTTTGACACAGCGGAGCTGTACGGGCGGGGCGCCAGCGAGGTCCTGCTGGGTCGGGCTCTGCGGGGATGGACCGGGGACACCTTCCTGGCCACCAAGTTCTTGCCGGTGCTGCCCCTGCCTGGGGTGATGGTCTCCCACCTCGAGGCCAGCCTGGAGCGGTTGGGAGTCGCAGCGGTGGATCTCTATCAGCTGCACTTTCCCAACCCGGCAGTGCCGGTGCCCATCCAGGCCGAAGGCTTGCGGCGGGTGCTGGAGTTGGGCCTGACCCGGCACGTGGGGGTGAGCAACTTCTCGCTCCGCCGCTGGAGCCAGACCGAGCGTGCCCTGGGCCGTCCCGTGATCTCCAACCAGGTCCACTACAACCTGCTCCAGCGCAAGCCCGAGCGGGGCCTGCTCGAATACGCCCAGCGCCACTCGCGGGTTCTGCTGGCCTACAGCCCCCTGGCCCAGGGAGTGCTCAGCGGCCGCTACCGCGCGGGGGCACTCCCCGACGACCGCCGCCGACTGCGCCCGCTCTACAGCGAAGCGGCGCTGGCCGCGGCGACTCCCCTGCTGGAGGCGCTCTCCGAGATCGCCGCGGCCCATGCCGCCAAACCGGCCCAAGTCGCGCTCGCCTACCTGCTGAGCCATCCCCGGGTGGTGGTGATCCCCGGGGCCAAGTCGGTGGCACAACTCGAGGAGAACGTGGCCGCGGCGGAGATCGAGCTCGCCCAGGATGAGGTCCAGGCGCTCCGCGGCGCGTCCGACCGCTTCCACTTCTCCAGGGCGCGGGCGGTGGCGGAGGTGCTGGGCCGGCTCAGCTCTGGTCGGCGGAGGACCCCCGCCTAGGCCGCGGCGGCGGGTCCGCCGCCGATCCCACCGCCCACCGCTCCAGCCGACGTCGGGCCAGGACCAGCGCCACCAGAAGCAACGCCAGGAGCACCGCGCCAACGATGATGCTGGCGCCGGAGACGCTGTGCTCCAGGCGCCGGTAGGCGTGCCCCAGCTCGAAGCCGAGGACTCCGTAGGTGGTGGCCCAGGCCGCGCCGCCCAGGGCATTGAAGAGCAGGAAGACCGGGTAGCGCATTTCGGCGGCGCCGGCGAATAGAGCGCCGACCGTGCGCAAAACCACCACGAAGCGGGCGACGAAGACCGCCAGCGGTCCCCGCAACTGGAAGAAGCGGTCCAGCAGCTCCAGCCGCCGGGGAGTCAGCCGCACCCAGCCGCCGTAGCGCTCGAGCAGCGCTCGTCCCGCGGCCCGGCCGATCAGGTAGCCGAAGTTGTCCCCGACCACCGCCCCGGCGGCCGCCGCGGCCACCACCCCTGCCAGGCTGAGCCGACCGCTAGTGGAGGCGTAGACCGCCCCCGCCAGCAGCACCGTCTCCCCAGGGAAGGGGATGCCGGTGCTCTCTATCAGGGGCGCCGCGAAGATGGCCAGGTAGCCGTAGGTGTGGAGCAGGTGGTCGGGGTTGAGGTCGAGCGCCACTCACGCCCCCGGTGCCAGGGGCAGGTCGGGCTCTTCTACGGCCGCTGGGGCCCGGGGCGGTACGGAGCCGGGCCCGGGCAGGCCCAGGTCCAGCAGCTCGGCCATCTGCAGGCCGTTGACCACGGCGTAGTTGGAACGGTTGTTGTTGAAGAGCAGGTGGAGCTCGTCGACGCACTCCGCCAGCTCCCGGACCCGCGGCACCCAGCCGGCCAGCTCGGGCGGCTGGTAGAGGTAGTCGAAGCGGTCGGCGGAGGACTTGCCCCGGCTGTACCAGGTGCGCCAGTTCCGGCCATGGAAGCGGACCAGCGCCAGCCGAGAGTCGGTGACCTCGGTCGCGGTGGGGAACGACCCCGACCCCAGCTGGGGCTCGTCGACGGTGCAGAGCGAGATCCTCGCCTCCCGGAGCAGGTCGGCGAGCTGGGCGGGCCGCTCACCCTCCACCCAACTCTGATGGCGCAGCTCCACCACCAGCAGATCGTCGGGGTGGCGCTCCCGGACTCGGGCCAGGCGCTCCAGGTTGCGGGGGTTGGCCGTGAACCAGGGTGGGAACTGGTAGTGGATCGCTTTGAGTTTGCCGCTCGCGCGGAGCGGCTCCAGGGCCTGGGCGAACTCGCGCTCCTCCGCGCCGGTGGGCTCGCGCGGAGTCCCCCCCTCGCGCTCGTGATAGGTCAGAGCCCGATAGGCCTTGATGTTGAAGCTGAAGTCGTCGGGAGTGCTGGCCGCCCAGGCGCCGGTTCGATCCGGGCCGGGGATGGCGTAGTAGCTGGTATCGATCTCCACCAGGGGAAAGAACTTGGCGTAGTGGGCCAGCCGCTCCCGAGCCGGGAGGCCCCGGGGGTAGAAGTTCTGGTGGTCGCTCCAATTGCAGGTGCCGACCAGGATCCTGCCCGCCATCCGGCCATGCTCGCAGGTCCGGCGCCAGGCGACTCGGTATCTTTGGTCGGCGATGGAGTCCAGGCTCACGGCCGGCCAGGTGGCCTTCCTCAAAGAGCCACATATTGGCCACGTCGCCACGGTCTACCCCAACGGGGCGCCCCACGTGACCCCGATCTGGGTGGACACCGACGGCGAGGCGGTCCTGATCAACACCAGCCTGGGCCGGGTCAAGCCCCGCAACCTGAGCCGCGACCCCCGGATCGCCATCTCGATCGCCGACGAGTCCAACATCTACCGTCGGCTGGTGGTTCGGGGACGGGCGGAGCTCAGCGAGGAGGGGGCCGCCGAACACATCAACTTCCTCAACCAGAAGTACCACGGCACCCCCAACTACCCGCTGGGGCCGGGGGAGCGGCGGGTGATCGTCCGGATTGTGCCCGAGCACATCAGCGGCAACGTCGAGTGAGCTCGCGGGGTCCACGCTAGCCCGTTCCGCCAGCGGCGCCGGCGCCCAGGCCCGTGCCATCGGCCGCGAGGGTCTACGATGCCAGCGGGCGCGCCTAGATGGAGGACGCGGTGGCCAAAGCTGGGGCGGTGGATCTGAGCCTGATCGCGTCCACGGTCAACGGCTCCGGGAGCCAGTCTGCCAATCTGGTCCTGACCCGGGCGGTCTTCGCCATGGGCATCGCGGTGGCACCCAAGAACCTCTTCCCCTCCAACATCGAGGGCCTTCCCACCTGGTTCTACCTGCGAGCAACCTCCGCCGGTTACCAGGGCGGACGCCGACGTGCCGACCTGCTGGTGGCGCTCAATCGCGCCACCTTCCAGTCCGACCTCGCCAAGCTGGAGCCCGGGGGGGTCCTGGTTTACGAAGAGGCCTTCGGCGACCCCGAGCTCGGTGAGGGACGGCCTCCCCAGCTCTATCCGGTTCCGTTCGCACGGCTGGCCAAGGAGGCGGTGGAGGACCCCGACCTACGCAAGTACCTGACCAACATGCTCTACGTGGGAGTGGTGGCGGAGATCCTTGCCATTCCCGAGGCGGCCCTGAAGCAGGCGCTCGAGCGCCAGTTCGCCGCCAAGCCCAAGGCGATCCCCCGAAATCAGGAGGCGATCGATCTCGGCCGAGCCTACTTCCGTGAGCATCTTCAGCGGACCGACCAGCTCCGTCTGCCCGCGGGCGGGGTGGGGGGGCGGCTCCTGGTCGAGGGCAACCAGGCGGCGGCCCTGGGCGCGGTCATGGGAGGCTGCACCGTGCTGGCCTGGTACCCGATCACCCCCAGCTCCTCCTTGGCGGAGCACCTGATCAGCCTGGCCGACCGCTTCCGCGTCGACCCAGACACCGGGGAGCGGCGGATGGCCACGATCCAGGCCGAAGACGAGCTGGCGGCGGCGGGGATGGTCTTGGGCGCGGCCTGGGCCGGGGCCCGGGCCATGACTACCACCTCCGGCCCCGGGATCTCGTTGATGGCGGAGTTCGTCGGGCTGGGCTACTTCGCCGAGATCCCGGGAGTGTTCGTCGACATTCAGCGGGTGGGGCCCTCCACGGGATTGCCCACCCGGACCATGCAGGGTGACCTGAGCTTCGCCTACACCCTCTCGCACGGCGACACCCGGCATCCGGTGCTGCTCCCGGGCACGGTGGCCGAGTGCTACGAGCTAGTGCGCCAGGCATTTGATCTCGCGGACCGGCTCCAGACCCCGGTCTTCGTCCTCTCCGACCTCGACCTGGGCATGAACGTCTGGATGACCGAGCCCCTGCCTTATCCCGACCAGCCCTTCGAGCGCGGCAAGGTCCTGGGCAAGCGCGAGCTGGAGGGCTTGGCCCGCTTCGAACGCTACCGCGACATCGACGGCGACGCGGTCCCCTGGCGGACGCTGCCGGGCACTGAGCACCCGCTCGCCGCCTACTTCACCAGGGGCTCGGGCCACGACGAGTCGGCCCGGTACACGGAGAGCGGCGAGGTCTACAGCCGGGTGATGGATCGTCTCGGCCGCAAGCTGGAGACTGGTCGGGCCTGGCTGCCGCCTCCCGAGGTGGAGGAGCAGGGCCTGGACGTCGGGGTGATCGCCTACGGGAGCTCCCACCATGCGGTGGTGGAGGCCAGGGACCGCCTGAGCGCCTCCGGGCTTGATTGCGACTACCTGCGGATCCTGGCCCTGCCGGCCAGCCCCGAGGTGGCGGCGTTTGTCGGCCGCCACCGCCGGGTCTACGTGGTGGAGCAGAACCGCGACGGTCAGATGGAGCAGATCCTGGAAGTCGAGCTGGGGCCGGAGCTGGCAGCCAGGCTCCGCTCCGTGCGTCACTACGACGGGCTACCCCTCTTCGCCGAGGATGTGGCGGCAGGGATCGAGCGCGAGGAGGCGCAGGAAGTTGGCCGGGGGGTCGCCCCGATGCCGGTGGCGGCCGTCCGGGGATGAGCGTGGGACCGGCACGGACCAACGCACGGGGCCTCTCCCGCGAGGAGTACAAGGGCCTGGCCACCACCCTCTGCGCGGGTTGCGGCCACAACTCCATCACCAATCACATCGTCAAGGCGCTCTACGACCACGGGGTCGACCCCTACCGTCTCGCCAAGATGAGTGGGATCGGCTGCTCCTCCAAGGCCACCGCCTACTTCGTCGAGCGAGCCCACGGCTTCAACGCCGTCCACGGCCGGATGCCAGCCGTGACCACGGGCGCCGCCGTTGCCGATCGCCGGCTCCTGCTCTTCGGCATCAGCGGCGACGGGGACACCGCGAGCATCGGCCTGGGCCAGTTCTGCCACCTCCTACGCCGCAACGTGGACTGCACCTACGTGGTGGAGAACAATGGCGTGTACGGCCTGACCAAGGGCCAGTTCTCGGCCACCGCCGACGTGGGCTCGGTCCAGCGCAAGGGGGTGGTCAACGAGCTGGAGACCATCGACATCGCCGGGCTGGCGGTCGAGCTGGGAGCCTCCTTCGTGGCCCGGAGCTTCTCCGGGGACGGGCGCCAGCTAGTGCCGCTGCTGCAGGCGGCGCTCTCCCACCAGGGCACCGCCGTCCTCGACGTGGTCAGCCCTTGCGTCGCGTTCAACGACCACGAGGGTTCGACCAAGAGCTACGAGTACCTGAAGCAGCACGACCTGGTGCTCCAGGAGCTGGACTTCATCGCCCAGCGCCATGAGGTGATACTCGACTACGCCGAGGGCACCAGCACCGACGTCGAACTCCACGACGGCTCCCGACTGCGCCTGCGCAAGCTGGGCCCCG
This sequence comes from Candidatus Dormibacteria bacterium, assembly GCA_050734515.1. Taxonomy (GTDB): domain Bacteria; phylum Chloroflexota; class Dormibacteria; order Aeolococcales; family Bog-877; genus Bog-877. Next base: position 13,691 of record JBOHUM010000047.1, read on the forward strand.
ACCACAACCCCCGGGACCGCCTGGCCGCCCTGAGCATCCTCCAGGAGGGCCGCAACCGGGGCGAGGTGATCACCGGATTGCTCTACGTCGACCCCGAGATGCCCGACCTCTGCACCAGGGAGCGCCTGCCCGAGGAACCGCTGCGCGACCTCGGCGAGAGTCGGCTGCGGCTGACGCCGGAGGAGTTCGAGGCGCTGCAGCGCTCCTGGTCCTAGTTCGACCCTCTCAGCCCACTCTCAGGCGCCGCAGCGGACCCCAACCTAGGCTCGGGTTGACAAAGCCAATGCCGAGGCGCGGGCCGCCCCGGCGCGGAAGGAGGTCAACCCGATGCGCAAGATCTGCTCCCGGGGCCTGGCCGCGGCCGTCGGCCTGACCGCCGCCACCGCCCTCGGCCTGACCGCGGTATCGGCCGCCAGCCCGTCCCCCGGCGCCACCGTCTCGCCCACCAGCGGCTCCACGTCCGCCGGGGGCGGATCCCCCTCCCCGGCCCACCACCCAGCGCTCCGCTGGCTACGGCGGCACAGCGCCGCCGGCGAGGTGGTGTCCGACAGCTCCAGCGGCGGCACACTCAGCCACGGACAGCTGGTGATCAAGGAGCCGAACGGGACCCAACTCACCCTGAGCTTGGCCAGCAAGACCAAGGCTTGGAAGTACCAGGGCCACGGAGCCAAGCCGATCGCCGAGAGCGCGAGCGGGCTTCCCGCGGGCGAGGTGGTGGTGGTCGTGGGCCGGAACTACCAGGGGCAAGCGGTGGTGGGCCGGATCATCGACCTCGGCTTCCGGGCCAGCGGCTGAGCGTCCTCTCAGGTCGATCTCGTCGTCCCCGATTGGTGGGTGGGCCCCCGGTGGGCCGCCCACCGCCCCGCTGGGGCAGCTCAGCTGTAGGCGTAGCCCTCGGGCAGGGGGCGCGGCGGCTGAGGGCCGACGTAGATCGCCGAGGGCCGGATCAGCCGGTTGTGGGCCGCCTGCTCGCAGATGGCGGCGGTCCAGCCGATGGTGCGGCTGCAGGCGAAGGTGGGAGTGAACATGTCCCGGGGGATGCCGGCGGTGTTCATCACCACCCCGGCATAGAACTCCACGTTGGTGTAGAGGCGCCGGCCCGGCTTGAGGTCGTTCAGCACCTTAAGGGCGGTCTGCTCGACGTGCTGGGCGAACTGGGCCTGCTCTCCGCCTAGTTCCAGCGCCACCTCCCGCAGCAGGGTGGAGCGCGGGTCGTCGGTCTTATAGATGCGGTGGCCGAAGCCCATCAAGCGCTCGCCGGAGGCAACCTTCTCACGCAAATAGTCGTCGGCCCGATCCTCGGTCCCGATCTCGTCGAGCGTCTGCAGCGCCCGCGAGGGGGCCCCGCCGTGGAGCGGACCCGAGAGGGCGCCCATCGCCCCCACCAGGCACGCGCCCATGTCGGCGCCGGTCGAGGCGATCACCCGGGCGGTGAAGGTTGAGGCGTTGAATCCGTGATCCATGGTCAGGATCAGGTACTGCTCCACCGCCCGAGCCTGCTCCGGCGCCGGGCGCTCGCCGGTGAGCATCTGGAGGTAGGCGGCGGCGTAGCCCAGGTCGGGGTCGGCCTGCACAGGCTCTAGCCCCTGGTGCAGCCGGTAGGCCGCCATCAGCAGGGTGGGCACCAGCGCCGTCATCCGCACCGCCTCGGCCCTCACCTCGTCCGCCGAGATGTCGAGGATGGGCTGCAAGTTGAGGGCGTTGGCGGTCACCGAGACGGCCGTCCGGAGCGCCTCCAGCGGGATGAAGGGCTGCAGGCCGGCGATCTCGGGCAGGATCTTGGCTACCTGCTCAGGGAGGACGCGGAGCTTGGCGGTCTGATCCCGGAAGGCGCGGGCCCTGTCGGGGTCGGGCAGCTCGCCATGGACCAGCAGGTGCCAGACCTGCTCGAATGAGCACTTCCAGGCGAGCTCGGTGGCGTTGTAGCCCCGGTAGTGGAAGAAGCCTTCCTCGCCCCTGACGTCGCCGATCTCAGTCTCGGCAACCGCCACCCCCTCCAGGCCCGCCGGCGCGAGGCTGGGGGTGTTGGGAGCGGCCGTTCCGGCGGCGTTGGTCATCGAGGCCTCCCTGGGACGCTCAGGCGGAGCGGCCCGAATGTGTTGAGGAACCCGCGGGAGGCTCGGTCTTGGCGGCCTGACGGAACAGCCAGACCCAGACGACCGCATTCCCGCCCGCGATCAGGGCCAGGACCACCGCCACGACCGCCACCTGACCTGCGGTGTTCATCCGGGACACCTCCCTGTTCATCTCGTATTCTAGGGGTCCGCCCCACTTCGACCCCTCAGGCTTCTGGGTGCCGGGCGTTGCCCCGGGGCCGGCAGCCGCTTCGTCCACCTGCCGGGCCCGTCCATGGACCACTGGCTGACGTTGCCTTGAAATCGCGACCCATCGCCCCGGCGCGTGCGCGCCTCGCCCTCTGGGGCCTGGTGGGCGCCAGCGTGGTCGACGCCCTGGGCGCCACCATGATCCTGCCCATCCTGCCTCTCTTCGCTCGCCACATCGGCGGGTCCTACGCCGAGGTGGGGGTGATAACCGCGGTGTTCTGGGCCGCCGGGCTGGCGGTCCGCTACCCCGTGGGAAAGCTCTCGGACAGGATCGGTCGCCGGGGATTGATCGTGGGCTCGCAGCTGGTCTACGCTGCCTCCACCGCCGCCCTCGCAATCTCACCCTCGCCCCTCTGGTTCGTGGTCCTGCGCGCGGTGCAGGGGGCGGCCGCCGGGGCCGCCACCGTCCTGGCCATGGCGGCCGTCCCCGACTTCGTCGCCGAGGATCGCCGAGGGCGCGCGTACGGCAGCCTGACCGGCGCCAACATGGGCGGGACCATCGTCGGCCCGCTGGTGGGCGCGGCGCTGTTCCAGGTCTCGTTGCCGGCCACCTTCCTGGCGTCGGGCGCCAGCGGCTTGGTGGTGGGGCTGATCATCCTGCTCACCCTCCCCGGTGGCCGCCCCCGGATAAGCACCCTCGCTGCGTCGAGCTCCCGCCCGCGGGCGTCCCTCTGGCGCGACCCGATCGTGGTCGGCGTCACGGTCGCGTCCACCTCGGTGGGCCTCCTGATCGGCATGTACGACACGGTGTGGAGCCTGCTGATGCACGTACGCCACGCCAGCGACTTCGAAATCGGACTCTCTTTCACCCTCTTCGCGCTCCCTTTCACGATCGGCTCGTGGCCGGCGGGGTGGCTCGCCGATCACACCGACAATCGCTGGCTGATCGGGGTCAGCACCTTCGCCGCCGGCGGCTTCGCCTGTGCCTATCCCTTCCTGCCCGACCCCTTCTGGCTGATCGCCTTGGGAGTGGCGGAGGGTATCTTCACCGTGGCCGGCGCCCCGGCCCGGCTAGCGATGCTGTCGCGCCGGGTCGACCCGGACCAGATGGGCCAGGTCCAGGGCCTCTACGGCTCCGCCCAGACCGGCGCCGCCGCCGTGGCCGCCCTCTCCGCGGGCTGGCTCTTCGGCATTGGCGTCCCCCTGCCCTTCCTGGTCACGGCGGTCGCCATGTGGCTCTCCGTGGCGCTGCTGCTGCCGCTCTGGCGCGGCGTCGACGGCAGGCCCCAGCGGCCTCACACCCTGGCCTCCGAGCCCAGCCTCACCGCCGGGCTCTGACCGGGGATTGAGGGGCCCGGTCGGGCCGGGCCCCTCGCGCATTTGCCCTGCTCAGTTGGTCGGCAGTATCACCCGCCGCGCCGAAGCGTTGAGGACATCCGCGAACGACGTGTACAGCGCGGCCACCGCGGTCGCGATTCCGACGTAGCCCCCGATATATCCCAACTCGGCGTTGTTAATCCAATAATGGAACGCCAAGAGGAAGTACGTGATAAACAGCAGGAGGAAGACTGACTGCACCGCTCGCGTCGTGTGCAGCGAGGCGATGAACATGTATGTAGTGAAGATGCCCCAGGCGAAGAGGTAGAGTCCTACGGCTGGCCCGGCGGCGGTTCCCATCTTGGGAAGAAACACCACAACGAGCAGGTAGAAACTCCACCAGAAGGCGCCGTATGACGAGAAGGCGGTCGCGGCGAAGGTGTTCCCTCGCCGAAAGGCCCACATGCCCGCCAAGAACTGCGCCGTCCCACCGTAGGCGGCGGCCATGGCCAGCGCCGCACCAAGACTGAGAGCCGGGATCCAGCCCGCGTTAACCACCGAGAGAATGAGTGTGGTGGTGCCGAACCCGGCCAGCCCCAGTGGTGCCGGATCAGCTATTGCGGGCGGGGCCTCGGCCGTGTGCATGACCGGCGTCGGTCCCGCTTCATAGTTTGCAGCCATGCCTGATTATAAACCTCCGTTCAATGTGAAGCCAAGTGGTCGCACCTGAGAGAGCTGGCTAGTAATTGCTAGTTCTCCTTTCCCTCCTCTGTTACCGCTCTGGTGCGCAGTTCCTCCACCACGGCGGGGTCCGCCAAGGTGGTGGTGTCGCCCAGCGGACGGTTCTCGGCTACGTCCCGCAGCAGGCGTCGCATGATCTTTCCGGAGCGTGTCATGGGTAGCTCGGGAGTGAAGAGGATGTTTGCCGGCGCCGCGATCTTGCCAATCTTCTTACCCACATGCTCGCGCAGTTCGGTGAGCAGCTCTACCGAGCCATCAAGGCCGCCCTTGAGGGTGACGAAGGCGACGATCGCCTGGCCGGTCTGAGGATCGTTGCGTGCGCAGACAGCTGCCTGGGCCACCGAGGGATGGTCCACCAGGGCGCTCTCCACCTCGGTCGTGGAGATGCGGTGGGCAGAGATATTCATCACGTCGTCGATCCGCCCCATGAGCCAGAAGTCACCGTCGTCATCCTTACGGGCGCCGTCGCCAACGAAGTAGG
>JBOHUM010000048.1:0-10787 GCA_050734515.1 Candidatus Dormibacteria bacterium
GCTCTTGCTGCGACATCGCTATTACACGATGATCGCTGCTGCGATCTTAGTGATCGTTGTCGTCGGCGGAATCATCAGCGCCACCTCAAGTGGACTTCGTTAACAATCGAGTTACTGATAAGGTTCCTTAAGCAATCAAGCCTCTGACCTCAGACGCCCCGGAGCATTTTTCCGGCTCTTGTGCTGTTTCCGTGGGTGAGCTGAGGGAAATAGAAAGAGGACGCACGGCCTTGGTTCCTAGGATCTCTGTGCACCGATCCCTACCACGTGGTGAGCTGGGCCACCGACGCTCTGGACCAGGTCCGCCGGGCGGTCTGGGACCGGGCCCGCCGCGCTGAGGACGCCGAGACGGCCCATGCCCTCAAGGGAGCTCGCTGGGCACTCTGGCACAACCCCGAGAAACCTCACCCAGAACCAGCAGCTTGACCCTCTGGTAATCGGCTGCGTCTCGCCCACCTGATCCAGTGCTGCAAGAGCACCAGGGCGCGCCGCCGGCCAACGTGGAACACCAGCCGCAGTTGCTCTTTGAGCAGGTAGGCGCGGTGCTGAAGGGTGGCTTTGTGATCGGGGTCGGCGTGAGCGTCGCCTTCACGCTGCTGATGAACCGGCACCATCCCCGGAGCCGGTAGCGGGATGGGCGTTGGCCGGGTGGTATGGCCATGACCGTGACCTTTGGGCCGGGCGACCTCGCTGCGATCGTCGGCGGCTTTGCGATCGCATTCGCGCTCGACCTCATCCGGCGGTACCGGCGCAAGCGGGGGTTGCCGCGCCACTGGTGGCTGTGAGCGGCTGAGGGGCCCGATGGGCCGGCTGCGCGAACCCACTGGACCTGATCCTAGCCATAGTCATCGCCGTGATCTGCCTCGCGGTGGTGGCGACACTTGCCGGGTGAGGTACCGCTGGAGGGCCGGCGGGTGGCATCGGGCTGGCCTCGACATCGGGCTCGGACGCCGCTGTGCGGCCCTTCTGAGCCCCGGAAGGGACGGCCCGCGACTCCCTCTCGAGGTAGCGCGGTGGCGCCGGCGGGGGCCGTGGCCCTGACCCCGGGGACGATGGGCACTCGGGCACGGCGCCGACGGTGGCGGCCCCCGGGTGGCCGGGGGGCGAACAATCGTCACCCGGGCCGGAGCCCCCTGCCGAGTTCAGCGGCCAGGGGCTGAGGGAGCCCAAACAAACGGTCGATTTTCTCAGTATCGGCATTTGGGGACCGGTCACCGACTTCTGTCGCGTCACCTCCGGCAAGTACGATCTCGGGGATGGGGTGTTTCAAGTGGACGAAGGGGTGATTGCGCCAAACGATTTGGGTACTGCCGGGCCAGATTGCTGCCCCCTGCCTTTTGCCAGGGTGGGGGAGCTGAGGCGCACCTAGCAGCCCGACGGCCCGGTCGGACGCTGATGGACGGAGCTGCCGGGCGGCCAATGCGCGTGGCGCTGATCCATTGTTTCTGCCTAGTCACTCTTCCGTGTCACCGAAATTGCCGCGTTCCGAGTTTACTATTTGGGCCGCCATGAACTTGCGTGACCGGGTTAACCGGATCGCGAAGCCGCCGTCTGTCTCCTGGCAGATGACGCGTCCTAAGCCTCCTTCTGACCGGGATCAGCTGCGGCCGGATCCTAGCGCTGGGTTCGTCTCTGACCGCAAGGGCTGGGCATTCGCACAGCGGCACTTCTTCGTAGGGACTGGCTGCCCCCCGGTGCTTATTGCCGAGGAGCGGCTTGAGGAGGCACGCGAGATCCAGCGAGACTTCCCCTTCCCGATGGCCAGGTGCGCGGGCCGAAAGTGGTGGTGGTTCGAAGGGTCCTTCTACTGGGAGAACTCGGGCCTCAACCCTAAAGAAGTTCTAGCCATGGTCCGGTACCGCGAACGGACCGCGAAGAGACGCCTGGAGCGGGCCCGCCTAGAGCTGGATCTGGAGCAAAGCCCACACCCGAGGCGCCACGCGCTGACTCATGAGCTGAAGCTAGCCGTTTTTCAGCGGGACGGCGGGGTTTGCACCCGGTGTGGAAGCACTTTCGACTTGCAATACGACCACATTCTCCCATTCGCATTGGGCGGTGCCACCACAGTGGGAAACCTCCAGCTCCTGTGCAGCCCCTGTAATCAGGCTAAGGGGAAGTCTCTCTAGGCGTTCGCATGAAGGTTTTGCTCGGCCTGTCGGTGCTAGTCGGACTTGCGATTGGAGGCGTCGTTGCGTGGCCCATCCTGGAACTTGACGTTGGCCCCAGCCTGAAGGGGGCGGAGCACGACCTTCAATCACAAGTCGGACCAACGCGCTCCGGAGCTGCGCATTCTAATTCTCGGCCACCGGGCTCTCCCAATCCGGCCAGCAGGGACCAGCTGAGGACGGTAGCCGCCGCAGATATTCCCGGCTTGGTGGAGGTCGACGTAGATTACCACTACACGTCTGATGATTCCTGCACTGGCTGGCCGGTGGGCTCCGGCTACTTCGTCACCGCCTACCACTGCGTCTATGGGACTGCTGCAGCCCCCGGAGCCGTCGGCAGGCTGCTGGGTGAAGGGGTGGCAGTCACTGCGCTAACCCCGAGCGGCTCGGTGGCCGACGGCAACTTCAACGCAACAGTCGTCGCCACTGACCCTGCGCATGATCTGGCGCTACTGGAGTTGGGGGGAGTCAATCTCGCAGCCTGGCCTCATCTGGACCGTGGGTTACCGCTGGACCTCAAACCTGTCTCGACCGGCCAGCTGCTGGTGGCTCTGGACTTTCACGCCGTCAATCAGCGACCCTTCGTCGCCTATGGCCAGGTGATTGACCCAAACTTCGATGCTAGCCCGGATCCGGCGGCCGACGAGTATCCCGGCGCGCCAAATGACTATCAGGACGTGATCGAGGTGGCCGCGACCGCCTACCCCGGCAACAGCGGCGGGCCGGTTCTCAACGCCCGCGGCCGGGTGGTCGGGGTTGTGGACCTGGGAGGGAAGGACGACTCAACCTTCGAGGCGATGCCCATCGCGGTAGTCGGTTCGGAGATCGAGCGGTGGCTGGCCCGGTGACGGCCATATAAGTGGACACGTTTTGGTGGCGGCCCTGATCTCGGCCGCACAGCGCACAGCTTCAGCGACTTCCCAAGCAGAAGGTCGCGGGGTTCGACCTCGAGCCTTATAGGTCTGTCAAGCGCTCCAGGCGGCGGCTCCCGCCGGACCAGGCCCGACGCCATACGCAGCGCATACGCAGCGCCGCTACTTCAGCGGGCGGTTAGCATGAGATCAGCGACCACGGTTTCGTAAACCGCTGGCCGGGAGTTCGAATCTCCCCGTCGGCTCCCCGTTGTGAGTTCAGCGAGTGCCACTGGGTCCCACTTCAGTCCGGTGCGGTTGGGGTATAGGTTGGGGTATAAAAGTGGAGCAGTTGGGGTAGGGGTTGCCATAGGGTAGGCGGCAACGCACGAGGTCATGCCGACCCCTGGCCTCGGACGGGTTGACTGACGCCCCCGCCCTGGCGAGGTGCTGGGGGTCGAGGGGAGGTTTCAGCGGGCCTTGGACGACCGCACAGCGGCACGAATCCGGAGTCGGCGGCACTGCGGATAGGCAGACTCATCGGGCCAGCCGCCGATTTGCCAGATATCAGAGTGCGCGCGATAATCCGAGAATGCGCCCTGACCTGGTCCCCTCGTCCAAGCTAGCGGCCGGCGATCGAGTGGCGGTGGTGTCTCCCTCCTTCGCGGCGCCCGGGAAGTTCCCATGGATCCATGAGCTTGCTATGCACCGACTGCGGGAAGAGTTCGGGCTAGAGCCCGTCGAGTACCCGACCACGAGACGGCTCGGTGCGAGCCCTCAGGACCGTGCCTCTGACCTGACGACGGCATTCTGCGACCCGACCATCCGGGCGGTGCTGGCGACGATCGGCGGGGATGACGAGCTGACGATACTGCCGTTCCTGGAGCCAGAAGCCTTCGCTGGCAACCGCACGCCGTTCATCGGATACAGCGACAACACCAATCTCCTCAACTGGCTCTGGAACCTTGGGGTAACCGGCTACCACGGCGGTTCCACGATGGTCCATATTGGCCGACCGGGAGGCCTGCACCCCGTCTCCGAGCAGTCGCTTCATGCAGCGCTATTCACCTCTGGGGATATCGAGATCGAGCAAGTGGATGCTTTTAGTGAGGACGAACTTGACTGGTCCGATCGTGCTGCACAGATTGGGCATCCTCCGACCCAGCCGGCGGGGGACTGGATTTGGCATCGTCCAGATCGTGTGGTGACAGGTCCGACGTGGGGAGGCAACCTGGAAGTGCTGCACTGGAATCTCGCCGTCAGCCGGTGGATCCGACCTGTCGGTGACTACGCCGGCTGCGTGCTTCTGCTCGAAACCTCCGAGGCGATGCCAAACGCGGAAGAAGTGTTCTGGATGCTTCGTAGCGCTGGCGAGAGGGGTCTTCTCGCCCAGTTTCCGGCGGCGATAGTCGGGCGACCCAAAGCGACCGCCGGCTTCGGACGCCCGGCGTCTTTTGCCAAACGCGAGCGCTACCGCTCGGACCAACGCCGATCGGTCCTGCGCGCCTTCCAAAGCTATGCCCCGGATACAATGCTCGTCTTCGGTGTAGATATCGGTCACACCGATCCGCAATGGATTCTTCCATACGGCGGGACCGTCACGGTCGACGGCCCGGGACGTCGTATCATTGCTCACTATTGAGTTGACCCGACATCGAGCTCGCTAAACGAACCCACCGTGCGGCCGACCGTCTGCCTGCCCCTTTGCGCACGAGACTAGATATACGAGGATATCCAACCGTGACACTGCAAGGGCTACGGCCAAGGCTTCAACGCCCTTCTACCGGTCGGCAACCACTAGTGTCCCGTTTCCTAAATGACTTGCTCGTTGAGGTCACTCGAGACGATCGGGGCCCGACGAGCCGGAATGTGAAACATTCCTCTGTAACAGGACACTAGGTTGACCTGCCGATCGGGAACGACGACAACTCTGGTGGGAGAACGTCCCTGCAGAAACTGCTGCACGCGCGCGGATTCGAGGGCCAGAGTCTCCAACTCTTCGGCTGACGTCCCCGACTTTACTTCTAATTGGTGGCGTTTCCGGCCGTTAACCGCAATCACCACTACTACCGTATCCTCGGGCCCGAGCAGCTTGGGGTCGGCTTGAGGCCAGCCCTGCTGGTGCACCGAGTAAGGGCCGCCAAGCCGCTCCCAGATCTCCTCTGCTACGTGAGGGCAGTAGGGCGCGAGTAGAAGCGCAAGCGTCTCCAACGACGCCTTTGGGAGCCACGTTCTGCTCCTTGAGGAATTTCACAAAGATCATCATTGCGGAAATGGCAGCCAATCGTCATCGCTGACGTGAGAGCACGTCTGGAGAGATTCATCCGCCGCGACGGGACATTGGCAGTGCGGACCGAACTCAGGCGCCTGAAGGGGCGTGCGCAGCGGACGCGCACCAGTTGGTCTTGGCGTCCGGGGCGCGGATGAAGTCCCCCTCAAGGACGGCGGGGGCTCGTGTGACCAGCTCCAGGAGCCGTTGCGTCGAAGCGCGCCTTGGGCGGGGCGATCACGGCGATCGGCGCGGCGTTGGGAGTGATCTCCTATTCCTACCCCGTAGGCACCCGGGTGAGAGCAGCTCCGAGCAGGCGCGTGCTACTTCAATGGCCGTCATCCGAGACAGCGCTGGATAATGAGTCGGACTCATCAGGCTGGCGCTCGACTTGGGCGGCTTACGAAACCGCCGGGCCAAAATGGGACGGCCCTGGCAGTGGTATCAGTTCCAGAGAGCCCTCCAGATCCCGGCCCGACCTAGCGCGCGACCGACGATCTTGTTGCGAGCGCGGCGGGCCATCCGGTGGGGGTTGCCAGAGGCGACGGTGCTGACGTCGTTGGCGATCCGCGCAGCCCGGTACATCTGCGAGACCAGGCCTCGCCGCCTCATCCCAGGACCTCGCTGCAGAACTCCGCAGCGTCCGCCGCCAGTTCGGCCCGCTCCGGCTCTTCGGCCTCGATCAGGCGCAGCAAGCGCTCGGCGTCCACCCGGCGCTGGCCGCCGATCACCAGGCCCATCGAGAGCCAGTAGTCGGCGGTCTCGAGCACAAGCTCCTGCAGGTCGGGGGGCAGGTCCGGCGTCACCTCGGCCATGGCGCGGATCAGCGCCCGACCGTAGCGCTGCCAGTCAGGATCCGTCGCCCGCTCACTGGGGTCGGCCATGGGCACCACCTCTCCCAACCGCATCTCCGGCTCAAGCCGGATTCTAGGAGCCCTGGCCAGTTTCGACTGGAGGCGCCGGCAGCCAGGGTCCCGGCGCCTCGCCTGCTTGACCGCCTGCGGGCCGGGTCGCCCCGGGAACAGGCACGAGGCGCCTCCGCAGTGAGCGTTCGCGACACCCGCCTCAGCCCCGCCAACGCTGGGTCGCAAGCGGCCGGCAGTGTGCGAGCGCCCGAGACACCAGCAGGTTGCGCCCCCGCGTAAGCGGGCCCGTATCAGCGCCGCCGGCTGAGGTTGCGGTCGGGGTGGTACTCGCGATCCGCCCCGGCGGGTGCCGTATCTTGCGACGGTGCCTGCTCGTGCCCGGGAGGCGGTGCTCTGGGAGCCGGGTCGGGGCCTCGTCGACTCCTGCCGACTGACCGACTACACGCGGTGGCTCCGAGGGCACCAGGGGCTCAGCCTTGACTCCTACGCGGACCTCTGGAGCTGGTCGGTTGGCGATCTGGATGGATTCTGGAGCTCGATCCTCGCCTACTTCGAGGTGGCGGATGCGGTACCGGGCCGGCCGGCGCTGGCGCGGCGGGAGATGCCGTTCGCGGACTGGTTCCCCGATACCCACCTCAACTACGCCCAGCAGGCGCTGCGCCGGCTCGATCCCGAGAAGGAGGCGGTGGTTGCCTACTCCGAGGCCGGCTCGCGCCGGGCGCTCTCGGGAGCGGAGCTGGCCCGGCAGGTGGCCGCCCTAACCGCGAGCTTGGCCGAGGCGGGCGTGGGCCGCGGTGACCGGGTCGCCGGCTACCTGCCCAACGTCCCGGAGGCGGTGGTCGCCTGCCTGGCCACCGCCGCCCGGGGGGCGATTTGGTCCAGCTGCTCGCCGGACTTTGGCGAGCCGGCGGTGCTGGACCGCTTCCGCCAGATTGAGCCGTTGGTGCTGGTGGCGGCGGACGGCTATCGCTACGGGGGCCGGGCCTTCGACCGCCGCCAGACCGTGGCCTCCCTGCGCCGGGAGCTGCCCTCGGTGCGCCAGCTGATCACGGTGGCAACGCTCGAGCCGGAGGGAGGCGGAGCGGCCCTGCCGGGAGCGCGGGCCTGGGCGGAGGTGGCCTCGGCCGAGAGCCTGCCCAGCTTCGCCCAGGTGCCCTTTCAGCATCCGCTCTGGGTTCTCTACTCCTCCGGCACCACCGGCCTGCCCAAGCCGATCGTGCATGGCCACGGGGGCATGGTGCTGGAGCACCTCAAGGCCCTGGCGCTGCACGCCGACATCGGCCCCGCCAGCCGCTTCTTCTGGTTCAGCACCACCGGCTGGATGATGTGGAACTACCTGCTCAGCGGTCTGCTGCTGGGATCCCAGATCGTGCTCTACGACGGTAGTCCCATCTACCCGGACCCGGCCCGGCTCTGGCGCTTGGCGGGCGAGGCCGAGATCACCCATTTCGGCACCAGCGCCGCCCACATCACCGCCTCTCAGAAGGCGGGCCTGCACCCTGCGCAGGAGGCGGACCTCGCTCACCTGCGCTTCGTGGGTTCGACCGGTTCGCCCCTGCCGCCGGAGGGTTTCGACTGGGTATACCGCGAGGTCAAGTCAGACGTCTGGCTCTCCTCCCTGAGTGGGGGCACGGACATGTGTACTGCCTTCCTGCTTGGCTGTCCCTGGCTCCCGGTGCGCCGCGGGGTGATCCAGTGCCGGGGGCTGGGAGCCAAGGTCGAGGCCTGGGACGAGGCCGGTCAGGCGCAGCTGGACCGGGTGGGGGAGCTGGTGATCACCGAGCCCATGCCCTCGATGCCGGTATGCCTCTGGGGCGACCGCGACGGCAGCCGCTACCGCGAGAGCTACTTCGCCACCTACCCCGGGGTCTGGCGCCACGGCGACTGGGTCCGGCTGCTCCCCAACGGCGGGGCCGTGATCTCGGGGCGCTCTGACTCGACCATCAACCGCCACGGCGTACGCATCGGGACCAGCGAGATCTACCGGGCGGTGGAGGGGATGGACGAGGTGGCCGACAGCCTGGTCGTGGACCTGGAGACCCCGACCGGCGGGGTGGAGATGCTGCTCTTCGTGGTCTTGGCCCCGCCCGCGCGTCTCACCGCGGCCCTGGAGCGCGCTATCCGGGCCAGGCTCCGCGCCGACGTATCACCGCGCCACGTCCCCGATCACATCGTGGAGCTGGACCTGGTGCCGCGAACCCTGAGCGGCAAGAAGCTGGAGGTGCCGGTAAAGCGGATCCTGATGGGGGCTGGGCCCGAGGCGGTCGCCAACCTGGAGGCGATCCAGGACCCGCGCTCGCTGGAGCAGTTCGTGGGCTGGCGGGACCGGCGGGCGGCAGAGCCGCCGTCAGGATCCGGCCTGTGATCGCCGCTCCCGGGATGGTTCTGCTGCTCGCCTCGCAAGTCCATGGCGACCCGGCCTGCGCCGGCGGCGATCCGGGTGATGGCCGGGATGTGGGGTAGGCGCCGGGGCCTGGCGGCCCTGGCGGTGGCCGCCATCGGCGGCCCGGCGCCGCGAGCTCAACTGGGCACCGTCGGCACGGGTCCGCCGGGAGGCCTTCCTCAGCGTCGAGACCCTGGGGTCGGGGACCAGCCGGTGGTGCTGCTCCACCCACTGAGTGGTTCGGCCAGCTACTTCGGCGCTGCCTTTGACGAACTCGGCGACCCCGGGCCCCTGCTAGTGCCCGATCTTTTGGGGTTCGGCCTCTCGCCTCGCCCGGAGCAGGGCTACGGCCCGGACCAGCAGGTGGCCGCGGTGGTCCGCACCCTGGACGACTTGAAGGTGGCAGGTCCGGCGCTCTGGGTGGGCCAGGGCCTGGGCGGGTGCTGGCCATCCGTGCCGCCGCCCTCCATCCCGACCGCGTCCGGGCAGTGGTGGCGATCAGCCCTCTGGTCTACCGGCACCCGGACTCGGCGCGGGCGCACCTGCGCCACCTCCCGGTGCTGGGCTCGGTGGCCGAGTCGCCCAACGGCGGCGGGGGCTGGTCCCGGCGGCTCCAGGTCTGGCGCCAGCGGCTGCTCGGCGACGGCCTCAGTTTCGGCCCTAAACCCAGCCCCCAGGCGGTGCGGGCGTTGCTCGAGAGCTGCGTGCTGCGGACGCTGGCCCGGGAGTGGCTGGACGAGCTTGTCAGTGCCGGTTCGCCTGGTGCTGCCCGCCCATGACCCTCTGATCGACTCGTCATGGCTGGCCGAGCTCAGCCAGGAGTGCTCCCAGGTGAGCCTGGCCCTGCTGCCCTTTGGCGACCATCGCCTGCCTCTGACCAACCCCGACGGATGCCTAGCGGCCATCGACCGCTTCCGAATCGTGGCCGGCTGAGCCGCGGGCTCCCGATCCGTTCCTGAGCCGGGGTGATGCCGCCCCGGCGTCTAGATTGCAGTGGTGGACCGCTGTGATGTGCTCGTCCTGGGGGGTGGGGCCGCCGCCGAGGCCCTCTGCCAGGCGGGCCTGGGCGGGCGCTCCGTGGTGGTGGTGGAGCAGGGCCGCTTCGGCGGCGAGTGCCCCTTTGTCGCCTGCATGCCCAGCAAGGCCATGCTCCGCCAGGCACGGCTGGCGCGGGGCTCCCGATCGGGGCCCCGGCGGCGGCGCGCCAGCCCCCGCTACGCGGACGCCTGTCGCTGGCGGGACCAGATCGCCGAGGGCCGGGACGACCGCTCCCACGAGCGGGATCTGCGCCGGCTGGGGGTGCGCACCCTGCGCGGGCGCGGCCGGGTGGTAGCCCCCGGCCGGGTGGAGGTGGCCGGGCGCCAACTGCAAGCGGCGGATCTGGTGCTGGCCACCGGTTCTCAGGTCAGCCCACCGCCGATTCCCGGTCTGGCTGAGGCGGGCGCCTGGACCAGCGATCAGCTGCTGAGCAGCAGCGAACTTCCCAGGAGCCTCGCCATTCTGGGCGGCGGCCCGGTGGGCTGCGAACTGGCCCAGATCCTAGCCCGGTTCGGCTGCCGGGTCACGGTGGTCGAGGCGGGCGCGCGCCTGCTGGGGGCAGAGGAGCCGGAGCTGGCCGCGGCCGCCGCCGCCACCCTGCGGGCCGACGGCGTCGAAGTCTTGGAGGGAGTCACAGCGGCCGCCGTCGAGGCCCGCGGCCAGGGCCGGGTTCGCCTGGTCCTGGATGGGTCGGGACCCGTCCAGGCCGACAGGCTGCTGGTCGCCACCGGACGGGTGCCGGCTCTATCCGGGCTGGGCCTGGAGGCGTACGGTCTAGGCCCGGAGCCGGATCGGCTGGTGGTCGAACCCAGCTGCCAGGTGCAAGGCCACGACCACCTCTGGGCGATCGGGGACGCCACCGGGGTGGCGCCCTTCACACACACCGCCGACTACCAGGGACGGGTGGTCGCCGCCAACCTCCGCGGAGAGAAGCGCCAGGCCGACTACCGGGCGATCCCGAGGGCGGTCTACCTCGACCCCCCGGTGGCGGCGGTGGGCTTGACCCGGGAGGCGGCAGCCGAGCGCGGCCTGGAGACAGTGGTGGCCTCCAGCGCCTTGGCCGAGACCGCCCGGGGGCTGCTGGAGGAGACCGGGGCGGGCCAGGTGCTGCTGGTCGCCGATCGAGCCAGGCGGGTGCTGGTGGGAGCCGCCATCTCGGGGCCAGGGGCCGACGACCTGATCGGCCAGGCGGCGCTGGCCATCCGCGGCGATCTC
>JBOHUM010000049.1:0-15496 GCA_050734515.1 Candidatus Dormibacteria bacterium
CCACCGAGCGCACCCAGCCCACGGGCAGCGATTCTATGGTCAAAAAGCTGCGATCCGTGGTCGCCCTATAGGCGCCCCGAGCTCGTGCCGGCCGGCCATCCCCCTGAGCAACGAGAGGGGCGGGCCGGCGTTACTCGCAGGCCGCCCCTGATCAGAGCAGCCCCGGGCCGGTGGTAGCGCCCCCGGCCTGGGGAGGAAGTCGCCGGACGCTCCCCACCAACCTCCGGGCACCGGGTGGCCAGCTCAGTCGGCCACCGCCGCCGCCTCGCGCTCGGGCGAGCCCGTCCCGGACGGGGCCTGGCCCATGACCTCCGCCACGCGGCGGCCCAGGCCCGGGTCCACCTGCGCCCAGTATTCGATCGCCCGGCGCACGGTGGCGGGCTCCGCCCCCTGGCCCAGGTGGCCGCAGACGTTGTCCACCAGGCGCTGCTGCGCACCTGAGTCCATGACCTGGCGGTAGAGGGTCCCGGGCTGGCCGAAGTCGTCGTCGTCGCGGCGCTTGCTGTAGGCGGCCCGGACGATCTCGCCCGAGACCTGCCAGCCGGGCTCGGCCACCTCAGGGTCGGCCTCGGGGCCGCCGAAGGAGTTCGGTGCGTAGACCGGGTCGGGAGGGTTGGAGTAGCGCATCGCCCCGTCGCGGTTGTAGGAGTTGACCTGGGCCCGGGGCCGGTTCACCGGCACCTGCAGGTAGTTGGTGCCGATCCGGTGCCGATGGGTGTCGGGGTAGGAGAAGAGCCGGCCCAGGAGCATCTTGTCCGGGCTGGGCCCGATCCCCGGGACCATGTTGGCCGGCTCGAAGGCCGCCTGCTCGATCTCGGCGAAGTAGTTGGCCGGGTTGCGATCCAGCACCAGCCGCCCCAGGGGCTGCAGGGGGTAGTCGCCGTGGGGCCAGACCTTGGTCAGATCGAAGGGGTTGAAGCGGTAGTCGGCAGCGGCCTCGAAGGGCATCATCTGCATGTGGAGGGTCCAACTGGGGGGCTCGCCCTGGGCGATCTTGGCGTAGAGGTCGCGCAGGTGGTAGTCGGGATCCTCGGCGGCCATGGCCTTGGCGTCGGCGGCGGTGAAGAACTGCGACCCCTGATCCGTCTGGAAGTGGTACTTGACCCAGTGCTTCTCCCCGCCGGCGTTCTCCCAGAGGAAGGTGTGGCTGGAGTAGCCGTTCATGTGCCGCCAGGTCCGGGGAATGCCCCGGTCGCCCATCAGGATCGTCACCTGGTGCGCCGACTCCGGGGAGAGGGTCCAGAAGTCCCACTGCATGTTGTTGTCGTGGGTGTGGTTGTCGGCACGGCGCTTCTGGGAGTGGATGAAGTCCTGGAACTTCTGCGGGTCGCGCACGAAGAAGACCGGGGTGTTGTTGCCCACCAGGTCGTAGTTGCCCTGCTCGGTGTAGAACTTGAGGGCGAAGCCCCGGGGGTCGCGGAGGGTGTCGGCGCTGCCCAGCTCGCCGGCGACGGTGGAGAAGCGGGCCAGGGCCGGGGTGCGGGTGCCGGGGCGGAGGAACTGCGCCCGGCAGTAGTCGGTCAGGTCGTGGGTGATCTCGAGGTAGCCGTGGGCGCCCCCGCCCTTGGCGTGGACCACCCTTTCCGGGACCCGCTCCCGGTTGAACTGGGCCATCTTCTGGAGCAGGTAGTGGTCCTGGAGCAGGATGGGCCCGTCCGGGCCGGCGGTCAGGGAGTGCTCGTCACTGGCGGCGACGATGCCGGCGTCGGTGGTGGTGCGTCGTTGCTCACTCATTCCGTCCTCCTTG
This sequence comes from Candidatus Dormibacteria bacterium, assembly GCA_050734515.1. GTDB lineage: Bacteria > Chloroflexota > Dormibacteria > Aeolococcales > Bog-877 > Bog-877. The sequence goes on from JBOHUM010000049.1 coordinate 1,748, forward strand.
TGGGGCTGGGCCGAGCCCGGCCGGAGCGCCCCCTTCCGGCCGGCAGCGGGGGCAGAGGCCCCAGTAGTTGACCTCCGCCTCGTCGACGAGGTAGCCGGCGTCGCTGGCCGGGGCCAGACAGGGGGCGTGGCCCAGGGCGCAGTCGACGTCCACGACCCGGGCACAGCCCCGGCAGACCAGGTGGTGGTGGTTGTCTTTGACCCGGAGCTCGTAGAGGGCCGGGCTGCGAGCGGGTTCGATGCGGCGGATCAGGCCCGCCTCGGCCAGCGCCCCCAGCGAGTCGTAGACCGCCTGGGGGGAGATCGAGCCCAGCCGCTCCCGGGCTCCCCCCTGGAGCTGTTCGGAACTGAGGTGGGCCTGCGCCTGGAGCAGCTCCAGGAGGGTCACCCGCAGCGCCGTCACCCGGCGACCGGCCTGGCGGATCCGCTCCCGCGCCGGGTCCAGGACCTCAGGCATCCGCCCAGTCTAGTAGATCGGACTCACCCAGTTGTTGGACTGAGTCCAGGAAGTCCTCAGGCGGCCGGATCGTAGGCGCGCGCGGCGGCGCCGACCCGCTGCCGCAGCAGCACCGCCGCCAGGGCCACCCCCGTCAGCAGCGCCGCCCCCAGCCAGGCCGCCGCCGGCACCTGGCGGGCCAGCTGGCGGAGCTCGCCCCAGGGGTCGTCGAGCGCCTCGGTCAGATTCACCGGCACCGTCGCCGGCCGGACCTGGGCCATGGCGCGGTCGTAGAGCCGAGCCCGGGTCAGGGGATGGAGCGGGGTGGGCGCGAGGGCGTCCACCAGCAGCACCGCGGTGCGGGCCACCGCCCGCGCGGTGGGGTCGGCGGTGGGGGCCGGCCCCTCCCCCTCCAGCCATCCCGCGATCTCGGCCGCCAGCCGCTTCTCGTCCTTGCCGGTCACGGTCCTAGTCCTCGGCCTCCTGGTCGCCGCCGCCGGCGGCCAGGTAGGGGACGCTCTGCAGCTCCGGGCCTAGGCGCCGCTCCAGAGAGTGCAGCCCGCGGAAGATCAGCAGCTTGACCGCGCCCTCGCTCTTGCGCATCACCCGGGCCACCTCGGCGTTGCGCAGCCCGGTGCCGAAGCGCAGGGTGATCGCCTGGCGCTGGTCGGGGGAGAGCTGGCGGACCGCGGCCTGGACCCGGCGCACCTGCTCGGAGCGCAACGCCGCGTCCTCGGGGCCCTCCCCGGGGTCGACCATGTTCTCGGGCAGCGTGATCCAGCCCTGGCGGCGGTGCTCGCGCATGACCAGGTTGGAGGCCACCCGGTAGAGCCAGGCCGAGTAGGGGACGCCCCGCCACTCGAAGCGGCCGATCTCGGAGTAGGCGCGCATGAAGGTGGTGGCGGTGACGTCCTGGGCCCGCTCCCAGGACCCGGTCTGGTGGTAGGCGAAGGCGTGGATCTGGTCGACGTAGCGGTCGTAGAGCTGGGCGAAGGCGGCGGGGTCGCGCTGCGCGGCCTCCACCAGCCGGCGCTCCTCCTCCAGGGCCTCAGTGCTGCGGGGGCGCGCGCGGTGCAGGCTGGGGAAGCGGTGCGACCGGTCCGGCTTGGCTTGGCTTTGGGGCGCAGCATCCTCAGAGGACAATTCGGGCGCTCCGGCCATGGTTACGCCTCGGCCCCGCGGTGGGCCGGCCGCCGCTCCAGCTCCAGGCCCAGGGCCCGGCCCGCCGCGGCGAACGCCTCCAGGGCCCGGTCCAGCTGGGCCCGGGTGTGGCTGGCGGTGACGATGGTGCGGACCCGGCCCCGGTCGCGGGCCACGGTGGGGAAGCCGATCCCCTGGGCGAAGACCCCGCGCTGGCGGAGCTCGTCCGAGAGGCGCATCGCCCGCTCCGCCGATCCCACGATCACCGGGGTGATCGGGGTCTGGCTGGCGCCGCAGTCGAAGCCCATCCCCTCCAGCCCTGCCTTGAAGTAGCGACTGTTCTCCCAGAGCTGGACCTGGCGCTCCGGTTCCTTGTCCATCACCTCCAGGGCGGCGATGCAGGCGGCGGCCACCGCGGGCGGGTGGGAGGTGGAGAAGAGGAAGGGGCGGCCCAGATGGATCAGGGTGTCGCGCAGGGCCTGGGAGCCGGCCACATAGCCCCCCAGCACCCCCACCGCCTTGCTCAGGGTGCCCACCTGGATCTGCACCCGGCCCTCGAGCTGGAAGTGGTCCACCGAGCCCCGGCCGTTGCGGCCCAGAACCCCCGAGGCGTGGGCGTCGTCGACCATCACCGCCGCACCCGCCCTCTCGGCGCACTCGACGATCTCCGCCAGAGGGGCGATGTCGCCGTCCATGCTGAAGACGCCGTCGGTGACGACCAGGAGCCGGCGGTTGCCGTCCTGGCGCGCCTGGCGCAGGCACTCCGCCAGCCCCTCCAGGTCCTTGTGCGGGTACCGGTAGCGGCGGGCCTTGGTCAGGCGGATGCCGTCGATGATGCTGGCGTGGTTGAGCTCGTCGCTGACCACCGCGTCCTGCTCGCCCAGGACCGAGCCCAGCACCGCCAGGTTGGCGGTGTAGCCGCTCTGCAGAGTGAGCGCCGCCGGGGTCGCCTTGAAGGCGGCCAGGCGCCGCTCCAGCTCCTCGTGCAGGGTCTGGGTGCCGGCGATGGTGCGCACCGCCCCCGACCCCGCCCCCCAGGTCTTGGTCGCCGCCACCGCCGCCTCGATCAGGTGGGGATGGGTGTTAAGGCCCAGGTAGTTGTTGGAGCTGAGGTTGATCAGGCGCTGGCCGCCGATCACCACCTCCGCGTCCTGAGGGCTCTCCAGCACCACCAGGGGCCGGAAGCGACCCTCCCGGCGCAGCTCCTCCAGCTCGTCGCCCAGGCTCAGGTCGAGATCAGTCACGCCACCCACCCTCCGGAGGATAGAGCACCACCTTGCCCGCCTCCGCCGAGGCCGCCAGCCGGGCCGCCGCCTCGAACTCGGTGATGCCCAGGCGGTGGGTGAGGATCGGGGCCACGTCCACCCGCCCCGAGCTCAGGTACTCGCCGGTCTGGTCCCAGGTCTGGAACTGGCGCCGCCCGGTGACCCCGAAGAGGGTCACCCCCCGCATCACCACCTGGCTGGAGAGGTCGAGGCTGACGTCGCCGTCGCCCAGGCCCAGCAGGCTGATCCAGCCCCCGGGGCGGACGGCCCGCAGCGCCGCCTGGATCAGGAGCGGGTGGCCGGACATCTCCAGGACCACGTCGGCCTCCCCCCGGCACGCGTCGGCCAGCGCCCCACCCAGGTCGGCCACTGTCGAGGAGTCGACGAGGGCGTCGGCTCCCATCTGCTCGGCGATCTGCAGCCGGGCCGGGACCCGATCCACCGCCACCACCCGGGCCGCGCCCTCGGCGCGGGCCACCCCGACCGCGGCGCAGCCGATCGGGCCGCAGCCGGTCACCGCCACCACCTCGCCCCGCAGCGGCCCCTGGCTGGCGGCGTGGACGGCGTTGCCCATCGGCTCCTGGAAGGCCACCACCGCCGGGTCCAGCCCCGGGGGGGCCGGGCGGCAGTTGCGGGCCGGCACCACCACCCGCTCGGCGAAGGCGCCGTCCACGTCCACCCCCAGGATCCGGGTGTTCTGGCAGGCGTGGAACTGGCCCCGCCGGCACTCCTGGCAGGTGAGGTCGACCAGGTGGCTCTCCACCCCGACCAGCTGGCCGACCTCCAGCCCGGCGACCTCCGGGCCCAGGGCCAGCACCCGGGCCGCCAGCTCGTGGCCCAGCACCCGAGGCGGCCGCACCCGGGCGGCCGCCCAGGGGTTCCACTCCAGGATGTGCAGGTCGGTGCCGCAGATGCCCACCGCCACCGGCGCCAGCAGGGCCTGGCCAAGGCCTAGGTCCGGCTCTGGGACCTCCGCCAGCTGGGCTCCGGGGCCGGGACGCAGCTTGACTACGGCGCGCAAATCTGACCTCGTGCGGGGGACCCGCTCCGGCGGTGGCCGTCGGCCCCATCATGCCCGGCCAGGACCCTCTGCGGCAGGGCGGGATCGGCTATGGTGATCTTGGAGGCGGGGTCGGCACCCCGGCGCAGCCGCGGTATTGCTGGGAGGGTCCGCCATGGTCCGGGCCTACATCCTCATGACCCTGGAGCCGGGCAAGGCGATGGACGTGGTGCGGCGGATGCGCCAGGAGGCCGGGGTGCTCCAGGTCGACGCCATCACCGGCGAGTACGACGCCCTGGCTCAGGTCCAGGCCGATGACGTCAAGGGCATCGGCACCCTGATCGTGGAACGGCTGCAGAGCTTCAGCGGCGTCACCCGCACCATCACCTGCCTGGCGGTGGAGTAGCCGCCGACCCCCTCGGTGGGCGCCCCTTGGTTCACGATTGTGTACCTGCGAGGTACATTATGGTGAACCAATGGATGAGGATCCCTCTCCGTTCATCTTCGACGGCCCCGTGCCCCCCGAGGAGGTCCTGGGCCGTGACCGCGAGCTGGCCGCCCTGCGCAAGCGTGCCCAGGTGGGCCGCTTCACCCTCCTCTACGCCCCCCGCCGCTATGGCAAGACCAGCCTCATCGGGCGGCTGCGCGCCGACGCCGAGCGGGCCGGCGCGATGGCGGTGGTCATCGTCGACCTGGAGGGCTGCCAGACCCTGGAGGACCTCACCCGCCGGATCGGCGACGCCTACGAGCGCCTGCCCCGGACCAGGGCCGGACAGCTGATCCGGGCCGGGGCCTTGGCGCTGCGCGCCGTCCAGCCCACCGTGACCACGCCGATCGGGTCGGTGACCCTGGCCGGGCCGCCCCCGGCGACGACCATCCTCGAGCGCCTGCTGCGGCTGCCCCGCGACGCCGCCGAGAAAACCCGGACCCGGGTGCTGGTGGTCTTCGACGAGTTCCAGGCGGTGGCCGCGATCGCCAACGCCGACTCGGTCCTGCGCTCGCAGATCCAGCACCAGCGCCAGCACGTCTCCTATCTCTTCTCGGGCTCCGAGCGCCACCTGCTGCTGGGGATCTTCAGCGACCACGCCCGGCCGCTCTACGGGCAGGCGGAGCAACTGCACCTGGGGCCGCTTCCCGGCGATGCCGCGGTGGCCATGGTGGCGGGCAAGTTCGCCAGCACCAAGCGCGACCCGGGCGCCGCCCTGGCGCTGCTGGTGGAGGCGGCCCAGGGCCACCCCCAGCGGCTGGCCCTCCTGGCCGACTCCCTCTGGCACGCGACCCCGCCCGGGGCCACCGCCGACGAGTCCAGCTGGAACCTGGCCCTGACCCGGGCGCTGCAGGCGACCCAGGCGGAATTCCTGGCGCTGGATGCCGCTCTCAGCGTGGCCCAGCGCAAGGTCGTGCGCCTGCTGGCCTGGGGTCAGCCCCCCAGCGGTGCGGCGGCGGCCCGCCTCGATCTCGCCAAGAGCTCGGCAATCAAGGCGCTGGAGACGCTGGTCAACCGCAGCATCGCCTTCCCCCGGAATCCCGAGGGCACCAGCCAGCTCATCGACCCCCTGCTGGCCATCTGGGTGCGGCAGCGCCACGCCCGGCCCTAGCCGGGCCCCCTGTTAGCTGAGGTAGGGGGCCACTCCGCAGCCCTGCTGGGCGGCGTCCATCACCACCTCGCTCACCGTGGGGTGGGCGTGGATGACATCGCCGAGCTCGGCCATGGTGAAGCCGTCGCTGATCGCCACCCCCACCTCGTGGATCAGCTCCACCGCGTGGGGGCCGATGACGGTGGCGCCCAGGAGCACACCGCTGGCGGCGTCGGCCACCAGTTGCACCTGGCCCTCGGGCTCGCCCTCGGCCAGCGCCTTGGCCTCGCCGACGAAGCGCGCCTGCCCCAGCCTCACCTCCCGTCCCTGCTCCCGGGCCTGATCGGCCTGGAGGCCGACGGTGGCGATCTCCGGGTGGGTGAAGATGCAGTTGGGGACCACGGTCCGATCGATGGGCCGGGGCGGCCCCTCGCCCAAGGCGTTCTCCACTGCCAGGGCCGCCTCGGCCGAGGCCAGGTGGGCCAGCTGCAGCCCGCCGATGCAGTCGCCCGCCCCCCAGATCCGGGGGTCGGCCGAGCGCAGCTGGTCGTCCACCACCAGGTTGCCCCGCTGGTCCAGCTCCAGGCCCGCCTCCTCCAGCCCGATGGCGCGGGTCTGGGGGGCGCGGCCCACCGCCACCAGCACCAGGTCGGCCTCGACCTGGGTGCCGTTGGCGAGCCCGGCCTTGATCCCCGCCTTGGTCTTCTCCAACCCCTCGACCTGCGACTCGAGGTGGACCTGGACGCCATCCGCCTCCAGCAGGCCCTGGAACTGGGCGGCGGTTCGGGCCTCCACCCCACCCAGCAGCTGGGGCAGGAGCTCCACCACCGTGATTTGGGCTCCCAGGGGGGCGAAGAGGCTGGCGAACTCGCAGCCCACCACCCCGCCACCCACGATCAGCAGCCGGGAGGGGATCCGCTCCAGGGTCCAGACTCCGTCCGAGCTGATCACCCCCTGCTGGTCCAGCTCCAGGCCCGGCAACCCGGCCGGCTCGGTGCCGACGCAGATCACCAGGTGGTCGTAGTCGAGGCGGCGCTCCCCGGCCACCACCTTGCCCTGCTCCAGCCGACCCTCCGCCTGGACCACCTCCACCTGGTGGCGGCGACAGGCGGCCTCCACCCCCCGGCGCAGGCGGAGCACGATCTCGTCCTTGCGGGCCTGCATCCGGGGGAAGTCGAAGCCCACCTCCCCCACCCGCAGCCCGAAGTCCTCGGCGTGCTGGAGCTTGCGGGCCAGGGCCGAGATCGCCAGCAGGGCCTTGCTGGGGACGCAGCCCCGGTTGAGGCAGGTGCCGCCCAGCTCACGGCGCTCGACCAGCACCACCTCGGCGCCCAGCTGCGCCGCCCGCAGGGCGGCCACGTCCCCGGCCGGGCCTCCCCCCAGCACCACCACCCGGGGGCTCAACCGCCCGCCCCGGACCCGTTCAGCCCCGCCTCGGCCAGTTCTCCGAAAGCATCCGCCAGCACCTGCTCCTGGGCCAGCAGGTGGGCCCGCATCGAGCCCTCCGAGGGGGCGGCGTGGTGCGCCCTCCCGGCATAGCCCAGCCGCACCCGGGCGGGCAGCAGCCGGCGCAGCCGGCGGGCCACGTAGCCGAAGGCGCCCATGTTGCGGGGCTCCTCCTGGGCCCAGATCACCTCCTCCAGGTCGGGGTAGGTGGCCAGCAGCCGCGCCACCGCCTCCTCGGGGAAGGGGTAGAGCAGCTCCAGGCGCGCCAGCGCCACCCGGGCCGAGCCCGCCTGGGGCCGGCGCGCCTCCAGCTCGTGGGCCAGCTTGCCGCTGGCCAGGATCAGCCGCCGCGCGCCTGCCCGCTCCCCGCCCGGCCGGTCGAGGACCTCCTGGAAGCCGCCCTGGGCCAGCTCCTCGGGGGCCGAGCTCAGCGCGGGCAGGCGCAGCCCGCTCTTGGGGGTGAACAGCACCAGGGGCCGGAGCTCCTCGATCAGCGCCTGCAGCCGCAGCAGGTGGAAGTACTGGGCGGCGGTGGAGGGGTAGGCGATGCGCATGTTGCCCTCGGCGCCCAGCTCCAGGAAGCGCTCGATCCGGCTGCTGGAGTGCTCCGGGCCGCTGCCCTCGTAGCCGTGGGGGAGGAGCAGGGTCAGACGCGACTCCTGGTTCCACTTGGCCTGGCCCGCGGCCACGAACTGGTCGATCACCACCTGGGCGTTGTTGAAGAAGTCGCCGTACTGCGCCTCCCAGATCACCAGGGCCGCGGAGCGGGTCACGCCGTAGCCATACTCGAAGGCCAAGGTCGCCATCTCCGAGAGGGGGCTGTTGTAGAGCTCGATCGCTGAGCGCGCCCCCTCCAGGTGCTGGATCGGCGCGTAGCCCTCGCCACTGCGGACGTCGTAGAGCACCAGGTGGCGCTGGCTGAAGGTGCCGCGCACGCTGTCCTGGCCGGTGAGGCGCACCGGTACCCCATCCTCGAGCAGCGAGGCCAGCGCCAGCGCCTCCGCCTGCGCCCAGGCCAGGCGGCCGGCCGAGGCAATGCTGGCCCGGCGCTGGTCCAGCTGGCGGCTCAGCTTGGGATTGAGCTGGAAGCCCTCGGGTACCCGCACCAGCTGCCGCTCCAGCTCCACCAGCCGCTCCAACGGCACCTGGGTGGCGACCCGCGGCAGCCCCGGGCGCTCGCCCATGGTCCCAGCCGGCTGGGCCGCCGCCTCCAGGCGCTCCTGCCCCTGGGCCACCGCCCGGGAGTGAGCCTCGACCATCTCCTGGTAGGCCCGGGCCTGCTCCTGCTCGACCTGCTCCTGGCCCAGCAACCCCCGGCGCACCAGGGCGGCGCCGTAGACCTGGACCACCGGGGGGTGGCGCCGGATCCGGGCCATCATCTGGGGCTGGGTGTAGGCGGGCTCGTCGCCCTCGTTGTGGCCGAAGCGCCGGTAGCCGATCAGGTCGATGAGGACGTCGCGGTGGAAGTTCTCCCGGAAGCTCACCGCCAGCCGCACCGCGTCCAGGCAGGCCTCGACGTCGTCGGCGTTGACGTGGACGATGGGGATGTCGTAACCCTTGGCCACGTCGCTGGCGTAGCGGGTGCTGCGGCCCTCGGCGGGGTCGGTGGTGAAGCCGATCTGGTTGTTGGCGATGATGTGCACCGTGCCCCCCACCCGGTAGCCCTCCAGCCCCTGGAGGTTGAGGGTCTCGGTCACCACCCCCTGGCCGGTGAAGGCGGCGTCGCCGTGGATCAGGACCGGCACCGCCAGGTTGAGGTCCTGGCGGGGCTGGATCGCCGAGGAGTCGGTCTGGAGCGCCCGGGTGCGGCCCTCGACCACTGCGTCCACCACCTCCAGGTGGCTGGGATTGTGGGTCAGCACCACCCCCACCGTGAGGCCGTCTGGCGTCTGGTGCCTTCCCTCGGCGCCGTAGTGGTACTTGACGTCACCGGTGCTCGCCCCGCCCAGATAGGCGCCGCTCTCGAACTCGGCGATGATCTCCTCCAGGGAGCGCCCCACGATCCGGGCGGTGACGTTGAGGCGCCCCCGGTGGGCCATCCCCAGGACCACCTCCCGGGTGCCGTGCTGGGCCAGCAGCGCGATTGTCTTCTCCAGCATCGGCACCAGGGCGTCCAGACCCTCGATGGAGAAGGTGTGCTGGCCCAGGTAGGTCTTGCGCAGGAAGCGCTCGAAGGCGTCCACCTGGGCCAGGCGGCGGAACAGGTGCAGCTGTTGCTCTGAGGCCAAGGGCGCCCGCTCGACCCCGGACTCGATCTGCTTGCGCAGCCAGACGCGCTGCTCGTGGCTCGAGATGTGCTCGATCTCGTAGGCGATGGTGCCGCAGTAGGTGCGGCGCATGTGGGGCAGGGCCTCGGCCAGGGTCGCCCCCGGGACCATCACCCGCATCATCCAGGCCGGCACCGCCGCCATCAGCTCCGGGGTCAACTTGACCGTCTCCGGCTCCAGGGCGGGGTCTCCCGGGGGCTCGCTCCCCAGGGGGTCGAGGTGGGCGGCCAGGTGGCCGTGGGTGCGGTGGGCCTTGACCAAGGACATCCCCGCCGCCACCGCGTACATCCGCTTCTCGCTGGCGGCGCCGCTGGCGCCGGCGGGCGCCTCCGCCGACTCGGCTTCCAGGGCCGGCAGCTCCACCCCCAGGCTCTCGGCGACCACCTCGAAGAAGCGGTCGGCGCCTGCCAGCAAGCGCTCCATCCGCGCCAGCAGCAGGCCCGACTCCACCCCCTGGACCAGGCGGTGGTCGTAGGTGCTGGTGATCGTCATCACCGGGCTCACCCCCAGCCGGCGGGCCCCGGCCTGATCCAGGCGGGCGAATCCCGGCGGGGGTCCGATCGCCCCCACCGCGATCACCGCCGCCTGCCCGGCCATCAGCCGTGGGACCGAGGCCACGGTGCCCACCCCGCCGGGGTTGGTCAGGGTGATGGTGGCGCCCTCGACGTCGGCCAGGGTGAGCTTGCCCCCCCGGGTGCGCCCGACCAGATCCTGGTAGCGCTCCTGGAAGGCCCGGAAGGTCAGCTCCTGGGCGTCCCTGATCACGGGCACCAGCAGGAAGCGGCTGCCGTCCGGCTTCTCCACGTCCACCGCCAGGCCCAGGTTGACCCCCGGCCTGCTGACCCGGCGCAGAACCACGCGGCCATCACCGGCGGCGCCGTCCCCGGTCGCCCGGGCCAGGCTGGTCGAGAAGACCGGCATCTCTCGGGCGGCCCAGGCCAGGGCGAAGGCAACCAGGTGGGTGTAGGAGACCTTCCCGCCCTGGGGCAGCCCTTCGATCGCCCGGTTGAGCTGGGCGCGCCTCCCCACCAGAACCGCCACCTCCACCGTGCGCAGGCTGGTGGCGGTGGGAATGGTCAGGCTCTCCTCCATCGCGTCCACCAGGGCCCGCGCCGCACCCTTGACCTCGGTGCTGGTGGTGCGACCGCCGGCGGCCGGGCGCCCCGACCCGGCGGCGAAGACATCGCGGCCGCGCACCAGGCCCTTGGGGCCGCTCCCGGAGATGCCGCCCAGGTCCACGCCGGCCAGCTGCGCCCGCCTCCGCGCCAGGGGAGTGGCCTCGGCCCCCACCTCCGCCGGCGCCCTCCCCTCATCGGGGCGCCGGGGTGCCGCTGGCGGGGTCGCCCCGGCGGCAATCGTGGCCAGGGTGGTCCCGGCCGCTACCGTCTCCCCCTCAGGGACCAGCACCTCGCGGAGCACCCCGCTCACCGGGGCCGGCACCTCGGCGTCGACCTTGTCGGTCTGGATCTCGACCAGAGCCTCGCCCTGGGCCACCGGATCGCCCACCTGCTTGCGCCAGGCTCCCACCACCCCCTCGGTCACCGACTCCCCCAGCTGGGGCAGCGGCACCGGGACCGGCTCACCCACGACGGTCAGCGGGCCGGTCGCCGCTCCGCCGTCCCCGCCCGCTGCCGCCGGGCCGGGCGGGGAGGGCGGCTCCTGCTCACCGCCGGCGCCTACCTCGATCTCCGCCAGCAGCCCGCCCACGGCGATGGTCTCACCCTCAGGGGCGAGGATCCGGGCGAGCCGGCCCGCCTCCGGCGCGGGCACCTCGGCGTCGATCTTGTCCGTCTGGATCTCGACCAGGGTCTCCCCGGCTGCGACCGGCTCGCCCACCTGCTTGCGCCAGCTCCCCACCACCCCCTCCGTGACCGACTCCCCCATCTGAGGCAGGGTCACCTGAAGGGTCTTGTTGGGCATCGATTCTCCTGGGGCGGGTACGCGGCGGCGCGGGCCCCCACCAGGCTAACCACTTCGGTTAGCGCCACCTGCGATTCTAGGAGAGGCAGGAGCAAGGGAGCCCCCGGGGCTTGACTCCCGACGGGGAAAGGCCCAAGATATTGCGCCTAGGCCAGGCGAGCACTACCACATGTTGATCGCCAACCCCCTAGGCCCACCTCAGCCTTCCCACTCGTCCTGCCAGGAGGAACCCCTGTGGACCGATCCGCCAGCGACCCCGAGCCGGCCTCCGCCAGCGCGCCCCGAGGCGCCCACGGAGCCACCAGACGCGCCGCCGCGCAGCCGGCGCGGAAGCCGGGTTCAGGGCTGCGGGTCGAACGCCACTTCAGCCAGCCCGGGATCCATCCCTTCGATCTGGTGGAGTGGGAGCTACGCACCGCCGCCATCACCAACGAGAAGGGGGAGACCGTCTTCGCCCAGGAGCAGGTGGAGGCGCCCACCTCCTGGTCGCAGCTGGCGACCAACGTCGTGGTCTCGAAGTACTTCCGCGGCCTCCAGGGCAGCCCCCAGCGCGAGACCAGCGTTCGCCAGCTGATCTCCCGGGTGGCGGACACCATTCGCGACTGGGGCCACGCCGGCGAGTACTTCGCCAGCGAGCAGGACCTTGAGGCCTTCCACGCCGAGCTCTGCGCCCTGCTGGTGAACCAGGTCGCCGCCTTCAACAGCCCGGTCTGGTTCAACCTGGGCGCCGATCCTCACCCCCAGGTGAGCGCCTGCTTCATCAACTCGGTCGATGACACCATGGAGTCGATCCTGACCCTGGCCCACACCGAGGGGATGCTCTTCAAGCACGGCTCCGGCACCGGCACCAACCTCTCCACGATTCGCTCCTCGGTGGAGCACCTGGCCAGCGGCGGCACCGCCAGCGGCCCGGTCTCCTTCATGAAGGGCTTCGACGCCTTCGCCGGGGTGATCAAGTCGGGGGGCACCACCCGCCGGGCGGCCAAGATGGTGATCCTCAACGCCGACCACCCGGACATCGTCGAATTCATCAACTGCAAGGTCCGCGAGGAGCGCAAGGCCTGGTCTCTGATCGAGGCCGGCTACGACGGCGCCTTCACCGGTGAGGCCTACGCCTCGGTCTTCTTCCAGAACTCCAACAACTCAGTCCGGGTGAGCGACGAGTTCATGCGCGCCTTCCTGGAGGACAAGGAGTGGCGCACCTACGCCGTCACCGACCACAACCGGGTGATCGGCACCTACCGCACCCGCGACCTGATGCGGCAGATCGCCGAAGCGGCCTGGGCCTGCGGTGACCCGGGGCTGCAGTTCGACACCACCATCAACGAGTGGCACACCTCCCCGAACTCGGGACGGATCAACGCGAGTAACCCTTGCTCGGAATTTGTCTTCCTCGATGACACGGCATGCAACCTGTCCAGCATAAATCTGATTAAATTTATAGGCCAGGATGGTGCATTCGACACCGGTGGCTACCGCTGCGCTATTCGCACCATGCTCACGGCAATGGAGATCCTGGTCGGCTTTGCCACCTATCCTACCGAGCGGATAACTGTCAACAGCCACAAATTCCGGCCATTGGGGCTCGGGTACGCAAATCTCGGCGCCGTGCTGATGGCCCTGGGCCTGCCATACGACAGCCCCCAAGCACGCGACTACGCGGGAGCACTGACCGCGGTGCTCACGGGTGAGGCCTACGCGCAGTCCGCACGGATCGCGCAAGAGGTTGGACCATTTGAAGGCTTCGAGGTCAACCGCAAGCCGATGCTCCGAGTGATGGAGAAGCACCGGTCCGCGGCCTACAAGATCTCCTCGGACCACGCCCCGGCCCCGCTGCTGGCGGCGGCACGCCAGGCTTGGGACGACGCCCACGAGCTAGGGGCCGTTCACGGGTACCGCAACTCGCAGGCGACGGTCCTGGCCCCCACTGGGACCATCTCCTTCATGCTTGACTGCGACACGACGGGGGTGGAGCCCGATATCGCCCTGGTCAAGTACAAGAAGCTGGTGGGCGGCGGCCTGCTAAAGATGGTCAACGGGACCGTGCCCTCCGCTCTGCTGCGCCTCGGCTACGGTGAGGAGGCGATCTCCGACATCGTCGCCTACATCAACGAGCGCGACACCATCGAGGGCGCCCCGCACTTGCGCGAGGAGGACCTCGCGGTCTTCGATTGCGCCTTCCCACCCGCCAATGGCCAGCGCTCCATCAGCTGGCAAGGACACGTGCGCATGATGGCGGCGGTTCAGCCCTTCATCTCTGGTGCCATTAGCAAGACGGTCAACCTGCCCCAGGACGCCACTCCAGAGGATGTGGAGCAGGCCTACACCGACGCCTGGAAGCTCGGGCTCAAGGCAATCGCCGTCTACCGCGACGGCAGCAAGCGCAGCCAGCCCCTGTCCACCTCAGAGAAGCAGGCCACCTTCACCGGACAGGAAGCGGGCGCGCCCGAGGCGGCGCGGCCGGCGCGCCGTCGGCTGCCTTTGGAGCGAGCCGCCATCACCCACAAGTTCGATATCCAGGGCCATGAGGGTTACCTGACCGTCGGCCTCTACGAGGACGGCCAGCCTGGCGAGATCTTCCTCAAGATGGCCAAAGAGGGCAGCACCCTCAGCGGCATGATGGACTCGTTCGCGACGTCGGTCTCCGTGGCACTGCAGTACGGCGTTCCCCTGCGGCTGTTCTGCGCCAAGTTCGCCCA
>JBOHUM010000050.1:0-29947 GCA_050734515.1 Candidatus Dormibacteria bacterium
CCGCGCACCCAGGTGCTACGAAGTCAGCCGGCCAAGCCGTTGTTGATGTTCGAGAAGACGGTGCTGACCTTATGTCCAACGATGGTCAGGATGGCGATAACGACGATCGCAATCAGCACCAGAATCAACGCGTACTCAACCATCCCCTGACCCTCTTCCTCAGAGTCACGGTGCGAAACCGCCTCTTCCAGGCGATTGCGCAGCCGCAGGTACCAAGATCCGAGCATTCCTTCGAAACCTCCTAACCGTATTTCTCCGGGTTGCACAGTCACCCGGGCCGTTGCTATGGCAGGCGGAGTATATGGTCGAAGGAGTCTAAGTTCCGGTAACCGCCGCGTAACTTTCCTGTCAGGACGCGATGGGCAGAGTTACTCGAACCTCGGTGCCGCGGCCCACCTGGGAGAGGACCTCGAGCTGGCCGTGCTCCAGATCGGCGCGCTCGCGCATGGAGATGAGCCCGAAATGGGGCTCCCGCGCCAGCCGGGCCTCGACCGCGGCCACGTCGAAGCCATCACCGTCGTCCTTGATGACAGCACTGACCCGCTGGGGCTGGATGTTGATGACCACATCCAGGTTGCGCGCCCGGGAGTGCTTGCGCACGTTGACCAGCGCCTCCTTGACGATCCGGAAGAGCGCCCCCTCGGTGGCGGGCGGGAGCCGGCGCTCGGTGCCGATCACCGAGAGCCGGGCCTCAATCCCCTCCCGCTCCCGGTACTCGTTGACCAGCCGGCGCAGGGTGGGGATCACCCCCAGGTCGTCCAGGGTCATGGGCCGCAGGTCGAAGATCAGCTGCCTCGTGTCGTCGAGGACCTGCTTCATGGCGTCCTTGAAGGTCTGGATCTCGGCCTTGGCCCGTTCCGGCTCGCGGTCCACCATCCGCTCCAGGATCTCCGCCCGCAGCACCAGGTTGGACATCGACTGGGCGGGCCCGTCGTGCATGTCCCGGGCGATCCGCATCCGCTCCTCGTCGATGGTCTGGAAGACCTGACGGGAGGCGCTGCGGTAGCGGGCCAAGCCCTCCTCCAGGGTGCCGTCCGGGGGCCGGTGGTCCTCCAGCTGCTCCGCCGCCGCCTTCATCAGCGAGTGCCAGTGGCGCAGCTCCTTGGCCCAGCTGCGGCAGTGGGCGAGCCGGAGCCGGGCCAGCGCCATCTCCGAGCGCAGCGCGTAGCAACGGCCGATGGCCGCCTCCACCTCGGCGGCGGCGAAGCGCCCGTGGTCGCGGAGCACGTGACGGCGGACGATGTCGGCGTCCTCGAGCCGGTCCGAGACCTGGTCGAGGGCGCCCAGCATCTGCATCACCTCCTCATCCATGGTGAGCAGGGCGTTCTCGACCCGGAGCACCTCCTCCTCCAGCACCAGCTGGAGCTCCCCCAGGGGCGAGGCCACGGATTGGACCGGGCTGGCAGCCACGGGGCCAAGGTTACGGACTCATCCTGAGATTTGCGCCCCGCCGCGGCCCTGACGCAAGTTGGCAACGGCCCAGGGGCAGCCGCCCGGGGCTGTCTAGACTGGCCGCCGTGCTAGCCGGTGGCTCCGAGTTGGACAGGGTCGAGGCCGGCCCCGCCCTCGCCACCGCGAAGTCGGGACGGCTGCTGCTGACGATGCCCCGCTTCCTGGCCCTCAGCGGGTTGTTGGCGGCGATGCTGGCAGCCCGCCCCCAGGTGATGGACCCTGACTTCTGGTGGCACCTGCGCAACGGCAATACCCTCCTGGCCACCGGCCATCTGATCTCGATCAATCCCTATGCCTTCATGGCCCAGGGCCACCACTGGGTGATGCAGGAGTGGCTGAGCGAGGTCTGGGGGGCGGCGGTGGTGGCCCTGGGCGGCCGGCTGGGGTTCGTGATCGCCTACGAACTGATCACCCTGGCGCTGCTGCTGCTGATCTGGCTGAGGGCGCGCGAGCTGGGAGCTGCCCACGGGCTCACCCTGGGGGTGGGGATTCTGGTCGCGGCCCTGGTCGCCTTCCCGATCCTGGGACCCCGCTCCCAGATGGAGTCCTACGCCCTGGTGGCGCTCACCCTCTTCATCGTCGAGCGCCAAGTGCGCCGCGGCGGCTGGGTCGCATGGGCCCTACCCCCGGTCTTCCTGCTCTGGTCCAACCTCCACTCCGGCTTCATCCTGGGGCTGATCTTCCTTCTGGCCAGTCTCGGCGCCGAGGCGATGCTGCTGGCCCTGGGCCGGCTCGACCGCCAGCGCCGGCGCTCGCTGGGGCAGCTGGCCCTGGCCACGCTCTGCTCAGTCGCCGCCTGCCTGGTCAACCCCAACGGGGCGGGCATCATCGCCTATCCCTTCGAGACCCAGTTCGACTCGGCCCAGCAGACCCTGATCCAGGAGTGGCACAGCCCCGACTTCCACGTCAACATCCTGGTGCCGCTGCTCCTCTTCATCCTCAGCCTGGCCTGGCTGGTGGTGCGCTACCGCTCGCTGGGGCTGCGCGACGCCGTGATCCTGGCCTTGAGCCTGGCCCTCAGCCTGCAGTCGGTGCGCAACAGCGTCTTCCTGGTGGCGGCGGGAGCGCCGATCTGGATCAACCTGGCGGAGCGCCTGCGCCAGGAGCTGGCCGGACGCCGGCGGCGGCGGGTGCGGCGTCGAACGCCGGCGGTGATCATGCTGGGACAGCTGGTGGAGCTGGGGGCGCTGCTGGCGGCGCTGCTGGCCCAGGTGGGGGCGGGAGGGAGCCCACCCTTGCAGTCCGCCGCCTACGTCTCCGCCTTCCCGGTCTGCGCCGCGGACTGGTTGCGGGGCGCGCCCGGGCAGCTGCGGATCTTCAATCAGTACGGTGACGGCGGCTTCCTGGCCTACGCCCTGCCCCGGGACAAGGTCTACATCTTCGGCGATGCCGCCCTGATGGGGCCCCCTCTGCTGCGGCGCTACGGCTCGATCATCGACCTGGCCCCGGGCTGGCTGGACAAGCTGGACTCCAGCCCCTCGCAGCTGGTGGTCTTCGAGCGCGGCACCGCCTTCCCCGACGCCCTGCAGCGGGCCCCGGAGTGGCGGCTGGTCTACCGCGATCAGAGGGTCGAGGCCTTCGAACGCCGCAGCCTCCTGGGCCGCCTCCGTCTCCCCGCCAACCCGGCCGCCGCCAGCTGGCGGCAGCGGGGGCTGCCGGCCTGCTCCGGTCAGGCGCGGGCGGTCTGAGCCGGGGCCCTCAGTCCCTGGTCGGGCTGGCCACCGGGGGATGGAGCCTCCAAATCGCGGTCAGCAGGGTGAGCAGGATGACCACGTGGACGCTGGTGCACCAGAGGCAGATGGTGCCCAGCTCGATCAGCTCGACGAAGATCAGATAGAGGGCGGCCAGGAGCCCGAGCCCGGCGAGGCCGACCTGGAGCTGGCGGAGCCGGGGCTCCAGGGGGCGGCGCAACTGGGCCAGGGCGACGGCCAGGGTGGCCAGGAAGTAGAGCATCCCCGGGACCGTGATCGGCAGGCTGGTGCCGGGGACAACCGAGTAGGCGCTGCTCAGCACCAGCTGGCAGTCGACCACTCCGGAACTGCTGCAGGCAAGAGGAACGTGGGCGTAGTGAACGGTGGTGAGGTAGCCGGCCAGGGCCATGCCCAGCAGAGCCAGTCCCACCAAGAGCAGGCCACTCCCGCGCTGGGGAGTGCTGGGGGCGGCGGCTGGCTGGCGCGCGGCGGGGCCCAGCGCGGCGGACTTGGGGGCGGTCGCCAGCAACCGGCGCCGGCCCCGGCCCTGGCTCACGAACTGGCCTGGATCTTGCTCTCCAGGGCCTGGATCGTGGCGCCGCCACAGACCTTGCCCGGCTTGTCCCCGGTCAGCTGGCAGATGGCGGCCGTGTCGTAGTTGGCGCCGCCCAGGATGTCCTTGGCCACGTGGGAGCTGGGATCGTGGAGGTGGCTGGCGACCTGGGACCAGGTCAGGCCGTCCAGGGCGGCGACGTCGGCATCACCCCAGGGGCTGCCCAGGGTCACGGTCTTGCCCCCGAAATCCACAAACGGGTAGCCGCCCTGGGGGTCTATGCCGCTAAAGGCCTTGGCCTCGGTGGTGTTGAGGTTCTGGAGGCGGGCATAGGGGCTGCCGTCGTGGTGCAGCGAGACGTTGCTCTGGTACTCGCGGCCGACGAAGGCGACGTAGGGGCTGGTGTAGGTGCCGCCGTGGGCGAAGGTGAAGGTGGGCAGGCTGGCCAGGCCGGTCTCATAGACCGAGGAGCGGATCGTGTGCATGTTGGACCAGGTCCCAAAGCGGCTCAGGGCCACGATCAGCGACCAGCGCTGGACGGCGCAGTAGGGGCAGTACTCGGCGCCGACGTAGAGCACCTCTGGCAGTCCGTGGCTGGTGAGAGCCTGGGCCTTGTAGGTGGCGGGGATCCGCAGCGGGTAGTTGCTGACGGTGCCGCCGGCAGGGGCCTCGATGGTGCTCGCGGGAATGCTGGTGACGGAGTGCATCAGGGCCGGAGAGGCTGGGGTCACGGTGGTGTCCTGGGTGAGGTTGCCGTTGAGGGTGTTCTCGGCGACGAGGACCACCACCACGAACACCGCCACCACCCCAAGGATCGCGCTGATCAGCCCCCAGGGGCGCCGCTGGCCCCGGGCGTCCCGGCGATAGCCGCGACCCTGGTGTCGGCCGGCCCCCGCCTGCCGGGCCGCCCCGGGCCGCGGCTCCGTCCTGGCCATCTGCCGCCGTGCGGCCATCGACTTCTTGGACATCGTCTCCTGGGCCGGGGTGGTCCTTGGGGCTTGATCTTAGGCGCGGCTGCTTAGAGGTTCCTGGGCGAGAGGATCAGGGTCGCGCTGTCACGATAGCGGATCTTCCAGCCCTCCTCTAGCAGAAAGGCAGCCTGGGGGGCCGCAGGGGGCACGACCGCCAGGCTGACCCGCAGGCGGCCCAGCACCGTCATCGCCCCGGAGTTGAGGATGGCCAGGTCGGTGCAACGCTGCAGTCCCCGCCCGGCGAGCGGCACCGGGTCGTCGAGACAGGTCAGGTGCCGGCCCGCGGGAAACCGCCAGGCGAGGTAGTCGCCGAACAGCGGGGGCGCGTACCAGGTGCCGCCCACCCTGTGGTCGGCGAGCCAAGTGGCCGCCTGCACCGGGAGCTGGGCCCGGGCCGCCGGCCCCGGGCCGCCCCCGGCCCTGGCGCCGGCCACACCCACCGCCAGCAGGGCGACCCCCAGCAGGGCGGGTAAGCCCACCGCCAGGGGCCCCCGCAGGCCAGTTAGCCGCCGCCGAAGCCCGGATCGGCAGGCCAATGACGGGGACGGCGCCGGCAGCCGGTCCAGTCCCGCCGCCAGGCAGATCGCCCCCTGCACCCCGGCCACCACCAGGAACCAGGGCAGGTAGTTGGCCCAGACCAGGGTCAGGGCGGCGGTCAGCAGTCCCAGGAAGGCATCGGCGCGGGCCAGGCGGCTGCCCGCCAGCCAGTAGCCCCCCAGGAGCAGCAGACCGCAGAGTTCCGCCAGCCGGGTCCCCCAGAGATGGAAGTCGAGGCTGGACCAGGAGGCCAGCAGGGGATACTCGTTGCCCATCCCCAGGCTGAGGCGGAGGTCCCAGAGGGTGCCCAGCCCGCGAGGGCTGGCCAGCACCGCCAGCAGGGTCAGCGGCACCAGCCACCAGCTGGGCCGGGGCTGCCCCTGGCGGCCGGCGTCCTGGCGCGCCAGCGCCAGCCAGACCCAGACCACGAGCATGGCCACCGCGGCGTCTGCCTGGCTGTTGGACCAGAGCACCAGCAGCCCCACCACCGCCCACGAGCCCCAACGAGATCCACGCTGGATGGCGGCCAGGCAGGCGAGCAATCCCAGGGCCAGCAGCGCCAGCACCTCGCTGGGCCAGTCGGGAAGGGCGGCCCGCAGTGCCAGCAGGGCCAGGCCGCCGGCGAGGAGTGCCAGCAGCGGGTGGGCGAACCGACCGCGGCGCATGAGCGCGGCCATGGCCAGACCGAGCAGGCTACCCAGGACCGCTCCCGCCGCCGCCAGTCCCGGCAGCCCGCCGGCGCGGTCGATGCCGAGCAGCAGCAGGTCGCTCAGCCAGGAGCGCAGGTCCAGGGCGGCGCCGCCGTGGGTCAGATAGGCGGCGGGGGCGCCCAGCCCCAGTCGCGAGATCACCTCGGCGTTGGCCAGGTGCCAGAAGTCACCTCCGGTGGTGGGCGAGTGCAGGCCGGCACCGGCACCGGCAAGGGCCAGAGCCAGGGTGCTCCCCAGCCACCAGGGCCAGGTGGAGGTGGCCCGGAGCAGCGCCGCCAGCTGGCCCAGCACCTGGGCCTGTCCGCCAGGGTGCGCCCGCGCTGGGACCAGGTCGTCCCCGAGGACCTGGGTCATCGTGACCCGTTGCGGCCAGCGGAGGCCCTCAACTGGTGGCGCAATCGGACCAGGTCGACCAGCATCTGGCCCGCGTCCGTGACCGAGTTGACGGTGGTTCCCCGGGCGTTGCGCCAGACCACCGGCACTTCGGCGATGACTATCCCCCGGTCGCGGGCCCGGCGCAGCACCTCGGCGTCGAACCCAAACTCCAGGCAGCGCAGGGGGGCGAAGCAGAGCTGGGCCGCCTCCGCTGTGAACATCTTGAAGCCGCATTGGGTGTCATGGAGTCCGGGGAGGACCAGCCGCTGGACGGCCTGGTTGTAGGCCTTGCCCATCAGCTCCCGGCGCCGCGACTGGTGGACCTCCACCCGGGAGTCCGGCAGCGCCCGGGATCCGATCGCCACCCCCGCCCCCCGCGCGATCGCCTCGCTCAGCTTGGCCTTCTCCCCGAGCGGGGTGGAGAGGTCGGCGTCACTGAACAGCCGCAGCCGCCCCCGGGCGCGGAGCATCCCCGCTCGCACCGCCCCACCCTTGCCCTGATGGACCGGGAGGCGGAGCAGCTCCAGGGCGGCCCAGTCGCGGGCGGCCCTACTCACCACCTCCGAGGTCCCATCCTGGCTGCCGTCGTCCACCACCAGCACCTCGTAGCTGACCCCGTCCCGGTCCAGGTGGGCCCGGATCTGCTCCAGAGTCGGTGGCAGGCGGCGAGACTCGTTGTAGGCGGGAACGATCACGCTCAGCTCCACCTCGGCGCTCACTGCCGCGGCCGCTCCCGGGAGTAGCGCCAGGCCTCGAAGAAGAAGGGGGCCCCCCGGGCCATGCGGGGCAGGCGCCAGGGCTGGCGCACCAACCGGAAGGCCCACTCCAGGCCGAGCCGCCGCAGCGCC
Organism: Candidatus Dormibacteria bacterium; assembly: GCA_050734515.1. Classification (GTDB taxonomy): domain Bacteria; phylum Chloroflexota; class Dormibacteria; order Aeolococcales; family Bog-877; genus Bog-877. The sequence goes on from JBOHUM010000050.1 coordinate 7,138, forward strand.
CGGGGGGCTCGGGGCACCTGGCCCGCGAGGTAGTCGAGCGTTCCTCCCACCCCGATCCCGACCCGCGCCCCGCTCCGCCCCAGGTTCTCCGCCAGCCAGAGGTCCTGGGCGGGGACCCCGAAGGCGACCGCCAGCACCAGCGCCCCCGAGCTGCGGATCCGCTGGCAGATCTCAGCCGCCTCGCCGGGATCGGCGGAGCCAGCCCAGGTGCCGGCCACCCGGGCCCGCGGGCGGGCGCGGACCAGGCGCCCGGCGGCCGTCTCCGCCACCCCGGGCGCGCCTCCTAAGAGGAAGGTGCCGCCGCCCAGCTCGCCGGACAGCTCGGCCAGCTCCACCAGGAAGTCCGCCCCGGTGATGCGCTCCGGGACCGGGGCCCGCAGCCGCCGGCTGGCCCAGACCACCCCGGCGCCGTCCGCCAGGACCAGGCCGGCGGCGCGGATCACCGCCGCCAGGCGGGGCTGCCGCCGAGCCTCCATCACCATCTCCGGGTTGAGGGTGACCACCTGCAGACCCGGGCCCGAGCCCCTCAGCGCCTGCCGGCAGCGGCTCAACGCCTCGGAGCGGGTGCAGCGGTCGACCGGGACCCCCAACAACTCCAGGCGAGGCGGGCTCGCGGCCGGGGGAACGAGGGCTGCCCGGGGCACCGGCCGAGTATATGTTCGCCCCCGAGCGAGACCCATCGCCTCGGCGAGACGTGACCGGGCTGCTACCCGGCGGTCACGAGCGCTGTCGCCGCCGGCTGCGCTCCGCGGCTTGGAGGCGGCGCTCGGCCACCTCCAGGCGGCGCCGCAGCCCCTCCAGCTGGTCCGGGGCCGGCTCGCCCCGGGAGAGCGCCTCCTCTGCCTCGCGGCGGGCCGTCTCCGCCCGTTCGGGGTCGAGCTGCTCGCTGAGCTGGCCGCTCTCGGCCAGGACGGTGACCCGGTCGGGGAGCACCTCGAGCACGGCCGCCTCGAGGAAGAAGTGCCGGTCCTGGCCACCCTGGCGCACCATCAACTCGCCCGGCTTGAGCCAGGTGACCAGGGGTGCGTGCTGGGGCAGAATGCCCAGCTCGCCGTCGGCGCCCTGAGCCACCACCAGTTCCGCCTCCCCCTCGAAGAGGGGTTGCGCGGCTGCTAGCACCCGGGTCGGAACCGGCACTCAGTCCTTCTTGGGCGGGCGCGGCCGCGATCGCCGGGCGGCCGTATTGGTCTTGGCGCGGGTCGGCGGGGCCTCGGGTCGGGCCGCGGGCCGGGTGCTGGTCTGGCTGCGCTGACGGGGGGGGCGGGCGGCGGCGGTCTTGGGCTTCTCAGCCGGCGCGTCGCCGCCGCTGGCGGTTGGCCCGGGCTGGGCTGGGGCCGCCGTGGGCGTCCCTGGCTGCTCCTGCTCAGCCTGCGGCTCCGGCTCCTGGCCGCGGTTGAGCTTGCGGCCCTTCTCGATCGCCTCGTCGATGGTGCCCACCATCCGGAACGCCTGCTCGGGGAGGTCGTCGAGGTTGCCGTCCAGGATCTCTTTGAAGCCTCGCACCGTCTCCTTTATGGGCACGTACTTGCCGGGCAGGCCGGTGAACTGCTCGGCCACGAACATCGGCTGCGCCAGAAACTGCTGCACCCGCCGGGCACGCTGCACCGTCTGCCGGTCCTCGTCGGACAGCTCCTCCATCCCCAGGATGGCGATGATGTCCTGGAGGTCCTTGTAGCGCTGCAGCACCCGCTGCACCCCCAGCGCCACCTGGTGGTGCTCCTCGCCCACGGTCTGGGGGTCGAGCACCCGGCTGAACGAGTCCAGGGGGTCCACCGCCGGGAAGAGTCCCAATTCCGCGATCGAGCGGCTCAGGGAGACGGTGGCGCCCAGGTGGGCGAAGGTGGTCTGGATGGCGGGGTCGGTGAAGTCGTCGGCGGGGACGTAGACCGCCTGCACCGAGGTGATCGAGCCCTTGTGGGTGGAGGTGATCCGCTCCTGGAGGTCCCCCATCTCGGTGGCCAGGGTGGGCTGGTAGCCCACCGCCGAGGGCATCCGCCCCAGCAGCGCCGAGACCTCGCTGCCCGCCAGCATGTAGCGGAAGACGTTGTCGATGAAGAGCAGGACGTCGGCGCCCTCCTGATCGCGGAACTCCTCCGCCATGGTCAGGCCGGTGAGGGCGATCCGGGCCCGGGCCCCGGGGGGCTCGTTCATCTGGCCGAAGACCAGGGCGGTCTGCTTGATGACCCCGGACTCGTGCATCTCCCGGAAGAGCTGGTTGCCCTCCCGGGTGCGCTCTCCCACCCCGGCGAAGACCGAGTAGCCGGAGTGCTCCTTGGCGATGTTGCGGATCAGCTCCATGACGATCACGGTCTTGCCCACCCCGGCCCCGCCGAAGAGGCCGATCTTGGAGCCCTTGGCGAAGGTGCAGATCAGGTCGATCACCTTGAGCCCGGTCTCCAGGATCTCGGTGGAGGTCTCCTGGTCCGCAACCTGGGGAGCCTGGCGGTGAATGGGCAGCCGCCGCCCCGCCCGGAAAGGGCCGGCGTCGTCGATCGGCTCCCCGATCACGTTGAACATCCGCCCCAGCACCTGCTTGCCCACCGGCACCTCGATCGGGGCCCCGGTGGCCAGCACCCGGTCGCCCCGGCGAAGTCCGTCGGTGGAGGCCATCGAGATGCAGCGGGCGACGTCGTTGCCGAGGTGCTGCTGCACCTCCAGAACCAGTCGGCGGGGCCGGTCCTGCACCTCCAGGGCATCATTGATGTGGGGAAGTTGACCGGGCTGGAACTGGACATCGATCACTGCCCCGATGATCTGCAGCACCGCGCCGGTCGCCTCCGGGGCCGGGGCCTGCTTCGCCGCCGGGGCCGGGGCCTGCTTCGCCGTGGCCGTGGCCTTCGCCATCGCTACCTCCTCAGCGCCGGGCCTGGGCGAGCGCCTCGGCGCCGCCGACAATCTCCATCAACTCCCGGGTGATGCCCGCCTGGCGCACCTTGTTGGCGGTCAGGGACAGCTCCCGGATCACGTCGCCGGCGCTGCTGGAGGCGTTGCGCATCGCCACCATCCGCGCCGAGTGCTCGCTGGCCTGATTCTCCAGCACCGCTCGCAGCAGCTGACCCTCGACGTACTGGGGCACGAAGCGGTCCAGCACCTGGTCCGCCTCCGGCTCGTAGATGTAGTCCCCCTGGGTCTGCGGCCCCTGGTCCGGCTGCGCCGGGGGCACCGGCAGCAGGGTCCGGATGGTGGCCACCTGGCTCAGCAGGTTGCGGTAGGTGGCGTAGGCCAGCACCACTTCGGCCACGTCCTCCTCGAGATAGGTCCGCACCACCGCCTCAGCCGACCCGCGGAGGTCGTCGAGGGCAACCCGGTCGGGGAGCCCGATCCGGTGGTGGACCAGCTGCAGGCGGTTGCGGTTGGCGAATTCCACCCCCTTGCGGCCCAGCGCCACCACCCGGTAACGGGGGCCGAAGCGGCGCCGCATGGTGCTGTGGGCCAGGCGGATGGTGTTGGTGCTGAGCGCCCCCGCCAGGCCCCGGTCGCTGGTTATCAGCACCAGCAGCCCCGGCCCCTCGGTACGGGGCACCAGGAAGGGGGAGCGGAACTCCTTGCAGGTCTTGGCCAGGTCGCCGGCCACCTCCTCGATCGCCTCCGCATATGGCCGGGACTGCGCCACCCGCACCTGGGCCCGGCGCATCTTGGCGGCCGAGACCATCTGCATCGCCCGGGTCATCTGCTCGATGTTGCGCACCGCCCGGATGTGGCGCCGGATGTCGCGGAGGGTGGCCAAGGGAGGGCGCCTAGGCCTCCACCGCCTCGGCCACCCGCTCGCCGACGTCGAAGCCCTGGTTGAACTCCTCCAGCGCCTGGCGCAGGCGCTTCTGCTGGGCGTCATCCAGGGTCTGCCGCTTCTCGATCTCGGCCTCCAGCTCGGAGAGCGCCTGCCCCGCGTAGCGGCGAAACTCCGCGTCCCAGTCGCCGATCTTCTCCACCGGGATCTGGTCGAGATAGCCCTGGGTGCCGGCGAAGATGGTCATCACCTCCTGGGCCAGGGAGACCGGCTGGTACTGCCCCTGCTTGAGCAGCTCGGTGAGCCGTCGGCCCCGGTCGAGCTGGTCGCGGGTGGCCTTGTCCAGGTCGCTGGAGAACTGGGCGAAGGCGGCCAGGGCCCGGTACTGGGCCAGGTCGAGGCGCATGCCCCCGGCCACCGAGCGCAGGGCCTTGGTCATGGCATCGCCACCCACCCGGCTCACCGAGAGCCCCACCGAGATGGCCGGCCTGGTGCCGGCGTAGAAGAGGTCACCCTCCAGGTAGATCTGACCGTCGGTGATCGAGATCACGTTGGTGGGGATGTAGGCGGCCACATCGTTGGCCTGGGTCTCGATGATCGGCAGCGCCGTTAGCGAACCCCCACCCCGCTCCTGGCTGAGCCGGGCCGCCCGCTCCAGGAGCCGGGAGTGGAGATAGAAGACGTCCCCCGGGTAGGCCTCGCGGCCCGGGGGACGGCGCAGGGCCAGGGAGATCTCCCGATAGGCCCAGGCGTGCTTGCTCAGGTCGTCGTAGACGATGAGCGCGTCCTCCCCCTCCTCCATGAACCACTCCCCGATGGCGCAGCCGGTGTAGGGGGCCAGGTACTGGAGAGCGGCGGGATCGCCGGAGGTGGCGGCGACGATCACGGTGTGCTCCAGGGCGCCGTAGCGCTCCAGGGTGGCGGCGATCCGGGCCACCGAGGCGGCGTTCTGGCCGATGGCGACATAGACGCAGGTGAGCTGCTTGCCCTTCTGGTTGATGATGGTGTCGATGGCGATCGCGGTCTTGCCGATCTGGCGGTCGCCGATGATCAGCTCGCGCTGGCCGCGGCCGATCGGGATCAGGGCGTCGATGGCCTTGATCCCGGTCTGCACCGGGGTGCTCACCGGCTGGCGCTCGACCACCCCCGGGGCCTGGCGCTCCACCGGCCGGCGCTGCTTGGTGGCGATCTCACCCTTGCCGTCCAGGGGCCGGCCCAGGGCGTCGACGATCCGCCCCACCAGCTCCCGCCCCACCGGCACCTCCACCACCCGCCCGGTGGTGCGCACCTCGTCACCCTCCCGGAGCTCCTCGAATCGTCCCAGGATCACCGCCCGCACCTGGTCCTCCTCCAGGTTGAGCACCATCCCGTAGATCTCGTGGGGGAAGGCCAGCAGCTCCCCGGCCATGGCCCCCTCCAGGCCGTAGATCTGAGCGATGCCGTCGCCCAGGGTGGTGATCACCCCGGACTCGGCCGAGACCACCTTGGCGTCGAAGTCGGCGATCTTGCGCTTGATGATCCGGCTGATCTCGTCCGCGTCGAAGCTCATGGTCTCCTCATCCCGTGGCGGTTTGGCTGACGATCTCCTGGCGCAGCTGGAGCAGCCGGGTGCGCAGGCTGGCGTCGAAGACCCGGTCCCCGACCCGGACCACGGCTCCCCCCAGCAGCGCCGGGTCCACCTCGGTCTCGAAGCGAACCTCGCGGCCCAGGCGCCGGGCGAGCCGCCCGGCCAGCCGGCGGCGCTCCCCGGCCGCCAGCGCCACCGCGGTGGTGAGCCGCGCCAGCACCCGGCCCTCCCGCTCGTCGACCAGCTCCTGGTAGCCCCGGGCGATGGCGGCCAGCAGCCCGGGCCGGCGCCCGCTGACCAGCAGCAGCAGCAGGTTGCGCGCCGGGCGGTCGAGGCTGGGCTGCGCGTCCAGGACCGCCCGGGCCAGCTCCAGCTTCTGCAGGCTGGAGAGCCCCTGGTTGGCCAGGGCCGCCCCCAGCTCGGTCTGCTGGCAGAGCTCCAGCAGCCGCTCCAGACGCCGGCTCCACTCGGCAAAGCCGCCCTCCTCCTCGGCCAGCTCGAAGATGGCCTCGGCGTAGTGGCGAGCGCTGCTGGGGACCGGCGCCAGCTCAGGCACTGAGGTCCACCCCTTCCAGCGCCTGCTCGATCAGGCGCTGCTGCCGCCTCGGGTCGAGGTCCTCCTGAAGCACCCGGGTGGTGGCCAGCAGCACCAGGTCGGCCACCTGGCGGCGCAGCGCCGTCACCGCCTGCTCCCGCTCCCGGGCCAACTCGGCACGCGCCCGCACCAGCATCGCCTCCTGCTCCTCCTGGCCCTTGCGGCGGAGCTCCTCGCGCAGCTCCTCCCCCAGCCGTTGCGCCCGGTCCAGCACCTCCTTGGCCTGGCGGCGGGCCTCGGCCAGCTCGCTCCGCTCCCGGTCCCGGGCCTGCTCCAGCTGGCGCCGGGCCTGCTCGGCCTCGCCCAGGGCGCTGGCCACCTCCTGCTGCCTGGCGCTGATCGCCCGATCGACGATCGGCCAGACGTAGCGGCGCAGCAGGTAGAGCAGCACCAGGAAGACGACGATCTCGACGATGAAGGTGAGATTGAGGTTGAGCGGACTGGAAGCGGCGACCAGCAAGAGAGGGCGCCTACTTCCCGGCCAGGGCCACGAAGACGAACATCAGGGCCAGGTTGATGAAGTACACCGCCTCCGCCAGACCCACGGTCAGGAAGGTCCAGACGATCAGCCTGCCCTGGGCCTCGGGCTGGCGGGCGATCCCGGCGATCATCTGCGCGCCCGCCAGGCCGTCGCCGATGGCGGCCCCGACGGCGCCAACCCCGGTGCCGATCATGGCCCCGGCGAACACGGTCGCGTGAGCGTTGTCGAGCGCCAAGTCAAGTTCCTCCCATGTCGGTGGTGCTGGCGGTGCCAGTCAGCTGGTCGCGGCCTCGGGGGCCGCGTGCCCCCCCTCCCCGGCGGACATGCTGAGGTAGATCACCGTCAGCAGAGCGAAGATGAACGCCTGGACCACGTCGACGAAGACGCCCTCGAACGCCTTCCAGGCCCCGTTGAGCACAAAGCCCAGGTAGATGGGCAGCAGGGCGATGATCTCCAGCATCAGGGCGGCCGCGAACATGTTGCCGAAGAGACGCAGCGCCAGCGAGATCGGGTAGGAGACCTGGGCGATGACGTTGATCGGCACTAGGCCGAAGTAGAAGAGCCTGGGCAGCCCCGGGGGGTGCAGGTAGTTGATCCGCAGGTAGCCCCCCAGGCCCTTGCGCCGGATCGAGGTGTAGTGCACCAGGAAGATCACGATCACCGCCAGCGCGGCGGTGGTGTTGACGTCGGCGGTGGCCGAGGTCAGCCGGTCCCCGGTCGGGATCAGCTCCAGCCAGTTGCAGACCAGGATGAAGAAGAAGAGGCTGGTGGTCAGCGGCACCACCCAGCGCGCGAAGGGCCCGATCAGCTCCTTGACGTAGTGGTCGGTCGCCTCCCAGATCACCTCCACCAGGGCCTGGAGGCGGCCGGGCACGCCCGAGGTCATGCGCGACCGTAGGTAGAGGCCCGCGCCCAGGACCACGGCGAAGGCGACCAGGCTGCTGATCAGGGTGTCGAGGTTGAGGCTGCTCCCCAGCAGCCGCAGGGTCCAGTGCTGCCCGACCGGGACCGAGGCGGCCAAAAGAGGACTCATCGGGCCGCCGCCCGCAGGCCGGAGCCGACGATGGCACCGACCTGGGCCAGGTGGGTGGCGAGCAGGCCCAGCAGGCCCCAGACCCCGACCGGGCCCAGCCAGAGGACCAGCGCCACCAGCGCCACCGTGATCGCCGCCAGCCGGGGCAGGCTAGAGCCCAGGAAGGCGATCGGGGCCCGCTGCAGCGAGAACACCGCCAGGCGGAGGTTGCCGATTCCCAGCAGGGCTCCGGCCGCGCCCAGGAGAGCTCCCTCGGGACCGGCCACCACCCAGCCCGCGACCACCGCCGCCAGGCCGGCCAGGACGGCGGCGATCCAGGCGGAGCGCACCGCCCCCGCCAGCTCCTCGGTGCCCTGGAGCATCAAGCCCCGCGGCGGCCCAGGGCGTTCAGGCCGCGCACCACAGCCAGGGAGCCGCCCACCAGCCCCAGCCCCAGCCCCACCAGGGTGAAGAGCGGCAGCGTGCCCAGATGCTGGTCCAGCACCACCCCGGCCACGACCCCGATGCAGACCGTGATCGAGAAGACTCCCACCAACGAGAGGGCAGCTACCGGGCCCGGAGCTCGCCCGGGCCCCTCTGGATCGCCCTCCGCGGACAATTCGGCGGGATCTTATCACGGCACCGGGAGCCTCCCGGAGCCCCCCGGGGAACTCGCCAGAGTCCCGTCCGGCACTCCTTAAACTGCCCAGGTGGCGATCGGAATCGACGCCAGCCGCGCCTTCCAGGCCGCCCCCACCGGGATCGGGGTCTACTCCACCCAGGTCATCTCCCGGCTGATCCCCGACCCCCCGGCCCCGCTCTGGCTCTACCTGAACTCGCGGCGGCCCCCCGAGGCCGCGCCCCCGCTCGCGGCCGGCTCGGAGTTCCGCTGCCTGCGCCTGCCCCGCGGCTGGACGGCGGTGCGGCTGCGGCTGGAGCTGCAGCGCCGGCCCCCCAGCCTGCTCTGGGTACCGGCCTACCGACTTCCCGGGGGGGCTCTGCCCCGAGCGGTGGTCACCGTGCACGGGGTCGAGCACCGCTTCGCCGCCTCCACTTACACCGCGGGAGAGCGGCGGGCGATGGAGCGCTTCGTGGCCGACACCCTGCGCCGGGCCGCCCGGGTGATCGCGCCGTCAGAGACCACCAAGGCTGACCTGGTCCACCTCTATGGAGCCGCGCCCGACCAGGTCGTGGTCATCCCCCATGGAGTGGCGCCGGAGTTCGTCCCCCTCTCCGAGGAGGTGTCGTTGCCGGTGCTCGAGGAGTTGGGCGTCACCCGCCCCTACTTCCTGGTGGTGGGAGCCCACCACCCTCGCAAGCAGGTGCCCTTCCTGCTGGACCAGTTCGCCCAAGCCTTCCCCAGCCCCAGCCACTCGGGCCCGCAGCTGGTGGTGACCAACGCCGAGGCGGAGACGGCTCAGGCCCTGCAGGCACAGGCCGCCCGCCTGGGCCTGCCCCGGCGGCTGCGCACCCTGCCCCACCTGGGCGGGTCGCGGCTGGCCGCGCTCTACAGCGCTGCCGTGGCCGCCTGCGTGCCCTCCCTCTACGAGGGGTTCGGCCTGCCCGCGCTGGAGGCGATGGCCTGCGGCACGGCGGTGATCGCCAACCAGGCCGGGGGAGTGCAGGAGCTCGCCCGGGGCGCGGCGGAGCTGATCGCCCCGGGCGACGCCCACGGCTGGGCCCAGGGCCTGCGCCGGCTGCTGGACGACCCCGCCCAGCGGGCCCACCTGAGCAAGTTGGGGCGGGCTCGGGCCCAGGACTTCAGCTGGGAGCGCTCCGCCTCGGCCCACCGGGAGCTGCTGGCGGCGGAGCTGGCGCTGGCCCAGGAGAGCGCCGCGCCGGGCTGAGCCCCGGGCCGACGCCGAAGGCGCCTGCCGGGTCAGGCACCTTCGGGGTGCGGCTCCGCCACCGCCGCGGCCGGGGCGCGCGGGAACGCCTGGGCCGCACCGCTGGCCGCCACCGTCACCGGTGCGCCCACTCTGAGGTCGGGCCGGCCGGGGATGCGCACCTGGATCGGACCCACCTCCGAGGGCGGCTCCGGCAGCACCGCGACCACGCTGTCGTGGCCGTGGTACTCGACCCGGCTCACCCTTCCCCGCAGCCCCTCGCCCCTCTCCCCGTCCCCGATCGCCACCTGCTCCGGGCGCACCAGGATGGTGGCGGGCCCCTCGGGGACCGTGGCGCCCCCGGGGCGGCGCAGCCCGACCGGCCCCAGCGGGGTCTGGGCCACCCCGCCCCGGACCACCCCCTCGAAGAGATTGGCCTCTCCCAGGAAGAGGGCCAGCTCCAGGTCCACCGGTTCCAGGTAGACCTGTTCCGGGGCACCCACCTGGGCCACCAGCCCCCGGCGCAGCACCGCCACCTGGTCGGCCACCGCCAGCGCCTCCTCCTGGTCGTGGGTGACCAGCAGGGTGGTGACGCCGCTGGCATCCAGGATCCGGCGCACGTCCTCGCGCACGCTCGCCCGCAGCCCGGGGTCCAGCGCCGAGAAGGGCTCGTCGAGGAGCAGCAGTCGGGGCCGGACCGCCAGCGCCCGGGCCAGGGCCACCCGTTGCTGCTGGCCCCCGGAGAGCTGGTGCGGATAGCGGCTGGCCAGCCCCTCCAGCCCCACCATCCGGATCAGGTCCTCGACCCGGGCGCGCCCGCGTCGGCCCCTCCCCAACCCGAAGCCCACGTTCTCGGCCACGGTCAGGTGGGGGAAGAGCGCCCCCTCCTGGGGGACGTAGCCCACCCCGCGCCGCTCCGGGCGGACGAAGCGGGCACCGCCGTCGTCCACCACCTGGCCCTCGAGCTCGATCTGGCCCTGGTCGGGCCGCTCCAGGCCGGCGATGAGGCGCAGCAGAGTGGTCTTGCCGCTCCCGGACTGGCCCAGGACCGCCAGCAGCCCTCCCGGCGCCACCCGTAGCTCCAGCTGGCGCAGCACCGGGGTCCGGCCAAACGACTTGCTCACGCCGCGCAGGCTGACCGCGGTCACGTGCCCCGCCCTCCCCCCACCTGGCGGTCGAACCAGCGGCCCAGTCCCAGCCCCGCCACCAGCGAGATCACCACGATCGCCGCCGCGTAGGGGGCGGCAGCCCCGTAGGAGACGTTGCTGGTGTAGGCCCAGAACTGGGTGGCCAGGGTCTGGACCCCGGTCGGGACCAGGATCAGGGTGGCGGTGAGTTCGGTCACCGCGGAGAGGAAGACCAGGCAGAAGCCGGCCGCCAGGCCCGGGGCGATCAGGGGCAGGCCCACCCGCCAGCGCACCGCCCAGGCGCTCCGGCCCAGGGAGCGGCCCACCTCCTCCAACCCGGGCGGCGTCCGCAGCACCGAGGCCCGCACCGGGACATACGCCAGGGGGAAGAAGAGGATGGCGTAGGCGGCCACCAGCAGCACGCTGGACTGGTAGAGCCAGCCCAGGTAGTGGAGGCAGAAGAAGACCAGGGCCAGCGCCACCACCACCCCGGGCAGTCCCTGGACGATGTAGGTGGAGCGCTCCAGGCTGCGGGTCGCCAGACCGGGATGGCGGACCGCCAGCAGAGCCACCGGCAGCGCCAGGCCGGTCGAGATCAGGGCGGCTACCGCAGAGTAGGCCAGCGAGTAGCCTGCGGCCCCGGCCACCGACGTCGACTGGGGCAGGGTGGTGGCCCCTCCCCGCACCGTCCAGAAGGCGATCACCGCCAGCGGCACCCCCAGGGCCAGCGCCACCAGCGCGAGGCTGGCCCCGGTCACCAGCCAGCGGCGCCGTCCCAGGCGCAGTCGCGGATGGCCGCGGCCCACCCGGGCCGCCGTCCGTCCGGGCCGGCCCCGGCCGGACACCCAGCCCTCCCCCAGCAGCAGCAGCAGGCCCAGGAGCACCACCACCAGCGACAGGGCCGCGGCGGCGGGGGCGTCGAAGCCGATCTGGAACTCGGTGAAGATCTCGGTGGTGAAGGTCTGGTAGCCGAGGATCTCGAAGGCGCCGTACTCGGCCAGCAGCGCCAGCCCCACCAGCAGACAGCCGGCCATGATGGTGGGCCGGGCCTGGCGCAGGGTCACTCGCCAGAAGGTCCTCCCGGGCCCCAGCCCCAGGGTGCGAGCCGCCTCCTCCTGGCCGGGGTCCGCGCCCCGGAGGCTGGCCGCCACTGGGAGGTACACCAGCGGATAGAGGCCCAGGGTCATCACCAAGACCGCCCCCCCCAACCCGCTGGCCCAGGGAGCCACCGACACCCAGCCGAAGGCGACCACGAAGTCGGGAATCGCCAGGGGGAGGACCAGGAGCACGGAGAAGGCCCGCCGCCCGGGAAACTCGGTCCGCTGGACGAACCAGGCGGCGGCGGTGCCCAGCACGGCGCAGAGTGCGGTCACCACCGCGGTGAGCGCCACCATGTTCCAGAGCAGCTGCAGGGTCAGCTGGCGGAAGAGCAACGCCGAGAGCTGACCCCATCCCACCTGGCGCGCCTCCAGCAGCAGGAAGGCCAGGGGCAGCAGCAGCAGCGCCCCGATCAGGCCCGAGCCCGCCCAGAGCGCCAGCGGTCGATGCCGCGCCCGGGCCGCCAGGGGCAAGATCGAGGAAAGGCTCGCCATCCCGGCCTAGAGCAGCTGCGCCTGATGCAGCAACGCCACCGCCTCGGCGCCCACCCCGAGCCTGGCGAGCGAGATGGGGTCGGGACGCAGGCTCGCCAGGGCGGGAATCCCGCGGGCCGACTTCACCCCTGAGCCCAGCGGGTACTCGTAGCTGTCCCCGTGGGCGAGGATCTCCTGGCCGGGGCGGCTCACCAGGAAGGCCAGGAACCGCTGCGCCGCCGCCTGGTGATGGCTGGAGCGGAGCACCGCCGCCCCGGAGACGTCGACCACGTAGCCCGGGTCCCGCGGGGCCAGGTAGGCCAGCGCCGACTGCATCCCCGCCGCCCCCAGCTGCGCCCGCAACCGGTACCAGTAGTAGTTGTTGATGATGCCGATCGCCGCCTGGCCGGAGTTGACCATGGCGGTGAGGGTCTCGTTGTCGGGATAGTCCCTGGAGCCGGCGTTGGCCTTGATCGCCCGCAGCCAGCTCAGGGCCGCCCTCCGGCCGTGGGCCTGGGCCACCGCGGTGATGATCGGCTGAAAGTCCGTCTCCCCGGGCGCGATCGCCAGCAGCCCCCGCCAGCGGGGCTGGGCCAGTTGCATCACCGAGGTGGGGAGTTGGGAACGGCTCAGCCGCCGGGTGTTGTAGACCAGGGCGCTCACCCGGGCCGAGACCCCGACCCAGTCGCCCCCAGGCGAGCTGTCGCGGCGGGGCACGTCGGCCAGGGTGGCCGCCGCCACCGGCGCCAGCCGGGCCCGGCGCTGCAGGAACTCCAGCGCCGGCGAGTTCTCAGAGTAGATGAGATCGGCGGGCGAGCTGGCGCCCTCCTGGACCAGCTGCTGGGCGAGCACGTCCTCGTCGTTGGACCGCACCGCGACCTGGATCCCGGTCGCAGCCTCGAAGGCCCGCACCAGGGCCGCTGTCGTCTGCGGGTGCTGGCCGTTGTAGAGCACCAGGGTGGTGGCGCCCACCACCTGCCCGCACCCCGCCAGGGCCGCCCCCAGCACTGCCAGCGCCAGCGCCCCGGCGGCGGCCCGGCGCCCCGAGGCGGGACCGCGGCGGGAGCTGGCTCCGATCTCTGCAACCTCGTGGGGCCGGATACTGAACGCGCGGGCTGGGGTTCAGCCCAACCTTACCAGCCAGTTAGCCTGGGCTAAATGACGTCTTCGTGCCGACGTAATCGCGGGGCCCGGATCGGGCGCCACCAACTTGCCCTCAGGGCGGACGGCCGCTTGCCGGGCGACCGGTGACCCCAGCCGCCGCTGCCCGCTGGGTGCGCTGGGGACTGGCGGGCCTGTGGATCCTCGACGGCTGCCTGCAGCTGCAGCCGGCGATGATGACCGCCAACTTCGCCGACAACGTGCTCTACGCCAACGCCCTGATGTACCAGCCCCAGCCGCTGCAGGGGTGGCTGCTGGCGCTGGTGCGGGTGGGTACCGCCCACACCGCCGCCCTCAGCGTGACCGCGGCGGTGGTCCAGATCGCGATCGGGCTGGGCATCCTCTACCGTCCCAGCCGGCGGGCGGCACTGATCTTCTCGGTGGCGTGGGCGCTGCTGATCTGGGTGGGTGGCGAGGGCCTGGGGGCGCTCGCCACCGGCACCGCCCTGCTGGAGTCCGGGGCTCCCGGCTCGGCCTTGCTCTACGCCCTCCTGGCGGTGGTGGTCTGGCCGGTGGAGCGGCCGGGCGCCCGCTCCGCAGCCGGGCTCGGCCTGCTCTCCGACCGGGGCGTGGCCTGGGCCTGGACCGGCCTATGGGTGATGGGAGCGCTGCTGCACCTGCAACCCCGCTTCCCCACCGGAGCGGTCCTGGCCTACAACCTGCAGTCGGCCGCCCAGGACCAGCCCGGAGGGTTGGCAGCCCTCGACTACCACCTGGCCCGCCTCGCCAACGGCCACGGGCTGGAGGTCGCGCTGGCCCTGGGCCTGACCGAGCTGCTGCTGGCGGCCGGGGTCTGGCGCTGGGGGCTGCGAAGACCCACCCTGCGGCTGGCCTTCGCGCTCACCATTGGCTTCTGGATCCTGGCCCAGGCCCTGGGCGGCCTGGCCAGCGGGCTGGCGCCAGACCCCGGCACCGCCCCGGCGGTGCTGCTGCTGGGCTTGGCCCTCTACCCCGCCCGTCCCGCCGACCGTCCCCTGGCGCTGCCCTCAAGCTCGGAGACGGCGCCGGCCTGGGCCCAGGGCTCTCCCGGGTCTCGCCCCGCCAATGGCTGACGTCGAATCGGCGCCCCCCGCGGACTCCTGGCCGGACCTGGTCCGGATCGCCCTGGGCCTGCTCCTGCTCGCCGACGCCTGGCTCGACTGGCACCGAGCCACCTACCTCGGCTATGGGTCTCTGGTCTACGGCAACGCCTCGGTCTCCCCCAGCCCCCTGGGGAGCCTGCTGGTGTTCGCCGCCCAGGTTCTGTCCCGGCACCTGGTCCTGGCCGGGGCGGCCCTGGCGGCGGTGGAGACCGCCCTCGGGCTCTTGATCGCGACCGGGCTCTGGACCGCGGCGGCGCTGCTGGCCAGCATCCCCTTGCTGCTGGCCATCTGGCTCTTCGGGCAGGGCCTGGGGCTTCCCTTCACCCCGGGGTCGACCGACCTCGGTTCGGGGCTGCTCTACGCCCTGCTGGCAGCCCTGCTCTGGGTGGTCGGTGCCGGGGGTCGCTTCAGCCTCGACCGCTGGGCGGAGCGGGGGCCGGGGGGCCGGCGCCGGCGCCAGCTCCGCTGGGTCGCCGGGGTGGCTGCAGCCCTGGTGCTGGCGGCGTTCGCCACCCAGGCGCTGCGGGGGACAGGCTGAGCCCCAGCCCTCAGCGCAGGTAGAGGAGCCCCTGGCTGCCCAGGGCGTCGATCCGCTCCAGGGCCACCTCACTCCCCTTGGCGACGCAGTGGCCGGGGTCGGGCACCAGCCGGGGCGCCACTCCCAACCTCTCCTCCAGGCGCCCCCCGATCGGCCCCAGCGCCACCCCCCGCCCGGCCAGGGCGAGACCCGAGCGCCGGGCCTGGTCGCGCTGCCGGGGAGCGAGCTCCTCAAACATCCCCGCCAGCAGGCCGGCCAGGGTCTGCACCCCCCAGTCGCCTTCCCAGGTGCCCGGACCCGCCTCGCGAGGCTCCAACGAGCGGTGTCCGAGCAGGCCCTCGTGGCAGATCACCGCCGCCTGCGCCGACCGGGGGGTGAGGAAGAGCAGCGGCGCCGGCGCCCAGGAGGCTACCGGCATCCCCGCCCCCAGGGCCGCCGCCAGGGGCAGGTCCATCATGTGCGCCATCCGCGCCCCCGACGCCAGGGCCGCCTCCAGCAGCACCCGACGCCCCTGGGTGGTGAGCTCGGTGGGCACCCCCAGCATCAGCTCGTGGCGGGTGAACAGCATCCGTCCCACCACCTTGAAGATCACGAGCCGCAGCAGCTGCTCTGCCGCCCGCTGGTCGGCCAAGCGCCGGGTCCCCAGCGGCCAGCTCAGGACCACCTGCCCGGGCCGCTCGTGGGCCGCCTCCAGCGCCTGGGTGCCAAACGCCAACGAACGCCCGCTGCCCTGTTGCCGGGCCAGCGCCGCCGGCTCCTCCAGGACCACACCGTCCCCGCGCGCCCAGACCTCGACGTGGTCGGGGGAGAGCTCGATCCCGAAGCGGCGGGAGGCCAATCCGGCTAGGCCTCCACTCCAGCGGCGGGCGGGTGGCGGACGAGATCCGCCCCCAGGCCGACCAACTTGCTCTCCAGGTCCTGGTAGCCGCGATCGAGGTGGCGGACGTTGTCCAGCCAGGTGGTGCCCTGGGCGCAGAGCCCGGCGATCACCAGCGCCGCCCCGGAGCGGATGTCGGAGATCGCCAGCTCCGCTCCCACCAGGGGGGCGCCCCCCGAGACCAGGGCGCTGCGACCCTGCAGCTCGATCAAGGCTCCCAGGCGGCGGAGCTGGTGGACGTGCTGGAAGCGGTTCTCGAAGAGCGCCTCCGAGACCGTGCTCACCCCCTCGGCCTGAGTCATCAGGGCAACGTACTGCGCCTGCAGGTCGGTGGCGAAACCGGGGTGCGGCCAGGTGGTCATGTCCACGCTGCGCAGGGGGTCGGGGCGGCAGATCCGCAGCCAGCCGCCCCCCTCCTCCACTTGGCAGCCTGCCCGGCGCAGCTTGTGCAGCACCTGGCCCAGGTCGGCACAGAAGAGCTGGTCGATGTGGATGTCGCCGCCGGTGGCCGCGGCCGCCATGGCGAAGGTGCCGGCCTCGATGTAGTCGGCACGGACGCGGTGCTCGGCCGCGTGCAGCCGGGGCACGCCCTCGATCACGATCCGGTCGCCACCGGCCCCGGAGACCCGGGCCCCCATGGCCTGCAGGCACAGGGCCAGGTCGACCACGTGCGGCTCGCGGGCGGCGTTGGAGATGACGGTGATCCCGTCCGCGCGGGCGGCGGCCATCATCAGGTTCTCGGTGCCGGTTACGGTGGGCATGTCCAGCAGCAGGTGGGCGCCGTGCAGCCTCCGCGCCCGGGCACGGATCCCGAACTCGTCCTCGACCACCTCCGCTCCCATGGCCCGCAGTCCCTCGAGGTGCTGTTCCACCCGGCGCGGACCGATGTCGTCGCCGCCGGGGAAGGGCAGCGCAGCCTCGCCCCGCGAGGCCAGGAGTGGCCCCAGCAGCAGCAGCGAGGCCCGCATCCGGCCCGCCAGCTCGCCCTCGGGTTGGACCCGGTCCACGGTCCGGGGATCGATCTCGACCTCAGCCCCGGAGCGGTCCACCCGGGCGCCCAGCCCGCGCAGCAACCGGCACATCGTCTCCACGTCCTCGATCGAGGGCAGGTTGTCCAGCCGCAGAGGCCCGTCGGCGAGCAGGGCGGCGGCCATCTGCGGGAGGGCGGCGTTCTTGCTGCCACTCACCGTCACCCGGCCCCGCAGCTGGGCAGGCCCGCGGATCTCCAGGCGGTCGTCGGCGGGCGAGGTCGGCTGAGCCACCTCAACCATGGCGCTCCTCCAGGCGGGGCGGGTCGGCCGGCCGGGCGCGGCGCAGGATGAAGCCGCCCCGACGGCGCACCCGCCAGCCCAGCAGACCCAGTGCCAGCACCAGCAGCCCCAGGGCCACGGCCAGGATCTTGCGGTGGCCGAAGATGGCCAGGCCCACGCAGCCGAGGATGGCCGTCACCAGATAGAAGGTCACCGCCGTCTCCCGGGCGGTCAGGCCCAGGGCCAGCAGGCGGTGGTGGAGGTGGCGAGCGTCGGCATGGGCGAATCCCACCCCCTGGCGGCGCCGGCGCCAGATGGCGAAGGCGGTGTCGCCGATCGGCAGCGCCAGGGCCAGGACGGGTACGAACAGGGCCAGGGCCACCGTGACCTTGGCCACGCCGACGATGGTGATGATCCCCACCAGCATCCCCAGGAGGTGGCTGCCCGAGTCGCCCATGAAGATCCGCGCCGGGGCGAAGTTGAAGACCAGGAAGCCCAGGCAGCAACCGATCAGGGCCGCCGAGAGCAGGATCACCCCACCCTGGCTGGGCTCGACCCCGAGGCGGTTGACCGCGGCCAGGAAGAGGACCGCTCCCACGATCGCCACGACTCCGGCGGCCAGCCCGTCCACCCCGTCGAGGAGGTTGATCGAGTTCTGCATCCCCATCAACCAGATCACCGTGATCGGGATCGCGGCCCAGGCCAGGTGGATCGCCAGGCCGGGGAAGTTCACCGAGCCGATGGTGATGGTGAACGCCACTGCCACCAACAGCGAGCAGATCGCCTGCAGGACCAGCTTGGTCCAGTAGGGGAGTCCTAGGATGTCGTCCGCCGCCAGCAGCACCGCCACCAGCACCGCCACCAGCAGGATCTGCACCCAGTCTTGGATCCCGCGGCCGAAACAGGCCAGCGCCACCACGAATCCGGCCATCAGGGCCAGGCCCCCCAGGCGCCCGGTGGGCCGCTGGTGGATGTGCCGGCCACCGGGCTCGGCGACCGCTCCCAGCTTGAAGCTGAGCCAGCGCGCCAGGGGCACCGCCGCCACGGTCACGACCACCGCCACCACCAGGATCGGCAGCGCGCTCAGGTAGGGGTTTTGGGCGGTGGGCACGCTCAGCCCGAGCTCAGCCGTAGGGCAGGGGGAAGGCCTCGCAGAGGGCCCGGGCCCTGGCCGCCACCCGGGACTGCACCGCCTGGTCGTCCAGGTCGCGGAGGCTGGTGGCGATCATCGACGCGATCTCGTCCATCTCCTCCAGCCCCATCCCCCGGCTGGTCACCGCCGGGGTCCCCAGCCGGATCCCGCTGGGGTTGAACTTGCTGGCCTGGTCGAAGGGGATGGAATTGCGGTTGACCGTGACCCCCGCGCCCTCCAGGACGTCCTGGACGCGGCGCCCGGTCAGGCCCAGCGGTCTCAGGTCCAGGAGCATCAGGTGGTTGTCGGTGCCGCCGCTGACCAGGCGCAGGCCTTCGCCCATCAGCCCGGTGGCCAGGCGCTGGGCGTTGCCCACCACCCTCTGGGCGTAGTCGGCCATCTCCGGCTCAGTCCAGGCCTGGAGCGCCACCGCCTTGCCGGCGATGGCGTGCATCAAGGGCCCTCCCTGCACCCCCGGGAAGACCGCCTTGTCGATCGCCTTGGCGTGCTCCTCCGGGCAGAGGATCATCCCGCCCCAGGGACCCTTGAGGGTCTTGTGGGTGGTCAGGGTCACCACGTCGGCGTGGGGCACCGGGCTGGGATGGACTCCCCCCGCCACCAGTCCGGCGAAGTGGGCCATGTCCACCATCAGCCGGGCGTCAACCTCGTGGGCGATCTCGGCCAGCTGCGGGAAGTCGAAGGTCCGGGGGTAGGCGCTGGCCCCGGCCACCAGCACCCGCGGCCGCACCTCCCGGGCCCGGGCTCGCACCTGCTCGTAGTCCAGGCGCTCGGTCTCGGGATCGACCCCGTAGAACTCGGCGTGGTAGACGATCCCGCTGAAGCTCACCGGCGACCCGTGGCTCAGGTGACCCCCGTGGCTCAGATCCAGGCCCAGGATGGTGTCACCGGGGCGGCAGAAGGCCATGTAGGCGGCCATGTTGGCGGAGCTGCCGCAGTGCGGCTGGACGTTGGCGTGCTCGGCCAAGAAGAGTGAGCAGGCGCGGCGCTGGGCCAACTCCTCCACCTGGTCTACGAACTCGCAGCCGCCGTAGTAGCGCTTGCCGGGAGTGCCCTCGGCGTACTTGTTGGTCAGCCAGGAGCCCACCGCCTCCAGCACCGCCGGGCTGGCCACGTTCTCCGAGGGGATCAGCTCCAGGGTGTAGCGCTGCCGCTCCAGCTCCGAGGCGAGGATCGCCGCCAACTCCGGGTCGGCCCGGTGCAGGGAGCTGAGCCGCTCTTGGGCGATCGCCATCTCAGTCCCTCCGACTCCCGGGTAACTTCTCAGTGGCAGAGATCCCCAGCTGGGCGGCGCTGAGCGCCCCCTCGCGGAGCAGGACCGGTTGCTCCTGAGTGAGGTCGAGTATAGATGAGGGTGCGGCGCCCAACCGCGCCGGCGCCGGGTCGGCCAGGGCACCCCCCAGGCCGGGCAAATCGCGCAGCGCCGCCTCGGCGTCGGCCGCGGGCGCCAACTGGTGGCGGTTGGCGCTGCTGGTGGCCAGCGGTCCGCCTTGCTCGAGCAGGCGCCGGGCGATCGGGTGATCGGGAATCCGCACTCCCAGGGTAGCGCCGCCCCCCAGGGACCCGCCCAGGGGCCCGGCCACCAGCACCAGTGTCAGCGGCCCGGGCCAGAAGCGCCGGGCGAAGTCCAGGGCGGCCGGAGACCAGACCACGAACCCCGCCATCGCCTCCAGAGTGGCGGCCATCAGGATCAGGGGCTGAGACCCCGAGCGGCCCTTGATGGCGCTCAGCCGCCGGCAGGCACCTCGGTCGCGGGCCGAGGCGGCCAGCCCGTAGACGGTGTCGGTGGGGAACCCCACCACCTCACCGCGGGCCAGCGCCGCGGTGGCCGCGCCCAGGCCCTGGGCGTCGCTCGCCCATGGGGCCGCCCTCAACGCACCTCGACCTCGAGCACCCGCAGCCTCGCGGTCAGGTCCTGGTGCTCGTGGACACGTGCCTCCGGCCACCACTCCTGGCACATCTCCGCCACCCGGGGCAGCCGCCCGGGATCGCCCTCGAGCAGCACGGTGCTGCCGGGGTGGGTGATCAACGCCAGTCCCGGGAGCAGGCGCCGATACGCCTCCAGACCATCCGCACCCCCGTCCAGGGCTAGCCGAGGCTCAAAGTCCCGGACGGACGGGGGCAGATCCTCCAGCTCCGCCGTGGTCACGTAGGGAGGATTGCTCATCACCAACCGGTAGGGGCCGCGGCCCGCCAGCGGCTCCACCCAATCCCCCTCCAGGACCGCCACCCGCCCCTGGACCCCATGGGCCGCGGCGTTCTCGCGCGCCAGCCCCGCCGCCGCCGCCGAGGTGTCGACCAAATCCACCTCGGCGCCGATGCGCGCCACCGCCAGGCTGACCCCCAAACAGCCGCTGCCGCAGCCCAGGTCTGCCACCCGCCCCGATCCGTCGCCCTGGGCCAGGCGCTGCCGGGCCAGCTCCACCAGGAACTCCGACTCCGGCCGCGGGATCAGGACAGAACGGTCCACCTTGAAGCTCAGCCCGCAGAACTCCTTGCTCCCCAGGATGTAGGCAACCGGCTCGCCGTGGCCGCGGCGGCGGATAAGGTCCCGGGACCGGTCGCGCTCAGTAACGCTCAGGGGCCGCTCGAACTGCAGGTAGAGCTGGAGACGCTCCACCCCCAGCGCCCGCCCCAGGAGAAGCTCCGCGTCCAGCCTGGGGCTCGATGAGCCAGAAGCGGCGAGAAACCTGGTCGTGCTTCGCAGAGCCTCGCCCGCAGTGAGCTTCAAGCGGTCGGCCACGTGCAGCCCCCGTCACTGGTGTGTCCTGTTACAGCAACGTCACTGAAAGCGCCAAGCTCGACTAACCGGGCGTGGCCTACGCTCCTCAGCGACGATGACCGCGCGCTCACACAAGTTCAAGATTACGGGACGGCGCACACGCGCGCAGGCCATGGTTGAGTTCGCCCTGGTGCTCCCGGTGGCCCTGCTGCTGGTGGCTCTGGCGGCAACCGGCGGCCAGATGCTGGTCGCGGACATCAACATAACCCAGGCGGCACGCGCCGGCGCGACCGCGGCCGAGTACCAGTACAACAACGGCAACACCATCGGAGGCTCGGCACCCGCCACGCTGCCCTGCAGCGCCGGCAACCCCCCCTCCCCCGAGGTCTGCTGGGCCACGACCGCCGCGGAGCAGGAGTTGGGGTCGCCCCTGCAGTGCACTGCAGGCGGCTCGGTCCCGACCGGGTGCCTCACGGTGAGCCAATTCCCGGATCCCACCTACAACTCGGGCGAGGAGCTCGTTCAGGTGGCCGTCTGGGACAGCATCACGCCCTACCTGCCCCTTTTCCCAAGGGTCACGATCAAGGCCGTGGCCACGGCTGAGCAATGAGGAGGTCGCAATTGCAGGCTTGGCACCGAGCCCTGCTCACCCGACGCCGGCAGCGCGAGTCCGGCCAAGTGATGGTGCTGTTCGCCCTCGCCCTGATCGTGCTCGTGCTCGCGGTGGGTCTCGCCATCGACGGTGGTTTTGGGCTGCTGCAGTACCGTCAGGCCCAGAATGCCGCCGACTTCGCGGCCGAGGCGGCGGCGCAGGCCCTCTACCCGACCTGCACCGCGACCGGCAACCTGTCAGCCAACGAGCTGGTCTACGACATCAACGCCGTAGTCGCCACCAATTCGCCCTCCACGGACACCGGTAATGGCGTCGGCGGTCCACCGTTTGGTTGGACCGGGTACTACTTGGCCTCCACCAGCAAGCCGCTTAAGCAGGCCGGCAGCGATATCCCCATCTACAGCGGCACTGCGTACCCCGGGGGGAACGCCCCCACCGGTGCCTGCGGGGTGCACCTGGACGTGTCCCCGCAGTGGCCTCCCTTCATCGCCCAGATCCTGGGCGTGGCCCAGCTGAAGACTGCCACCGGCGCGTCGGCCCTCAACACCGCCGCAGCCGGGTCCACCGCCACCAGCATCGTCGCCCTAGCCGAGAACGGCGCTCACACCATCCTCATGGCCGGCGACGGCCTGTTCGAGGTCGAGGGGACGATCTTCGACAACAGCAACGGCTGCCTCACCAGCAGCAGCCCCCAGAGCATCAATGGCGGGTGCGATAAGTGGGGCAGCTTCAGCAAACCCGACATCCTCGACGGCAAGCAAAGCGGCACCATGTACGACTGGGGTCTGCTTGAGTACTCCAGCATCGTCGGCGCCCCTTGGGACTCCTGCTTCGGCACCACGCCCGACACGTCAGTCCTGCCACTGGCCGGACCCAAGGAGTGGCCTGACCCCAATCCGGTCGCCAACGGCGACGCGCCCACCAACGATGCTCAGTGCGGAGCCAACAACACCAACGTCTGGAGCGACTACTGGCAGTCGGGAGGCAGCCCCAAGACTAGCCTGTCCCAGATATCCCTGCCTCCCGCGCCCACGCCAAACAATGCCGGTTGCGGCGGTGAGGTCTCGAATCCGGCCACCGGAAGCGTCGGTCCCACTCCCGCCAATCCACCCTATCCCGCGTACCCGGCCGGCACCACCGTCTACTACCCGGGCGATTACACGAATCCGGTGGTGATCACCGGCAATGCCGTCTTCTACAACTGCAGTCAGACGGACAACATCACCGGAGCCGATCCCCCCAACCCGGGCGACTTCTACTTTGACCAGGGTCTGGTGCTGAGGCCCGGGGCCAACGCAGAGGTGTTCGGCAACGACGTGCTCTTGGCCACGCAGAACCCCATCCCCGACGGGACGATCGCCAGCAGCGCCTCCGCAGTGGCCGGCTTGGACAACGGCTATCATAACGTGGGCGACGGCGAGCCCACGATCGGATACGGTCCCAAGGCCTGCACCGGCACCAGCACCGGCGAGTCCTGCAGCGTGGGGGCGGCCACCAGCAGCACCAGCTGC
>JBOHUM010000051.1:0-17392 GCA_050734515.1 Candidatus Dormibacteria bacterium
ACGCCGATCACAGCGTGGACAAACCTGGCTCCCGGCGACGCCATCACGGTGACGATCTCCCACGTGAGCGGTACCAACTGGTCGATCGCGGTCGACGATGCGACCCAGCACGAGACGTTCATCACCAACCAGACCTATACCGGCCCCGCTCAGAGCGCGGACTGGATCCTCGAGGCCCCACAGATCAGCGGCTTGCAGGCCACCCTTGCCGACTACACCGAGTTCCCTTTCAGCAAGGTCGCTGCCAGCGGCCCGGACACCACCGACACCTGGGTCGTGATGGTGCAGAAGGGCGCGATCGTCTCGGTGCCCTCGGACGTGGGCGAGGGCGGCACTAGCTTCAAGATGGCGTACGGCGCGGCGGTCCCTGCTCCCCCTTGACCTAACGCTGCCTGACCGCGGTCTTGAGGCAGCGGCCGCCTGGGCTGGCCAACCGTAGCCCTCGGATGCCAGACGCCCAGGGCATTTTTCCCACCCCTGGACTCTTGGATCGCATGTTTTGAATTCGCCCCTTGAAGGCGGATTCCGCAAAACCTCTCTTTCAGGCTGTGGGCCGCGGCGAGGGCTCGCCGCGGGTCTCGGGGAGGGAGGGGCGGTCGTTTGAAGGCAGAAGCTGGGACCGGGACCGGTGCCGCTTTATGCGGACTGGACGCCGAGGCTCTGGAGGCCACCAGAAGGGACGGATCTTAGCGGCGCGTTAGTCTCATGTTGCGTTCGTGGGCCTCGGGGAGCCAATCGGTGCCGTAGGTCGTACCAGGACCGACGCGGGGGTCATGCGGATCGATGCCGTGGCGCAGGGCCCGAACGTAAGCTCGGTCCGCAGCGATCCTGGCAGCGACCTCCGCACCAGTGGCAACGGAGCCGTGACCCGGTATGAGCGTGGTGACTCCGTCCTCGCAGATTTCTGCCAGCTGCTCGAGGGCGGCGCTGTAGTCCGCGGCAGGATCGTGCCCGTCGGGGTCCAAGAGCGGGATCTCCACGTCGGAGAGCATGTCTCCAGCGATGAGCACCCCTGCGTGCCGGATGAGCAGCGCCGCGTGGCCTGGTGCGTGGGCTTGGTGCTCGAAGACCCGCACTGCCGGCCCGGACCACGGCAGCGAACTTGCACCGCCCTCTAGGGGAGCGATCTGCCCAGCAAGCGCGGTCTCGACCCCCGGAGCCAGTTCCGCCACCCGCGCTCGGAGCTGCCCGAGACGCGCCCGGACGGCTTCCGCGCAGGTCGCTGTGCCCAGACGGCTCGGAGTCCCGAAGCGTTCGTGCCACAGCACATGGTCCCAGTGCGGGTGCGTGGCGAACCCGACGGTGACGGTGACACCCAGGCGGTCGAGGTCGTCGGCGAGCTCGGCTAGGTCCTCGCCGTTGACGCCGGGATCGACGAGCAGGACACCCTCGTCGCCGCGGACGGCGAGTGCATTGCTCCGGCAGAAGGCGCTCTGGCGAACGGATACCCCTTCCGCTACCTCGGTGAGCACATCACGAGCCTAGTCGCCGCGGGCACTTCACTTCTCGCCAGCAACGCGCCGCCGGGCCGCCAGGCGATGGCGAGCTCTGGAACTTCTCGGGGATACAACGCACTAGGGCTGCGGTGGCGGCCGCACCCAGCCGGTCCCCACGTCCACCCGAAGCTCTTGGCCCGGCGTCGCGCCTCAGGCCGGCTGGCCGTACCGCTGCAAGACCTGGTGAACCTGGGAGCTCATCTCCAAAGCCTTCTCCAAGGGGCGCTGCCACATGTTGCGGCCAAAGATGAACCCGGTGCCGCCCGCGGCCATGCAGTCGTCGATCCGGCCCAACAGCTCCTCGTCCGCGAGCTTGCTGCCCCCGGCGAAGATCACCAGCGATCGTCCGGCGGAGCGGATGATCCGAGCCAGCATCTCCCGGCGGTCCTCGACCAGCTGGTCGTAGGGGGCGGGGGAGGCGGCGTCGGCATCCGAGTGCGCCCGGGGGATGTTGACCTTGATCACGTCCGCGCCCATCTCCGCCGCCACCCGGGCGGCGTAGTCGACGGCGTAGAGGCTGTCCTGGCCGCCCTTCTTGGCGATGGCTGAGCCCCGCGGGTAGGCCCAGCAGATCAGGGGCATGCCGTAGCGCTCACATTCCCGGCGCACCTCATTCATCTGCCGCAGGTCGCGGTCTTGGGCGGGGGAGCCCACGTAGCAGGTGTAGCCCACCGCGGAGGCGCCGAGGCGGATCGCATCCTCGACCGAGGAGGTGAGCGGTGAGAAGGCGTCGTCCGAGCTGGGGACGTTGGTGCGACCGTTGACCTTGAGCACCAGCGGCACCCGGCCCGCGTAGCGGTGCAGGTAGCGGGTGGCGAGTCCGATCTGGAGGGCGATCCCCGAGTAGTTGCCCTCCACCGCCAGGCGGCACTGGAAGTCAGGGTCGAGCGCCGGGGGGTTGACGAAGAAGTCCACCGGCCCGTGCTCCAGGCCCTGGTCGAGGGGCAAGAGCAGCAGGGTGCCGTTGGCGGGGCCGTGCTGGTAGAGCAGGTTGTGGAGTCGGGCGCGCTTGCCCTGGGGCAGGTCGAGGTCGGCGAGGTGGGCCCGGCGCACGGTGGTGGGCCGGGGCGCGGTCACGGTCACAGGGCGAGGGTACAACTTCGAATCGGCTGACTGCGGTGTGCTGGGCGGCTGGGGCCTTCGGGGCGGTCGCTACCCTGGCGCGAATGGCAGACGCCGGCCGGGAGTTCAACCGGGCCTGGTGGGACGAGCGGGTGCCGCTCCACCTGGGTTCCACCTTCTACGACCTGCCCGGCTTTCGCGGGGGGCGCAGCACCCTGGCGGCCTACGAGCTGGCGGAGTCGGGCCTGCGGCCCGGGCAGGAACTGCTCCACCTGCAGTGCCACATCGGGCTGGACACCCTCTCCTGGGCCCGCCTGGGCGCTCGGGTCACCGGCTACGACTTCTCCGCTCCCGCGCTGCGGGCGGCCGGGGCGCTGGCCGGGAAGCTGGGCTTGGCGGCGGAGTTCGTGGAAGGGGAGATGGAGTCGGCGGCCGAGATCCTGGGCCGCCAGTTCGACCTGGTCTACACCGGCAAGGGAGCCCTGATCTGGCTCCCCGATCTCCAGCCCTGGGCCCGGGCGATCGCGCGTCTACTCTGCCCCGGCGGCTGCCTCTACCTGGTCGAGTTCCACCCCCTGACCGACGTCATGGCTTGGGAGAGTCTCGACTTCGAACGGGATTACGAGGAGGGGGCGGAGGCGGTCTACGACGAGCCCGGCGACTACGCCGAGCCCAAGGCGGAGACGGTCCACAACCGCTGCCACCAGTGGCTGCACACCCTGGGCGGGGTGGTCAGCGCCCTGGCCGAGGCGGGGCTGCGGGTGGAGCTGCTCCGGGAGCGCAGCGAGACCTACTTCGCCCGCTTCCCGCCGCCGATCCTGGAGGCGGCCGGTCCCGGCCTCTGGCTGCCCCCCCCGGGGCGGCCCCGTCTGCCTCTGGTCTACTCGCTGCGCGCCCGCAGGCCCGGCGGCTGAAGCCCGGAGCGTGGCCTACGTACACTCGGCCCCCGTGGGCGTCAGGGTGGGCCGCGGTCTGGCGGCGGTGGGAGCCGGGTACCTGCTGGGGTCGATCCCCATCGGCCTGATCGCGGGTCGGCTGGCGGCGGGGGTGGACGTGCGCAAGTTCGGCAGCCGGGTCAGCGGCGCCACCAACGTGCTCCGCGCCGCCGGTCCCGGGGCCGCCGCCGCCACCTTCGGGATGGACACCGCCAAGGGCTACCTGGCGGCCCGCGCGGGCGAGCGGCTGGCAGCCGGAGAGGGGGCGGTGCTGGGGGCGATGGCGGCGGCGGTCGGCCACAGCTGGCCGCTCTTCGCCGGCTTTCGCGGCGGGCGCTCGGTGCTCACCTGCTTGGGCTCGCTGCTGGCCATCGACCCGGCCGCCGGTGGCAGCGCCGCCGTGGCCGGGGCGGGCACCGCCCTGCTCACCCGCTATTCCTCGCTGGGCGCCCTCACCGGGGTGATCACCGCCGCGGTGGTCAGCCAGCTGGAGCCTGCGCCCCGGCCCCGGCGCGGCCCGGTCTTCAGCCTCTTCGCCACGGCCTTCCTGCTGGCCAGACATCGGGAGAACCTGGAGCGCCTGCGCCGGGGGGAGGAGCGCCGCCTGGGGGAGCGGATCCGGGTCGGCTCCCCGGACCGGGTCGGGACCGGGGCCTAGGGCTATTGGCAACGGGGCGCCCGAGGTCAGGCCGAGCTAAGATCGCCCTGATCGCGCTAGACGGGGAGTTAGCGGTGCCCTGCACCCGCAATCCGCTACAGCGGGGTCGAACTCCCCTCCGAGGGGAGGTGTCGTCGGGTCAGTCCCAGTCGCCCGGGCGTTGACACCCGGGTCCGGCGCATCCAGCCACCGCCAACCCCGTCAGGTCCGGAAGGAAGCAGCGGTACGCGGCCAGGTGGGAGTGCCGCCGGGCTCCCCGGGTCTAGCTCGAGCATTGGCCAACGCCGGGGATGCCTCAACGACGAGGGGTGCGCGATCACTCCGCGGCCCGGGGCGGCAGCCCGCAGCTGCCCCAGGAGCGGGCGCTGCGCGATCATCTGGGGCGTCATGAGCCAGGTGCGCCAGGCGCTGTACCAGAAGTACCGGCCCAGCCAGTTCTCGGAGCTGGTCGGGCAGGAGGTGGTGGCCACCACCCTGCGCCACGCGGTCCGCGACCAGCGCCTCAGCCACGCCTACCTCTTCGCCGGGATCCGGGGCACGGGCAAGACCAGCGCCGCCCGGATCCTGGCCCAGGCCATGAACTGCGAATCTCCGAAGGAGGGTGAGCCGTGCGCCGCCTGCGAGCCCTGCCGGATCACCGCCGAGGGGCGCAGCCTGGACATGATCGAGATCGACGCCGCCACCAACCGGGGCATCGACGAGATCCGCGACCTGCGCGAGCGGGCCCAGTTCCTGCCCAGCCAGTTCCGCACCAAGGTCTACATCATCGACGAGGCCCACATGCTCACGGCCGAGGCGGGCAACGCCTTCCTCAAGACCCTGGAGGAGCCGCCCGAGCACGCCCGCTTCATCCTGGCCACCACCGAGCCCCAGCGGCTGACCGACACCGTGCTCTCGCGCTGCCAGCGCTTCGACTTCCGCCGCATCCCCACTGGGGCGATGGCCGAGCATCTGGCCTGGGTCTGCTCCCAGGAGGGGGTGAAGACGACGCCGGAGGCGATGGAGCTCCTGGCCGAGGCAGGGGCGGGGTCCCTCCGCGACGCCCTCTCCCAGCTCGACCGGGTGCTGGGGCTGGTGGACGGCGAGCTGGACCGGCGGGCGGTGGAGCTGGGCCTGGGGATCGCCGACCCCGGGGCGGTGGGACGCCTGGCGGCGGCCCTGGGCCAGGGCCGGGCGGCCACCGCCTGGGACGAGCTCCACCAGCTTCAGCAGGGGGGCGTCGACCCCCGGCAGCTGGCCCGCAGCCTGGGCGCGCTGGCACGGTCCGCGCACTGGCAGCAGCTGAGTGGCCGGCCGCTGCCCGGAGCCTCGGCCTGGTCCCCGCCCGCGGCGCCGCCAGGCTTCTGGCTGGAGCTGATGGCCGAGGCGGCCGCCCTGGGTGGGCAGTTGCGCCGGGCCGACGATCCCTGGATGACCCTGGAGGCGGCCCTGCTCCGGCTGGCCCCCGCACCCGTCCCCCAGCCGGCGGAGGCGGCGCCTGGCGTCGGGGGCTCGGGCCTGCCCGCCGCTGTGCCCTCCGAGGAGGAGCCGGTGGCGGCCGCCCAAGATCTGGAGCCCGGCGCCGAGCCGGTCCCCGCCGCCCCGGCTCTGGCCCGCTGGACGGAGATCCTCGGTTGGGTGGGCCGGGAGAACGTCCCGGTCCAGGCGCTGCTCAAGTCGGGGAGGCCGGCGAGCCACGCCGAGGGGGTTCTCACCATCGAATTCGAGCCCAAGTTCGCCTTCCACTTCACTCAGATGCAGACCCCCGGCAACCGCCAGGTGCTGGAGCGTGCCTGCCGCGAGGTGCTGGGCGAGGAGCTGGTGGTGGAGGTGGTTCAGGGGCTGGGGTCGCCCGACGCCGCAGGTCCGCCTGCGCCCGCCGCCGGGGGCTCGATGCTGGGCAAGGCGATGACGGTCTTCCCCGGCAGCCGGGTGACCCGGCTGGGCTCGGGCCAGGGACGCTAAGGCGATGGCGGCCGCGGCATAGAATGGCCGCACCCCGGCTCTGAGGAGATCCAGGCCCTGCCCAACCCCAATCCCAAACAACTCCGCCAGCTGCAGCAGAACATGCTCCACCAGATCGAGCAGGCCCAGGGCGACCTGGCCAGCCAAGAGGTGGAGGGGTCGGCGGGCGGAGGCGTGGTCCGGGCCCGGGCCAACGGCCAGCAGCGCCTCACCGAGGTCGTGATCGCCGAGGAGGTGCTCGCCGAGGGCGTCGAGCTGGTCGCCGACCTGGTCCTGGCCGCCGCCAACGAGGCCCTGGACCGGTCGCGGGAGCTGGCGGCGCGCTCGATGGAGTCGCTGCTGCCCCCGGGGTTGCTGCCGCCCGGGCTGCGCTGACCGCCGGGAGCCAGGGCCAACGCCGATGGGGCTGCTGCCGTCCGCGATCGACCGCCTGGCAGAGGAGTTCGCCCGCTTCCCGGGGATCGGCTCCAAGACCGCCCAGCGGCTCGCCTTCCACGCGGTGCGGCTGGCGCCGGGGCAGGGGCTGGCCCTCTCCCGGGCGGTGGCCGAGGTTGCCGAGGAGGTCGGCCCCTGCCCCCAATGCTTCTTCCTGGCCGAGCGGGGGCGGCCCTGTGCCGTCTGCACCCAGCCGGGTCGGGACCAGAGCCTGATCTGCATCGTCGAGGAGCCCAGCGACGTCCTGGCGATCGAGCGCAGCGCCGAGTACCACGGCCTCTACCACGTCCTGGGGCGGGCGCTCTCGCCTCTGGACGGGGTGGGACCTGGGGAGATCCACGCCGACGAGCTCCTGGCCCGGATCGGCAGGGGCGGGGTCCAGGAGGTGATCCTGGCCACCGACTCCGACGTCGAGGGCGAGGCCACCGCCAGCTACCTCCAGCGCCGCTTAGAGGGGAGTGGGGTCCGGGTCAGCCGCCTGGCGCACGGGCTCCCGGTCGGGGGAGAGCTGGCTTACGCCGACGAGCGAACCGTGGCCCGGGCCTTCTCCGGCCGCCAGGCGCTCTAAGGCTTCCGGCTCAGCCGGGGCCTGAGTCGGCGACCGCCGCCAGCGTCTCGTACAGCCGCTCCAGCTGCTCGGGTGTCAGGCTCTTCTCCAGTACGGCCAACGTCTCGCGTTGGATCTCGTCCATGGTCCGGCGGGCCTCCCGGCCCTGCTCGGTCAGCATCAGCACCGGTCCCCGGACCCCGTCGACCTGACGGCGGAGCAGGCGCCGCCGCAGCAGTCCGGTGATCGCCTGGCGGTGCTCGGGGTTCTCCCGGGCTCGGCTGGGAGCCTGCTCGGGCATGCCCTCGCCGGGAATGATGGCCAGGAGCTGGAGCTGGGCCAGGGGCAGCTCCCCAAGACGGGGCCTGAGTGCCAGCAGCCTGCGGATCGACCCCCGCTCCGACCGCAGCCGCACCAGCATCCACAACTCGAGCAGCGACTCCGAACCCTGTCTTTCCTGCTGTTCGCTGGGCCCTGCCACGCTCAAGATCATACGGAGGCCCCCCGCGGATGGAGGAGACTTAATCCGCCGTTCCACCTCGGCTCGACGAGCACCGCGGCCGCCGGGCGGCACCGTGTTGGGCCCATGTAAATGCCCGATCCTAGGGGCCAGCTCCGTCTCCGACCGCCCCACCCGCCGCGAGGTCGAGGTCCTCGCCCTGATTCGCCCCCGAGCTGCCGACGGCGAGATCGTCGAGCGTCTCGTCCTGGGGGAGTCGACGCTGACGACCCACCAAGACCGGCCGCCGGCACCGCCGGGGGGCCTGAGCGCCCGGCCCCGGCCCCGCGGGCGCACGCACCCGTCCCCCAACCTCTGAGCCGATGCTGGGCGGGTCGGGCTCAGGAGGCGCGCCGGCGCTGGCCGGAGGCGGCGGCCCGGGCCGGGCGGCGGGTGGGGGCCGGTGCCGGACGCTCCGCGACCCGGGAGCGCTTACCGTCGGGCCGGGTCTGCTCCACCGCCGCCTTCAGCGCCGCCATCAGGTCGACCACGTTGTCGCCCCGGGGCTGGGGCCTGGCCTCGGGCAGGGCACGGCGCTCGCGCTTGGCCTCGACGACCTGCTGCAGCGCCTCGCGGTACTGGTCCTGGTAACGGCCCGGGTCGAAGCTGGCGCTCAGGTTGTCGAGCAGGGTGACGGCCATGCCCAGCTCCCGCTTGCCCACCTCGGCCTTGGCGTCGGGCAGCTTCAGCGAGGCGGCGGTCCGGATCTCGTCGGGCCAGTGCAGGGTGTTGAGCACCAGCACCTGATCGCGGGCCGCCAGCCGGCAGAGATGCTCCCGCTGGCGCAGGGCGATCTTGCCCACGGCGCTGCGCCCGGTCTGCTGCAGCGCCTGGCGCAGCAGGGCGTAGGGCCGGACCCCGGCCGGCTCGGGCTCCAGGTAGTAGGCCTGATCGACATAGAGGGCCGGGTCGATCTCTGCCTCGGCCACCACCTCCAGGACCTCGATGGTGTCGGTGCTGGGCAGGGGCAGCCGCTCCAGGTCCTGGTCTGTGACCTCGACGAACTCTCCCCGTGACACCTCGAAGCCGCGCTCCACCGCTCCCCAGTCGATCAACTTCTCCTCCTGGGGGCACCAGCGCCGGTTCTGGATCGGGCTGCCGCAGGACGAGCAGAGCATGCGGAAGGAGACCCCTCCCGACTCCGTGGCCCGGTACATCCGCACCGGGATGGCCACCAGGCCGAAGCTGACGGTTCCACGCCAGGTTGCGCTGGGCATCACTTCCTCCTGCCGGAGCCGGCCCGCCTTGGGGGCCGGCCGCCGGGCTGGCTATTTTCGAGTTCGATCGGGGGCAGGCGCTGGCCGCCACCGAGGACGTCCGAGAAGAGGTCACCCCGGCGGGCCACCCGCTCGGCGACGTTGCCCAGGGTGAAGGCGGCGGGGTCGAGGTCGGCCAGCTCCTCCCAGGCGAGCGGGGTGGAGACCGTGGCCGAGGCGGTGGGCCGGGGCGAGTAGACCGCGGCCAGGGTCTTGCCAACCACGTTCTGGGTGAAGTCGATCCGGATCCGCCCCCCGCGCTTGCGCACCGCCCAGGTCTCGGTGACCAGCTGGGGCAGCACCCCGGCCACCTGGTGGGCGAACTCGCCCACCCAGTCGCGCACCGCCTCCTGCTCCGGGCCGCGGCGGATGGGCACGTAGATGTGCAGGCCCTTCTGACCGGTCGTCTTGAGCCAGGCCCGCAGACCCAGGTGGTCCAGGCCCGCCTTGAGGACCCGGGCCACCTCCACCACCTCGGCGAAGTCGGCGCCGGGGGCGGGGTCGAGGTCGAAGGCCGCCCAGTCGGGCTGGGTGGGCCGGTCCCGGCGGGAGTGCCAGGGGTGGATGTCGATCGCCCCCAGGTTGGCCAGCCAGGCCAGCGCCGCCGGCTCCTGGATCAGGGGGCAGGGCGTGGGGGTGCCGGGGTGGGCCTCCCAGACCGGCAGCCAGTCGGGGGCCCCGGCCGGAACCGCCCGCCGCCAGAACGACTTGCCCCGGATCCCGTCGGGGAAGACCTGGGCCACCACCGCCCGGTCGCGGAGGTGGGGGAGGAGGTGGGGTGCCAGCCGCAGGTGGTACTCGACCAGGTCGCGCTTGGTGATGCCGGCCTCGGGCCAGAGCGGCTTGTCGAGGTTGGTAAGCGAAACCCGGCGCGACCCCACCTCCAGAGGGCCGCCCTTGGCGGGAAGCTGGCGCAGCTGCTCCAGCACTGCCCCCAGGTCGCTGCCGTCGGGCTCCTGCCGGCGGGCCCCGGTGTGGGCGGAGGCAGCCGGGGCCGGCGTCACCACCACCTCATCCGGGGCCAGAGCGGGCTCGCGGATGCAGGAGCTGGGGGGCACGTCGGGGCGCAGGGTGCGGAAGGAGGGCTGGCGGAGCTTGCCCGCCTCGGTCCAGCCGGCGTGCTCGACCTCGCAGACCAGCCGCGGCTTTACCCAGACCACCGCCCTCGCCCCCCGAGGCGGCGCGGCCAGGGCCGGGTCTTCCTGGCGGTCGCGGTCCAAGCGCGGCTTGAGCTCGGCGAGCAGGCGCTGATTGAAGCCGGTGCCCACCCGCCCGGCGTCCTGGAGTTGGCCCGCGGAGTAGACACCGAGGAGCAACGCCCCCAAGTCCTGACGGTGTCCCTGGCCTGGGGCGTAGCCGCAGATGACGCAGTCCTGGGTCTGGCGGGCCTTGATCTTGAGCCAGTCGCGGCTGCGCTTACCGGCGGCGTAGGGGGAGTCGGCGCGCTTGGCGATGATCCCCTCCAGCCGGCGCCCGGCCACGGTCCGGAAGAACTCCTCCCCGCGCTCCTCGACCTCGTCGGCGTAGCGCAGCACCGGGCTGGGCCGGAGCAGGGACTTGAGCAGGGCCTTGCGCTCCCGGAGCGGCAGCCGGCGCAGGTCGTGCCCGGCGGCGAAGAGCAGGTCGAAGGCCATGAACACCACCGGGTCCTGCTCCGCGGCCCGCCGCGCCTCGGCGGGGCGGAGCTGGATCCGGCTCTGCAACCGGGCGAAGGACGGGGCTCCCTGGGGGTCGAGGGCGACGATCTCGCCGTCGAGCAGGCAGTCCGCCAACCCCAGGGACCCACCGGCGGCCCGGAGCTCGGGATAGCGCTCGGACTCGTCCCGGCCGGAGCGGCCCTGCAGGGAGACCTGGCCGCCGCTCCAGCGCAGCAGCGCCCGCACCCCGTCGTACTTGAGCTCGAAGAGCCAGCCCGACCGGCTGAAGGGTGCCTGCGCCAGGGTGGCCAGCATCGGCGCCAGCGTCCTGGGGATTTCGGCTGCGGGCGCCTGTTTCAGGGTCTCCTGGAGCCCGTCTGCGCCCGCGCCCGGGGGCGGGTCGCCGGCGGCCACCTGGTCCAGGCTCCTACCCGTCTTGACCGAGGTGGCCGGGGGCGGCGTCCAGGGCTGATGGGCGCTCTGGTCGCGGCGCTTGAAGAGCAGCCACTGGGGCTTGTCGGTGGGCTGGCCGCGGTCCATCCGCACCAGGCTGAAGCTGCCCTGGAGCCGCTCTCCCTCGAGCTGGAAGTCGAGGTGGCCTTTCTTGAGGCCTTCCTCGGCGTCCCCCTTGGGGCCCTTTTCCCAGGTGAAACGGCCGGTGTCCCAGACCAGCACCGTGCCCGCGCCGTAGCCGGAGGGGATCACGTCCTCGAAGTCACCGTAGTCCACCGGGTGGTCCTCGACCTGGACCGCCAGGCGCCGCTCGCTGGGGTCCATCGAGGGGCCCTTGGGCACCGCCCAGGAGAGCAGCGTCCCCTGGTACTCCAGGCGGAAGTCGTAATGGAGCCGGCTGGCGCGGTGCAGCTGGACGCAGAAGCGCTGCCCCCGGGGGAGGTGGTCCCAGGCCGCTGCCCGCTCCACCCCCGGGGCGGGGGCTCCGCTGGGCTCGGGGCTCCGGCTGAAGTCGCGCTTGCCGCGATAGGTGCGCAGCCGGGCTCGAGCCCGATTCGCGGGCGCGGCGGCCTGGCCACCGCGGGCCCTCCCGCCTCCTTCGCCCATGGCAATCTCCTGGTCGGGGCCGCTGTTCACCCCGGAACCCCGCCCCACGGGGTTGTGGCGCGGATCTTATAACGAGTTCACAGCGCCCCGGAGGTCGCCCCCGGCTCCAAGTCGCGGGCCGGTCCCCCCAGCGACTTCACCGTCTCCAAGGTGTCGGCCAGGTCGGCGGGCTTGTCCGGCCGGTAGCGGACCACCCGCGCGAAGCGCAGGGCCACGCCCCCGGGGTATCGGCTCGAGGCCTGGAGGCCGTCGAAGGCGACCTCAACCACCAGCTCCGGGCGCACGAAGACGGTGATCCCAGAGCGGTACTGCTCCCGGGCCAGCAGGGCTCCCGTCTGCCAGGCCAGGAGCTCGTCGGTCAGCCCCTTGAAGGTCTTGCCCAGCATCACCAGGCCGCCCTGGGGGCCGCGGGCCCCGAGGTGGAGGTTGGACAGCCAGCCGGCGCGGCGGCCATGGCCCCACTCCGCTGCCAGCACCACCAGGTCCAGGGTGTGGCGGGGCTTGACCTTGATCCAGCTCCCTCCCCGCCGCCCGGCCAGATAGGGCGCCGCCAGCGCCTTCACCATGACCCCCTCATGGCCCCGGGCCAGGGCCTGCTCGAGGAATTCCTGGGCCCGGCCCGGGTCGGGCTCCAGCAGCCGCGGCACCGCCAGCCGCTCCGGGACCAGGGTCCGGGCCAGCTCGATCCGGGCGGCGGTGGTCAGGTCGATCAGGTCCTGGCCGTCGAGGTGGAGCAGGTCGAAGAAGAATGGCGACAGCGGCCAGCGGGCTTGCAGCGGTTCCACCGCTCCCCGGCTGGCCACCCGTGCCGACGTTTCCTGGAAGGGCCGCGGCCGGCCCCCGGCGTCGAGGACCAGGGCCTCCCCGTCCAGGATCACGCTGGTGGCCGCCAGGCTGAGGGCCGCCTGGACCACCTCCGGGACGCGCGAGGTGATCCGCTCCAGGGTCCGGGTGAACACCTGGACCTCGTCCCCATGACGGTGCACCTGGATCCGCACCCCGTCCAGCTTCCACTCCAGCGCCGCTGGCCTGAGCCGCTCCAGGGCCTCGGCGAGCGAGCTCGCCGACTGCGCCAGCATCGGCTGCACCGGGGTGCCCACCTGCAGGCGGAAGCCCGCCAGTGCCGCCTCCCCCCCGGTGAGCGCCGCCACCGCCGCCGGCACCAGGTCGCCCGCCAGCATCGCCGCCCGGCGCAGCTCCGCCGGCGCCACCTCCGCCGCCGCCGCCACCGCCTCCGCCATCACCCCGCGCAGGGCTCCCTGGCGGAGCTCGCCCCCCAGGAGGCCGCCCAGCAGGACCTGCTCCGGCGTGGTCGCCCGCGACCAGAGTCCGGCCAGCAGCAGCTGCCGCCGGGCGGCGACTCCGGGCCCGGCCAGGGTGGCCAGCTCGGAGAGCGTCCCATCGACCTCCAACAGGGTGAGGGTGGGGCGGGCAGCCGGGCCTGGCAGTCCCTGGGTGGCCCGCCAGCCCACCCCCAGGCGTCCCTGGCGCAGGCGCCCCGAGAGCCAGCTGACCGCGATCTCCAGCTCCGGGTCGGGCGTCGCCCGCAGGAGCTGGGAGATCGCCTCCACCTTGGCCCGGCGTGACCGGGTGGCGGCCACCTTGGCCGAGCAGTCCACCAGCGCCGCCAGCAGCAATCCTGGGCTCCTCCGGGGTCAGGCCCCTCGCCGCACCAGGGCCTCGGGGGTCAAATCCGCGCTCCGGCTGTGACCGCTGAGACCCAGGGTGAGGTCGAGTTCGGCCAGGAGGCAGCGCAGAGTGTGGCGCAGCCCCTCCGGGCCGCCCGCCGCCAGGGCGAAGGCGTAGGGGCGCCCCAGCAGCACCGCCCGGGCGCCCAGGGCCAGGGCCTTGAAGACATCGGCGCCGCCGCGGATCCCCGAGTCGAAGAGCACCGGTCTTCCCTTGCTGACCTCGACCACGCCCGGCAGGCACTCCAGGGCGGCGCGGGCCCCGTCTACCTGCCGGCCCCCGTGGTTGGAGACCACCACGGCCGCCGCGCCGGCTCCCCAGGCGGCGCTCGCGTCCTCAGGGTGGCAGATCCCCTTGACCACCAGGGGCAGCCGGGTCTGGGCCGCCAGCCAGGCCACGTCCTCCCAGCGGAGCTCGGGATTGCCGAAGATCTCCGACCAGCGCCGCACCGCCGCTCCAGGGTCGGCCTCGGGAGGCCGGCTGAGGCTGGCCCGGAAGACGGGGTCGCTCAGGTAGTTGACCAGGCCCTGGCCCTGGAGGAAGGGAAGGTAGCCGTTCTCGAGGTCGCGGGGGCGCCAGGCCAGGGCCCAGGTGTCCACGGTGAGCACCAGCGCCCGGTAGCTGGCGCGCTCGGCGCGCCGCACCAGGCTCAGGGCCAGGTCCCGGTCCTTGGGCCAGTAGAGCTGGAACCAACCCACCCCCGCCAACCCCCCGGAACCGGGCTCCGCGAGCGCCTCCGCCACCGCCTCCAGGTCGGCGCAGGCCAGGCAGGAGAGGATCAGGGGCACGCCCAGCTCGGCGGCCACGCGCGCCGTCTTGAGCTCCGCCTGCGGGCTCAGGGTGCCCAGCGCTCCGATCGGGGCCAGCAGCACCGGGGTGGGCAGGGTCAGGCCCAGCAGCTCCGTCTCCAGGTGGCGCTCGGGGACGCCCCGCAGCTGCCTCGGGACGATCTCCCAGGTCTGGAAGGCCCGGCGGTTGGCCCGGGCGGTGGCCTCGGTGCCGGCCGAACCGGCCACGTAGGCAAAGCTGGCCGGGGGCAGCGCCCGGCGGGCCAGGAGTTCGAGCCGCTCCCAGGCGAACGGGAACCCGGACAGCTCACCCTGCGCCCCGGCCCGGTAGAGCTCGGTCTCGTACTCCGCGTAACGCCCCACCTCCGGATCGTAATCGCGCCGCCCCCGCTGGGCCGGGAGGTGGAGGTTCAGCGGTTGGGGACATGGTCTTTCCCTCCTTGGCTCAGTACGCGATGCCGACGACCTGCCCGATCGTCTCGGGCTCCTCGAGGAGGTGGAGCATCAGGTGGGCGACGTCGGCACGGGAGATCGAAAGGCCGCGCCTCAGGTTGCGGCCGTACGCGGAGCGGTACCGCCCGGTGAGCCCTCGGTTGTTGAGCCGCGGTGGGCGCACCACCGTCCAGTCCAGGCCGCTGTCGCGCACGGTCTCCTCCATGCGGGCGAGGTCGTCGTAGACCCAGCCCAGCGCCACCTTCACCGCCGGGGTCAGCAGGTTGCGCATCACGAAGCCGTCCCCCGGGTCGCGCCTCGGTGGGTGCGGCCGCCCGGGGGAGGGGACGGTGCCGACCGGGGCGGCGCTGACGACCACCAGGCGGCGGGTGCCGTCGGCCTGCATCGCCTCGACGATCGCCCGGGTTCCCCTGGAGGCCACCCCGGCCTCCGATCTGGTTCGGGCGCCGAGCCCGGAAAGCACCGCGTCGGATCCGGCGATGGCCTGTCTCAGGGTGGTGGGGTCTGGAGCGGCGAGGTCGGCGACGACAGCGGGTACTCTCTGGGTCAGCTTGCTCGGATCTCGGACGACCGTGGTGACGTCATGACCGGCGGCCACCGCCTGGTCGACGATCTGTCGGCCGATCCCGCCGGTGGCGGCGACGACGGTCAGCTTCATGGTCATGACCCTCCTTGGCGCTCAGACGGCCCGGGCAATCAGTTGATTGATAGACCCTACGGCACGGACGCGGACGTTTGTCAAGCAAGCGATTGACTGATACGCTGCCCAGCGTGCGCTCCCCCGAATCCCGACCCGCTGCCGCTCACCCCTCGCCGGGACCCCGGGCCGCCGCCGGTCACACCGCGCCGGATCGCCGCCAGGGGCTGGTGCTGGCCGCGTACCGCCTCTTGGCTTCACGCGGCTTCGAGGGGCTGAGGACGCGCGATGTCGCCGCCGAGGTCGGCGTGAACATCGCCACCCTCCACTACTACTTCCCGACCAAGGAGCTGCTGATTCGTGCCGTCCTCGAGCACGCCATGGGACGCTTCCGCTCGACCATGAACCCGGCGGGTCGCACCGGTGACCTGCTGCGTGCCCACTTCGACGGAGTGGTGCGGCTGCATCGGGAGGAGCCGGAGCTGTTCGCCGTGATGGGCGAGCTGCACCTGCGCTCGGCGCGGGACCCGGTGATCCGCGGGATCGTCGGCGACACCAGGGACACCTGGCGGCGCAGCGTCCGCGGTCTGCTTCAGAAGGCCGTGAAGGAGGGCTCGCTGCCGGCGCTCCGCGACCCCGATGCCACCGCGTCGCTGGTGGTGGCGGTGCTGACCGGCGCCTTCATGCTCCCCCTCGGCCGCCCCGAGAACGTGCGCGACGCGGTCCGGGAGCTGCAGCGCTACCTCGGCCTCCTGCCCTCCTGAGCCGGGCCGGCGAGGAAGGGCGCTCTCAGCCGGGAACCAGGACGTCGAACCCCTCGCGCCGGAGCGCCTCGGCCAGGCGAGCATCGACGCAGACCACCTCCAGAGTGGTCGGATCGTGCTCGGCGAGCACCGTGGCGGCGGCCGCCTGGAGGGCGTCCATGGCGCGCAGCGGGTGGAGTCGAAGAAGGCGCTGCGCCGCTCGTCGCACCGCCTCGGATGGCTGCACTTCGTGCCACGCCCGGGAGAGGGCCTGGAGCCTAGCTCGGGCCGCGACGGCGGCATCGGGCTCCAACACTCCATCGCGCTCCAGCCTGGCAATCGCCGAGGCGCATTCGACCGGGGTTCCCCACCAGGCGGAGATCTCCGCGTCCGCCGCGAGCGCCTGGGAGACAGCCGGGGTTGGGTCCTGCGCGATGAGGAGCGGGACCACGGCGGAACTGTCCCAGAACCTCATCGGCCCGCTCTGCGATCCTCGACCAGCGCATCGAGGGCGGCGGTGCCGAAGCCACGGGCGAGAGCCGGTGGGGGGACCTGGACCGCGGCCCGGGGGTCGCCTTCGCCCCTGCGCACCAATCCCGCCCTCTCGAGTCGTCCCAGCCTGCCGGTGACGCTCTCGGACCGGGCCACCGCCTGCAGCTGGGCCACCGGCGTACCCCGATCGACGATCACCACGGTCTCCCCCGCCTTGACGAGGTCGAGGAGAGCGCTCAGCGTGTTCTTCGCTTCCGACACCGAGGCTATCTTCATCAGGCTATTGTAGCCAGATGGTCGATCAATTCGGCACCTACCGCCTCCAGCTGACCCTTGAATTCGACTTCCGGGCGGCAGCCGGCGTGGTCGATTACCTGCCCCTCTGCTCGAAGCGGCACCGGGAACCGCCGGCCGCGACCTGACCCTGCGCCTCCAACAGACCAGCACGGTGGTGGCGGCCAAGGGCGTCGAGGACACCGCCTTCTACCACTTTCCGGTGCTCAGCCGCCTAAGCAGCCTTGGTCGAGAACTGGATGGTCAGGCGGTGCCGGCTGCTGGCGTCGTGGATGGTGATGGTGAGTTGGTGGGTCCGGCGGTCCAGGCTGGCTTGGACGTCGCGGCTGGGGTCGGAGCCGCTCAGGCTGAAGCTCCGCAGGAACGAGGGCACCGCCAATACCAGGGGCCCTCCTCGGGCCCTGGAGCCCCGGTAGCTCAGCCGCAGGAGGTCGCTTCCCGGGTCGTAGCTGAGCTGGGCCAGCGTCCCTGGGGTGGCCCGCGGGTAGGCCCGGGCCACCACCTGCAGCCGCTGCGGGTTGCGCTTGAACGCCCAGCTCCCGCCTTCGTCCCAGTCCCAGTAGGACCAGCCCAAGCGGAAAGTGTCCAGCTCGCCCATCTCGCGGGTGATCCAGGCCTGGTTGGCGGCGCCGCTGCCGGCGCCGATCTCGCCCACCCAGGGGGCCGCGCCGGCTTCGCGGGCCTGGTCGGCGAGCAGTCGCAGGGGGATCGAGTACTCGGGGGTGGGCTTCTGCCAGGGGGGCTCGAGCAGGGTGGCGAAAACGTGGC
>JBOHUM010000052.1:0-1837 GCA_050734515.1 Candidatus Dormibacteria bacterium
TCGATCCGGCCCGCCTGGAGCCAGTAGGAAAAGATCTCCGGCACCGACACCACCGCGTCCGCGGTCTCGGCCAGCTCCCCGTCGCCGATCGAGAGCGGCGGCCGCCCCGGCTTGGCGCCGATGGTCCCGGACTCGTAGATCAGGGTCAGGTCGGGGGCGTGCAGGCGACGGGCCAGATTGGCGGCGATCGAGGGCACCCCGATGCCCACGAAGCAGACCATCCGGTTGGTGAGCGCCCGGGCGGCGACCACGGTCATGATCTCGTCGGCGTCGTAGGCGGGGGCCGAGCCGGGCGGACCGCCCCCGGCTGGCAGCTCGACCACGGGCGTCCCCGTCGGGCGCCGGGGGCTCAAGCCGGGACCTTGGTCTGGGCGAACACGTGCTGCTCCATCCAGGCGAGGAAGCGGTCCCGGTCGCGGCTGATCTCGTCCCAGGCCCGGTAGTAGGCGTTGTCGCGGGTGGAGTAGCCGGCGGCGTAGGAGGGGTGGGCACCGCCAGGCACCTCGGCGATTGCGGTCACCGCCCAGCTGGGCAGCACGGTCCGGTCGGGATGGGCCGCCAGCTCGTCGACCACCTCCTCCACCGTCACCAGGGACCGGGCCGCCGCCAGCACCGCCTCCTTCTGCACCCCGGTGATGCCCCAGAGGGCGACGTTGCCGCGGCGGTCAGCCTGCTGGGCGTGGATCACGGCCACGTCCGGGCGCAGCGCCCGCACCGCGGCCAGCTCCTCCCCGGTGAAGGGACAGCGGATCATGGCCACGGTGCTGGTCTGGTTGATCAGGTCTGTGCCCACATAGCCCCGGAGCACGGCGAAGGGCAGCCCCGCCGCCCCGGCCACGTAGCGGTTGGCCATGCCCGCATGGCTGTGCTCCTCCAAGGCCAGGCGATTGGGCCAGCCGTTCTCGACGGCGTCCCGGAAGCGGTGCAGCGAGCCCACCCCGGGGTTGCCCCCCCAGGAGAAGACCAGCCGGCGGGCACAGCCCATCCCGATCAGCTGGTCGTAGATCAGGTCGGGGGTGAGGCGGATCAGGGTCAGGTCGCGCCGCCGCTGGCGGATCACCTCGTGGCCGGCGGCGAAGGGGATCAGGTGGGTGAAGCCCTCCATAGCCAGGCTGTCCCCATCGTGAATCAGCTCCGCCACCCCCTCCCGCAGGCTGATCAGCTCGGCCATCAGCCAGCCCCCCCTGCTCCGACCATGGCCACGGTCTCCCTAGGCCTGAGCCCCGTCACTTGTCCGCTACGCGCACAGTTGCTCAGCTTATGAACACAGCGAGCCGATGTCAACGGCGCGCCCCGACCGGGGCTGCCCCATGGGGAGAGTCGGATCGCGTGCCCGCCCGGACGATCAGCCACCGCGGGCGCCGCACGTCCCCACTAGGATTCCTCCCTGGCGGATCCAGAGACGGTGGCCGACAAGCGGACGACCCTAACCGAGTACGTGGAGCTGCAACGCCGGGTCCTGGCCTGGAAATGCCAGGGCCTGAGCGAGGCGGAGTTGAAGCTTGCCAGCGTGCCTCCCTCCAAGCTCAGCCTCCTGGGCCTGGTCCGACATGGCGGACGTGGAGCGGCATTGGTTCCGCTGCAGCCTGCACGGCGAGCCCGCGAGCAAGATCTGGTCGACCGAGGAGCAGCCTCAGGCAGCCTTCGCCGTGACGGGTGATGCCGACGTGGCGGAGGCGTTCGCGGCCTAGGAGGCGGAGTGCGCCTTTACCAGGGATGTGCTCCGCCGGCTGGACACTCTTGATCGCACCTTCAGCACCCGCCACCATCCGGCGATCTCGGCCCGTGACATGGTCAACCACATGATCGAGGAGTACTCGCGCCACAACGGCCACGC
>JBOHUM010000053.1:0-7404 GCA_050734515.1 Candidatus Dormibacteria bacterium
CCGCCCGCCGGCCCCTTCTGGGGGCAGCGCGAGTAGCGTTTGGGTCGATGGAGTTGCACCCGACTCAGTCGTCGCGCTCCCGGCTGGGCTGGGCGATCGGCGCCACCATGGCGGTGGTTCTGGTGGAGTTGTTGGCCGGCCTTCTGGGCGGGTCGGTGGCACTGCTCGCGGATGCCGGTCACGTGGCGGTGGACGTGCTCGCGCTGGCCTTCGCCTGGCTGGCCGCCCGCCAGGCGGGCCGTCCGCCCTCGGGGCGCCA
The DNA here is from genome assembly GCA_050734515.1 of Candidatus Dormibacteria bacterium. Taxonomy (GTDB): domain Bacteria; phylum Chloroflexota; class Dormibacteria; order Aeolococcales; family Bog-877; genus Bog-877. The sequence continues at coordinate 260 of JBOHUM010000053.1, forward strand.
GACCTATGGCTACCAGCGGGTGGGAATCCTGGTCGGGCTGGCCAACGCCGCGGTGCTGCTGCTGGCGGTGGGCGGGATCTCGGCGGCGGCGGCGTTGCGGCTCGCCCATCCGGCCCGCCCCTCACCGGCGCTGATGCTGGCCGCGGCCGGCTTCGGGATCGTGGTCAACCTGCTGGTGGTGGCCTACCTGCTTCCAGACCGCTCCTTCAATTCCCGGGTGGCCCGGCTGCACGTCGCCGGCGACCTGCTGGCGGGGCTGGGAGTGGTGCTGGCGGCCTTGGTGATCCTGGCCAGCGGCTGGAGCCGGGCCGATCCGATCATCTCCCTGCTGATCTCGATCGTGATCGCGGCCGGCGCCCTGCGCCTGCTGCGCGAGGCGCTGCCGGTGCTGCTGGAGGCGGCGCCGCGGGGGGTCTCCCTGGCGGCGGTGGAGCAACGGATCGCGACCACACCCGGGGTGAGCGGGGTCCACGACCTCCACGTCTGGCAGCTGGCCCTTGACAGCCCGGCCCTCTCCTGCCACCTGGCGCTGGACGATCAATCCCTGGAAGCGGCCGAGCACCTGGTCCAGCGGCTCTCCGACCGTCTGTGCCGGGACTTCGGGCTGCGCCATACCACCATCCAGGTGGAGGCCTGCCATCCCTGCCCGCCCGGCCTCTGCGCCAATCAGGTGGCCCAGTTCGACAACCACGTCCACCGGGCCCGGGTCTGACCGCTGACCGGCCTCAGCCGCTGGGGAAGTAGCGGTCGAGGGCCTCGTCGTGCTGGTTCTGGAGCAGCCACTCCCGGGCCCTCGCCAGCGACACCTCGTCCTCCCCAGCCGGGCCGCTCAGGTCCGACCAGCGGCGCAGGCGCCAGACCCCCTGGGCGGTGAGCCGCAGGGCCTCGTGCACCTCTGCCGAACCGGTGGCGAAGGAGACCGAGTTGCCGGCCCCACAGGTGGTGGCCTCGGCAAACTCCTGCTCCCCAGCCGCCGACTCCATCTCCGCGAGCATGCGCCGATTGGCGGTGTCGGGGGGCATCACCGCGTCTCAGCCCCGGCCTTGACCCAGCAGGCTGTTGACGTGCTCCGCCAGCACCCTGGCCGCCGAGAGCTCGACCTCCTTGGTCGCCGTGACCACGGTGAGCGGCCCCCGTCGCGCCCAATCCAGTAGCTCCTCGACGGCGGCCCTCGCCTCGGGGTGCCCCAACTCCCGGCGGTAGCGGGCCCTGAACTCCGAGTATCGGCTCGGCTCGTGCCCGTACCAGCGGCGCAGCTCGGTCGAGGGCGCCAGCGCCTTGGCCCAGCTCTCCCAGGGGGCGGCCGCGGAACTGAACCCGCGGGGCCAGAGGCGGTCCACCAGCACCCTGCGGCCGTCGCCGGGGGTGGGCTCCTGATAGACCCGCTTGACCTGGATCTGGTGTCTGGCCACGCTCCCCTCAGGAGCCGCCCGGGCGTGCCCGGCTGGGGGCCACCCGGCGGGGCTCCCCCTCCTGCTTGGCAAAGTGGGGCGGCCAGGGGGCGTCGCCCAGCCCGGAGGACTCGTCGCGGGCGGCCAGCTCCAGCAGGGCCTCCAGGCTGCCCCGACGCTCGTCGATGGCGGCCGCCGGGTCGCCGCGTTCGCGGAACCGGGCGGGGACCGTGGCCAGGGTGAGGTCGCCGGGCTCGACGTCGGCCACCTCCGGCCACTCGAGGGGGCAGGAGACCCGGCCCTCGGGGTTGGGCCGCACCGAGTAGGCCGAGGCCACCGTCCGGTCGCGGGCGTTCTGGTTGTAGTCGACGAACACCCGGTCGCCCCGCTCCTCCTTCCACCAGGCAGAGGTCGCCAAGCGGGGCAGCCGCCGCTCCAGCTCCCGGGCCAGGGCCAGTGCCGCCCGGCGCACCTGCAAGGAGCTCCAGCGCGGCTCGATGGGGACGTTGACGTGGATGCCCCGCGAGCCGGAGGTCTTGGGGAAGCCGCGCAGGCCGTGCTCGGTGAGCACCTGCCGGGCCTCCTGGGCCACCTCGCGCACCGACTGAAAGGGGAGCCCGGGTTGGGGGTCGAGGTCGACACGCAGCTCGTCGGGGTGGTCGACGTCGGCGCGACGCACCGGCCAGGGGTTGAGTTCCAGGCATCCCAGGTTGACCGCCCAGATGATGTGGGCGACGTCGACCGGGCAGAGCTCCTCGGCGCTGCGGCCGCTGGGGAACTGGATGGTGACGGTCTCCAGCCAGGAGGGCCGGTTGGCGGGCACCCGCTTCTGGAAGAAGGAGGGCCCGGCGGCCCCCTCCGGAAAGCGCTTGAGCACGGTCGGTCGCTCCCGGGCCCCGCGCAGCGCCCCCGCCCCCACCGCCAGGTAGTAGCGGACCAAGTCCAGTTTGGTCTCACCTCGGGCGGCGAAGAAGACCTTCTCCGGGTTGGAGATCGACAGGGGCCGGCCGTCCACCACCACCTCTTCCGGGCTCGAGCGGCCGACCATGAGGGGATGGTGCCAGAAGTTGTCCGGCGCCGCCGCCGGCTCCCTCTTGACAGGGGGGCTGGGGCGGGGCACCGTGGGCGCGGTGGAGCCCGCCCCAGCCCTCCGCCGGATCGCCTACCTGCTGGAGGCGGAGGGCGCCGAAACCTACCGGGTGCGGGCCTTCCGCCGGGCTGCCCAGGTGGTGGCGGAGGCCGACCCCGGCGAGCTCCGCGCCCTCCAGGCGGCGGGACGGCTCACCGCCCTGCCCGGAGTCGGCGAGACCACCGCCCGAGCCGTGGCCGAGGCCCTGACCCTTGGTTCCCCCTCCTACCTCACGGCCCTGGAGGCCCGCCTGCCGGCCCCGCTGCTGGGGAGGCCCGCTGCGATCCGGGCGGGTCTGCTGGGGGATTGCCACACCCACTCCGACTGGTCCGACGGGGGCAGCCCGATCGAGGAGATGGCCGAGGCGGCCATCTCCCAGGGGCATCAGTACATGGTGCTGACCGACCACAGCCCCCGGCTGACAGTGGCCCGGGGGCTGACCGCGGAGCGCCTCCGCCGCCAGCTGGAGGTGGTCGCCGGCCTCAACGCCCGGCTGGCGCCCTTCCGGATCCTGACCGGGATCGAGGTCGACATCCTCGACGACGGCGCCCTGGACCAGGAGCCGGAGCTGCTGGCGGAGCTGGACCTGGTGGTGGCGAGCGTCCACTCCAAGCTGCGCATGGAGTCACCGGCCATGACCGCCCGCATGGTGCGGGCGCTGGCCAACCCCGATGCCGACGTGCTCGGCCACTGCACCGGTCGGCTGCTGACCGGTCGCGCCCGCCCGGAGTCGGCGTTCGACGCCGAGGCGGTCTTCGCCGCCTGCCGCCAGGGGGACAAGGCGGTGGAGATCAACTCCCGTCCCGAGCGCCAGGACCCGCCTCCGGGGCTGCTGCGGCGGGCGGTGGAGCTGGGCTGCCTGGTCTCGATCGACACCGACGCCCACGCCCCGGGGCAGCTGGAGTGGCTGCGTCAGGGTAGCCTGCAGGCGGCGGAGGCGGGGGTGGGCGACGACCAGATCATCAACCGCTGGCCCTGGGAGCGGCTTCTCAGCTGGACCGCCGCCCACTCGTTGGCGACGCCCGGCGAGAGGTCGTGATCCAGGCGCGCCCGGCGGCGAAAGACGGAGGGGGCGGCCAGATCTCTCCCCGCCGGACGTGGAGGGGTTCTTTCGGCCCCGGGACGGCGGCAGCTCTGACCGCGAGCCTCGGCCCAGCCAGGGCCGCTACTGGGGGAGGGACGGCTCGGGGAAGAGCTCGGCCAGCTCGGCGGGCACGGTCGTCTCCAGCTGGTCGTAGGTGCAGGTGCTGGGGTCGCGCTCCGGGCGCCAGCGCCTGAAGGTGGTCCCGTGCCGGAAGCGATCGCCCTGGAGGTGGTCGTAGGCCACCTCGCAGACCAGCCGGGGCTGGAGCGCGACAAAGGACAGGTCGCGCTTGGCGGTCCAGCGGCTGGGGGTTCCGGGGCGGCGGTTGCCGGGCACCGCGGTGAGCGGATCCACCCAGGGGTGGGCGGCTCCCTCTCCGAGCAGGTGCGGCTCCAGCTCCGCGACCAGCTGCCGGCGGCGCTCGGTGGTGAAGGAGGAGGTGATGCCCACATGCTGCAGGCGCCCCTCGCCCGAGTAGAGGCCGAGCAGCAGGGACCCCACCCCCTGGCCGTCGACATGCCAGCGGAAGCCGCCCACCACGCAGTCGGCGGTGCGCTGGTGCTTGAGCTTGAACATCACCCGCTGCCCCTCCTGGTAGGGGAGACCCGGGCGCTTGGCGATCACTCCGTCCAGGCCCGCGCCCTCGAAGCGCTGGAACCAGTCCCGCGCCAGCTCCGGGTCCGTGGTGGCGGGGGTGATCCGGACCTGGGGATGGGCCGAGCGCAGGCAGCTCTCCAGCAGCTGGCGGCGCTCGGCGAAGGGCAGGGGGCGGAGGTCCCGCTCCCCCAGCGCCAGGAGGTCGAAGGCGACCAGGGACGCGGGCGTGGCCTGGGCCAGCCGATCCACCCGGGACTCGGCGGGGTGGATGCGCTGCAGCAGGGCGTCGAAGTCCAGGCCGCCTGGGCCGGCGATCACCACCTCGCCGTCGACCACGCAGCTCTCGGGCAGGGCCGCCCGCAGGGGCGCCCCCAGCTCGGGGAAATAGCGCGTCAGAGGCCGCTCGCTGCGGCTGGCCAGCTCCAGCTGGTCGCCGTCGCGGAAGACGACACAGCGGAACCCGTCCCACTTGGGCTCATAGATGAGGTCGTCGCCCAGGGGCAGCTCCCGAACGGGCTTGGCCAGCATCGGCGCCACCGGAGGCTGGACGGGCAGGGGCGTGGGCGTCAACTCCCGAGGTTGCGGTGGGCAGCCCGGCGATGGTAGCGCCCCGCCCGGGTCCCCCAGCCGAGGCCGGCTGGGGGAAGATCACCGGTCAACCGCCCCGCCGGCCGGGCGCAACTGGAGGACTCCGATGGGTGACCTGACCCACCTGGCGATCGCCCCCTGGGACATCGTGGTGCGCTGCCTCTCCATCTATCTCGTGCTGCTGATCGGCCTGCGCCTCTTCGGCAAGCGGGAGCTGGGGCAGCTGACGATCTTCGACCTGGTCCTGGTGCTGCTGGTGGCCAATGCTGTCCAGCCCGCCATGACCGGCCCCGACAGCTCGCTGCTGGGCGGGCTGCTGATCATCGGCACCCTGCTGGCGATCAACTTCCTGGTGGGCCGGGGACGGCTCCACAGCCCGCTGGTACGGCGCCTGCTCCAGCCTCGGGCGACGGTCCTGGCCAGCCAGGGCCGCTGGATCCCGGGCGCGCTGCGCCGCGAGGGGCTGGACCAGGAGGACGCCATCGCCGCCCTCCACGAGCATGGGGTCGCCGATGTCGGCGACACGGTGCTGGTGGAGCTGGAGCCCGATGGCTCGATCAGCGTCGTCGACCGCGAGGGCCATGGGGGTCGGCCCCGACGGCGCACCCGGATCGTCAAGCGGCCCTAGCCCGACTTTTCGCCAGGGGGCACCATTCTCCGGCCGCGGTAGTACTGTGAGCCTGGCCGCGGGCCGCATGTAAGCGAGGGTCCGGCGATGGTGACGCTTCCCGCCTTCCATACCAACTTCGGCGACTACCGCTACGAGGACCGGCACACGGTCTTCCACAACCACCCCGACTGCGAGTTCGCCCGGGCGATCCGGGCCGAGCACCGGGTGCTGGGCCGTGGCTTCAACCGCCGCCTCTGCCAGGAGTGCGAGCGGCTGTCCCGGGTGGGCGTCGGGGCCGCTTCCGGTCGGGACCGCTAGCCTGTCGATCCGGGGGGGTCGCCATTCGTCGCAGAGGCAAGGGGGTGAGCAGCCCCCGCCCAGAGTGAGGAGCCGCGATGAAGTACATGCTGATGTTTGCCGACGACCGGGATGGCAGCCCCACTGAGGAGCAGATGGCGGCGGTGATGACCAAGGTGGAGCACTGGTGGGAGGAGCACAGCCACGGCGGGGAGATCGTGGGCGGGGAGCGGCTCCAGCCCGCCAGCCGAGCCACCACGGTCCGCTTCAGCGCCGGCGCCCCGGCGGTGATCGATGGCCCCTTCGCCGAGACCAAGGAGTCGATCGGAGGGTTCGCCATCGTCGACGTTCCTGACCTGGACCGGGCCCTGGCTCTGGCCAAGAGCTGGCCGGCGAGCGCCGCGGTGGAGATTCGACCCCTGTGGGTGGACTGACGCCTGCCCGGGGGACCTGAGCTCGCCCCCGCCCTGGCGGCCGTCTTCCGAGATCAGGCCGCCAGGGTCACCGCGTCGTTGCTTCGGCGCTATGGCGACTTCGAGTTGGCCGAGGACTGCACCCAGGACGCTCTGGTGCGGGCCCTCGAGGTCTGGCCCCGGCAGGGGATCCCCGACCGCCCCGGGGCCTGGCTGACCCGGGTCGCCCAGCGGCGGGCCCTGGACCAGCTCCGGCGCCGCAGCCAGCTGCCCCCCAAGCTGGCCCAGGCGGCCGCGATCACTCTCGACGCCGGCGACGACCGCCTCCGGCTGATGCTGGTCTGCTGCCACCCGGCGCTCTCCCGGGAGGCGCAGGTCGCCCTGACGCTGCGGACCGTGGCCGGCTTCACCACCCAGCAGGTGGCCAGCGCCTTCCTCACCTCCGAGGCCACCGTCGCCCAGCGGGTGGTCCGCGCCAAGCGCAAGATCGTGAAGGCGGGGATCCCCTACCGGATGCCGCCTGCCCCAGAGCTGGGGGAGCGGATCGCCGAGGTGCTGGCGGTCCTCTACCTGATGTTCAACGAGGGCTACCTCAGCCACGGGTGGGAGGCGGCCTCCGATCGCCCCCTCGCCGAGGACGCCAGCTGGCTGGCCGGCCAGGTGGTGGCGGTGCTGCCCCGCCACGGCGAGGCCTTGGGGCTGCTGGCCCTCTTCCGTCTCCACCTGGCCCGAGCCCGGGCCCGCTTCGGCGCCGATGGCTCGCTGGTGCTGCTGGCAGACCAGGACCGCACCCAGTTCGATCGGCCTGAGATCCTGGCCGCCGTCTCCCTGCTCGAAAGGGCTGGCGCCCTGGGCGCCCCCGGCCCCTACCAGCTGCAGGCGGGGATCGCCGCCTGCCATGCCCAGGCTCCCAGCTGGGCGGCCACAGACTGGGCCACGGTGCTCGACCTCTACGATCGACTGCTCGAGCTTCAGCCCACCCCGGTGGTGGCCCTCAACCGGGTGGTGGCGGTCTGGCACGTGCGGGGGCCGGCGG
>JBOHUM010000054.1:0-49984 GCA_050734515.1 Candidatus Dormibacteria bacterium
GCCCGGGCGCGGGGGATCGATCTCGAGGCGGTGGCGGGGAGTGGCGCCCGGGGCCGGGTGCGGATGGCCGATCTGCTCGGCTCCGGGCGCCGGGTGCCGCTGCGGGGCGCCGCCCGGGTGATGGCCGAACGGATGGCCCACGCCCATCGGGTGGTCCCCCAGGTCACGGTGGTGGTGGAGGTGAACGTTGCCCGCCTCGAGGCCTGCGTGGCCGGGGATGCGGGTGCCACCCCCCCCGCCAGCCTGCTGGGCCTTATCTGCCTGGGCGCGATTCGGGGCTTGGCCGCTGACCCCCTGCTCAACTCCAGCTTCGACGACACCGCCCTGGAGCTGGTCCTCCACGAGCAGGTGGAACTGGGGATCGCGGTGCAGACCTCGGACGCCCTGCGGGTGGCAACTATCCCCGGTGCCGACCGTCTCTTCCCCCGAGACTTCCAGGCCCGGCTCGATCAAGCGGTGGCGGCCGCCCGCGCCGGAACTCTGACGCCGGCCCAGATGACCGGTTCCACCTTCACCGTCTCCAGCGGGGGGAAGCTGGGGGGACTGCTGGCGACCCCGATCGTGAACTGGCCCAACGTGGCCATCCTGGGGGTGCACGCGATCCAGGACCGTCCTCTTGTCGAGGATGGCCAGGTGGTGGCGGGTCGGGCTGCCAACCTCTCGCTGTCCTTTGACCACCGGGTGGTGGACGGCATGCGCGCCTCCCGCTTCCTCTACGGGCTTCAGGCCAGTCTGCAGCAGCCGGAGGCGTTGCTGGAGCCGGCCGGCGACTGACCCCCGGGCCCAGCTGCCTTGGTGGCCTGGGGGCAAGTCAAACCCTCAGGGCGGCCTTGCAAACTCAGGTTGCGAGCAAACGAGACAGTATGGTGCTGCTTTGGGGGAAGGGCAGTTGTCACTCCCTTAGCCGAAAGCTCAGGAAAGGACTGGCAGCGACTACGAAGGCTACGTCGCTGACGCCGAGACCGCGATCGCTCGGCCGAACTATCCTGACTGCTTATGCCTCGTCGAGACGACCTTCGCAACGTCGCGATCGTCGCCCACGTCGACCACGGCAAGACCACCTTGGTCAACGCCATGCTCCAGCAAACCGGTTCTTTTCGCGCCAATCAGGCGATCACCGATCGGGTGCTGGACTCGGGCGATCTGGAGCGCGAGAAGGGCATCACGATCCTGGCCAAGCACACCGCCGTGCAATACGGGGCCACCAAGATCACGATCGTCGACACCCCCGGCCACGCTGACTTCGGGGGTGAGGTTGAGCGCGGCCTGGCCATGGTGGACGGGGTGCTGCTCTTGGTGGATGCCTCCGAAGGGCCGCTGCCGCAGACCAGGTTCGTACTGCGCAAGACGCTGGAGGCGCGGCTGGCGGTGGTGGTGGTGGTCAACAAAATCGATCGCTCCGACGCCCGCATCGGGGAGGTCGTGCGCGAGATCGAGGACCTCTTTCTCGACCTGGGCGCCGACGAGGAGCAGATCGTCTTCCCCGTCCTCTACGCCAATGCCCGGGCGGGCTGGGCCAGCACCGATCCCGGGGTCCCCGGTATCGACCTGATCCCCCTGTTCGAAGCCATCTTGCACAGCATTCCCGCCCCCTTCTATGAGGAAGGGCATCCCCTACAGGCGCTGGTCACCAACCTCGACGCCTCCGCCTATGTGGGCCGGCTGGCCATCTGCCGGGTGCACAACGGGACCCTGCGCCGGGGCGAGAACGTCGCCTGGTGCCGGGTGGACGGCTCGGTGGAGCGGGCTCGGATCACCGAGCTCTATGCGTCGCGCGCCCTGGACCGAGTTGACGTCGACACCGCCGGCCCCGGGGAGATCGTGGCCGTAGCAGGCTTCTCGGACATCTCCATCGGGGACACCCTGGCCGACGCCGATGATCCCCGGGCCCTGCCGGCCATCCTGGTGGACGAGCCCAGTCTTGCCACCACCATCGGCATCAACACGTCGCCGCTTTCCGGGAACGACGGCAACAAGCTGACGGCGCGGATGATCAAGGACCGGCTCGACGCCGAGCTGGTGGGCAACGTCTCCCTGCGCGTTCTGCCCACCGCTCGACCCGACACCTGGGAGATCCGGGGCCGGGGGGAGTTGCAGCTGGCGGTGCTGGTTGAGACCATGCGGCGTGAGGGGTTCGAGCTCACCGTGGGCAAGCCGCAGGTGGTGACCAGGGAGATCGACGGCCAGCTCCATGAGCCGATGGAGAGGGTGGCGATCGATGTCCCCGCGGACTATGTTGGGGTGGTCACCCAGCTCTTGGCGCTGCGCCAGGGGCGCCTGGAGGAAATTGTCAACCATGGCACTGGCTGGGCACGGATGGACTACCGGGTTCCGTCCCGCGGATTGGTAGGATTCCGTACGGAATTCCTGGTGGAGACCCGCGGCACCGGGGTCCTGCATAACGTCTTCGATGGTTGGGAACTATGGCACGGGGCACTCAAGACCAAGCGCAATGGCTCGATGGTGTCGGACCGGCGGGGGATGTCCAAAACGGAGGCGCTGATGTCGCTGCAAGAGCGAGGCACCATGTTGATCGGTCCCGGGACCCAGGTCTACGAGGGCATGGTCGTCGGCGAGAACGCCCGTCTCGACGAGATGGACGTCAACCCCACCAAGGAAAAGCAGAAGACCAACATTCGCTCCTCAACTCAGGAAGAGCTCGAACGACTCACCCCCTACCTGCAGTTTTCGCTGGAGCAGGCGCTGGAGTTCATCGGTGAGGATGAGTGTGTCGAGGTGACGCCGAAGGCGGTGCGGCTTCGCAAGGTGATCCTGGATCAAAGCATGCGCGCCCGCCAGCACCGCATCTCGCGCCGCGAGGCGTCGACCTAGGCGATCGTATGAGCGCCAGTACCGGCTACCGACGCTCGGCGGTACACGGAGATTAGTCGTGGCCGATCGAGCGGTGGCCTCCGACATCTCGCCCAAGTGCGAGAAACGCGCGCCCAAAGTCTCATCGAGGGCTGGGGATTATATGCGCGCCCTCCACAACCCTGGAACGACGGCTCGCTAGTCCCCGTGGGCTATCCCGCACCAGCAAGCCAGTTAGGACGGTGCCCAGGGGCGCTGAGGTGTTTGCCAGACCCGGTGGCTTGGTGCCGAGACCGGGAGTTGAACCCGGACGAGCTTGCGCTCACTGCCCCCTCAAAGCAGCGTGTCTACCATTTCACCACCTCGGCCCAGACGGAATTTTAGCCGGTTGCCGGAGGGGCGCCTTGGCCCGGGCCGCCAACCAAGTGGTGGTAGCTGGTGGGTCCGGGAAGCTGGACCAAGGCTCGAGGCGTGTTAGGCTGATCTGGTCTTCGGGGCAGGGTGCGAATCCCGACCGGCGGTGACAGCCCGCGAGCGCCAGGGCCGGCAGGCCCAGCGGCGCAGGACTCGGTGGAATTCCGGGGCCGACAGTTAGAGACTGGGGCGAAAGCCTGGGCTCGAGTCTGGATGGGAGAAGACGGGGCCGGGCGCCCATTCGCCCGTCGCCGGCTCCCTGCCCCGCGGCGGGAGCGGTGAATTGCTGGAGCTGGACCCGGTCGGCGGGGCGGGGCTGGACCCCATGGCCAGGGCGCTGGTGGTGGCGCGCCGCGGCGACCACCAGACCTCGCCCAACCCCATGGTGGGGGCGGTCGTGGCCCGCGATGGCCGGGTGGTGGCCGAGGGCCACCACGCCCGAGCGGGTGACCCCCATGCCGAGATCGTGGCGCTGGAGCATGCCGGGGCGGCGTCCGAGGGCGCCCACCTCTACGTCACCCTGGAGCCCTGCTGCCACTGGGGACGGACCGGTCCCTGCACCGAGACTCTGCTCCAGGCCGGACTGGCAGCCGTTCACGTAGCCACCCTGGACCCCAATCCCAAGGTCGCCGGGCAGGGGGTGGCCCGGTTGCGGCAGGCGGGTCTGGAGGTGGTATTGGGCGAGCGGGAAGCCGAGGCCCAGGCACTGATCGAGGAGTTCCGGGTCTGGGTCACGACCGGCATCCCCTTCGTCACCCTCAAGTTCGCGGCCAGCCTCGATGGCAAGGTGGCGACGGCGGCGGGGCGCTCCCAGTGGATCACCTCCTCGCGCTCCCGGGAGCGCGCCCACCAGCTCCGCCGGGAGCACGACGCGGTGATGGTGGGCTCGGGGACGGTGCTGGCGGACGACCCCCGGCTCACCGCCCGGGGAGGGCACCCGGCCGACCGGCAGCCACTTCGGGTGGTGGTGGACGGGCGGCTGCGCACCCCGCCCGGGGCGAGACTGTTGGGTGAGCCCGAGGGCCGGGTGCTGATTGCGACCACCTCCGGCAGCGACCGGGGCCGGCGGGACGCCATCGCCCGGGCGGGGGCCGAGGTTCTGGAGCTGCCGGAGGGGGACGGCCGGGTGTCGCTGGAGGCGCTGCTGGCCGAGCTGGGCCGCAGGCAGGTGACCAGCGTCCTGGTGGAGGGCGGCCCCACCCTGCTGGGCTCCTTCCTCGAGCGGCGCCTGGGGAACCGCCTGGTCGCCTTCTTGGCCCCGCTGCTGCTGGGCGGTAGCGGGGCCCCGGGGCCGTTTGGCGGCCCGGGGGTGGACGACTTGGAGGCCGGCTGGGAGCTGCGCTCGCTGCGGGCCGAGCCGGTCGGTCGCGACCTCCTCCTGGTGGCGGAGGTTTAGGGTGTTCTCCGGGATCGTCAGCGGCCTCGGCCAGGTGGAGCGGGCGCTCGAGCCGGGCGCGGCCGAGCTGGTGGTGACGGCACCGGCGGGCTGGCTACGGCCCGAGGTGGGGGAGAGCGTGGCGGTGAATGGCTGCTGCCTCACCGTAGCCGAGCTCCAGGGACGGCGGCTGCACGCCCAGGTGATCCCCGAGACCCGGCGCCGGACCAACCTCGGCCAGCTCCGCCCCGGCGACCTGGTCAACCTCGAGGCGTCGCTGGCCCTGGGCCAGCGCGTGGGCGGCCACCTGGTCAGCGGGCACGTGGACGGTACCGGCGTGGTGGTGGCCGTCGAGGCCGAGGAGAACGCCACCTGGGTGGGGCTGTCGATGCCCAGCGATCTGGCCCGCTATTGCGTCCCCCGGGGGTCGGTGGCCCTTGATGGCTGCTCCCTGACACTGGTCGGGGTGGGGGAGGCGGCGGGCGGCGAGGCCGAGATCAGGGTCTCGCTGATCCCGCACACCCTGGCCCACACCGTGGCCGGGCGCTACCGGCTGGGGTCGGTGGTGAACGTGGAGGTCGATGGCATCGCTCGGCTGGTGGAGCGGCTGCTGGGGCCCCACCGGTCCCGGCAGGCCTCAGAGGTGGCCTAGCCTTGGTCGCCAGCCCGATCGAGGCGGCGGTCCGGGAGCTGGCCGCGGGCAACTTCGTGATCGTGGTCGACGACCAGGACCGCGAGAACGAGGGCGACCTCTGCCTGGCCGCCGAGTTCGCCAGCGCCGAGAAGGTCAACTTCATGATGACCGAGGCCCGCGGGCTGATCTGCACCGCGATGGAGCCAGCGCGGCTCGACCGCCTGGAGCTGCCGCCGATGATGGAGAACAACACCTCTCGCTACCGGACAGCCTTCGCCGTGTCGGTGGACTCCGCCGGCCCGGACGTCAGCACCGGGATCAGCGCCCACGACCGGAGCCTCACCATCCGCCGCCTGGCCGATCCTGAGTTCCAGTCGTCCGACTTCGTCCGTCCTGGGCACGTCTTTCCGCTCCGGGCCCGGCCCGGCGGGGTCCTGGAGCGGGCGGGCCACACCGAGGCGGTGGTGGACCTCTGCCGGCTGGCGGGACTCAGCCCGGCGGGGGTGGTTTGCGAGATCGCCAATCCCGATGGCACCATGGCGCGGCGCCCGGAGCTGGAGGAGTTCGCGCGCCGCCACGGGATCACGCTGCTGACCATCGACGACCTGATCGCCTACCGCCGCCAGGAGGAGCAACTGGTGGAGCGGGGTGCCGAGACGGTCCTCCCCACTCGGACCGGCGGCTGGCGGGCGGTGGGCTACCGCGACCGGATCACCGAGGCGGTGCACCTGGCCCTGGTCCTGGGTGCCCCAGGCCCGGAGCGGCCCACCTTGGTCAGGGTCCACAGCGAGTGCCTGACCGGCGACGTCTTCGGGTCCCAGCGATGTGACTGCCAGGCCCAGCTGCGGCAGGCGATGAACCAGATTGCCGAGGTCGGCGAGGGCGTGGTGGTCTACCTGCGCCAGGAGGGGCGTGGAATCGGGCTCATGGATAAGCTCCGCGCCTACCGGCTCCAGGATCAGGGCCTGGACACGGTCGAGGCCAACCTGGAGCTGGGATACCCGGCCGACAGCCGCAACTACCAGATCGGGAGCCAGATCCTGGCCGACCTGGGCCTGCGCCGGCTGCGGGTGATGAGCAACAACCCCCACAAGTACTACGGACTCCAGGGGCACGGCCTGGAGATGGTGGAGCGGGTCCCGATCGAGGTCCCGGCCACAGCTCACAACCGCCGCTACCTGGCCACCAAGCGCGAGAAGCTGGGTCATCTGCTGGAGGGGGCGGAGCCGGTGCTGGAGGAGCGGACGTGAGGGTGGTCGAGGGCATGCTCGAAGGCCGAGGGCGCCGGGTGACGCTGGTCGCCGCCCGCTTCAACGAGGCCATCGTCGAGCGCTTGGTGGAGGGGGCCCGGCGCTGCCTGCGCCAGCACGGGGTGGAGGAGGGCGACCTGGAACTGGTCTGGGTGCCGGGCGCCTTCGAGCTGGCGCAGGCGGTGGCCCGAGTCCTGGAGCGGGGTGGCTGCGACGCGGTGGTGGCGCTGGGGGCCGTGATCCGAGGTGGCACGCCTCATTTCGAATTCGTGGCGGGCGCGGCGGGCCAGGGGCTGGCGGAGCTGGCCCGCCGTTCCCCGGTGCCGGTCACCTTCGGCGTGCTCACCGTGGACTCGGTGGCCCAGGCCGAGGAGCGGGCTGGGGGCAAGCTGGGCAACAAGGGCTACGACGCGGCTCTGGCAGCCCTGGAAATGATCTCCGTACTCGCGTGCCTGGAGCCGGGAGAGAGCCGCTGAGGCGGCTAGGCCGACTTGGTGGCGGTGCGCAGGCAGCGAGTGCAGACCCGCATCCGCTGGGGGGAACCGCCGCCCCGGGGGGCGATGTGGGCGTGGACCAGGTTGGGGAGGAAGCGGCGGCGGGTGTGGACCTTCGAGTGGCTGACGTTGCTGCCGGCCACCGGGCCCTTGCCACAGATGTCGCAGCGCTTGGCCATGGCGACCTCGAATAGAACTGACGCTGGCGGCCTCACCCCCAGGCCGAACCCCGAGTATGATTCCGGCCGCAGTTTACCAGCCGAGCCCGAGTACGCCCCGATCCCGCGGCCGGGCGTTCCCTGGCGCCCAATCGAGGAGGAGCGCCGACGTGCCAGGTAACCGAGCCCTGCTCCAGACCTATTCCCGGGGCTCGGTCGAGGTCTCGCCCAAGGTGGTGGCGATGCTGGCGGCGCGGGCGGCGGCCGACTGCTACGGGGTGGTGGGGATGTCGGCCCGAGGCCTTCGGGACGGGATCGCCGAGCTGCTCAATCGCGAGAACGCCGAGCGCGGCATCGAGTTGCGGGTGGAGGATGGGGGCCTGGGGGTTGACCTCTACGTGGTGGTCGACCACGGGGTCCGGATCCTGGAGGTGGCCCACAACCTGATGAGCGCGGTGGCCTACAACCTCGAGCACCACCTGGGCATGCCCGTGCTCGAGGTCAACGTCAACGTCCAGGGCATCCGAGCTCCCGAAGGCGGGGATGGCGCCGACTGAGGCCAACCCGGCGGCAGCCCCGGCGACGGTCAGCGGAACCGGGCTGCGCGCCGGGCTGGAGCGGGCTCTCCAGCGCCTCGGCGAGGAGCGCGAGCGCATCAACCAGCTCAACGTCTTCCCGGTCCCGGACGGCGACACCGGCAGCAACATGCACCTCACCCTGGAGGCGGCCCTGGCCGAGGTGGCAGCGCTCAGCGCCGGCGCCGGGGTTGACCAGGTCTCCCGCGCCGCCGCGCATGGCTCCCTGATGGGCGCCCGGGGCAACTCGGGGGTGATCCTCTCCCAGGTGCTGCGGGGCTTTGCCGGGCCCTGCCAGGGCAGCACCGAGCTGGGCCCGGCGGGGCTGGTCCGGGCCTTGGAGGAGGCATCCCGGGTGGCCTACTCGGCGGTCAAGCGGCCGGTGGAGGGCACCATCCTGGGGGTGAGCCGGGCCGCTGCCCAGGCGGCGGCCGAGGCGCAGGGACGGGGAGCGGGGCTGGCCGAGGTGCTGGAGGCGGCGGTGGCCGAGGCCTGGGCGGCGGTGGAGCGGACCCGGGACCAGCTTGAGGCACTGCGCCGGGCCAAGGTGGTCGACGCGGGCGGCTTCGGCCTGGCGCTGATCCTGACCGCCGTGGCGGAGCAGGCCGGTGGCCACGGCGGCTGGCCGGTGGGGCTGATGGGCTCGGGCGACGCCGGCGTCTCGGTGGTGGCCGGGGGCTCGAAGGGCCGGGGCATCGCCAGCACCACCGCCCCCGAGGGCGGCTTCGGCTACTGCACCGAGTTCCGGGTGGTGGGGGGCGGCGTCGAGCCAGGCCGGCTTCGCAAACGCCTGGGCGAGGCCGCCGAGGACGACTCGGCCCTGGTGGTCGGGGAGCCGGGGCTGGTCCACGTCCACATCCACACCCACGAGCCCTGGGTCCTCCTGCAGCAGGCCAGCGAGCTGGGCCAGATCGAGTGCCTCAAGGTCGAGGACATGACCGACCAGCACCGCCAGGCGCGGGAGCCGGCGCCCTCACCGGGGGCGGAGGCGGCCCTGGCGGTGGTGGCAGTGGCTCCCGGCCCGGGATTCCGAGAGTTGCTCGCCGGCCTGGGGGCGGTGGTGGTCGACGGGGGAGGGGGGATGAATCCCTCGACCGCGGAGATCGTCGCCGGGGTGGAGTCAGCCCAGGCGGACGAGGTGCTGCTGCTGCCCAACCACCCCAACCTGGTGCTGGGGGCGGAGCAGGCGGCCCGGGTCGCCAAGGTGCCGGCGGCGGTGGTGCCCTCCCGCAACCTGCCCCAGGGGATCGCCGCCCTGCTGGCCTTCGACCCCGATGGTCCGCTGGAGGTGAACCGCCGGCGCATGGAGCGGGCGATGGGCGAGGTCCACGCCATCGAGGTAGCCCGGGCCGGGCGCACCACCCAGGGCGGGAAGCGCCGGATCGCCGAGGGAGAGGTGATCGCAGTCCTGGACGGGGAGGTGGTGAGCGGAGGCGAGGACATCGCCCCGGTGGTCCTGGAGGCCTTGGGGCGGCTGGCACCGGACTCGATCGAGGTGGTCACCCTCTACCGTGGCGCCGGCATCAGCGGCACCGACGCCGAGGGCCTGGCAGTGGAGATCCGAGGCCGGCTGCCTCGGGTCGAGGTCGAGGTGCACGAGGGCGGCCAGGACCTGTACCTCTACGTGATCTCCGCCGAGTAGACGCGAGTTCGGGGGCAGCGCATGTGGCGGTAAGGATCGTCACTGACAGCACCTGCGATCTCCCCGAGGAGCAGCGCCGTGAGCTGGGCGTGGTTACGGTGCCCCTGCGGCTCTCCTTCGGCGACCAGGAGTACCGGGACCGGGTCGACCTCGACGACCAGGAGTTCATGCGCCGCCTGGAGCGGGCTCGTCAGCTGCCCCGGACCTCGCAGCCGCCTCCGGGGGAGTTCGAGCAGGCCTATCGGGGACTGCTCCGCGAGCCCGACGATGAGGTGATCTCGATCCACATCGCCGCCAAGCTGAGTGGCACCGTCAGCTCGGCGACCATCGCCGCCCAGGCGGTGGACCCGGAGCGGATCCAGGTGTTGGACAGTCGCACCGTCAGCCTGGGCACCGGCTTCCAGGTGCTGGAGGCCGCCAGCCTGGCTGCGCAAGGACACTCCGCCGCCGAGATCGCCCGGGAGCTGCAGCCACTCTCCGAACGGGCCGGGATCATCTGCCTGCTCGACACCCTGCGCTACCTCGAGTTGGGGGGCAGGATCGGCAAGGTCGGGGCGCTGCTGGGCAGCGCCCTCTCGATCAAGCCGCTGATCAGCCTGGGCCAGGACGGCGCCCTGGTGGTGTTGGGTAGGGTGCGGAGCCGCTCGGCGGGGATCCGGCGCCTGCAGGAGCTGCTCCGGGAGCATGGCCAGCTGGCCCGTTGCGGGGTCCTCTACGTCGGCGACCGAGGCGATGCCGAGCGCCTGCTGGAGGCCTCCCGGCGGACTCTCCCCGAGGTGGAGTTCATGCTCCAGCACGCGAGCCCGGTGCTCAGCAGCCACTGCGGCCCGGGGACCCTGGCCTACTGCTACCTTGAGTCCCCTCCCCGCTGACCCCGCCCGGCGACCGGCGCGCCGGGCCGGCGCTGCCGGCGCCTGGGACCGATTGCGGCTGGAGAGCCCGCTTTCGGACCTGCCCCGGATCTCCGCCTCCCACCTGGAGGGCCTCCACCGCCTGGGCTGTCGCAGCGTCCGCGATCTGATCTGGTACCTGCCCCGCGACTACCGCGACCAGAGGCAGCGCTCGCAGGTGGCAGAGCTGGCCCCCGGCCTGACGGTGACGGTGGAGGTCGAGGTCCGCTCCATCCGGGCGCGCCGCGCCCGCTATCGGCGTCTGGAGCTGCTGGAGGGAACGGTCGCCGATGCCAGCGGCAGCATCGAGGTGGTGTGGTTCAACCAGCCCCACCTGCGGCACCTGCTCCATCCCCAGGAAGGGGTCACCCTGCACGGCAAGGTGATCCGCGGCCGCGACGGGCGCCTGCAGCTGCGCAACCCGGAGGTGGAGGCGGCCCGGCCGGGAGCGGCCCAGGCGAGCGTTGGGGTCCTGGTCCCGGTCTATCCCGAGACCTACGGGGTGAGCTCGCGCTGGCTGCGCGCCCAGCTCGCCCGGCTGCTGCCGATCACCGCCGACATCGCCGACCCGCTGGGGGCCTCGGGGCGGGCAGCTCAGGGGCTGGTGCCGCTGGCCCAGGCCCTGAGCCAGATCCACTTCCCCTCCGACCCGGAGGCGCTGGAACGAGCTCAGGAGCGACTCGGCTTTGACGAGCTCTTCTACCCCCAGCTGGCGGCGCTGCTGGCCCGGCGCCAACGGCTGCGGCGGCCCGGGGTGCGCAGCCCCTACCAGGTCGACCTGGCCCGAGAGTTCGTCGCCAAACTCCCCTTCAAGCTGACCGCGGACCAGCGCCGGGCGGCCCACGAGATCCTGATCGACATGGACCGGCCCGCGCCCATGAACCGGCTGCTCCAGGGGGACGTGGGCTCGGGGAAGACGGTGGTCGCGGCGCTGGCGGCCAGGGTCGCCATCGCCGCCGGCCACCAGGTGGTGCTGATGGCCCCCACCGAGATCCTGGCCCGCCAGCACTTCGAGACCTTGAGGCGACTGCTGGCCCCCTTCGAGATCTGGCCCCGGATGCTGGTGGGCAGCACCCCTGCGGGGGTGCGCCGCGAGGCCCTGGCGGGGCTGGCGGCGGGCAGCGACCGGTTGGTGGTGGGAACCCACGCCCTGATCGAGGACGACGTCAGCCTGGCCGATCTCGGGCTTTGCATAGTCGACGAGCAGCATCGCTTCGGCGTGGCCCAGCGGCTGGTGCTGCTCGAGAAGGCTCAGGCTCGGGCCGAGGTCCGCAACCCCGACCTGCTCTCCATGACCGCCACCCCCATCCCCCGCTCGCTGGCCCGGACCCTCTACGGGGACCTTGACGTGAGCCAGATTCGCCACCCGCCGCCGGAACGGCTGCCGATCACCACCCGCCTGGTCCCGCCCGCAGATCGGAGGGCTGCCTACGACTTCATCCGTGAGCAGGTGGGGCTGGGCCGCCAGGGCTTTGTGATCTGCCCCCTGGTCGAGGACTCGCCCGTGCGCCAGAGCCGCTCGGCGACCGCGGAGTACGAGCGGCTGGCCAGGGAGGAGTTCCCCGAGCTCCGGCTGGCGCTGCTCCACGGCCGGCTCCCGGCCCGGGCCAAGGCGGAGCGCATGGAGGAGTTCGCCCGCGGTGAGCACGACCTCCTGGTCTGCACCAGTGTGATCGAGGTCGGGGTGGATATCCCCAACGCCAGCGTGATGGCGGTGGAGGGTGCCGAGGACTTCGGGCTGGCCCAGCTGCATCAGTTCCGGGGCCGGGTGGGGAGGGGACCCCATCCCTCCTACTGCCTGCTCTTCGCCGAGTCGGAGGACGCCTCCGCCAGCCAGCGCCTCCAGGCGCTGGTGGACCACCCCGACGGCTTCTCCGTGGCCGAGGCCGACCTCGAGCTGCGGGGTGCGGGAGAGCCCTACGGACTGCGCCAGCACGGGATTCCCGAGATGCGAATCGGGGACCTTCGCAACGACGTGCTCCGGCATCGGGCCCGGTCCGCGGCGGAGGCGGTGCTGGAGCGCGACCCCGAGCTGCGGGATCCCGGGCTGCGGGCCGAGATGCGCCATTACCAGGTGGTCTTCGAGTTCGACTGAGCCGGCCCGGCAGCGGGCGGGACCGGGCTGAGAAGCTGGGGTCATGGTCAGGCCAGGACGGCGGCGGGCGCCGGGGAGGGCTGCCGCCGGCGCCCGCCTCAGCGGCGGCGTGGCGGCTGGGCGCCGGATCAGCACCGAGACCGGTACCGATCTGCGCCCCACCACCGGCCTGGTGCGCAAGGCCTGCTTCGACATCCTGGGCCAGGCGGTGCTGGAGGTGCGGGCGGTCGACCTGTTCGCGGGCAGCGGCAGCCTGGGACTGGAGGCGCTCTCCCGCGGAGCCAGCCAGGTGACCTTCGTCGAGGTCCGCCGCAACCGTGCCGCCCGGATCGCGGCCAACCTGGCGCAGCTGGGCTGGGAGGACCGGGGCCGGGTGGTGCCGGGCGACGCCCTGAGCTGGCTGCGGCAGCGGCGGGAGGATCTGCTTCTGGCCACCCTGGTGCTGCTCGACCCCCCCTACCTGGCCCCCGGGCCCGAGCTCGGCCTGGCGGCACTGCGGCTGCTGGGGGAGGCGAGCCAGGTCGCGGCCGAATGGCAGCCGACGGTGGTGGCGGAGCACCACCGGAGCCTGCTCGTGCCCAGCCAGGCTGGGGCGCTAAATTGCGTTCGTAGCTCGCGCTACGGTTCCACCGTCCTCTCCTTCTACCGGAGGTCCCGATGACGACCGCGGTCTACCCCGGAAGCTTCGACCCCATCCACAGCGGCCATCTGGATGTGATCAGGCGGGCCCGCGAGATCTTCGACCGGGTGGTGGTGGGGGTGCTCGACAACGTCCAGAAGCGCTACCTGTTCTCGGCCGAGGAGCGTGCCCAGCTGGTGCGCGAAAGCCTGGGGGCGGAGAGCGACATCGAGGTGCTTCAGTTCTCGGGCCTGGCGGTCCGCTTCGCCATCGCCCAGGGGGCGCAGGTGATGGTGAGGGGGCTGCGGGCCGTCTCCGACCTAGACAGCGAATTCCAGATGGCCCTGATGAACCGGCGCCTGGAGCCGAGGGTGCACACCGTCTTCCTCACCACCGGCTTCTCCAACGTTTACCTGAGCTCCTCCTTGCTCAAGGAGGTCTGCGCCCACGGCGGCAGCATCGAGGGCCTGGTGGCGCCCGCCGTAGAGCTCGCCCTCAAGCAGAGGGTGGCTGGGGGCGGGGCGGTGCCGGCGCCGCTGAGATAGAGGAGGTCCGATGCCCGAAAACCAAGATCAGTTCGAGCCGGCGCCGGAGGGCGTCTCCATCTTCGACGTGCTCGACCGCCTGGAGTCCCTGGTCAACCAGAGCCGGAGGCTCCCGCTGACCCCCAACATCGTCGTCAACGAGGAGGATATCCTGGAGGCGGTCGACCAGATCCGGATGGCCCTGCCCGACGAGGTGCGGGAGGCCCGCATGGTGCTGGAGAGCCGCGAGGCCCGGCTGCGGGAGGCGGCGGAGCAGGCCGAGCAGACGGTCCTGGCGGCCCAGGAGCGGGCCGAGCGCCTCACTGATGACCATGAGGTGACCCGCCACGCCCAAGTCGAGGCGGACCGGGTGCTGGGCGATGCCCGCGAGCGCAGCCGCAAGATGCGCCGCGACACAGACGACTACGTCCGCGACCGCATGGAGGAGCTGGAGGCCCAGCTGTCCACCTCGCTGGCCCAGGTCCGGCGGGGGCTGGAGACGCTGGAGGCGGGCGAGGAGAGCGGGGAGAAGCCCAAGGGGCGGGGCCGGCGCCGCTAGGGGGGTCGCCGGGGCGGCTGTTAGACTCTGCTGCCGTCATGGCCCTGCCCAAGGAGCGCGTCCCCAAGGCGAGGCGGGATCGGCGCCGCTCCCATCTCGCCCTGAGTTCGCCGGCGCTCTCGCCCTGCTCCCGCTGCCGGCATCCCCGGAGGCCCCACACCGTCTGCCCCAACTGCGGCCACTACAAAGGCCGCGAGGTAGTGGCGACTGAGTAGCCCACTCCGGGCCGGGGTGGGACTGCTCTTCCCCGGCCAGGGGGCGCAGGCGCCCGGGATGGGCGAGGCGCTGGTGGCCGGCGACCGCGAGGCCGACCTGCTGGACCTGGCTCAGGGAGAGGGGGTCGAGCTGAGGCGATTGCTGGTCTCGGGGACGGCTTCCGAGCTGAGGCCAACCGAGGTCGCCCAGCCAGCTCTCTTCTACACCGGGGTCGCCCTAAGCGGCCTGCTCCTGGAGGCGGGGCTGGAGCCGGCGGTCGCGGCTGGCCACAGCCTGGGCGAGTTCTGCGCCCTGACCGCGGCGGGGGCGCTCGGGGCGGAGGACGGCATGCGCCTGGTGCTGGCCCGCGGCCGGCTGATGGCCCAGGCCCCGCCCGGGACCATGGCAGCGGTCCTGGGGATGGAGGTGGAGCAGCTGGAGCCCATCTGCCGCCAGGTAGACGCCGCCGGCGAGGCGTGCGTGATCGCCAACGACAACTCGCCCGGCCAGCTGGTGGTGTCGGGCACTGCCGCCGGGGTGGCGCTGCTGGCGGAGCTGGCCCCGGCGGCGGGCGCCCGGCGGGTGGTGCCTCTCCAGGTGGGGGGCGCCTTCCACTCGCCGCTGATGGCCGAGGCCGCCGCCACCTTCGCCGCCCTGGTGGACCAGGTGGCGGTCCGGGCGCCCCGATTCCCCATCGCCACCGGGGTCGAGGGCGCGCTGGTGCGCGACAGCGCCCAGGTCCGGGTGGGACTGCGCCGCCAGTTGGACAGCCCGGTGCGCTGGCGGCAGGCGGTGGCGGCGATGGTCGGCCTCGGGGTTCGGACCTTTGTCGAGTGCGGTCCCGGGAACACCCTGGCGGGACTGATGAGGCGGATCGAGCCCGAGGCGCGGACCCTCTCCCTGTCCCAGCCCCAGGGCGTCTCGGAGCTGTTGGGGGCGCTTCGGCCCGAGGCGCTGCGGTCCTAGCCGCCACCCGGCGGTGGCCTCGGCCGCCCCCGCTTAGAATGACCTCCAGCTTGCCCCGGCTCAGTCCAGCCCCCGCGTCCCCGCCGCTCCATCCCGCAGTCGCTCTGTGAAGTCCCTGGTGCGTCGCTTGGTGGGTGCGGATGGACCCCGGCCAGCCCCGGAACCGGCTTCGTCGGCAGCTTCGGCGCCGGGCAGCGGAGACCGCGGCGCAAGCCTTACCGTATTGCCCGGCGAGCGTCTCAGCGGGAAGGTCGCGACTGGGGAAGGGGCGGCCCGACCGGGACTGGAGCGCCATCCCCAACCCACGCCGAACTCAGATCCGGGGACAGACCCAGCCGAACGGGAAAACCCGACGACCGAAGGTCGTCCAATGAGGGGCACAGATGGCAGACACGACCTGGGAAGGCTTCAAGGCAATAGTGGTGGAGCAGCTCGGGGTCGAACCCGATCAGGTGACCGCGGAGGCGAACTTCGTGGAGGACCTGAACGCGGACTCGCTGGATCTGGTGGAGCTGATCATGGCCTTCGAGGAGGCGTACGGGATGGAGATCCCGGACGAGGACGCGGAGAAGATCCAGACGGTGGGCCAGGCCTGGGACTACATCAAGGAGCACCTGGATCTGAGCAGCTAGGCGCCGCCCCCTCGGGGCGTCGTCGCTCCCGCCGGACCACCGCCGACCTGGAGGTCCAGGAGCAGGAGGCCGAGCTCCGGCTCGACGAGTTGCAACTGCGGCTGCAGCTCACCTTCAAGCGCCGGGAGCTGCTGCGCGAGGCGCTGACCCACACGTCTTGGATCAACGAGCGCGGGGCATCGGGTCGGGACAACGAGCGCCTGGAGTACCTGGGCGACGCTGTTCTGGAGCTGGTGGCCGGGGAGTACCTCTTCAACCGCTTCCCCAACTACGACGAAGGCCAGCTGACGCAGATGCGCTCCTCTTTGGTGAGCACGGTAGCCCTGGCGGCGATCGGGGAGCAGCTGCGTCTGGGCGAGGCGCTGCGGCTGGGTCGGGGGGCGGCCAAGTCTGGCGCCCGGCGCCTGACCTCGCTGCACGCCAACGTCTTTGAGGCCCTGATCGGGGCGGTGTTTCTGGACCAGGGCTATCGCAAGGCGGGGCGGCTCTTCCTCAGCCGGATCGGCGACCTCAGCTCCTGGAGCGACCCCAACTTCAAGGGCCGGCTGCAGGCGCTGGTCCAGGAGCGCTTCGGGTCCCCGCCCCAGTACCGGACTGTGGCCGCCGAGGGCGGCCCCCGCACCCGCCAATACCTCTCCCAGGTGTCCGCCGAGGGGCAGCCGGTCCTGGGCGAGGGCCGGGGCGGCACCAAGCAGGCGGCCGAGCAGGCCGCCGCCCGGGCGGCGGTGGACCAGCTGGTGGCGCCCGCGTCCAAGAAGCGCCGCGGTCGGACCCGGCGAGGCACGGCCGCGGCCGCCATCCCTGCGCTGACCGAGCCAGTGGTGATCCCCCCGGCGGCGGAGCCCGTCCCCGAGCTGCCCCAGACCTCCCGCCGGCGCCGGCGCCGTTCTCCAGGGCCCGCGCCGGCGGCCGAGGCCGCCCCGGTGGCAGCGATCGCCTCCCCTTCCGGACTGGCCGAGCCCGTCGGGGGTGGGGCCGTGGCCGTGACCGGAGATGCAGCAGGTCGTCGCCGCCGGCGCCGCTCCCGCGGCTCGGGTTCGCGAACCGCAGCGGCCGACGAGACCACGTTTCAGCCCCCGGTGCTCGAGCCCGCCCCAGCGGGGGCGGCCGTGACGTCTTCGGAGGAAGTGAGTCCGGAGGCGGCCGCTCCGCGCCGGCGCCGCCGGCGCCGATCCCGGGGTGGCACCGCGACGGGGGCGGAGCAGGCGAGCGCAGTCACGGTCGAGGTGGCGCCGCCGCCCGCTGACCCCTCGGCCGAGCCGCCTCTTGCCCCTCGCACCCGCCGCCGGCGTCCCCGGGCCACGCCAGCGGTGGCCTCCGAGCCGACGGTGGCCAGCGCCAGCCCGGCCCCGACCCCGGAGGCCGGGGGACGGGCGCACCGGGGTCGCCGGGGTGGGCGGCGGCGTTCGCGGCGGCCCCCCGCTCCGGAGCCATGAGGGTCAGCCGGCTCTCGGTCCAGGGCTTCAAGAGCTTCTCGGCCCGGGCCGAGCTGGAGCTGGGGCCGGGGATCACGGCGATCGTGGGGCCGAACGGCAGCGGCAAGTCCAACCTGGTCGACGCCATCCGCCTGGTCCTGGGGGAGACCAGTGCCCGGGAGCTGCGCGGGCAGCGGCTGGAGCAGGTGATCTTTGCCGGGGGCGCCAAGCGGGCGCCCCAGGGGATGGCCGAGGTCACCCTGGTCTTCGACAACGAGGACGGGCGGCTCCCAGTGGAGGACGTCGAGGTCGCCATCACTCGGCGGGTCTTCCGGGACGGGGCCAGCGAGTTCCGGCGCAACGGGCAGCGGGTCCGGCTCCGCGACCTGGGCCGGTTGCTGGACGCCACCGGCCTGGCCCAGGCCGGCTACGCCGTGATCGCTCAGAACGACATCGAGTCGATCATCCGCGCCTCGCCCGCCCAGCGCCGCCACCTGGTCGAGGAGGCGGCCGGGGTCCGCGGGGCCCAGGCGCTGCTGGACGATGCCCGGGCGCGGCTCGCCTCCCTGGCGGGATGGCTGGACGGCTCCATGGGCCGCCTGGCGGAGCTGCTGCCCCGGATCGAGGCGCTGCGCCAAGAGGCGGTCACCGCCCGCGAGGCGGCCGAGATCCGCAGCCGCCTGGATCGGCTCCGGGGCAGCCTGGAGCGGGGAGCATGGCTCCAGGCCCTGGCCGAGCTGCGCCGACTGGAGCGGCAGGAGCAGGCGGCGCAGCGCCGTCTGGAGCAGGCGGCCGAGCGGGTCGAGGAGTTCGAACCCCACTACCAGGAGCAGCGCCGCGAGCTGCAGGCGATCGAGGCCGGGAGGCTGGATGCGGAGCGCCAGGCGGGGCGGCTGGCGCTGGAGCGGCAGCAGGCCGAGGCGGAGCTCGAGCGCTGGCAGGAGCGGGTCCTGCAGGCGGCCGACAGCCGCGCTCAGGGAAGGCGCGCCCTGGGCGAGGCGGACGAGGACCTGGGGGCGATGGTGGCGGTCGGCACTGCCCCACCCGGCCAGCCCACCCGGCTGGAGGAGGCTCGGCTCGCCCTGTCCGAGGCAGAGGCAGCCCAGTCCCGGGTGGGGGCGGAGCGCGGCCGCTGCCAGACGGAACTGGGCCGGGCCCGGAGCCGGCAGCAGGAGCTGGAGGCCGCCCTGGCCGCGGCGCGCCGGCGCCAGGCTGGGGTGGAGGCGCGGGCGCAGGGGATCGCCGCCGGCCGGGAGCAGAGCGCCGCCGCGATCGCCGCCACCGAGCAGGAACTGGCCCGGGACGAGCAGGAGGAGCGGCAGGCGGAGGTCGCGCTCCGCGACAGTCAGCAACAGGCTGCCCGGTTGAGCGCAACCCTGGAGCGGGCGCTGCGCGCCCAGGCCGGCGCCCGCCAGCTGAGCCAGCGCGCGGAGCAGGCGCTGACCCGGGCCACCGTCTCATTGCGGGAGGCGGAGGCGCGGCTGGCGGCGCACGGCGCCACCCGGGAGGGCGGTCGAAGCCGCGCCCCCATCGCCACCGCTGCCGCCGCGGGTCGGACCCGGCTGCGGGCGCTGGCCGACGGGCTCCAGGCGGCGCAGGCCGAGGATGCCGCCGCCGTGGAGGCAGGGCTCGGGATCTTCGCACGGGCCCTGGTGGGTGACGAGCCCACCGCGCGCCAGGCCCTGGCCCTGGCTGGAGAAGTTCCCGAGGTGGTGTGCTGGCCGCTGCCCGAGGAGCCGGCCGTGGCCAACCCGCCCGAGGGCTGTCGGCCGCTGGCCACCACCGTGGTGGGTGAGGCGGCGATCCTGGCGGTGGTGGCCAGGGTCTGCAGGCTGGTCTGCCTGGCTGCAGACCAGCCTGCGGCGGCCCGCTGGCTGGGCCGGCTCCCGGACGGCCGGGCCGTCCTGCCGGACGGCTCCGTGGTCGGCACCGGCCTGCAGATCACTCCCGCCGGCGATCAGGGTGCCCTGCTGCTGGCAGAAGAGGGGCGGGCGGCCCGGCGCACCGTGGAGCTGCAGCGCCAGGAGCTGGTCCAGGCCGAGCTGGCCTGGAAGCGGGCGGAAGAGGCGCAGCTCCAAGCCCAGCAGGGGACGGACCACCAGCGCTCGGCGGCGGCCGCGGCGGCGGCAGAGGTGGTCTCCGCCCAGCATGAGCAGGAGCGGCGCCGAGGTCGGCTGCTCCGGGCGCAGGCCTCCCTGGCCGAGATGGCGGCCGAGCAGGCTCGGGGGGACCGGCAGGCCGGACCCGAGGCCCAGGCCCGGGCGGCGCTGGAGCAGGAGCTGGAATCCCTGGGCCAGGCGGGTCTGGCCGCCGGCCAGGCCGAGGCCGAGGCCCGCGCCGAGCTGCTCCTGGTGGATCAGCGTTATCAGGCCGGCGCCGGTGGGTTGGAGCGGCTCAGGGCGGAGCTGGCCGGGATGGAGGCGCAGGCCCAGGCGGAGGAGCGAAGTCGGGATGAGCTGCAGCGGCGCCGGGCGCAGCTGGAGGATAGGCGACGCTTGGCCCTGGGCCGGGTCGCGGCGGCCGAGGCGGCCGCCCTGGAGGCACTTCTGGGGCTGGCCCGGGCCCGCGGCCTCGGCGCCCTGGCCCAGGAGCGCTGGCAGGCGGCGGACGCGGAACGAGACCAGCGCCGGGGGGATTCGGATCCACTGCAGCGCCTGGGGGAGCTGGAGCGGGCCCGGGCCGAGCTGGAGGCCCAGGTGAGCTCGGCCCGGGGCCAGCTCGAATCCCTGGGCCGGGAGCAGCGGGCGCAGGCGGAGCAGGTGGAGCAGCTCCGGGGTGACTTCGAGGAGGCCAGCGACGGCCGGCCTGCGGCGCAAGAGCCGGAGATGCCCGAGGACCCAGGCCGGGCCGCGGCCGAGCTGGCCCGGGACGAGCGGCGGCTGCGGGCCCTGGGCCCGGTCAACGAGCTCGCCCCGGCCCAACTCGAGGACCTGCTCGCCCGCACCTCCGGGCTGCGTGCCGCTCATGACGACTGTCAGGGCGCCCGGACCGAGCTGGAGCAGGTTCTGGGAGCGCTCCAGGACCGTGCCCAGGACCGCTTCCTGGCCACCTTTGAGAAGGTGGCGGCCGAGTTCTCCAAGGTGTGGGGCGAGCTCTTCGGCGGTGGTCGGGCGGAGCTGCTGGCGACCTCCGAGAGCGACGCCGCCGGCGCCGGGGTGGAGATGCGCGTGCAGCCCCAGGGAAAGCGGGCCATCCCCATGGCGCTGCTCTCGGGTGGGGAGCGGGCCCTGACCGCGCTGGCGATGGTGCTGGCCCTGCAGCAGGTCTCGCCCAGCCCCTTCTACGTCTTCGACGAGGTCGACGCCGCCCTGGACGAGGCCAACATCGCCCACTTCGCCCACCTCTTGGAGAAGCGGGCCCGCCATACCCAGTTTCTGGTGGTGACCCACAGCCTCACCACCATGGCCCGCGCCGACCTGCTCTACGGCGTCACCCAGGATGGGGACGGCTCGAGCCGGATCCTCAGCGTCCGTCTGGACTCCAAAGGCGAGGCGGTACCCAGCCTGCCCGCCGCCCGGCTGGAGGTGGCCGCCATCGGTGGCTGAGGCGCCCCCCCCCGGACGACGTCCCTGGTGGAGGCGGCGCCCGGGACGCCTGGAGCGGGTGGGCGCTGGGCTCCGGCTGCCCATCCTGGGAGGTGGCCGCGGAGTCGACGAGGGCTGGTTCGAGGAGGTCTTCGAGGGGCTGGTGGGAGCCGACTGCGGGGTGGGGGTCGCCGAGCAGCTGCTGGCAGGCCTGCGCCAGGTGGCGGCCAGGCGGCGGCTGAAGACCCAAGAGGAGCTGCTGGCGATCCTGCGCCAGGAGCTGCGGGCCCGCCTGGAGCGCGGTGATCGCCAGCTCTCACTTCGGGGGGCGCCGGCGGTCTGGCTGGTGGCCGGCGTGAACGGGTCGGGGAAGACCACCACCGTGGCCAAGCTGGCGGCCCGGCTGCGGGGCCAGGGCCTGGCGCCGCTGATCGCGGCCGCCGACACCTTCCGAGCGGCGGCCATCGACCAGCTGCGCCTGCTGGCGGAGCGGGCCGATGCCGACCTGGTCGCCCACCAGCTCGGATCGGACCCGGCGGCGGTGGTCTTCGACGCCCTCGCCGCCGCCCGAGCGCGGGGGCGGCAGGTGGCTCTGATCGATACCGCCGGCCGGCTCCACACCAAGCACAACCTGATGGAGGAGCTGGTCAAGATCCGCCGGGTGGTGGCGGCCCAGGGCCAGGAGCAGCCGGCCGAGGCGCTCTTGGTCTTGGATGCCTACGCCGGCGCCAACGCCCTTCCCCAGGCCCGGGCCTTCGCCGAGGCGATCGGGGCTACCGGGGTGATCCTGAGCAAGCTGGACGGCAGCGCCCGGGGGGGCTATCTCTTTCAGGTCGAGGCCGAACTGAACGTGCCGGTGAAGCTGATTGGTTCCGGGGAGGGACTGGCCGACCTCGAGGACTTCGAACCGGAGGCCTACCTGGATCTGCTGCTGCCCGGCTCCGGGGGCTCGCCAGCGCCCGGGGCCTGAGCCTTGCCCAGCTGGTAGTCGAGGACCAGGGTGTGAGCGCCCTGGGGGTCGATCTCGATCCGGGCTTCCCCGCTGATCCCGCTCAGCTCGCCACTGCCCGAGCCCGGGACCACCAGCCAGCGTGCCCAGGGGGTCTCACCGGCCAGGGTGCCGATGTGGACCAGGGCAAAGCTGCCGGGTCGACCCTGGAGCGACCCCTCGATGCACTCCAGGGCGACATAGCCGGCGCCCTCGGGATCCGAGCGCACCGCCAGCATCTCCACCTGGCTGCTGCCCACCAGGTCCCCGCTGAAGGTCTTGCCCAGCTGGCTGCGGGCGAACTCGATGGCGCCGTGGCGATGATAGGGGGGTTGGGACTCGAAGCGGTCGATCGTGAAGGGCGAACTGGCGTGAGGCAGGGCCCGCCGATCCTAGCCGATCTCCCCCGCCGGGGTGCCCGGTTCCAGCTGCAACCGCTGCCGAGGCAGCCCGAGGAAGCGGGCGATGTCCTCGGTCTCGCCCTCCAGGCTGGCGGCGACCGCCGGGGCCAGGGTGGCGAAGGGGCGGACCCGGAGCACTCCCGAGCTCAGAGTCCAACCACCGGCGGCCCGGCCCCGGACCAGCAGCATCGACCGGAAGAGGCCGTTGACCGTGATCAGGCCCTGGTGCTCACCCAGCAGCGGCCGGCGTGAGCTCCACCCCAGGAGCAGCGGCTCGAAGCCGCCCAGCAGGCGGGGCGGAGGCAGGGGCGCGGCCGGGGAGGCGGACCTGAGCTGCAGCAAACCTCCCACCCCTTCCCGGAGCTCGCCGGCGATCTGGCGCAGGCCCACCCGGGCCTGGCCCAGGCTGAGGCCCGACCATTGGGCCAGGTCCCGGTCCGTCGCCGGTCCGTGGCCGGCGAGGAAGCGCCCAGCCAGCTCGGCCAGAGCCGCCTGGGGATCTACCCGGGGGGCTCCCCCAAGCCAATCCTCGACCAGGACGTAGCCCGGCTGGCGGCCCAGCAACGGTCCCCGCACCACCATCCCTCGGGCACTCGCCAGGAAGAGCATGGAGAGCCAGACCGAGCGCGAGCGCGGCAGCCCCGCCGCCGTCAGCCGCTCACCGAGGACCGCCAGGGTGAGCGGCCCGCCGCTGCCCAGGGCCCGGCGCAGCGCCCGCAGACCGCGCTCGGCGCCTGCCCGGGAGACTCCCTCGTTGGCCAGGCGGCGCAGAGCTGGAGGCACCAGCCGGGGACCGTTGAGAGGCTGGAGCCAGAAGTAGTCCTGGGATCGGACCAGGTGCAGGGTGCCGCGGTTGAGCCAGGTGATCACCAGGGAGCGCTCCTCGCCCAGGAGGAGTTCCACGCCAGCGGCGGTCAGGCCGCGGCTGCGGGCCCGGACCGCCAGCAGCGCAGCCCGGCGATCCTGGGCCTGGATGGCGAGCAGCCGCTCCGCCACCTGGAGTGGGTCGCGGGGCCGGGGGCCGGCCAGGAGCTGGGCCGTGAGTCGCTGGCGGATCACCGGATCGTGATTCTCGGCGAGAGCGCTGGGCCTTGGGGAGGGTGTCCCGGCCATGATCTGTCTGCCGAGGACGGCGCCCCGTGGGGGGCGGTTTCCTGGACCGCGCCAGGCCTCGCTCCGGCTGAACTGGGGGGCGACCCACTCCAGACTTGCGCTCACCGCAGAGGGCCGCTAAGGTGTCAAGGCTTTGACCTTGACACCGCCGGTCTCGGAGCGGACCCGACGCCTGGGGCTGTTTGACGCCTACGGGCGCGCCCTCACCGCCCGGCAGCAGGAGGCGCTGCGCCTGCACCTCGCCGAGGACTGGTCGCTGAGCGAGCTGGCCCGGGCGCTGGGCACCTCGCGGGCGGCCGCGCACGACCTGGTGCGCCGGGGTAGCCTGCGCCTGGAGTCCCTGGAGGCGGAACTGGGGCTGGCCCGGCGGCTGGAGCGCAGCGAGCAGGAGCGGGAGCGCCTGCGGCAGCGGCTGCGGCGGCTGCAGGCTCGGGGCGGCCGGGGGGCGGCCGGTGTTTGACACACTCACCGACAAGCTGACCCAGGCCTTCCGGCGCTTCACCGAAAAGGGTCGGCTCACCGAGGCCGACGTGGATGCCGGGTTGCGCGAGGTCAGGCTGGCGCTGCTGGAGGCCGATGTCGATTACAAGGTAGCCAGAGGCTTCGCCGAAGGCGTGCGGGTACGGGCCCTGGGCAGCGAGGTGCTGGAGAGCCTGAGCCCGGGCCAGCAGGTGATCAAGGTCGTCTTCGAGCAGCTGGTGGAGCTTTTGGGGGGCCAGGACGCCGAGTTGAGCTACGCGCCCGAGCCACCGACCGTGGTCATGCTGGTGGGGCTGCAGGGGTCGGGCAAGACCACGACCGCGGTCAAGCTGGCCCTCCTGGGGCGCCGCCAGCAGCACCGCCCGGTGCTGATCGCCGCCGACCCTCGCCGGGCCGCCGCCACCGAGCAGCTCACCGCGCTGGCCCAGGCCGAGGATCTGGAAGTCATCGTCCCCCAAGGCAAGGACCTGGCCCGCGGGCTGAGGGATGCGGTGGCGGAGTCGCGGCGGCGGGGCCACGACCTGGTGGTGATCGACACCGGCGGCCGGCAGCACCTGGACCAGCCCCTGATGGAGGAGCTGGCCAAGATCCGCCAGGCGGCGGCTGTCCACCACTCGCTGCTGGTGGTGGACGCCATGACCGGGCAGGAGGCGGTGCGGGTGGCGGCCGCCTTCAAGGAGGCGGTCGGCGTCGAGGGGGCGATCCTGACCAAGTTGGACGGCGACGCCCGCGGCGGCGCGGCGCTCTCGATGCGGGCGGCGGCGGGGGTGCAGGTCTGGTACTGCGGCGTCGGGGAGCGCGGGCGTGACCTGGAGCCCTTCCACCCCGAGCGCATGGCCCGCCGAATCCTGGGCATGGGCGATGTCCTCACCCTGGTGGAGCGGGCCAGCGAGGAGATGAGCGCCGAGGAGCAGGAGCGGGTCGAGGCCCGGGTCCGCCAGGGGCGGCTCACCCTGGAGGACTTCGTGCTGCAGATGCGCCAGCTGCGCCGGCTGGGCCCTCTGGAGTCTGTCCTGGGAATGATGCCCGGGGGCCGCGAGCTGATGCGCCAGCCGGGCGCGGCCCTGCCCGACGAGGCTCAGTTGGACCGGATCGAGGCGATCGTGCTCTCGATGACGGTCCAGGAGCGGCGCCGTCCGGAATTGATCGACGCCTCCCGGCGGCGCCGGATCGCCCGCGGCAGCGGGACCACTTCGGTGGACGTCTCTCGGCTGATCAAGGGCTTCGAGCAGATGCAGGAGCTGATGCGTGGCCTGAGCGGCAAGGGGGGCAAGCGGCGGCTGGCGGCGGAGCTACTCAAGAGTGCCCCTGGGGCTTCGGCCCTGCTGGGCCGCTGAGGCAGGAGGAGACAGGTGTTCGAGCAGGATCCGACCGCGAGCAGGGGGAAACGCGCTTGGCAGTGAAGATTCGCCTGAAGCGGATGGGCGCCAAGAAGCGGCCCTTCTACCGGGTGGTGGTGGCGGACGCCCGCTCGCCCCGGGACGGTCGTTTCATCGAGTCGCTCGGCTACTACGACCCGCTCCGTGACCCCAAGGTGATCCACATCGACCAGGAGCGGGTGCAGCGCTGGATGGCGACAGGGGCCCGTCCCTCGGAGGCGGTTCGGGAGCTGCTGGTCCGCGAGGGGATGCTGGAGGCGCTGCCCCGGCCGGCGCGGACCAAGACCGGGCCCCGGCGACCGGCCGCCGCCCCGCCGGCCCGGCCGCAGCCGGCATCGGCTCCGGCGCCGGCTGCTGCAGCACAGACCGAGGTGGCCGCCCCGGGCGGGGTGGAGGCACCCGAGGCGGAGCCGGCCCAGGCCCCGGCCGAGGCTGAGGCGGCTGCCGCCGAGATGGCGGAGGCCGGCCCTGCGATCGTGGAGGAGGAGGCGCCCCCGGCCGTCGAGACGGCTGAGCCGGGAGGGGCGGCCGAGGAGCCGGAGGCTGCAGCAAGTCAGGCGGCTGCCGACGGGGGTGACGAGGGCGGTGCCGTCTCCAGCCAGGAGCCGGCGGCCGCCCAAGACCTGGAGCCTGCGGTGGCCGAGGTCGCGGCCGAGCCCGAGGCGGACGCCCAGGAGGCTGAGCCCGAGCCTGGGGAACCGCCGGCGCCAGCCGCGGGCGAGGACCAGGAAGGCGAGCCGGGCCTCGACGAGGAGGGATGAGGTGCCCGACTACGGTGCCCTGGTTCGCTACATGGTGGAGAACATGGTCAGCCGGCCGGATCAGGTTGACGTCGAGGAGGAACGGGACGGACATCGGGTGACGGTGCGGGTCAAGACCGCCCCCGAGGACCTGGGCAAGCTGATCGGCCGGGGCGGGCGCCACATCGAGGCCATCCGCCTGGTGACCCGGGCCGCCTCGCTGCGGCCTCGGGACCGGGTACTGGTAGAGGTGCGGGATTGAGCTCAGGCCCGGATTGGATCCGGGTGGCCCGGGTCCTGGGGGCGCACGGCACCGCCGGCGAGCTCAGC
The DNA here is from genome assembly GCA_050734515.1 of Candidatus Dormibacteria bacterium. Lineage (GTDB taxonomy): Bacteria > Chloroflexota > Dormibacteria > Aeolococcales > Bog-877 > Bog-877. Next base: position 26,204 of record JBOHUM010000054.1, read on the forward strand.
TGCGAGCTCCTGGGGGGCGACCGCTCGCGGCTGCCCCCGGGCCTGGTGCTCCGGGTCGCGGAGCGGCAGCTGCGGCTGGCCGCGGTTCGCGGGGAGGGCGAGCGGCTGATCTGCTCCCTGGAGGGGGTGGCCGACCGGGGAGCGGCCTCGCAGCTGGCGGGCGCCTATCTGGAGGTGGCGGCCGAGCAGGCGAGGTTGCTCCCCGAGGGCGAGTTCTTCCACTTCCAGCTGGTCGGGCTCCAGGTGCGGGACCGCCAGGGCCGGCACCGGGGGGCGGTGGTGGACGTGGAGGTCTACCCGGCCCACGACGTCTACGTGGTCCGGGGGGCTGCCGGTGAGCAGCGGGTGCCGGCGGTGCGGCAGGCGGTGATGGAGATCGACGCCGCCGAAGGCTGGATGACCGTCGACGACGGCTACCTGGAGGAGTGGGTGGATGCGGTTTGACGTGATCACCCTCTTCCCCGAGGTCTTCCCCGGGCCGCTCGGGGCCGGGGTCATGGGGCGGGCCCTGTCGTCGGGCGGGGTGGAGCTGCAGGCTCATGACCTGCGCGCCTTCGGCCTGGGGGAGCGGCGCCAGGTGGACGACGTCCCCTTCGGCGGGGGCCCGGGGATGGTGCTCAAGCCCGAACCCCTCTTCGCCGCGGTGCGGGCGGTTCGGGCGCTGGGGGGCACCCCGCCCGAGCGCGAGATCCTGCTCTCGGCCCACGGCCGGCCGCTGGCGTCCGACCTGATCGAGCAGCTGGCGGGGGCCGGGCGGGTGCTGCTGGTTTGCGGGCGCTACCAGGGGGTGGACGAGCGCGTGCACCGCGGCCTGGGCCTTGAGGAGGTGTCGGTGGGGGACTTCGTGGTCAGCGGTGGTGAGCTGCCGGCGATGATCCTGATCGAGGCGGTCGCCCGCCGGCTTCCGGGCACCCTGGGTGACCCGGAGTCGACCAGGGACGAGAGCTTCAGCGCCGCGGGCCTGGAGCACCCCCACTACACCCGGCCCGCAGTCTTCGAGGGGATGGCGGTGCCCGAGGTGCTCCGCAGTGGCGACCACGCTGGGATCGAGCGTTGGCGGGCGGAGGCGGCCCAGGAGCGGGCCCGGCGGCTGCGCCCCGAGCTGGTCCCGGCGGTGGCCAATGGCGCGGAGTTCGAAAAACAGCATCCGGCCTTGGGCCGGCGAGGGGCCGACGCCCGACTGGGAGGTGCGCCGTGAACATCATCGACCTGCTCGAGGAGGAGCAGCTGCGCCAGGACGTCCCTGAGCTCAGCCCGGGCGACACCGTCCGGGTGCACGTCAAGGTGGTCGAGGGGACCAGGGAGCGGATCCAGATCTTCGAGGGGCTGGTGATCGCCCTCCAGCGGGGTGGCTCGCGGCGCTCGGTGACGGTGCGGCGCACCGCCCACGGGGTGGGGGTGGAGCGGACCTTTCCCATCCACTCCCCGCGCCTGGCCCAGATCGAGGTGATCCGCCATGGCCGGGTGCGCCGGGCCAAGCTCTACTACCTCCGGGGCAAGGTGGGCAAGCAGGCCAAGATCCGCGAGCGCCGCCAGCCCATGCACCGGGCGGCCCCGCCCGCCGAGGCGCCGGTGGCTGAGGTCGAGGAGCCCAAGCCCAGTCCCAGGCGGCGGTTGGGGCGGCGCCCGAGGCAGCCCAAGGCCTGAGTCCGGGCTCGCCGGGGCGCGCCACGCGGGCCGGCGGCTAACCGCCGGGACAGGGGCGGGGACGCCTGGGCGGGGCCACTGGACGGGAGGCGGGGTTGCACCATCTAAACTTTGCCGACGTGATCGAACGCCCCAATCGGGTGCTGGTCGTCTCCCGGCTCGCCTCCAGGTCCGAGACCATCTCCAAGGCCCTGGAGAAGCGCGGGCTGGAGATGGTGGCTTTTGAGTCCACCAAGTCCGCCTCGGAGGCGCTGGGCAACACTCCCGCGGACGCGGCCCTGATCGAAGTCACCGCCGACGACCCGGCGCTGGTGGGCCTGGTCAAGCAGATCCGCGCCAGCGCCACCCACGCCCTGATGCCGGTGGTGCTGGTGGCGGCCGACCCCGCGGCGCCGCTGGTGGCTGCCGCTCTGGAGGCGGGGGCCAATGACACGCTGCCCCGGAGCAGCTCCACCCAGACCGTGGCCGAGACCATGCGCAGCCGGATCGAGGCCAGCGCCCCGGCCAGCCCAGCCGCCACCGCCACGCCGACCACCGCCACGCCGACCGCCGCCCCGCTCCGGCCGCCCCAGGGGCCGGGGGAGCTCTGGGTGGTCTGCGGGCCCCGGGGCGGTGTCGGCCGGACGGCGATCGCCTCTAATCTGGCGGTGATCGCGGCGGAGTCGCTGCGGGTGGCGCTGGTGGACAACGTGCCCCGCTTCGGCAGTGCCCTGATGGCCTTCAACCTGCCGCCACAGACCCCGACCTGGGTGGAGCTGAGCGAGCTGGCCCCCCACGAGGACATCCTCGACCGCCTCACCCGCCACCCCAGCGGGGTGTCGGTGCTGCCGGCTCCGGGGCGCCCCGAGCTGGCGGACTCGGTCTCGCCGGCGACGGTGGACGCCATGATCGTCCGCCTCACCACCCTCGCCGACCTGGTGGTGGTGGACCAGGGGGGCCGGCTCGACAACGGCGGCATCGACATGCTGGAGTCGGCCGACCACATGATCCTGGTGGGAACCCCCGACAACCCCGGGGTGGTGGGGCTGCGCGCCTGGCTGCGGATCTGCGACCAGCTCCACATCTCCCGGCAGCGGATCTCGGTGGTGCTCAATTGCGTGCTGCCCTACCACCAGGTCGACGCCGACCGTGCCCGGCGGGTGTTGGAGCAGCCGGTGCTGGCCCTGCCCCACGGAGGCATCGACGGTGTGCGGTCGCTGAGCGGTGGCGAGCCCCTGGCCTGGAAGCACGGCTCCAACCGCTGGGCCAAGGCGATGCGGCAGCTGCTCAACCAGATCTCGCCCGAGCTGGGGGCCAAGATCAAGCGCTGACGGCGCGGGGGGAGAGGAGGCCAAGCGATGGTGGGTGACCAGCCCGCGGCGGGGGCGGCTCGGGTCACCATGATCGGCTGGGGCTCGGAGTCCGCCCCTCCCGACCGGGTGGTGCTGGCACTGGCCCTCGAGGCCCGCGACGGCAGCCGCGAGCGCGCCCACGCCCGGGTGGCCGGGGATGGTCGCCGGCTCTCCTCGGCGCTGGACGCCCTCGAGGTCCCGGGGCCGGCCCGAACGACGACCGGGATCGTGGTGGCTGAGGCATTGGACGAGCGGGGCCGGCCCGACGGCTTCCGGGCCCGGACCCGGGTGTCGCTCCGGCTCCCCGCCGATTTCCCGCTCGGAGAGCTGATCGCGCGCGCGGTGGGCGTGGGGGCGGCGGTCGAGGGACCGAGCTGGGAGTTGAGCCCGCAGCACCCGGCCCGTTTGCTGGCCCTGCGCCAGGCGGTGGCCGACGCCCGGGCCCGGGCGGCGGCGGCGGCGGCGGAGCTGGGGCTGAACCTGGGCGAGCTGTTGGAGGTTCGCGACCGAGCTGAGGGGGGGCCGACACCGATGCGGCGGGTGGCCCTCCACGCCGCCGCGCCGGTCGGCAAGCAACTCCCCATCGATCTCGGCGAGCAGGTGGCGGAGGCCGTGGTGGAAGTGGTCTTCGCCCTGCGCTCGCCGTCGGTGCCGACCTAGCGGCCTGCGGCTACTCCGAGGCTCCCGTGGGGGCCTTGCCATCGGGCCAGTACTGCTCTTCCAGGATGTCCTGGTCGGGCAGGCCCGCCCGGAGCATCACCGCCCGGCCGGTGGAGATCATCCCCGGGTGGCCGCAGAGGTAGACCAGGCCCCGGCCGGCGCGGATGTCGCAGGCGTCGGCGTATTTGCGGAGCACGTCCTCCGCCCGTCCGGTCTCGCCCTCCCAGCCCGAGTCTCCCCAGGGGCGGCTGACGGTGGGCACGTACTGGAACCCAGGCAGCTCCTGGGCAAGGCGGCCCATCTCCTGGGCGTAGCCGAACTCGTGGGAGAAGCTGGCGCCCTGGACCAGGAGGATCGGGGGGGGTGCGCCCTCGCCCCGGAGGTGCTGGCGCTGGAGCTGGCGGAGGATGCTGGCGAAGGGGGCGATCCCGGTGACGGTGGCCAGGAAGAGGTGGGTTCGGCCGAGGTCGAGGCCGGCGCGCAGGAACAGGCCCTTGGGGCGGCGGCGCATGAGCATGGTGTCGCCCACCTGAAGGGGGTAGAGGTGGGTGGTGAGGGCGCCGCCGGGGATCAGCTCGATGAAGAACTCAAGCTCGTCCTCCTCGGGCGCGGAGACGATGGAGTAGGGGCGCTCCAGGGGCTTGTCCCCCAGCTCCAGGCCCAGGGTGGCGTACTGGCCGGGGCGGAACTCGAAGGGCGAGCCGTGCCGGACCCGGATCGCCCAGAGGTCGGGGCCGAAGTCGCGACGCTCGACGATTTCCACCGACTCGTACTTGTCGGTGGGCGGAGTGGGCAAGGCTCAGGGCTCCTGGAGCGGTGGACCCGGCCAGTTTAGCCAGGGCCTCAGAGCGGCCAGGTGTGAAGCGAGAGAGGCGCGGGAAGGCTGTTGCTAGAATCGCCAGGCTCCGGCCGCCCCTGAGGACCATTCACCAGCTGATGCCCGCTGCCAATCTCATCATCGTCGAGTCGCCGAGCAAGGCCCGGACCCTGAGCAAATTCCTGGGTAGTGACTACCAGGTCAAGGCTTCCATGGGCCACGTGGTCGACCTCCCCCGCTCCAAGCTGGGCATCGACGTCGAGCACGGCTACGAGCCCGACTACATCGTGATCAAGGGCAAGGAGGGGCCGCTCCGCGACCTCAAGAGCGCCGCTCGCAAGTCCAAGCGGGTGCTGCTGGCGGCGGACCCGGACCGCGAGGGGGAGGCGATCGCCTGGCACATCGCCAATCAGCTGGGGCTGCGCGATCCCGAGCGGATCGTCTTCCGCGAGGTCACCAAGCCCGCGGTCGAGATCGCCCTGGGGCAACCTCGGCCCATCGACCAGCGCCTGGTGGACGCCCAGCAAGCGCGCCGGGTGATCGACCGCCTGCTGGGTTACAAGCTGAGCCCGCTCCTGTGGCGCAAGATCCGCAAGGGGCTCTCGGCGGGCCGGGTGCAGTCGGTGGCCCTGCGCCTGGTCTGCGACCGGGAGCAGGAGATCGAGGCCTTCTCGCCCCAGGAGAGCTGGACCCTGGACGCGCGGCTGCGCACCCCCCGGGGGGAGGAGTACCGGGCCCGCTACCAGGGCTCGGGTCCCGAGCCCAGGGCCCGCCGGCGCAAGGGTCAGGCGACCGCGGAGGCGCCCGAGGTGCCTGCCCTGGCCAGTGAGGCCAGCACCCGGCGGCTGATGTCGGAGCTGGCCGGGCTGCCCTTCCAGGTGACCAAGCTCGAGCAGCGGCGGGTGCGGCGCAGCCCCCCCCAGCCCTACATCACCAGCACCCTGCAGCAGGACGCCTCCTCGCAGCTGCACTTCAGTCCCAGTCGGACCATGCGCATCGCCCAGCAGCTCTATGAGGGGGTGGAGCTGGGCCCGGCCGGCCCCGCCGGCCTGATCACCGACATGCGCACCGACTCGGTGCGGCTCAGCCAGATCGCCACCGACCAGGCCCGCGACTACCTGGGCCGCGAGTTCGGCGCCCGGTACCAGGGAGGCAGCGCAGCCCGCCGGGGAGCCAAGCCCGCGGTCCCCAGCCAGGATGCCCACGAGGCGGTGCGGCCGACCGCGGTGGAGCGGGATCCGGAGCAGGTGGCGGCCTTCCTGAGCTCCGACCAGCTCCGGCTCTACCGCCTGATCTGGCGACGCTTCCTGGCGAGCCAGATGAGCCCGGCCGAGTTCGACGCCACCCGGGCCGACCTGGCCGCGGGCGAGCACCGCTTCCGGGCCACCGGCAGCCGCATGGTCTTCGACGGCTTCCTGCGGGTGATGGGCCAGGACCGCCGGGAGGACGACCTGCTCCCCGAGCTCTTGGAGGGCGACCGGCCCGAGCTGCTGGAGCTGGTGCCGGAGCAGCACTTCAGCCAGCCCCCGGCCCGCCACACCGAGGCCACCCTGGTCAAGGAGCTGGAGGAGCGTGGGATCGGCCGGCCCAGCACCTACGCCACCATGACCGAGCTGATCCAGACCCGGCGCTACGTGATCCAGCAGGAGCGCCGGCTCCATCCCACCCCCCTGGGCCTGGCGGTCAACCAGGCGCTCACCTCCCAGTTCCCCTCGGTGGTCGACGTGGGTTTCACCGCCCAGCTGGAGAGCCAGCTGGATTCGATCGAGACCGGGGAGCGGCCCTGGGTACCGGTGGTGCAGTCCTGGTACGAGCCCTTTTCCAAGGTGCTGGCCGAGGTGCAAGACACCATGCCCCGGGTCAAGGTCCAGGCCACCCCGGCGGGGGGCGAGTGCCCGCGCTGCGGGGCCGAGCTGGTGATGCGCAGCGGGCGCTTCGGCGACTTCGTGGGCTGCGGCCGCTACCCCGAGTGCGACTACATCCAGGGCAAGGGAGAGCGGGCGCCGGCCGAGGAGATCGGCGAGGCCTGCCCCCAGTGCGGTAAGCCCCTGGTCAAGCGCAGCGGTCGGCGTGGGCCCTTCATCGGCTGCTCCGCCTACCCCAGCTGCCGATTCATCCGCGGCGAGGGCGGGGCCGAGGGCAAGGAGCGCCGTCCGGCGGCGGCGGCCGAGCCCACCGGCCAGAAGTGTCCCGAGTGTGGCCAGGAGCTGGTGCGGCGCCAGGGCCGCTTCGGGCCCTTCGTATCCTGCTCGGGCTATCCCCGCTGCCGTTACCGGCCCCCCCGGGAGCCGGGGGAGGGCGGGTCGCCCAGCCCGCGGGCGGCGCGGAGCCGGAGGCCTCCGACTCCCGGCCGGGCCAAGGGGCGGCGCAGCGCCTGACCAGGGCGGTCGGCGCCTGGCCGCCGTGGGCGGCGGGGTGGCTGGCTAGCATCTCGGGAGTGGACCTGACCCGGTTTCGCCTGCCCGGCGAGACCGGAGCCATGGTCATGGCCACCGGGATCGTCGCCTACGGCTGCCGGCTGCTCCGGGTGGGGGTGGTCGCCGACCTCCTGCTGGGGGTGGCGGCCTTGGCGTGGGCGGGGCTGGCGCTCTCCGTCACCCTGGGGCTGGCACAGGCCCGGCCCGGGCTGCGGGCGCAGCGGCGCCGACCGGCCATCCTCAGCTGGGTGGCGGCGACTGGGGTGCTGGCGGCCAACCTGCTGGCCTTGGGCTGGCGCTGGCCCGCGGCGGCGCTGACCGCCCTGGCGGCGGCGCTGCTGCTCTGGCTGCTGCCATCGGTCTGGCGGAACTGGCCGCGGCCGACCCGGGGGACCTCGTTCCTGCTCACGGTGGCCCTGGAGTCGGTGGCGGGGATGCTGGGCCTGAGTGGGGCGACCTTCGGCGCCCTCTGGCTGCTGGCCCTGGGGGGCGCCCTCTGGCTCCTGGGCCTGCTCGCCTACCTGTACGTGCTTCGCGAGTTCGATTGGACGGAGCTGGGTAGCGGGCGGGGGGACCACTGGGTGGCCGGGGGCGCGCTGGCGATCGCGGCCCTGACGGCCGGGGAGCTCTACGTCTCACTGGGGAGCACCACCCTGCCCATCCGGCCCGGCGGGCCGCTGCCCCTGGCGGTGCTGGTGCCCTGGTGTCTGGCCAGCGCCTTCATCGGACTGCTGCTCATCTCCGAGGTGGTCAGGCCTCGCTGGCGCTTCCACGGGCTGCGCTGGGCGACCGTCTTCCCGGTGGGGATGTACGGCGTCGCCAGCCTGGGTCTGCAGGGGGCGGTGGCCTGGGCGCCCCTGGAGACGGTGGGCAGGGTGTGGGTCTGGCTGGGGCTGGGTTGCTGGCTGGTGGTGGGGGCGGGGACCCTGCTGGTGGGCCTGGGCCGCCTCCCCGCGTGGGCCGCCAGCGAACTCGAAGAGGGGGGCCCCGGATCTGGGCCGAGTTAGAATCGGACGCCTGTGAGTCCCGATTCCGGCACCGGGCCGCGCGCCACCACCATCCTGGCGGTGCGCCGGGGCGGGGAGATCGCCGTCGCCGGCGACGGTCAGGTGACGGTGGGCGACGTGGTCATGAAGCACCAGGCCAACAAGCTGCGGCGCATCCACCATGACCAGGTGGTGGTGGGTTTCGCCGGCTCGGTGGCCGATGCCTTCACGCTCTTCGACAAGTTCGAGCGCCACCTGGAGCAGCATCAGGGCCACCTGCTGCGGGCGGCGGTGGGGCTGGGCAAGGAGTGGCGCACCGACCGCTACCTGCGGCACCTGGACGCGATGCTGGTGGTGGCCGGCAACGGGCAGATGCTGCTGCTCAGCGGTGACGGCGACGTGATCGAGCCCGACGACGGCATCGGCGCCATCGGCAGCGGCGGCCCCTACGCCCATGCCGCCGCTCGGGCCTTGGTGCAGCACACCGAGCTGGGGGCGGCGGAGGTGGCGCGGCGGGCTCTGGAGATCGCCGCCTCGCTCTGCATCTACACCAACAGCGAGATCTCGGTGGAGACGGTCTCCGATCCACCCCAGGGAGAGGCGGTTGGATCCCGAGCTTAGACCCGCCCAGATCGTGGCCGCCCTGGACCGCTACATCGTCGGCCAGGGGGACGCCAAGCGGGCGATGGCGGTGGCGCTGCGCAACCGCTACCGCCGCATGCAGGTGCCGGCCGAGGAGCGCTCCGACATCGTCCCCAGCAACATCCTCCTGATCGGTCCCACCGGGGTGGGCAAGACTGAGATCGCCCGCCGTCTGGCCCAGATGACCAGCTCGCCCTTCATCAAGGTGGAGGCGACCAAGTTCACCGAGGTGGGCTACGTGGGCCGGGACGTGGAGTCGATCATCCGCGAGCTCCTGGAACAGACCGTGGCCCAGGTCCAGAGTCGGCGCATGGCGGACGTCGAGGGCGAGGCCCGGCAGCGAGCCCACGACCGGATCGTCGACCGCCTGATCGAGAGCGACCGCGCCCAGCCCGAGGAGCCGGCCGCCGCCCCGGCGGAGCCGGGCCCGCCGCAGGAGATCTCAGCCGCGCCCGAGAACGGCGCCGAGCGCCTGGCCGCCGCCCGCCGGGACCGCAGCCGGCGCCGGCGGCTGCTGCGGCAACTCCAGGCGCGCAAGCTCGACGAGCGTCAGATCGAGATCGAGGTCGAGGAGCCGTACTCGCCGCCGGTCGAGGTCTTCTCCGGCAGCGGCTATGAGGAGATCGGCTGGTCGCTCTCGGACTTCTTCAGCCAGCTGGCGCCCCCCCGCAAGCGGGTCAAGCGGATGACGGTCGCCGACGCCCGCCACGTCCTGGCCCAGGAGGAGACCGAGCGCCTGGTGGATGCCGACCGGGTCTACGACGACGCCATCCACCTGGTGGAGGAGAACGGCATCGTCTTCATCGACGAGGTCGACAAGATCGCCGGGCCCACGGTCGAGAGCCACGGGCCGGACGTCAGCGGGGCCGGGGTGCAGCGCGACCTCCTACCCATCATTGAGGGCTCGACGGTCAGCACCCGCTACGGCCAGGTGCACACCGAGCACATCCTCTTCGTAGCCGCCGGGGCCTTCAACGGCAGCCGGCCCTCGGACCTGATTCCCGAGTTCCAGGGCCGCTTTCCCATCCGGGTGGAGCTCAAGCCGCTGGGGGAGGAGGAGCTGCGCCAGATCCTGGTCGAGCCCCGCAACGCGCTGACCCGGCAGTCGGCGGCCCTGCTGGCCACCGAGGGGGTCAAGGTCGAGTTCAGCGCCGACGGGGTCGAGGAGCTCGCCCATCAGGCCTTCGTGGTGAACGAGCGCGACGAGAACATCGGCGCCCGCCGGCTCTTCACCGTGATGGAGCGGGTGCTCCAGGACATCTCCTACGGCGCCGAGGACTACCAGGACCAGACCGTGACCGTCGACCGGGACTTCGTGCGCACCCAGCTGGGCGGGGTGGTGGGCGACGAGGACCTGCGCCGCTACGTGCTCTGAGCCTCGCCCCCAGGGGGAGTCCAGACGTAGGGGGTGGTGCTGGTGACGGTGACGAAGCCCAACCGCTCCAGGATCGGCCGGCTCTGCGCGGAGGCGTCGACCTGCAGGTAGCGCAGCCCCCGCTCCCGGGCCAGACCGGCGCGGTGGGCGACCATCGCCCGGTAGACGCCCCGGCCCCGCCAGTCGGCCCGGGTCGCCCCCGACCAGAGGGTGGCGAACTCAGTTCCCGGGACCAGGTTGATCCGGGCGCAGGCGATGACCTCGCCCTCGGCCTCGACCACGATCAGCAGCACCTCCCCGGGGTTGGCCTGGCGATCGGCCCAGAACTGCTCGGCGAGGAAGCTCAGGTCCTCGCCCCAGATCTGACTCAGCAGGGCGGCCAGGCGGGCCGCGTCGGAGCGCTCGGTGGCCTCGCGCAGCCGGGCCCCCGGCGGGAGCCGCACCGGCAAAGCCTGTTCCTCGACCAGCCCGATCAGCACGTGCTCCACCGGCTCGGGGACGAACCCCAGGGCGAGCAGGCGGCCGGGCAGATCGCGGGGCTGGTCATGGCCGTAGGTCTTCCACTCGAACGCCTGCCCCTGGGCGCCGAAGTACTGCTGCTGGCGGCGGACCAGCCTGTCCAACTCGGCTGCCCCCAGCCCGCCCAGGTCGCGGTATAGGACCAGGCCCCGCGGGCTCCAGCCGGCAAAGCGCTGCAGCGGCCCGTCCTCCTCCACCACCACACCCGGAGGCAGGCGCACCGACACCTGGCCGCGGAGCTGGCGGTCGTGGGCGGCGAGGAGCGCTCGGGGATCGGGCATGCTGCTCCCGGGTGGGCCGGCCAGGGAGGCGCCGGCCGGCCCAGGATATGAGCCCAAGGGGCTGGGGGCCCGGGTGCCCATCCGGGCCATCGTCGGATAACATGGCCGGCGGCGATCAAATTCACATGCCGGGCGGACGCCCGCCGGGATCCCTTCCCGGGCCGGTGGGCGGGTGAGGCCCGACAGAGGTCCAACGCAACTGGAGGCCGGGCATGCCTGTAGCCACGCTCACGGAACTGCTTCAGAACGGGGTCCACTTCGGGCACCAGACCAGCCGCTGGAATCCGAAGATGCGCCACTACATCTTCACCAGCCGGGGCGGGATCCACATCATCGACGTGGCCCAGACCGTGGACCTGCTCGACCAGGCCTGCCAGTTCGCCAGGGACACCGTGGCCGAGGGGGGCCAGATTCTCTTCGTGGGCACCAAGAAGCAGGCCCAGGACACGATCCAGGGTCAGTGCCAGCGCAGCGGGCAGCCCTACGTGGTCAACCGCTGGATGGGGGGGATGCTCACCAACTACGAAGTCGTCAAGCGCCAGCTCAAGCGGCTGGCGGAGCTGGTCGAGACCAAGGACCGAGGCGGCTTCGTGGGTCTCAGCAAGAAGGAGCAGCGCCGCCGCGAGGACGAGCTGGACCGGCTTCAGCGCAACTTCGGCGGCATCACGGCGATGAAGCGGCTCCCGGCCGCGGTCTTCGTGGTCGACCCCCACAAGGAGCGCCTGGCCGTGACCGAGGCCCGCAAGCTGGGGATCCCGATCATCGCCATCACCGACACCAACTGCGATCCCGAGGAGATCAGCCTGATCATCCCTGGCAACGACGACGCCATCCGCAGCGTTCGTCTGGTGGTGACCAAGCTCACCGACGCGGTGGTGGAGGGCCTGGAGGAGCAGCACCAGATCGAGCTGGCCCGGGCGGAGTCGGCGGAGCGGGAGCGCCAGGCCGAGCAGGAGGAACGGGAGCGCCAGGCGGATCTGGACAGGGCTCAGGCGGCGGCAACCGCCGAGGCCGCCGCGGTGGCGGAGGCCGAGCCGGCCGGGTCCGAGGCGCCGGAGCCTGAGGTGGCGCCGGAGCCTGAGGTGGCGCTGGAGCCGGCGTCCGGCGCTGGGGAGGCGACTGCGTGAGCGCGCAACCCGTCACCACCGAGCTGGTGCGTCAGCTCCGCGAGCAGACCGGCGCCGGGATCATGGACTGCAAGGCGGCACTTCAGGAGGCTGGGGGAGACTTCGAGCGGGCAAGGGACATCCTGCGCGCCCGAGGCAAGGCCTCGGCCCAGAAACGGTCCGGACGGCAGACCCGCGAGGGGCTGGTGGAGGCCTACATCCACCCCGGGGGTCGGATCGGCTCCCTGATCGAGCTCAACTGCGAGAGCGACTTCGTGGCCCGCACCGGGCCCTTCCAGGCCCTGGCCCACGACCTGGCGATCCAGGTCGCCGGCACCTCGGCCCGCTGGGTGAGCCGGGAGCGGGTGCCCGAGGCCGAGCTCTACCGCGAGCGCGCCGTCTACCGGGAGCAGGCCGTGCAGGACGGCAAGTCCGAGGACCGCTTGGAGCAGATTGTCGAGGGGAAGTTGCGCAAGTTCTACGAGACCTTCTGCCTCTACGACCAGGCCTGGCTGCGCGACGAGGGCAGCAAGGCGCGTCGCGTCCAGGAGGTGATCCAGGAGGTGAGCGCGCAGACCGGGGAGAACGTCAGCGTTGCCCGCTTCGCCCGCTTCCAGCTGGGGGAGACGGTGGCCGAGGAGGCGAACCGCGATGGCGCTTGAGCCGGTGACGGAGCTGACCGGGGAGCGCGTGGAGCAGGCGAGCTCACCCCGCTATCGCCGGGTGGTGGTCAAGATCAGCGGCGAGGCGCTGGTGGGGGACGGCCAGTTCGGCATCGACCCGGTGGTGCTGGACGCGGTGGCCAGGGAGCTCAAGGGCGCCCACCAGGTGGGCACCGAGATCGCGGTGATGGTGGGCGGGGGCAACATCTTCCGGGGCCTGGCCGGTGCCCAGCGGGGCATGAACCGAGTCACCGCCGACTTGATGGGAATGCTGGGCACGGTGATCAACGCCCTGGCGCTGCGTGACGCCCTCGAGGCCCGGGGGATGGCCACCAGGGTGCTGACCGCGATCGAGATGCACCAGGTTGCCGAGCCCTACATCCGGGGTCGCGCCATCCGCCACCTGGAGAAGGGCCGGGTGGTGCTTTTCTGCGCCGGCTCCGGCAACCCCTTCTTCACCACCGACACCCCGGCGGCCCTGCGGGCCGCGGAGATCGGCGCCGACCTGCTGATCAAGGCGACCAAGGTGGACGGGGTCTACAGCTCCGATCCCCGCACCGACCCCCAGGCCCGCCGCTTCCGCAGCCTCTCCTATATGGAGGTGCTGAACATGGGCCTGCAGGTGATGGACAACACCGCCATCACGCTGTGCATGGACAACCGCCTGCCGCTGCTGGTCCTCGACCTCTTCAGCCCGGGCAGCATCGCCCGGGCGGTGCAGGGCGAGGACGTGGGCACGTTGGTCAGCGAGGTGGGATCACAGGGGTGAGCGACGACATCCTCCGGGCGGCGGAGCAGAGGATGGCCAAGAGCGTCGATTCCCTGCAGCGGGAGTTGGCCACAATCCGTACCGGCCGGGCCAGCCCGGCGCTGATCGAGCATGTCCAGGTTGAGGTCTACTCCAGCCACATGCCCCTCAACCAGGTGGCCAGCATCTCCGCCCCCGAGGCCCACCTGATCGTGGTCCAGCCCTGGGACCGGAGCAACATCGCGGCCATCGAGCGTGCCCTGCAGCGCAGCGACCTGGGGCTCAATCCCGGTAACGATGGGCAGCTGATCCGGGTGCCGGTGCCGCAGCTGAACGAGGAGCGGCGCCAGGAGCTGGTGCGCAAGGTGCGACACCGGGCCGAGGAGGCGCGGGTGGCGGTGCGCAACATTCGCCGCGACGACCTGGAGCAGCTGCGTCGCCTGGAGCACGAGAGCGAGATCTCCCTGGACCAGGCGCAGCGCGCCCAGGCCCAGCTGCAGCGCACCACCGACCACTTCATCGAGCAGATCGAGGAGGTGGCGCGGCACAAGGAACTCGAGCTGCTGGAGGTGTGAACCCAGCCAGAGGGCGGCCGGGTGGCTGACCCACCCCCGCCCCGCCACATCGCCATCATCATGGACGGCAACGGCCGCTGGGCCCGCAGCCGGGGCCTGCGGCGCGGCGCCGGGCATCGGGCCGGGATCCAGGCGATTCGCAAGGTGATGGCGGCGGCCGACGAGGCCGGCGTCCACTGCCTGACCCTCTACGCCTTCTCCACCGAGAACTGGAGCCGTCCCCGCCAGGAGGTGCGGACCCTGATGCGGCTCTTTGAGCAGACCCTTCGCGCGGAGGTCGACGAGCTCCACCGCAGCCGGGTGCGGATCCGGGTGATCGGCCGCCGGGAGCAGCTCTCAGAGCGGCTGCAGCGGCTGGTGCAGGACGCCGAGGCCCTGACCAAGGACAACCGGGGCGGGGCGCTCAACGTGGCCATCAACTACGGCGGCCGGGCCGAGATCGTGGACGCGGTGCGCGGCCTGGCCCGGGAGGGCCGGGACCTGACCCAGTTGGACGAGGCCGAGCTGGCGGGGGCTCTGTACACCGCGGGCCTTCCCGACCCTGACCTGATCATCCGCACTGCCGGTGAGATGCGCACCAGCAACTTCCTGATCTGGCAGGCGGCCTATGCCGAGCTGCACGTCACCCAGACCCTCTGGCCCGACTTCGGAGCCGAGGACCTGCGGCTGGCGCTGGCCGACTACTCGGCCCGGATCCGTCGCTTCGGCGGGGTGCCGGAGAAGTCGTGAACCTGGCGGTGCGCACCGCCAGCGGGGTGGTCCTGCTGGGGCTGTTCCTGGGCGCGCTCTTTCTGGGCGACTCCTTCCTGGCGGCCTTCCTGGCGGCGGTGGTGGCGGTTGGCGCCTACGAGTACTGGCGGCTCTGGCAGGGGGCGGCTCTCACCCCGGAGCCGGTGCTGCTGGGCGGGCTGACCGCCTTCTGGCTCTTCCGCTACGCCTACCCTGGCGTCGGCCAGGCGCCCACCGTGGTCATCATCGCGGTGCTGGCAGGCCTGGCCCTGGGGCTGCGCCACTCGGTCGCGGAGCGGCCCTTCCAGCGCTGGGCGCTGGCGGTGGCGGGGGCGCTCTGGCTGGGCTACTGCCCGGGGTTCCTGCTCCTGCTCTATCACCGCGTCGGCACCCGGCCGCGGGCGGTGGAGCTGCTGCTGCTCACGGTCGGGATCGCGGTGGTGGGCGACACCCTGGCCTATCTGGTGGGCTCCCGCCTGGGGCGCCATCCGTTCCTGCCTCGGATCAGCCCCAGCAAGACGTGGGAGGGTGCGGTGGCCGCCGTGGTCGGGCCCACGGTGATGGTGGGGCTGCTGCTGCCCCTGGTCCTACCCCGGGCGGGACTGGCGCTGGCCTTCGGCCTGGGCGCCACGGCCGGGCTGGCGGTGGTGGTGGGGGACCTGGTGGAGTCGCAGCTGAAGCGAGAGCTGGGGGTTAAGGACTCCGGCCGGCTGCTTCCCGGCCATGGCGGCGTCCTTGACCGGATCGATGGCCTGATCTTCGTCGGGGCGGTCGTATACTCGATTTTGGGGGTAGCCCACGCGTTCTGACCGGCCCTGCCCCCGGCATCCCCTCCGCCGGCACCTGGGGTCAAATCGGAGAGGCGAGCCATGCCGACGCGGGTAGGTCTGATCGGAGCGACTGGGTCCATCGGTCGGCAGGCCCTGGACATCATCGGCCGCTTCCCCGAGCACTTCCAGCTGGTGGGGGCGGTGGCCGGGTCCCGGGTCGAGGCCCTGGAGCGAGCGCTGCGGCCCTTCCCCGCCGCCCGCCGGGTGGTGATCGCTCCCGACACACCGCCGCCTCCGGGCATGGCCGTCGGGGCAGAGGAGGCCGCGGAGCTGGCCGGGGCCCCCGATCTGGATGTGGTCGTGGTCGGGGGCGGCGGCGCGGGGGCCCTGCTGCCCACCCTGGCCGCCTGCCGGGCGGGCCACCTGATCGCCCTGGCGACCAAGGAGGTCCTGGTGATGGCCGGGGAGCTGGTCACCGCCGAAGCCAGCGCCCACGGGGCCCGGATCGTGCCTGTGGACAGCGAGCACTCAGCGCTCTGGCAGTGCCTGCGGGGCGAGGACCCGGCCACGGTGAGCCGGCTGATCCTGACCGCCAGCGGCGGCGCCCTGCGCGATTGGCCGCTTGAGCACCTGGACCGGGTGAGCGCCGAGCAGGCGCTGCGCCATCCCAACTGGCGCATGGGCCCCAAGGTCACCGTCGACACCGCCACCATGGTCAACAAGGGCCTGGAGGTGATCGAGGCCCACTTCCTCTTCCAGGTGCCCTACGACCGGATCGAGGTGGTGCTCCATCCGCAGAGCACCGTCCACTCGGCCGTTGAGTTCTGCGACGGGGCGGTGGTGGCCCAGCTGGGGGTGCCGGACATGCGCCTGCCCATCGCCTTGGCCATGAGCGACGGGCGGCGCCTGCCCGGGGTGGTTGCCGGGCTGCAGCTGGCCCAGGTGGGCTCCCTGGAGTTTCAGGAGGTGGACCAGCGCCGGTTCCCGGCGCTGGCGGTGGTGCGCCGGGCCGGCGTGAGGGGAGGAGCCGTGCCCGCGGTGCTCAACGCCGCCAACGAGGTGGCGGTGGCGGCGTTCCTGCAGGGGCGGATCGGCTTCCTCGAGATCGCCAGCCTGATCGAGAGCGTGACCGAGGCCTTCCGCCCGGAGCCGAGCCCGGGTCTGGAGCAGCTGCTGGCCGCGGATGCCTGGGGTCGCGAGCAGGCCGAGGCTCGGATCCGGGATTCGGAGCCCGCGCCCCTGCCCGCGGCCGGGGCCTAGATGGCCGGATTCGAGCTCAGCTGGCAGAGCGTCGGGGGCATCATCCTGATGCTGCTGGTGGTGATCGCGGTGCACGAGCTGGGCCACTTCGTGGTGGCCAAGCGGGCCGGGATCATGGTCCAGGAGTTCTCGATCGGGTTCGGCCCCCGCCTGATCAGCCGGGTCTCAGGCGAGACTCGCTACTCTCTGCGGGCCCTGCCCCTGGGCGGTTACGTGCGGATGGCGGGGATGACCGGCACCGAGACCCCGCCCAACGATGGCGGCGCCCGGGGCTTCATCCGGGCCAGCAACTCCCGCAAGGCGATCACCCTGGCCGCGGGAGGCCTCATGAACATGGTCCTGGCCGGGGCCATCTTCACCGGGGTGGCGGTGGTGGGTGGGCCCTCGCCCCAGGTCCAGGCCGGGGGAGCCCTGGCGCAGGCGGGCCTGCGCCACGACTGGCAGATCGTCTCGGTGGGGGGCTCGCCCAGCACCGGGCTGCTGGCGGTCCGCAACCTGATCCAGCGAGACCGCGGCTATCCCCTGCGGATCGGGCTCCAGCGCTGGGGTGGCCGCCAGACCAAGGAGGTGGTGGTCAATCCCCAGCTCCACTGGGTGGGGAGCGGCGCCTCACCCCGGATCCCCCCGGAGGCGGCGGTCACCGCCCTCGACGGCCGGCCCCCGCCCCACGCCCAGCCCGCAGCCATGGCCAAGGCGGTTCCCGGGTCGGGGCTGCTGCAGGTCACCTACCTGGGGGCGCACGGGAAGCCGCGCACCGTGGCCGTGCCCCGGGGTCGGCTCCAGGTGTCGTGGCTGGTGGGCTACATCGCCTCCGAGGGCAACCTCCTGGTCGCCTCTCTGGGTGGGCCACCGCAGCCGCTGTATGAGGCGCTGGGCAACGGCTTCTACACCGTCCCCAGCCAGATCGGCTCGACCTTCGTCAACCTCTGGACCCTGGTCAGCCCCCACCACAACCCCAACCTCCGCCTCTCCGGCCCGGTGGGAATCGCCGAGGAGACCTCGGTGGCCACCCAGATCGGACCCAGTACCTACCTGACCCTGATGGGGCTGATCTCGGTCAACCTCGGCCTCTTCAACCTACTGCCCATTCCATTCCTTGATGGCGGCCGGCTCTTCTTCGTACTTCTGGAGATGGTGCGGCGGCGGCGGATCAACCCCCAGGTCGAGGCTGCGGTGCACGCGGTTGGGTTAGCCTTGATCGCGATGCTCTTCATCTACGTGACCTTTGGGGACATCTCCCACCTGAGCCGATGATCCAGCGCCGCAAGACCAGACCCATCAAGGTCGGCTCGGTCGTGATCGGAGGTGCGGCCCCGGTCAGCGTCCAGACCATGACCAAGACCCCGACCGAGGACGTCCGGGGCACCCTGGAGCAGATCTCGCGCTCAGCGGACGCCGGCGCCGACCTGATCCGGGTCACCTGCGACACCAAGCAGGCGGCGGCGGCGCTGCGCGAGATCGTCGCCGGCAGCCGGCTGCCGATCGTGGCCGACATTCACTACGACGCCCCCCTGGCGTTGCTGGCCCTCGACGCCGGGATCCAGTGCCTGCGCCTCAACCCGGGCAACATCCGCCAGCCGGAGAAGGTGGCCGAGATCGCCCGCCGCTGCCAGGCGCTGGGGGTGCCGATCCGGATCGGGGTCAACGCCGGCAGCCTGCCCGATCGCAAGAAGCTAGAACGCGGACGGGGCGAGGGCGGCGCCGAGCAGGTGGCGGAGCGCATGGTCGACGCCGCCCTCGGGCACCTGGCGATCCTTGAGGAGCTCGGGTTCCAGGACATCAAGGTGAGCCTCAAGGCCAGCGATGTGCTCACCAACCTGGCGGCCAACCGCCGCTTTGCCAAGTTGGAGAACCGCTACCCGCTCCATCTGGGCCTGACCGAGTCGGGCCCCACCCGGACCGGTTCCATCAAGAGTGCCATGGGGATCGGCATCCTCCTTGCCGAGGGCATCGGGGACACCATCCGGGTCTCGCTCGTGGATGCGCCCGAGGAGGAGGTTCGGGTGGCCAGGCAGATCCTGGCCAACCTCCACGAGAAGCCGACCGGGCCGAACCTCATCGCCTGCCCCACCTGCGGCCGCCTGGAGATCGACATGATGCCGATGGTGGCCCGGGTGGAGGAGGCCCTCCAGCGGGTGCGGCGGCCGATCAACGTCTCGGTGATGGGCTGCGTGGTCAACGGCCCCGGCGAGGGCATGCACGCCGACATCGGCATTGCCGGTGGCCAGCAGAAGGGGATCCTCTACCGCAAGGGCCGGGTGATCGCCACCATGCCCGAGGGGGAACTGGTGGGGGCGCTTGTCGCCGAGCTCGACAAGATCGCCGCCGAGGACGCCGAGCTGATCGCGGCCGGCAAGCCGCTGCCCGAGGGCATCCCCGAACCCGCCCCTATCCCAGTCCTGACCAGCTGACGGTCGCCGGCGCGCCCCAGGCGCACGCCCCTTCTGGTCAAGTTCCAGGGAGAACCTAGCGGCCTCCCCCTTGCTCCAAAAGTGCGCCCTACCTGGGGACCGGCGCCGGTTGGGCTACGAACGCGGCGATTCGCCGCAGGGCCTCGGAGATCTGCTCCTCGGCCGCGGTGTAGGCGAGCCGGATGTATCCCTGGCCCGCGGCGCCAAAGGCCTCGCCGGCCAGGGTCGCCACCCCCACCTCCTGCAACAGCCCCTCCGCCAGCTCGCGGCTGGAGAGGCCGGTACCGCTGATGTTGGGGAAGGCGTAGAAGGACGCCAGGGGCAGGTGGCAGCTCAGTCCCGGGATCTGGTTGAGCCCTGAGACCAGGCGGTCTCGGCGGCGCCGGAACTCGTCGACCATCGCCGCCACCGCCCGCTCCGAGCTGGGCGAGGTGAGCGCCTCGATGGCCGCCAGCTGGGTGAAGGCGGCGGCGCAGGAGCTAGTGTTGATCAGCAGCGTCTCCATCCGCTGGGCCAGCTCCTGGGGCATGATCCCGTAGCCCAGCCGCCAGCCGCACATGGCGTAGGTCTTGGAGAGGCCGTCCATCACCACCGTGCGCTCCTGCATCCCGGGGCGGGCCCAGATCGGCCGGGGCAGGTCGCCGAAGCAGATCTGGGAGTAGATCTCGTCGCTTACCACCCAGAGGTCGTGAGCCAGGGCCAGCTCCGCCAAGCGGTCCAGGTCGGAGTCCACCAGCACCCCACCGGTCGGGTTCTGGGGGGAGTTGATGATCACCATCCGGGTGCGCCCGGTGATCTGGCGGGCGACCTCCTCCATGTCCATGCGGAAGTCGTCGGCCTCGAGGATCGGCACCGGCCGGGCCACCGCCCCCAGGAAGTCGGTCAGGGAGCGGTAGACGGGGTAGCCGGGGTCGGGAAGGATCACCTCGTCCCCGGGTTCGATCAAGGCCAGCAGGGCGAAGTGGAGGATGTTCTTGGAGCCCGGCACCACCACCACCTGGTCGGGGCTGACCCCGACGCCGCCCCGGCGCGTCATCGCGCCGGCGATCACCTCGCGGACCTCGGGCAACCCTGCGGCCGGGGTGTAGTGGGTGGCGCCCTCCTGCATCGCTCGGTGGGCCGCCTCGATGATGTTGGGTGGGGTGGCGAAGTCGGGCTCGCCGATCTCCAGGTGGATCACGGAGCGGCCCTGGGCCTCCAGGCGCCGGGCCTGGGCCAGCACCTCGAAGGCGCTCTCGGTCCCCAGGCGTCCCATCCGCTCAGCGAAGCGCAAGCTCACCTCCCAGCGGCGCGGCGTCGAGCGCCGCTCAGCTCACCACCGTGATCGTCCCCAGCATCCCTAGGGTCTCATGAGGGATGCAGAAGTACCTGTAGGTCCCGGCCGTGGTCAGCTTCAGGGAGAAGCTGGCCCCTCCCGGGAGCAGATGGTTCCAGGTCGATGCCCCCGGGGGCAGCTTGGCGTCGGCGGCGTTGGCCGCCTTGCTGGGGTCGTCGGTGGTGGAGTGGGTGATGTTGCCGGTGTTCTTCCAGGTGACGGTGCCCCCTGCCTTGAGACAGGCGGTGGCGGGGACGAACTTGAGGCCGTTGGTCGCGTCGATGGTCACCGAGGTCTGGGCGCTGCCGGCGCTGCAGCCGCCCGCCGCCCCTGAGCTGGAGGAGGTGGGCTGAGAGCCGCCCGACTGGCCCGGGATCGGGCCGGTGCCGCAGGCGGCCAGTAGCAGCCCCAGCGCTCCCGCCGCCGCTGCCACGAGGAATCCTTGGGTCAGCCGGGCGCGGCGGGATCGGGACTGCGTCATGGAATCCTCCTTGGTGGGCTGCCACCTGATGCTACCGCGCGGCTTCGACCCCCAGAGCCAGAGCCTCGGTAGGGGCAGGGGGGAGGGCGCGGCCGGCGCCTGCCGCCAGCACCAGCCAGCGCAAGCGGGCGTAGAAGCCGGCGGTATGCGGCGAGCGGGCCAAGTTGAGTCCGGCGAAATCAAAGTGGTGGGTCCACTCATGGAGCAAGGTCTGAACGAAGGCACCCGGGGCCAGGACCTGCTCGCGGATGGCGGTGCGGTGGTAGATGCGGATGGCGCACCGGTCGGGGGTGGCTCCGGCGGGCGGTAGCCGGCAGCGGTAGTAGCCGTAAGTCTTCTGGGCGAGGCGGCCGCGGGGGTCGGTGGCGTGGGTCTGGGCCCGGTCGGCGATCACCAGCCGGCACTCGGGCAGGTCGAAGCGGTCGTTGAGGGCCTCCAGGAGCGCACCCCCCAGCTGCTGCCGCTCCCGGATCTCCGAACTGCCGAGGAGCGCCGCCACCAGGACCGTTGCCGCCGGCGGCGGTGGGTGGGGCAGGGCCAGAACCTGCCGGCTGCGGTGGTAGTCAGCGGTGGCTACGCGTCCCCGGCCCATCTGCAGACCGAGTCTAGGGCGAGCGCGCGCTCGAACCAGGCTCGGGCCCCGATGGACCTGCCGGGACGTTTCTTGACCGGAGGTTCCCTCACCACCTCGGCGTGGTGCCAGCCGGCCGCCCCAAAGCACCATGCGTCTCCTTACCCGGCACCGCCGTTTGCCGGACCTTAGCGGACGGGTGATCCTGGCTAGAGTGGGCTGGTGACGGCCAATGGGGAGCAGCGACCGGCGGAAGGGCCGCCGCCGGCAGCGCCGTCGAGCCCGAGTCCGGACACGGTCCGCAGCTTCCGCTCCCAGCTGACTCCAGGCGAGAGCGCGATCGACCCCACCACCTGGGCCGGCTCGGTGCCCCAGGTGGGCGGTGTCAGCCCTCGGGTGAGGGTGGGAGGGGACCGCTGGTTCAACCTCCTCTGGCTCCTGCCCATCGGATTGCTGCTGCTGATCGTCGCGGTAGCCATCTCCAAGGGAATCCGCGCGGAGCCCGCCGTGGAACAGTTCCTGCGCCGCTATCCCGGCACCGAGATCCCTGCCGCGGCAGGCCGCGTGGCCGGCTTCCCAGCCTGGCTGCGCTGGCAGCATTTCCTCAACCTGCTCTTCCTGGTGTTCGTGATTCGGGCGGGGCTGCAGATTCTCTCCGACCACCCCCGGCTGTACTGGACCCGGCACTCCACCCCGGGCAGGGACTGGTTTAGGATCCAAAAGCCGGTTCCGCCCGACCCGCTCTGGACCGCCAAGCAGGATTCGATCAGCCTGCCCCGCCACGTGGGGCTTCCCGGCCTTCGGCACTCGATCGGGCTGGCACGCTGGTGGCACCTGAGCTTCGACCTGCTCTGGCTGCTCAACGGCGCGGTCTTCTATGCCCTGCTCTTCAGCAGCGACCAGTGGCAGCGGCTGGTGCCCACCAGTCTCAGCGTCTTCCCCCAAGCCCTCTCCGCGCTGATCCAGTACCTGTCGCTGCAGTGGCCAGCCAACCACGGTTGGGTGGCCTACAACGGCCTGCAGATGCTGGCGTACTTCGTGACCGTGTTCGTCGCCGCTCCGCTGGCACTGCTAACTGGGCTGGGCATGTCACCGGCCCTGTCCACCCGCATCCGCCGGGTCAGCAGCCCGCTGAGCATCCAGGTGGCCCGCTCAGTGCACTTTCTGGTCCTGGTCTGGTTCCTCATCTTCATCACCCTGCACCTCTCCCTGGTGTTCACGACCGGCCTGCTAAGCAACCTCAACCACATCTACCTTGGCCAGCAGGGAGATGGGTGGGCCGGATTCTGGCTCTTTCTGATCTCCATGCTCGTGGTCTTGGCGGGCTGGCTGGCGGCGACCCCGTTCACGCTGCGGCACCCCCGGCTAGTGCAGCGCTTTGGCCAGGCGTTGATCGGCCCGGTGCAGCATCTCTTCGAGCACCTCGACCCCAAGCCCGGGCAGTACTCGGAGAAGGACATTTCACCGTATTTCTGGCACAACGGCCAGTACCCGGACTCGGACGAGTACCAAAGGCTCTTTGACAGCCACTTTGCTGAGTACCGGCTGCACATCGGCGGCCGGGTGGAGAACCAGGTCGACCTAGATCTGGAGGAGTTGCGAGCGCTTCCCTATCACGAGCAGATTACCCAGCATTTCTGCATCCAGGGATGGTCGGGCGTGGCCAAGTGGGGCGGGGTCGCCATGCGGTCCATCGTCGAGCTGGTGCGGCCCAGCCCCGACGTGCGCTGGGTGGTCTTCTACTCGCTCGGCGAAGGCGCGGACACGGGGATCTACTACGACGCCCATCCCATAGAGCACATGACTCACCACCTGACCATGCTCGCCTACGACATGAACGGCGCTCCCCTCTCGTTCGGCCACGGGGCGCCGCTGCGACTCCGCAACGAGCTCGAGCTGGGCTTCAAGCAGGTGAAGTGGATCAAGGGCATCGAGTTCGTACGCAACTTCGAAGACTTGGGGAGCGGCTTCGGCGGCTACAACCAGGATCACGAGTTCTTTGGCTACCGGCAGTCCATCTGAGCCGGGCACCCTGTGATGGAGGTAGCTGGTAAGAGCTCGGGTGCCGTATCAGCCGCGGGTTCCGGCACGCGTAGACGGGCGTCGGAGTTCGGGAAGAGGTCGGAAGGGAGGATGATGCCATCCACCGCGTCGCCTTTATACGGCTGCGCACTCCGTCGATGTGGCGGTGGCCGCGCCCGGAGCGGAGCTCCCGAACTGCATGGCCGTGCGGGTCGAGCCTGATACAGCGCGGTAGCCGCCAGTAGGCTATCCCGTCACTGCCCGGTCACGGTTCGCTGGCTGGGGGTGCCATGGTTGGACGCGGCATTAGAGTCACACGCGTGAGATCGATCCCCGTCCCGCCCCCGGTGGCGCCCCAACTGCGAGCGCCGCAGTTGACGATCCGCAGTTCTGCGAGGTCTGGCCGCGCTCGAGGGGCGACTCCGGTCCGGCTTCCTCCCCCCTAGTACGGCAGAG
>JBOHUM010000055.1:0-6464 GCA_050734515.1 Candidatus Dormibacteria bacterium
GGCCATGATCTACCAGTCCCATCTCAAGGTGGCCAGGGAGGTTGCCCGCGCCGAGGGGGTTGATCTGCCCATCACCCTGCTCGACGGCAAGGCCTTCGAGCAGGTGCTGCGCTACCTGCGCGAGAAGCAGGCTGGGCTGCTGGTCTGTGGGCGGATCGGGGTCCACTCCGACCAGGGCATGGACCTGGGCGGCAACACCGAGAACCTGCTCCGCCTGGCGCCCTGCAGCGTGATGCTCTCCTCCGGCACCTACGTGCCCCCGATCGACGTCCGCGGGGCGGCGGCCGTGGTCTGGACCCCTGAGGCCAACTCGGTGATTGAGCGCATTCCCTGCTCGGCCCAGGGACTGTCGCGGACTGCGGTGCTGCGCTGGGCCATGGAGCGGGGACACTCGATCATCTCCCAGGACCTGGTGGTCTCGGCGCTGGGAGACATCCTCCCCCCGGAGGCGGCGACCGCGGTCGGGGTGGGGGCGCCTGAGCACGAGCTGGGCGAGCGGGTCCAGGAGGTGCACATCTGCCGCGAGTGCGGCTACACCGCCCGGGGCGTGGAGCCGGTGCTCTGTCCCGTCTGCGGCGCCGATCGGGCCGGTTTCTCGCAGTTGGATCGAGCCTCCCTGGAGCAGGCCGCCGACAACGAGGGCGAGGTGGTGGAGGAGCTCACCTTCGACCAGCGCAAGATCGGCTGGTCCGCGGAGGCCAGGGAGTTGCTCCATCAGATGCCGGCCGGGTATCTCCGGCGGCGCATCAAGGCCAAGGTAGAGAAGGTGGCCCGCACCCGCCGGTTGACCGTGGTCACCAGAGCAGTGGCAGGGCCCCTGATCGAGCCCGAGCTGGGCCGCTCAGCCCACGCTCAGCCCCATCGCACCCCGCTCCAAGACGAGCCTTCGGGAGCTGAGCCCGTCCCGCCTGAGGATGGCTTCGAAGCGAGCTACGGCGAGGCGGCAGAGGCGGACCAGGCGCTGCTCACCTACACCGCCGGGGGTCCGGGCGGCGGCTACGTGCCTCGAGAGGCCTCACCGACGGTGGCCCGGCTCCGGCCCCGCCAAGAGGGAACCACCCCCGGGTTCCAGAGGGGCCCCACCCCCGACGCCGGCGGCGGGGCCGCGGCCGGCAGCGGCTGCCCCTTCCACGGGGACGCCGGCGCCCAGGAGACGATCCGCGAGGTGCTCACCCGGGCCGGGGAGCGCCAGGAGTAGCAGGGTGTTGCCTGAGGCTCCCGGGGCGAGCCGCTGGCGGCGGACGGCCTTCCCAGGGTAGGTCCGGATCGCACACTGCACCGGTGGGGCCTACGCCGCGGGATGCGGCAGCGGTAGGTGGTCGTACTCCGAAGTTGACCTTGCGGACCGGGGCATCTCGGTGTGAGGTCCATGGTGACCGTGTTCGAGCATGCAGCAGCCAGCCTGGCGGTCCGGGCCGGGAAAGGTCGGGCCTGCGGCGCTCAGCCGAAGAGCTCGTCTCCAGCGTACTGGTCGGTGGACGCGTCCCAGAACTCCACCACCTTGCCGTCGCGGAGGTGGTAGACGTGGGCCTCATTGGTCTCGATGCTCTTGCCATTGCGGGCGCCCCGGCTGACGACCAAGGCGACGCCATGCTCGTCGTCGGCCAGGATTGCGTGCACCTCAATGGCGAAGGTTCCCCCTGAGGATTCCGCCATCCTGCCAAACAGGCGATAGACCTCATCCCGACCGCGGTAGTCCCGCGTGAACTGGTTGCGCCCCCCGACGTGCCACAGGATGTCATCGGCGAACATTTCGTTGAGCGCCGCGAAATCACCTGTGGAAAAGGCGGCGTACCCGTCCCGGATCCGGGCGACGTTTGGGTGCTCGGCCATGCGCTTCCCTCCACCGATCGTCACCTAGCGGTGACCCCGAGCAGAGCTTAGCTAGATACCGATAGGCGTGGGACCCGGGCCATCTCCCTGGCTGTCCTGCTCCTCGTCCTCCTCGGGCTCGCTGAACTCCCCGAGCAGCGAGGGCTGGCCCTCCTCCCAGGAGAACCGGGCGCCGCAGGCAGGGCATTCCAGCGCCCCCAGGGGGTCCCGCTCCTCGGGGGCCAGGAGTCGCGCCCCGCACTCGGGACAGCGCAGTCGGGGAGCGGGTGTCCCCCCCTGCTCCCGGGCCGCGGCGCGGGCGGCCGCCGCCAGGTCCACGGCCAGACTCTGGCACTCGGCGCAGCGGAAGCTGGCCCTCCCGTCGCGGTGCCCCAGGCAGTCGCCCCGGCGGTCCACTAGCACCAGCGCGCCGAGCAGCTCAAAGCGGCCGCTCTGGCAGCCGGAGGGGCAGGTGAGCTGACGGCGCGCCCCCGGGGACACCTCAGCCTTCGCCCGAGGTGAAGTTGGGGCGATGCCAGCCCACCGGGCCCTCGCCAGCGCTGCGGATCTCCTGGTAGAGCTGGTCGAGGTCCGCCTGGGTGTAGAGGTCCGCCACCCGAGCCCGCAGTCGGGCCGCCCCGGCGCAGCCCTTGATCGCCCAGACCACGAACTTGCGGGAGAGGCGCACCCCGCGCTGCTCCCCGTGGTGCCGGACCATGGCGTCCCAGTGGCGCTTGGCCAGCCGCAGGCGGTCCTCGAAGGAGGGCGGGGGGCCGGGGTCCTGGCCGCGCAGGCGACAAACGGTGTGGGCCAGGAAGTCCCAATCACCCAGCATGCCTCTGGCCACCACCACCCCGTCCACCGCCCCCGCCCGGATCCGCCCCTCGGTGAGGGCGGTGTCGCGGACGTCGCCCGAGCCCAGCACCGGGATCCGCTCCACCGCCTCCTTGACCCGGGCGATCTCGTCCCAGTCGGCGAACCCGGTGTACTTCTGGCAGCGGGTGCGGCCGTGGACCGTGACTGCCGCCACCCCCACCTGCTCCAGCGCCCGGGAGAGCTGGGGGGCGTTGATCGACTGGTGGTCCCAGCCCAGGCGCATCTTGACGGTCACCGGCACCGGCACCGCCCGCACCATCTCGGCGAGCACGGCCACGGTGCGGTCGATCTCCCGGGCCAGCGCCGCCCCCGACCCCAGGCGCACCACCTTGGGCACTGGGCAGCCCAGGTTGACGTCCACCAGGGAGGCGCCCTGGGCGACGCAGATCTGGGCGGCGTCGGCCATCATCTTGGGATCGTTGCCCACCAGCTGGGCCGCCACCGGCCGCTCCTCCGGGCCCAGGTCGAGCAGCTGGGCGGCGGTCTCCTCGGGGGCACGGACCAGGGCCGCCGCCGGCGTCATCTGGGTGCAGGTGAGGCCCACCCCCATCTCCCGGGCGAAGGCGCGGAAGGGCCGGTCGGTGATGCCCACCATGGGCGCGATCAGGATTGGGGTGGCGAAGTCGACCGCTCCGATCCGCAGGCGCAGCGCCGGACGGGTGGCGGCGGCTACTGCGCTCATGGTGCTCACCGGGGGTGGACAGGCGGGGGTGGGGCGATCACGATCCCCGAGTTTGCCAGCTTGGCGGGGATCCTCCCCCTCCCCAAACGGTGGGCGGCGCGGTTCAGAGCCGGCCCAGGACCCGCAGTGCCAGCAGCAGCGCCAGCACCGCGGCCACGCCCACCCAGATCAGGCAGCAGCCGCCCGGCAGCAGGCAGCAACAGCCCCGCAGGATCCGGGTGGGGAAGCCGATGAGGTGGCGCGGGCGCACCCGGGCATGATCCCATCTGCCGCGGCGGGGCGCGGTGGCGGGCCTATAGTCGGCTCCGCCCGCCGGTTGCACAGGAGTCGGGATGCTGCTCACCATCGACGTCGGCAACTCCAACCTCACGGTCGGAGTCTTCGACGGTGAGCGCCTGGCGGCGCACGGCCGCTTCACCACCCGGCGCGACGCCACCCCCGACGAGCTGGGGGCGCAGCTGCTCAACTTCCTGAGCCAGCGCGGGCTGGGCCGGGAGCTGGAGGGGATCGTCGTCAGCTGCGTCGTCCCCAGCCTCAACCAGCCCCTGCAGGAGATGGCCAGCACCTACTTCCACCAGGAGGCGCTGCTGGTGGGCCCGGGGACGCGGACCGGGATCGAGATCCACTACGACCCCACCCGCGACGTGGGCGCCGACCGGATCGTGACCGCTCTGGGGGTCTTCCAGCGCTACGGGGGACCGGCGATCATGGTCAGCTTCGGCACCGCCACCGTCTTCGACGCCATCGACGAGCAGGGCAACTACCTGGGGGGGGCCATCGCCCCGGGACTGCAACTCTCGGTGGACGCGCTCTTCGCCCGGGCGGCGCGGCTGCCCCGGGTGGACCTGAGCGCGCCCTCCCGGGTGCTGGGCCGGACCACGGTGAGCTCGGTGCAGGCGGGGATCATGTACGGGGCCGCCGCCCAGGCGGAGGGGATGATCGTGCGCATCCGCGAGGAGGTGGGGGGCAACCCCAAGGTGATCGCCACCGGCGGCCTGGCGCCGCTGGTGGCTCCCCTGGTGAGCGGCGTGGACGCCATCGACCCGCTGGTGCTGCTGGAGGGGCTGCGGGTGGTGGAGCGCCTCAACCGTCCCCGGCCCGAGGGATAAAAAAAAGGGCGCCCCCCGAAAGGGACGCCCCGAGAGGGGGGGGCGAAGATTAGGAGCCTCCGAGAAGCGATCTCGGGGACTAGGGCTAGCCTAGCACCGAACCCGGGTGCGGGCAAATTCCGAACTCATGAAGGAACCGACACGACCGTGTGGCGGTTCCGCTAGCCGCGGGCCACTCGGGGCCGCTTGGCGGTCCTTTGGGAGTGGCTGGCTTCGGCCGGGCGGGGCCATGTCGGTGACCGGGGCCGGGCCAGGAGTCCCTGGTTCCCCACTCGGCTTGACCCGAAGTCTCCCGGCGGCCTACCCCTCGGCCTGCGCCCAGGCGGTTGCCAGGGCCAGGACCGTGGCCCGCTGATCGGCGGTCAGGCGCTGGGCGACCTCTTCCGCGGTCTGGCGCCAGGCGCGGCTCAGCGCCGCCGTCAGGCGCCGTCCCGATGGCGTGAGCGCCAGCGAGCCCTGGTTCGAGCCCGACGGGTTCCTCGCCGCCAGCCCACCCCGGATCAGTTCGGTGACGTCGGCGAGGTCGGCCGGGCAGGTATCGACCCGGGCACTCGGACCAGCGCCCGTGGCATGCAGCAGCGCCACCTGGCTGGGGCTCAGCTCCGCCAGCACGGTGGCGGAGCCGCGACCCAGCCGGGCGCGGACCGCAGCCCCCAGCCGGTCCAGACCGATCACGGCGCGCTGGGCGAGCCCCTCCAGCTCACTTGCCGGGGACGGAGGCAGGCTCATGTGCACCCGGACCAGCGTCCCTTGCGGCGAAGTGCGGATCTGGACCAGGTCGCAGACGCGGTTGACCTTCCAGAGGCCGCCTCCGCCGGGCAGGCCGGCCCCGGGCCGCTGCCGGCCCGCCAGCGGCTGGGTGAAGCTGCCCTGATCGCTCACCTCGCAGATGAGCTCCCGGCCCTCGCTCCAGAGCCGGAGTCGCCCAGTCCCGCCGCCGTGGCGCTGGCTGTTGCCGGCCAGCTCCTCGACGGCGCCAGCCAGTTCCCGGGCTCGGGCCGGGCCCAGGCCGGCAGCCTCCGCCTGGGAACGCACGAACTGGTGCAGCCGGGCCAGGGAACCACCACCGAAGCGCTGCTCGGCCACGGCACCGGCGGGCTCGGGGAGGGGCTCGGAGAGATGCTGCTCCACCAGCGCCAGCCCCCGATACCCGGGGCTGCCCTGCTCCACGCTGTCCTGGAGCAGCAGCGGGTGGGTGCGCGTGGCGTCGGCAATCACGGCGGAATCGAGCGCCGCGGTGTCGTAGGGACAGAGCAGGTGCCATGCCCCTGAGTCGGCGAAGGCGAGGTTGAGCAGCGCCTCATGGCGGTGGCACTCGGCCAACGCGGCCGGGCTACGCTCAGCCCAGACCGGCTCCCCGATGCCCCGGCACCCCTGGCCCCCGGCCACGAAGTCGGCCCAGGCGGGAATGATCCGGGCCGGGTTGCTGCCCAGGGCGACCATGTCGACGAACTTCACCTGGGCGGCAGCGGGGCCCAGGGCCCGGTTGAGGGCGACGATCTTGTTCTGGCCGACGGCCACCATCACCCGCTCCCGTCGCGCCAGTCCCTCGTGGATGAAGGCCAGGCTGCCTCGCAGGAAGTCGTCGAGGCCCGCGTAGAGGAAGGCCTGGTGATGGAAGCCCGCTGGCGCCGCGCTCGTTGGGGGGGCGGTCGAGGACCGGCCTGCGGCCGGCTGTCCGGGTGCGGTGGTTGCGGGATGAGTCATTAGTGGCAGATTTCTTGGGTTTGGGCGGCAGCTGACTGGTGCGGGATCTGCCTCGCTCAGATCATAGGCTGTGGCCAGGCGAGTGACAGAATGCGCTTCGACAATCGCCTGCCGGGGCGCCGGCGTGATCAGGTGGCGGCTGGGTGGGGTCACCCCGAGCCCCGGCTGGGGGTAGCGGGATCGGGGTCTCCGCGGCCAGGCGGCACGCCGATCCGAACTCGTCGATCAGCGTTCTCGAAGCTGGCTTGCCCGCAGAACTGACATTCGCTAGACTTCGC
>JBOHUM010000056.1:0-28359 GCA_050734515.1 Candidatus Dormibacteria bacterium
AGCCCGGGGCTTGACTCGGTACTCAGGTACGGGGTTTACCCTGGCCTCATGCGAAGTGCTCAGGTCGCCGCCGAGGCGGGGGTGAACGTCCAGACCCTCCGGTACTACGAGCGGCGGGGGCTGCTGCCCGAGCCGGAACGGCTGAGCTCTGGGTATCGCGCCTACGCCCCTGGTGCGGTCCGCACCGTGCGGTTCGTCAAACGCGCCCAGCAGCTCGGGTTCACCCTCGTGGAGATCGAGGCGCTCCTCGACCTCGCCGCGGGCGGACCCGATAACTGCGTCACGGTTCGGGGTCTCGCCGCCGAGAAGATCACGCACCTGGAAGAGAAGATCGCAAGTCTGGAGGCGATGCGGGATTCGCTGGCTCAACTGGTGGCGTCGTGTGACCGCCCGCGGGCGCAGCGACAGTGCCCGCTTGTCGATGCCATTGAGAGCGGCCCCACACCTGGTGGTGCGTGAGGATCCGGGAGAGGACGCAGGAATGAATCCACGGTTCAGGGTTGAGATCCTCCACGTGCCTGGCTGCACGCTGCTCGAGCCCGTGCGGTCGTTGGTGAAGCGGGCAGCGAAGGACCGTGAGATCGATGCCAGCATCGAGGACATCGAGGGCGATTACCCCTCGCCGACGGTTCTGGTTAATGGCCTGGATGTCACCGGACGCAGCCTGGGACCCGGAGCTGCCTGCCGCCTCGATCCCCCGACCTATGGGCAACTCCGGGCAGCGTTCGTCGTGGGGATGCCTGTGGCAGACCCGACATGAGTTGCGATCCCAACCGCGCGAACGGATGGACATCTTTGGTTCCGCTTGCGTGCTCACCGCCCCGCCTGGCTGCCGACACCCGCGGCAAGCGCATCATTGATCGGCTGCAGCCGACCGGTGTCGGGCAATGGGTCTTCTTCGCCGTGGTGGCGGTCTCAGTCTCAGTGGCACCGTCTCTCCCCGTACGCCCGGGGCTGGCTGTAGATCTCGTCGCGACCGTCGCCGCGAGTGCCTGGTGCCTGGGCAACTTCTGGCGTTGCCGCGAGGCCCACTGCATCGTGACCGGGTTGGGCTGGGCCGCCCTCGCGGGATTGGAGGTGGCGGAGATCGTGCTCGGCCACAGCATCATCAGCGGTGACGAGGGTCGCGCCTTTGTCGCGATTCTCGTGATAGCCATGATCTTCCAATGCGTCTGGCGTACGTGTTGTGGTACCAATGCGCTGATCCACCAGCGGCCGTGAAGGGCAAGCGGTACTAAACGCTTGAGGCCAGGCCGCCCTCCCAGACCGCCCCGCCTAGGGCGGCGCCCAGTGGCGAGCGCAGTCCTCAGCTCACCGCTCTCTTCACGAGCGCTCCGATTCTTGCCTCTTCGGCATGGTGTCCGGCTGGCGGCGCCTTATCGGGCATGCGCCCCGGACTGGGGACCTGCCGTCGAGTGCGCCGGCGTTATCCCCACTGTCCGGGCTGGTAGTCACCGCCCTGGCTCTGGCAGATGACGTTCAGCCGGTTGTAGGTGTTGATCAGGGCTATGCTGCAAACAAGTGCGGCGAGTTGGTCGGTGTCGTAGTGTCTGGCCGCGTTCGCCCAGGCCTCGTCCGTGACACCGCCGGCGGCATCGGCGATGCGTGTTCCCTGCTCGGTGAGCTCGAGTGCGGCCCGCTCGGCGTCGGTGAAGACCTTCGCGTCACGCCACGCGGCCACCAGGTTGAGCCGCACCGAGGTCTCCCCGGCGTGCTCGGCGTCCTTGGTGTGCATGTCGGTGCAGACCGAGCAGCCGTTGATCTGGCTGGCTCGGATCAGGAGCAGGTTGCGGGTCGCGGTGGGCAAGGTCGACGGAGGCACGGCCGCCGCCGCCGAGTTGATGTGCTTCACGAACTTCTGCAGGATCTCGCTGCCGTTGAAGTCGAGGCGTGGGTCCATGGTGATCTCCCTTGCCGTGCTTTCCTGGCTACACCCTAAAGACACAGTGGGCCCGACCGATGTGACACGCTCAGGTTGTCCCGGTCAGGAAGGAGGAGAGGCGCCGGGCGTGGTGCAGCACTTGGCAGGGCCGCCGGGGCCGGTCGCCGGTTCGGTATGACCACGTCCCGTCGGCGCCGGTAGCGACGGTGCCAAGGCCGAGCCGCCCCCGCCTTTACACTGCCCCTGAACCTTGTTTCCGACCCGCAGCGACAACCTTTCCAGAGTCGCTGCCGGACGCCTGGTACCCCCAGCAGGACTCGAACCTGCGCACCCGGCTCCGGAGGCCGGCGCTCTATCCGCTGAGCTATGGGGGCTGGCGGCAGGGTCGACCCGGGCAGGGTCCCGGCCCCGAGGTTTCTAGCCTACTCGTCCTCGTCGCCAATCGTGAACATCAGCCCGTCCTGGACGTCGTACAGGGCATCCATCCACTCGGCGATGCTGACCTCCTCCGCCCGGCGTCGCCCCAGGGGATGGCCCTCCTTGAGCAGAAAGCGCCGACCCTGGTTGCGCAGCCCTAGCGGGACCACCAACTCCTCGGCGATGTTGAGTTGCTCCAGCTCGTTGAGGAGACG
Organism: Candidatus Dormibacteria bacterium; assembly: GCA_050734515.1. Taxonomy (GTDB): domain Bacteria; phylum Chloroflexota; class Dormibacteria; order Aeolococcales; family Bog-877; genus Bog-877. The sequence continues at coordinate 2,515 of JBOHUM010000056.1, forward strand.
GTCGATGTAGAGGATCTTGTTGCGCCGCGCGTTGCGCTCGCGGCGCTCGACGTGGTCCGCCTCGTAGAGCTTGGAGATCTCGTGGGAGGTTTCAGCGATGGTAGGCAAGATCAATCCCCGTGAATTTGGAGGGGTCCAACCCCAGGGCCAGGCGCGGGCCCGATACTTTTGACCCCATCCTAGATCGGGTCTGGGGGAGCGTCAAGATCCCCCACCCAGGTCCGGCGGAGCTGATCCGGCCGGCGCGGACAAGCGGGAGCGCGCCAGACGGACGGCCCCCGCTGCCCCCGGGGGCGCGGGGCGCAGCTCCCCGGCGGCGATCGCCACCTGGCCTCGCGGGGTCCGGAGCAGCAGCTCGCCCAGTTCAGTGATGCCGACCACACGGCCGCGGACGGGCCGGTCACGCTGCTCGGCCACGACCGTCCGGCCGATCCAGGCAGCTCGTTGCCACCACAAGGGACGGATGGGGGCGAATCCCTCGGCGAGCCAGGTGCGGTAGTGGCTGGCCAGCCGGCGCAGAGTGGCCACCGCCAGGCGGGTGGGATCGACCCTGGCCCCCTCCAGGTCGCAGGCGGTGGCCGAGTGGCGCAGCCCCTCCGGGATCGCCGCCTCCCGCCAGAAGAGGTTGCAGCCCACCCCCAGGATCAGGGCGGCCCCGCTGCGACCGAGGTTGGGTATCTCCGCCAGGATCCCGGCCAGCTTGAGGTCGCGGCAGAGGCAGTCGTTGGGCCACTTGAGCTGAACTTGAGGGCCGCCCACCGCGGACAGGCCCTCGGCCAGGGCCAAACCGGCAGCCAGACCCAGGGTGCTCCAGCCCGCCGGCGGTCCGGTGGGCCGCAGCAGCACCGAGAACATCAGCGCCGTGCCGGCGGGTGAGACCCAGTTCCGACCGGCGCGGCCCCGGCCGCGGGTCTGCTCCTCGGCGAAGATCACCAGGCCCTCCTCGGCCCCGAGGCGGGCGGCCTGGCAGACGCGGTCCTGGGTGCTGCCCACGACCTGCAGCAGCTCCACCCGATAGGGCAGGCCGGAGTCGCCCAGCTGCGAGCGGATCCGCTCCGGATCCAGGCCCAGAGCTAGGCCGCGCAAGTGAAGCTGGCGTCACGAAGCACTCTCGTATACTGCCGCTCCGTGGAGAACTCGGAACGGGTCGAGCTCTTCAGCTCCTTCCTGAAATTGAGTGGCGACATCGAGGTGGTCGCCCCCCTCCGGCTCACCGATGTGGTCAACCGGATGACGGAATACCTGGAGATCCACCACCTCACCCTTGAGCCCTTGGCGAGCACCTACCCGGTGATCAGCACGGTCGAGGACTCGGCAATGCTGGCCAAGCGCTCGCTGCTGATGGTGGTGCCGATCGGGGACTCGCCCGCCGACCAGGGCGGGCGGCGGGCGCTGCTGGAGACCAAGGTCGCCCGCCAGGTGGCCCTCACCATCGACACCTTCTCACTGGTTTGCGAGGTCTTCCTGGAGCCGCGCCTCAGCCTGCGCGAGACGCTGGAGCGCAGCGTCGACGACTTCCTCCCGGTGCGCAATCTCAACGCGGTCTGGCTGCCGGCCCTCACCCACGAGCGGGTGACGATCCAGCGGCCGTTCGCGCTGATCCACCCGCTCCACATCCTCAGTTTCTCCGAGCGGGGGGACGCCTCCCAGTGAGCTTGCCCGGGCCTGCCCGGGCAAGGCAGCCAAGAGCCCCAGGGCGGGGCCAGCCCCGGGACGCGGCCACGGTGGCCCTGATCCGGGAGCACCCGGCCGGACCCGGGATCGAGGTGCTGCTGCTGCGGCGGCCCGGCAACGCCAGCTTTGCCGCCGGTGCCGAGGTCTTCCCGGGCGGGTCGGTGGAGCCCGCCGACCTGGACCCCGCCTGGGCGGAGCTGGCCCCGTCTGGAGATCCCCAGGGCCTGGCCTTGGGACTGCGGGTGGCGGCGATCCGCGAGTGCTTGGAGGAGGTGGGCGTGCTGCTGGCCCACAGGCCCGAGAGGAGCGCGCCGGCGGCGGCGGCCCGGCTGCGCTCGGAGTTGGTTCGAGTCGGGTCCGAGGCCTTCCTGCCCGGGTTCCGGCGGGAGGGACTGCGGCCCGCCCTTGCGGACCTGGTCTTCTGCGCCCACTGGGTGACCCCACCCGGGGTGGCGGTGCGCTTCGACGCCCGCTTCTTCCTGGCGGCGCTGCCCCCGGGCCAGGAGGTGACGACGGTCCAAGCGGAGGAGGTGAGTTCCTGGCGCTGGGAGCGCCCTGAGCTGGCTCTGACGCAGGCCCGCCAGGGCAGCAGCCAGGTGCTGCCACCCACCCGCAGCGTCCTGGAAGGCCTGGCCGAGATGGAGTCCACCGAGCGGGCACTGGCTGCGGCCCGGACCAGTCCCGTGACCCGGGTCGAGCCCCGCCTGGACGAGATCACCAGCCGGCGCTACCCCGGTCTCGACCTGGGTCGCCTTCGAGGTGGCTGAGCCGTCACCTGGGATCGAGCTGGTGCGCGCTCCCAATCCGGGCCCACTCACGGGTACGGGCACCAACACCTGGCTCTTTGGCAGCCAGGGGGAGGTGGTGGTGCTGGACCCCGGACCGGCGAGCGCCGAGCACCTGGCCGCGGTGTCGGCGGCGGCGCAGACAATGGGGGTGGTGGTGGCGATTGCCTGCACCCACCACCACCCCGACCACGTCGAGGGGGCTCAGGAGCTGGCCCAGGCGGTGCAGGCGCCCCTGGCGGTCCATCACTCCCGGGCCCGGGGTGACGACCTCAGCCTCCACGACGGCGACCGGCTGCTGGTGGGCGGCGCCGGCCTGACCGCTCTCCACACCCCGGGGCACGCGTCCGACCACCTCTGCTTCTTCGACCCGGTCGGGCGGACCCTGTTCACCGGCGACCACGTCCTCTCGGGCAGTACCAGCCTGATCCAACCCCCGGATGGGGAGATGGCCGCCTACCTGGAGTCGTTGGCGCGGGTGCGGGGGCTGGGCGCGGCGCGGCTTCTCCCGGGGCACGGCCAGCCCATCGCAGAACCCGGGCCGGCCCTGCGCCAGCTGATCGAGCACCGTCGGGAGCGGGAGGCGCAGGTGCTGGCCCAACTCAGCGACGAGGGGATCGCGGCCGCGGAGCTGGTGCCACGGCTCTACCGCGACTACCCCCAGCAGGTCTGGGAGCTGGCCGCGGGGACCGTGCTGGCCCACCTGATCAAGCTGGAGGCGGAGGGGCGGGCGCGACGCCTGGAGGCCACCGAGCCGCCCCGCTTCGTTCAGGTCCACCCGGCCCCAACCGGTCCGGAGGACTCCTAGGCCAAGAGGAAGGGCAGGTGGGCCAGGGTCCTGGTCATCACCCCTGAGGGGCCCTTGGGCACCAGCGGCGCCAGCAGCGCCTCCTCGTGGTAGGAGCTGCCGGCGATGTCCAGGTGCACCCAGGGGAGGGAGCCGGTGAACTCGCGCAGGAAGATGCCCCCGTTGATCGAGCTCGAGGAGGACGTCCCCGAGGTGTTGCGGATGTCGGCGATGTCGCAGGTCAGGGCGACGTCGTGCTCCGGCAGCAGGGGCAGCTCCCAGATCCGCTCGCCGGCCAGCTGCCCGGCCTGGAGCACCTTGGCGACCAGATCCGGGCTGGTGCCCATGGCGGCGCTGATCGAGTGGCCCAGGGCGATGATCACCCCCCCGGTGAGGGTGGCCACGTCGACCAGGTGGTTGGCACCCAGGTGGGCGGCGTAGCAGAGGCCGTCGGCCAGGATCAGGCGACCCTCGGCGTCGGTGTTGTTGATCTCGATGGTGCGGCCATTCATGGCGGTGACCACGTCCCCGGGCTTGATCGCCCCGCCGCCGGGCATGTTCTCAGTGAGAGGCGCCACCCCCACCACCTCGAGGGGCGCTCGGCGGCGGGCGATCAGGCTCATGGCCAGGATCACGGCGGCGGCTCCGCTCATGTCGCTCTTCATCGCCGACATCCCCGGGTTGGCCTTAAGCGAGATCCCGCCGGTGTCGAAGGTGATCCCCTTGCCCACCAGGCCGAGCACGGTGCCGTTGCCGGACCGGCCCTGGGGTCGGTAGCGCATCGAGATCAGCTTGAGGGGCTCGTGGGAGCCGCGGGCCACCGCCAGCAGCGCTCCCATCCCCAGTCGTTCGGCGTCGGCGCGCTCCAGGACCTCGAACTCCAGCCCGGCCTCCGCCGCCACCGCCGCCGCCTGCTCGGCCAGCTGGGTGGGGGTGAGCTGGTTGCTGGGCTGCCACTGCAGGGTGCGGGTGCGATTGGTGGCCTCGCCCAGGAGGACGCCGTCGCTGAGGGCGCTCTGGATCTCGGCATCACTCCCCAGGCCCGCCACCACCAGGGTCTCGACCTCGCCCGGGGCGTCGGCCGCCTTGAGCTGGCCCAGGTGATAGTTGCCCAGGGTCACGCCCTCGGCCACCGCTCGGGCCAGGGCCGCGGGCTCGGCCAGCGAGGGGTCGGCGGCCCCCAGGGCCCCGGTCAGGGGTGCCTCCACCAGCACCGCCAGGCGGGGGCAGAAGCTGCGGGTCTGGCGGGCGGCGAACTGCAAGGCGTTGCGGAGTCGGTAGCCGTCCAGGTAGTCGGCCCGGCCCAACCCGAGGAGCACCACCCGGGGGGCGGTGAGCCGGCCGGCGGTGGCGACCACCGTGCGCTCGGGGAACTTGCCGGTGATCTCCTGCTGGTCGCGCATGGCGCTGAGCAACCCATCCAGGAACTGGTCCAGGGCCTGGGCCCCAGGCCCCCAGGAAGGTCCCTGGAGGTAGGGAACCACGATGGCGTCGACGTCGAGTTGGGCTAGGTCGCCGAGCGCGGGCTGAGCCTGCACGTTGAGATCCTCCATGGCGGCGGGGGTGGCGGAGCTGCCGGCCCGCGGCGGATGGCTGAGGGGTCGGGGCCGGCCTCAGTGGTGGGGGTCGAAGCGCACCACCTTCAGCTCGGGGATCCAGGCGCGCAGCGCTGTCTCCAGTGACTGGCGGATCCTGGGGGTCAGCACCACCACATAGTTGGAGCTGGGATGGGCCTGGATCACCACCTCACCGGGACGGGGCTGGATTGCCAAGAGGCTGTCGCTGGCCGGCCCGGAACTGACCAGACCGCGAACTCGGGCGGTCAGCTCCAGATCGGTCACCCTTGGATTGTGGCAAAGGCGCCCTGGCCGGTGCTGAACACGGGGCCCGCGGACGGACCGCCGTCGCCCGGGCCGGCAGCCCCCGCGGCCGCCCGCAAGGAACTGGAGCACCGGGCCCGGCAGCTGGGGTTCACCGAGGTGGGCGTGACCGACCTGGCGCCCTTCACCAAGGCCGCGGCGCGGGCCCAGGCGGCGATCGCCCAGGGCCGGATGGCGGGAATGCCCTGGTACACCGAGGAGCGGGTGGAGCAGGCCCGGGACCTGGGCGCCCGCTTCCCCTGGGGTCGCAGCCTGGTGGCCTTGGCCTACCCCTATGCACCCGCCGGGGGGGCGGCCGGAGGCGCCGGCCGGGGCCAGGGCAGAGGCAGGCCCCGGGGGCGGATCGCCGCCTACGCCCTGGGTGAGGACTACCACCGGCGCCTGGACCGCGCCCTGGCATCCCTCGCCCAGGGGCTGGCCGGGCTCTGGCCGGGGCTGCGCTGGCACCGCTTCGTCGACCATGGCCGCGCCCTGGACCGGGCGATCGCGGAGCGGGCTGGAATCGGCTTCTGCGGCAAGAACACCCAGCTGCTGACCATCTCCGCCGGCTCCTATGTCCTGCTTGCCTCCCTGGTCCTGAGCATCGAGCTGGCGCCGGACAGGACCGGGCGCCGCCAGTGCGGGTCCTGCCGCCGCTGCCTGCCCAGCTGCCCCACCGGGGCGCTGCTGGCGCCCGGGGTGATCGACGCCAGGCGCTGCATCAGCTACCTGACCATCGAGCACCAGGGGCCGGTGCCGGAGCGGCTGCGGCCGCTGCTAGGCACCTGGGTCTTCGGCTGCGACCTCTGCCAGGAGGCCTGCCCCATCAACCAGCGCCTGGCGCCCCGGGCCGACCCCGACCCCGGGGCCTCGACCCGGTCCGGGCCGGTGCCCCAGCCCGATTTGGTGGAGCTCCTGGAGCTGGACGAGGCCAGCTTCCGGTCGCGCTTCGCCCGCACCACCCTGGCTCGCAGCGGCCGGGAGCGCCTGGCCCGCAACGCCGCCCTGGGATTGGGCAATGCCGGCCTGCGCCGGGGGGTGCCGGCCCTGGAGCGGGCGCTGACCGAGGACGGCTCGGCCGTCGTCCGCGGTGCCTGCGCCTGGTCGCTGGGCCGCCTGGGCGGCCCCCGGGCGGAGCGGGCACTGCAGCGGGCGCGTGCCCGGGAGCGGGACCCCGTGGTGCGCCGCGAGGTCAGGGCGGCCCTGGCCCGCCAGCGGCCCTCGAAGACCTTCGCCGCTGCGGCACCAGGTCGGGCTCGCGCCGGCTTCCATTAGGCATAATCGCGGCCGTGGCTGGCTTCGCACCGGTCTGCGCCGTCACCGATGTCCCCCCCGGGACCGGGAAGGTCTTCGACGCCGACGGCATCGAGGTCGCCATCTTCAACGTCGACGGGGTCTTCCACGCCCTGGAGAACGCCTGCGCCAGCGGCGGATCCATCGGCGAGGGTGAGCTCCGGGGCCACGTGGTCAGCTGCCCCCTGGAGGGAGAGACCTACGACGTGCGCACCGGGATCTCCCCTATCTCCGACGCCATCTTCGTGCGCCACTTTGACGTCCACCTCGACGGCGGCGGCAACGTCCTGGTCCGGCTCGAGCCCACCGAGGACGAGGACGAGGAGCTCTGACGGGGCGCCTGGCCGCCCTGGATGTCGGGTCCAACACCGTCCACCTGCTGGTGGCCAACCTAGGCCCGGAGGGGACCAGCGCCCGGCGCCACGCCGTCGAGCTGAGGGCGCTGGGGCGAACGGTCGCGGCCCAGGGCCGCCTGGGAGCGGAGGCGGTCGAGAGCACCGCCCGGCTGGTTGAGGACATGGTCGGTTACGCCCGCACCGACGGAGCCCAGCGGGTGGGGCTGGTGGCCACCGAGGCGGTGCGCCAGGCGGCGGACGGGGCCAGCCTCCAGGATCGGGTGCGCGCCCTCACTGGCCAGCGCCTGCACGTGCTCACCGGCGAGGCTGAGGCGCGCCTCAGCTACCTAGGCGCCACCGCCTTCCGGGTGGCCAGCGGCCAGGCGGCACTGGTGGCGGACGTCGGCGGGGCCAGCACCGAGGTGGTGCCCGGACAGGGCTCCCAGCCCGCGCCCGGGGTCAGCCTGAAGCTGGGCTCGGACCGGCTGCTGCTGATCACCAAGGCCGACGATCCCCCGACCGCGCGCCAGCGCGCCGACGCCCTGGCCCGGGTCTCGATGGTGCTGGAGAAGGCACCGGCGCCGGCGGGTACCGGGCCCCTGATCGCGACCGGCGGCACCGCCGCCAACGTGCCCGCGCTGCTCGGTCAGCGACGTCGAATTTGCGAGTCCGACGCGGGACTGCGGGAGGAGCCTCCCGGTCCAGGATGGACCCGGATCGAGCGCACCCAATTGGAGCTGGCGGTGGGGCTCACCGGGCGCCACCCCAGCGCCGAGGTCGCCCGCCGCTCCGGGCTGAGCCCGGCCCGGGCGCGGCTGATGGCGGGCGGGGTCCTGATCCTGCTGGGACTCCTGGACCGCTACCAGGTGGCCAGCGTCGAGGTCACCGAGCGCGGCCTCCGGGACGGGGTGCTCTTGGCCCTGGCGGGATTCAAGCCCCAGGCCTGAGCAATCCCCGCCCGGCGCTGCGACCGGGGTGCCCTAAGCTGGGTCGGTGCCGGTCTTCGACTTCCACACCCACACCACCATCTCCGACGGCCACGCCGACGCCCTGGAGATGGCCCGGCGCTGCCAGCAGAACGGCTACGGCGCCTACGTCTGCAGCGACCACGTCGACGAGGGCACGGTGGAGAACCGGGTGGGGCAGATCGTGGCCGCCTGTGCCGAGGTCAGCCGGCGCCTGCCCATACCCGCGGTGCCCGGGGTCGAGGTGACCCGGGTGCCACCGGAGCGGGTGGCACGGGTGGCGGCCCGGGCCCGCTCGCTGGGCGCCCGTCTGGTGGTGGTCCACGGCGAGACCCTGGGCGACTTTCCCCAACCGGGACTGAACCTGGCCGCCTGCCGCTGTCCCGACGTCGACATCCTCGGCCACCCCGGCTTGATCAGCGAGGAGGCGGCGGAGCAGGCCCGGGAGCGCGGCATCCACCTGGAGGTCACGGCGGCGGGGCTGCACGGGCTCACCAACGGGCACGTGGTCAGGGTGGCCCTGAGGGTGGGGGCCCGGCTGGTGCTGGACTCGGACGCCCACCGGCCCGAGAGCCTGCTCACCGCCGAGAGGCAGCGCCAGGTGCTGGAGGGCAGCGGGCTGGACCTGGAGGCGGTGGAGGCGGTGGCCACCGCCTCCCCCTGGGAGGTGCTGGGCCGCCGGGGCATCGAGCTGCCGCTTCCGGAGGCCGCCTCCCCCGCCTGAGCTCAGGGGGGACCGGGGGGGCCGCCGCCGCCGCCGCCGGGTCCGGGAGGCCCAGAGGGCCCGGGGCTGGGCTCGGGGTTGGGCGTGGGCGGTGGCGTCGGGGGGGCAGGGGTGGGTGATGGGGTGTTGGTGGGCACGGTCTCGATGTCCTGAAGGGTGGCCACCACCAGGCCGCCATGGGGGCCGGCGCTGAAGGTCACGATCACGGCGTCGCCGGGGATGAGGTCCCCGATCCCGGCGGCGGCGCCGCCCCGGGTGATCTGGGAATGGGCGTCGATGGTGGCCTGGACCGCCGAGCCCCCGTCCGGCTGGATGGCGATCAGGTTCTCGCCCACCGAGACCGCCACCAAGGTGCCGTCCACCGGCTGGCCCACCAGGGCGTTGGCCGAGGGCGTGGGGCTGGTCCGGATGATGAGGGCGCCCTTGCCGTGGTGGGGCCCCTGGCCCACGGCGAAGATGGTCAGGGAGGCCAGCGCCAGCCCCACCCCCAGCACCGCCAGGGCCAAGATCGCGAAGAGGATCAGGGCCAGGAGCCCGTGGCCGTGGAAGCCGACCAGGTTGTGACGCTGGGGCAGGTTGAGCCCGGAGCGGACCCGGTGGATGCGGCGGGCGCCGGACCTGCCCTTGGGCACCTCGGACTGCGCCAATTAGCCTCCTTGGGGGCCCCTGACGCCGGCGGCCGGCCGGGTGGGACCGAGGATGGCGGGAGTATAGGCCAGGGGCGGCCGGCCCCCGATCCCGCCGCTATCATCAACCGCTGCCCATGGCCTCCATCTACGATCACCGCGCGATCGAGGCCAAGTGGCGGCGCCGCTGGCGCGAGAGCGGTCTCGACCAGGTCGACCTGGCTCGGGCGCCCAAGCCCTACTACAACCTGATGATGTTCCCCTACCCCTCCGCCGAGGGCCTGCACGTGGGCAACATGTTCGCCTTCTCCGGTGCCGACGCCCACGGCCGCTTCCAGCGCCGGCTGGGCTTCGATGTCTTCGAGCCGATCGGCTTCGACGCCTTCGGCATCCACAGCGAGAACTACGCCCTCAAGGTGGGGCGTCACCCCAGCGAGCTGATCGCCGCCAACGTCCGCCGCTTCCGCAGCCAGCTCGAGCAGCTGGGGGCCCAGTTCGACTGGAGCAAGACGGTGGACACCACCGACCCCCGCTACTACCGCTGGACCCAATGGCTCTTCCTGGTGCTGTGGCGGGGCGGGCTGGCCTATCGCGCCCGCCGCAACGTCAAGTGGTGCCCCCAGGACCTCACCGTGCTCGCCGACGAGCAGGTGCTCGGGGACGGGACCTGCGAGCGCTGTGGCGCCTTGGTCACCGAGCGCGAGTTGGAGCAGTGGTTCCTGCGCATCACCGCCTACACCGAGAAGCTGCTGAGCAACCTGGATCAGCTCAACTGGAGCGAGAGCACCAAGCTGCTCCAGCGCCACTGGATCGGCCGCAGCCAGGGCGCCATGATCGACTTCCCCATCGAGGGCGGCGAGCCCCTGCGGGTGTTCACCACCCGCCCCGACACCGTCTTCGGCGCCACCTTCATGGTGGTGGCCCCGGACCATCCCCGGACCCTGGAGCTGGCCAGTCCCGAGCTGCGCGGCGAGGTGGCCGCCTACCTGGCCCAGGCCAGCCGCCGGCGGATCGCCGGCCAGCGCGAGGATGAGGCCAGCCCCGGGGGGGTGGCGCTGGGCCGGGAGGCCCGCCATCCCCTGACCGGGGCGGGCCTGCCCATCTTCGCCGCCGAGTACGTGCTCGCCGGCCATGGGACCGGGGCCATCATGGCGGTGCCCGGCCACGACCACCGCGACCGGCTCTTCGCCGAGCGCTTCCAGCTGCCGGTGCTGGAGGTGGTCTCCGGCGGTGAGCGCGGTCTGGCCCACACCGGCGGGGGGGTGCTGATCAACAGCCACCAGTTCGACGGCCTGGCCGCCCCCGACCCGGCTCGGGAGGTGATCACCGCCGCCCTGGTGGAGGAGGGCCGGGGCCAGCCCCACGTCACCTACAAACTCCGCGACTGGGGCATCTCCCGGCAGCGCTACTGGGGGCCACCGATCCCGGCCATCCACTGCCCCCACTGCGGAGTGGTGCCCGTGCCCGAGGAGCAGCTGCCGGTGCTGTTGCCCTACATAGAGGACTTCCGCCCCCTGGGCACCGGCGAGTCGCCCCTGGCTAGGGACCCGGCCTTCCTGCACACCACCTGCCCCAACTGCCAGGGAGCGGCCACCCGCGAGACCGACGTCTCCGACACCTTCCTGGACAGCTCCTGGTACTTCCTGCGGTATCCCTCCGCCGACCGCGACGACCTCGCCTTCGACCCTGAGCTCACCCGGCGCTGGCTGCCCGTCACCTACTACGACGGCGGCAACGAGCACGCGGTGCTGCACCTGCTCTACTCCCGCTTCATCTCCATGGCCCTGCACGACCTCGGCTACCTGGACTTCGAGGAGCCCTTCCTGGAGTTCCGCGCCCACGGCATGATCGTCATGGGCGGGGGCAAGATGTCCAAATCCCGAGGCAACGTGGTGGTCCCCGACGAGTACATCGCCCGCTACGGGGCCGACGCCTTCCGCCTCTACCTACTCTTCATGGGGCCCTACCAGGAGAGCAGCAACTTCATCGACCGGGCGATCAACGGCCCCTATCGCTTCCTCACCCAGGCGCTGCGGCTGCTGGAGCGCCTGGGTGCGGCGGGCGACCCCGAGCCGGTGGAGCTGGCCCGGGCCCGGCACCGCTGCATCCGCAAGGTCACGGCGGGGATCGAGGAGCTCAAGTTCAATACCGCGATCGCGGAGATGATGACCCTGGTCAAGCGCCTGGGAGAGCACCCGGGCCCGGTGCCGGTGGAGGCGATGCGCACCCTGGCCCTGCTCCTGGGGCCCTTCTGCCCCCATCTGGCGGAGGAGGCATGGGAGCGCCTGGGCGGGCCCTTCTCGGTGCACCAGCAGCCCTGGCCGGAGGCGGACCAGGCCCTGCTCGCCGAGGAGCAGGTGGTGGTGGTGGTCTCGATCAACGGCAAGAAACGTGACCAACTCCTGGTGGCGGCGGGCACCGATCCCGCCGAGCTCGAGCGCCTGGCCCTGGCCGCCGCCAGGGTCCGGAGCTGGCTCGACGGCCGTCACGTCTCCCGGGTGGTGGTGGTGCCCGACCGCCAGGTGAACCTGGTCGTCCCTGGCTGACACCCGTCCTCCGGGCGCGGCCTGTGGGTTCGCCCGCCTATCCTTGCCGGGGACGGCCCGTAGCTCAGCCGGTTAGAGCGGGGTTCTTATAAAGCCCAGGTCGCGGGTTCGAGTCCCGCCGGGCCGAGTCGGCCGCCGGCGGACTCACCAGCAGCGCTCGTCGTTGCTCGCGCCCGGCTAGGCCCCGCCCCTGCCACAATGCCCGGGCCGCCCCTGGTCAGCGGGGCGGCCCCACCCGCAGGGAGGCGATTGCATGTCGTTGGTCATGGTCGTCGGCCAAGAGCGGCTTCGGGAGCAGCTGGAGGAGCTCGCCTCCGAGATGGGCTACCACGTGGCCGCCGAGGCGGAGCTGGAGGGGGACCCGCCCACCGCCGTCCGGGGACTGCTGGAGCGCTTCCCCGACCTGGCGATGGTGGCCAGCGACCAGCACGGCCGCGACTGGGGACACGCCCTCGACCGGGTCGGCACCCGCTACTGGTTGATCTCGGTGGGCGGGCTCCCCGGACCCCCCCTCTCGTCGCGGCGGCCGCACCGGCAGATCCTGGAGCTCAACCCCGGCACCACCGCCTACATCAGCCAGCTGCTGGACGACTGGCGGGAGCGGACCCGGATCCGCGTCGACTGCTTCACCTTTGGATACCGCGACGGCCTGCCGCCCGAGGCCGACTGGGTGATCGACACCCGCTTTCTGGACAGCCCCTACTGGCTGCCGGAGATGCGCGACCTCCCCGGGACCGACCCGGTGGTCCGCCAGTACGTCATGAACCAGCCCGGGGCCAAGCGCCTGATCGAGCACTTCCTGCCGGTCTTTATTGAGCTGATCCCCCTCTACCAGGCCCAGCAGCGCTCGGTGCTCCGGGTGGCGGTGGGCTGCACCGGGGGGCGGCACCGCTCGGTGGCGATGGCCGCCGAGCTGGTTGAGCGGATCAACGACTCCGGTCAGGCGGTGGCGCGCCACCTGGAGCAACCGCCGCTGCACCTCCCCCGCCAGCTCGACTAGCGGGGGCCCGCCTACTGCGGCCGGGCGAGCGCGGGCTGCAGCCCCGAGCCCACCCCGCGGCTGAGGCCCGGAGCGGGGGGCGCGGGCAGCACCGAGCGCACCAGGTCGTCGTAAGCGACCTTGACCTCGGGGTAGCGCAGAAAGAGCAGGTGAGCGTACTCCTGGACCACCCGCCGGGGCGGCCGGCGCAGGCGCAAGTGCACCTCTGCGGGCAGGTGATTGGCCTTGCGCCCGTTGCAGCGCTTGCAGGCCACCACCTGGTTCTCCCAACTGCTCGGCTCTCCTCCCCGGGAGACCGGAACCACGTGGTCGATGGTCAGCTCGGCAGCGACCGCCTGCACCCCGCAGTACTGGCAGCGGTGCTCGTCGCGCAGCAGCAGGTTGCGGCGGTTGGGACGGAGCAGGCGCCGGGGGACGACGATGTTGCGCAGCAGCCGGACCACGATCACGCCGTCGCCCAGGCGCCGCTGGGCCATCTCCTCGGCGACCATCGCCTCGACCGCGCGGTCGAGGAAGGCGACCCGCTCCTTGGTCAGCAGCACCACCAGGCGTCGGCGGCTGATGACGTTGAGCGGCTGCAGCGAGGCGTTGAGCAGCAGGACCGGCATCAGGCAATTGTGCCGGGTTGCCACCGTTCCTAGCCCCGGCGCAGCCCCAGGGCATGGCGCAGGCCGCCCAGATGGCCCAGGAGCCCGGGGTTGATGGTGACCACCACCAGCACCAGCACCAGCGCCACCAGCAGCACCAGCGCCAGGTAGGCGGTGACCGAGGGGCCCGAGGTCGGCGAGGGCAGCCCGGAGGCCATGCTCCGCCCTAGCCCCCGGCGTCCGCGGTCTGGGAAAAGACCCAGGCAAGCCCGTCCCAGCTCAGAGCCCGGGGCAGCAACCAGGCGGTCTCCGCCCGAAGCCCCACCGGCTCCAGCCCGAGCCGATCCGACTGGGCCCGGGCCAGGCGCTGCAGCGCCGCCGCCACCGACCGGGAGCGCAGGCTGAGCACGGTGCCGCCGGCCGCGCGGGGCAATCCCTGGAGCAGGACCTCCAGCTCGGGCGGCGGTGGCTCGTCGACGAAGAGCTCGCTCGCCTGCAGAGCTTCGCCCATCACCGCCGGATTCCCAGGCTCGAGGCGGGGCCAGTCCTGGGGCGGCCACCACGGGTCCCCCGGGAAGCTGAGCGCCCGGGGCGCCTCCGCTACCGGATCCAGGGCACGGGCCAGGGTGGCCAGTGCCGGCTCCGGGTCGAGGGCCGCCACCAGCAGAGCCCCGCCGCTCCGGAGCACCCAGCAAATGTCGTCCAGGGCGGCGACCTCCAGCTCGGCCGGGACCCGGGGAGCGAGGGCGACGCTCACCGCCGTGGCCGCGGCCAGAGGCGGGCAGACGAAGCTGAGGGCGACGTCGCCCACCCGGCCCCGGCCGGAGGCGGCATCCGCAGGCAGGCCCAGGGCCCGGCGGGAGCTGGCCACAGCCTCGGCCAGCGCGGCGTCGCCGACGACCTCCCCCTCGGACCGCCACGAGTGGGAGCGCCGCAGCGAGAGGGGGGCGCCAGCCCGGATCCGCACCGCCTCGGCGCCTCCGGCCAGGGCACCCCGCCCCAGGACCGGAGCACCGCTGAGATCGAGATCCGGAGGAGGCTCCCACTCCCGCCGCGCCGGGGCCGGCGCCTCGGGGCGCTCGCCAGGGCCTGCCGAGGGGGGCGGGGGCACCATCTGCAGGGGTCGGGGTTCGGGCCAGTCGGGCGGGGGCGGCGGTGCCTCGGAGCGGAGCCGGGGCGGCGGCGGCAGCGGCCGGATTCCAGCCTCCACCAGCTCCATCGACACCCCCGCCACCCGCAGCGTGCCCCCCACCTCGAGGACTGCCCGGCCCCCCGGTGGCAGCCGGCGGCCATCCACCCAGGTGCCGGCAGCGCCTCCCAGGTCGTGGACCTCCACGCCCTCGGGGTCACGGGTCAGCTGGCAGTGGCGGTTGTCGACCACCTCGGCCGGATCCAGATGGCTGACATCGACGTCGGGGATGCTGCCGCCAGGCACCGCCCGGCCCAGGAGGATCGGGTAGCGCTCCAGGGTGACGGTGGCGCCGTCGGGGGCGCGCAGCGCCAACAGCCCGCTTGTGTCCATCGCTCAGCCGGGCGCCGGGCCGCGGCCTCGCCAGGTCATCCCTTGGCCCCGCGGGCCTCCAGCTCCTCGATCAGCGCCGGCAGTACCTTGAGGGTGTCGCCGACCACCCCCAGGTCGCAGAGCTTGAAGATCGGCGCCTCCCGGTCCCGGTTGATGGCGACGATGTGCTTGGCCCCCTTCATGCCCACCGTGTGCTGCATGGCCCCGCTGATGCCGCAGGCGATGTACACGTCCGGTTTGACCGTCTTTCCGGTCTGCCCCACCTGACGGGCGTAGGGCACCCAGCCGGAGTCGACCACCGCGCGGCTGGCTCCCACCGCTCCGTGGAGCAGGGCCGCCAGGCGCTCCAAGAGCTGAAAATTGCTGGGGTCCTGGAGGCCGCGCCCACCGCTCACCACCACCCTCGCCTCCTCCAGCTGGGGGCCGCTGGCGGCGGCCACCACCGACTCCAGCCGCCGGGCGCCCAGGGGAGCGTCGGGCGGCGGCGCCACCTCGACCACCTTGCGCGCCGTGCCTCCGGCGCTCTCGGCCGCCACCGACTTGGGCCGGAGCAAAACGCAGGGGCTGGGCCCCCCCAGCTCGGTGGTCACGTTCTGGGTCGCGCCGAAGATCGAGCTGAGCGCGGCGAAGCCGGAGCCCCGGGCCTCGACCCCGACGGCGTTGGCGACCACACTCAGGCCCAGCTGGGCGCTGGCCCGAGCGCAGATGTCGCGGGCGTCGTAGCTGGACCCGAAGACCACCAGGTCAGGGCTGCTCTGGGAGATCAGCTGGGCCAGGGTGGCGGCGGCGGGCTGGGCCAGCTGGTCGCGGTAGCGGGCGTCGGTCCCCTGGTAGACGGTCCTGGCGCCGAACTCCCCCAGGATCGCCACGGCGCCCGCGGCCTTCGGGTCCAGGACCACCGCCGCCACCTCGCCCAGGCCCTGAGCCAGGGTGAGGGCCTCCAGCGAGACCGGCGCCACCTGCTCGCCGGCCAGCTCGGCGAAGACCAGGACCGAGGCCACCTTAGATCACCCTCAATTCGGCCAGAAGATCGGCGATGCGCTTGGCGCCGCTGCCGTCGTCCTCCACCACCTGACCCGAGGCCCGGGGTGGCACCGGATCCACCGCAACCACCCTCTGGCGCCCACCCGCCCCAGCTCCTTCCGGGTCCACGCCCAACTCCTCCAGCCCGGGCTGGTCGATGGGACGGCCGCGGGCGGCGACGATCCCCTTGAGGGTGGGATAGCGGGGCTCGTTGATGCCGCCGGTGACCGTGACCACGGCCGGCAGCGGCGACTCGACCAGATCGTGGCCCTGAGGGGTCTGGCGCTGGATGCGGATCCCGGCACCGCCCAGCTCCACCTGCCTGGCGAAGGTCAGCGACGGCCAGCCCAGCAGCTCCGCCACCGCGGCGGGCACCGTCCCGGTGTAGCCGTCGGTGGACTCGGTGCCGGCGATCAGCAGGTCCGGGCCAACCCGCCGCACCGCAGCCGCCAGCACCCGGGCGGTCGCCAGCGCGTCCGACCCGGCCAGGCGGGGGTCGGAGACCAGCAGGGCCGCGCCCACACCCATCGCCATCGCCTTGCGCAGTGCGTCCGCGGCCGACTCCGGGCCCATGGAGATGGCCACCACCTGGTCGCCCTCCTCTGCGGCCAGCTGCAGGGCCGCCTCCACGGCATAGGCGTCACCCGGGTCGAGCACCAGCTCCACCCCCTCCCGGACCAGGCGCCGGCTCTCGGACGCCAGCCGCCCCAGCGCCGAGGGATCCGGGATCTGTTTGACGCACACCGCGATCTTCATCTCGAGGCTACCTCAGCGACGGGCGGTCCCCCGCCCCCGCGGGCATCTTAGCGGCGGTGGGATCTCAAGCCGCCCGGATCTCGGGCGATCGACCCGCCCGCCGTATAATCTGCCGGCCCGGCGAGGGCAGGGCCCCGGTGTCGCGGGCCCGGCCCAAGGCCCTCGGCCCCGTGGTGTAGCTGGCCTAACACGCCACCCTGTCAAGGTGGAGATCGGCGGTTCGAATCCGCTCGGGGTCGCCAGCCCTCCGCTAGAAATGTGCACAAGCCGCCGGGGGGGGCCGCCGCCCGGACTGGATTTGGTGGAGGCTCCCACCGCGTATGGCGAAGGCTGCGGGATTTCGTGATGCCCTCAGCCAGCGGGGTCCAGGTCGGCTCCACCTGGGCCTCTCGGACACGCTGACTGCTCCGCTGATGGCTACGCAGCACGGCGGTCGTAGGGCAGCAACACGCAAGCGATCACAGCAGGCGATCCTGACCACCGGGGCAAACGACGGCCTCGCCCGGTCTGCCCTCGACGAGCACGCGGTCGCGAAGGCCATGAATTGGACACGGACGGCTCGCCTGCACGCGGACGGCTCGTCGAACGGTATGACCAGCCGTCGTGTGCCGGGCGCTGGCGGGCGTTCCGGACGGTCGGCTCGACAAAGGGAGGTGGCCTAGATGCGGAAATTGGTCCTGCAGATGGGTATGTCGGTTGACGGGTACGTAGCGGGTGGACCGGAGGGGAGCGGCGACCCGGCTGAGCACGAGCACGCCGACGTCACTGCGTGGAAGGTCGGACAGCTGCGTAAGACCGGGCTGCACATCATGGGTCGCGTCACCTACGAGCAGATGGCTGCGTACTGGCCGTCCGCGACCGACGTGTACGCGGCATTTATGAACGACATCCCCAAGGTGGTGTTCTCCAAAACCCTCAGCAAAGCCGACTGGGCAAGGACTCGGATCGCCGGCGGCGAACTCGCCGAGGAGATCGGCCGCCTAAAGCAAGAGCCCGAAGGCGACATCATGGTCCATGGCGGCGCCTCCTTTGTGCAAGCGCTCTCCCGGCTGCGCCTGATCGACGAGTACCACCTGGTCATCGGGCCGGTCGCGCTGGGCAGCGGGTTGCCAATGTTCAGGGACATGGACACGCCGCTATCCCTCGAGCTGGCCGAGGCCAACACCTTCCCCGACGGGACCATCATCACCGTCTACCGACGGCCCTAGGGGTGGGGAGCCTCGAGTGAGGCTCTCGCGCGGCGAGCATCCCTTCGGGAGGCTACCCGCCACCACGGGCGGATAGTTCGCCTCTGCCTGCGCTCGGCGCCGGGCCTGGGGGTGACTAGGATGGGCTCGGGATGTCGATCCACCCTGCCGCCCAGGTGGGCTTCGCCCGGGTCGCCGCCGCCTACGAGCGGGGCCGGCCCGACTATCCCCAGGCTGCGGTGGGCTGGCTGGCGGCCCGCCTAGGCCTGGGTGCGGGCCGGCTGGTGGTGGACCTGGGTGCCGGCACCGGCAAGCTCACCCGCCAGCTGCTGCCCTTCGGATCCCGGGTGCTGGCGGTGGAGCCGGTGGCAGAGATGGCGGACCAGCTCCGCCAGGCGGTGGCCGGGGTCGAGGTCAGGGCCACCACCGCGGACCACACCGGGCTGGCCTCGGGCAGCGTCGACGCCGTCACCGCCGGCCAGGCCTTCCACTGGTTCGCCGATCCCCCAACCCTGGCAGAGATCCATCGGGTCCTGCGCCCGCGGGGGCGGCTGGGGCTGGTCTGGAACCGGCGCGATCCTCGCTCCCCGCTCTGGGTCGAGATCAACCAGCTGCTCCGCCCCCTCCAGCAGGGCACACCCGAGCACTCCACCGGCGACTGGCGGCGGCGGCTCGAGGCCAGCGGGCTCTTCGGGCCGATGGAGTCCCGGGCCTTCGAGCACGAGCATCGGCTAACCCGGGAGGGTCTGCTGGACCGGGTGCTCTCGCTGAGCTTCGTCGGCGTCCTGGACGCTTCCACCCAGGCGCGGCTCCGGGAGCGGGTCCTGGAGCTGGCCTCGGAGTTCTTCCCCGAACCCGCCCGGCGGGTGACCCTCCTCTACCGCACCGAGGTCTTCGCGTGCAGTGCCGCCTGAGGCGGGCGCGGGCGCGCCCCTGAGGCCGCTGCCGCCGGAGTTCCTGGAGCGCCTGACCGGGCAGCGGGAGCTGCTGGTCAGTTCCCGGGACGGCGGCGGCGAGGGCACCGTCCGGATGTGGTTCGCTCTGGTCGATCCGGGACACGTCCTTCTCCTCACCCCGTCTTTCTCGCGCAAGGCCCAGCGTTGGGCGGACGACCCCTGGGTGCGGCTGCGCCTGCCCGGCCTGGGCGCCGCGGTCGAGGGCGAGGTGGAGCCGGTGGGCTGGGAGCTGGCCAGCCAGCACCTGGAGTTGCTGCTGGACCGGTTCGCCCTGGCCGGCGCGGTCACCGCCGAGAGCCTGCGCTGGATGCTCACCGGAGGCGACCGGCTGCTGCTGCGGGTGGGGCTGGCACCCGCCCGACCCCCGGGTAGCGGGGACTGAGCCCCGGGATCAGACTCTCTCGGCGCGGTCGGCCTCGAGCACCGTGCGCCGCAGCGCCTCGACCCCCAGGGCGGCGTGGTCGGGGTCGGTCCACTCCTCAGGGCAGTGGCTGCGGCCCTGGCGGGAGGGGACCAGGATCATGCCCACTGGCCCCAGCCGGGCCACCTGGGCGGCGTCGTGGCCGGCTCCCGACTCCAGCTCCAGCACCTGCTGGCCCAGCCCCGTGACGGCGGTGACGATCAGCTCCCGGCAGCGGGGGGAGCAGGGGACTGGGGGCTCGGTCGAGACCCAGCGCAGCTCGGTCTCGATCCGCCGCAGCGCCCCCAGCCGGGCGATGGCCCCCTCCAGCGCCCGGCTCCGGTCCTGAAGCCAGCGGGGGTCGGCGCTGCGCAGCTCCAGCCCGAGCTCGGCCTCCCCCGGGACCACGTTGCTGGCCCCGGGGCCCACCAGGAGTCGGCCCACGGTGCCCACCCCGCGGGCCCCCGCCACCTCCTGGCTGGCCAGCTCCTCGACCAGCAGAACCAGCTGCGCCGCCAGCGCCAGAGCGTCGCGGCGCTCGCCCATGGCGGTGGTGCCGGCGTGGTCGGGGCGGCCGGTCAGGGCAACCCGGGCGCGATGGATGCCGCAGATGGTGGTGACCACCCCCAGGGCCAACCCCGCCCGCTCCAGGCGGGTGCCCTGCTCGATGTGGAGCTCGAAGTAGGCGTGCAGCCCGGGCCCGGACCAGGCCGCAGCCGCCAGCCCCTGGGGGCGGACACCGATCCGCTCCAGGGCCGAGCCCAGAGTCTCGCCGGCCTGGTCACGGAGCTCGAGGGCGGGGGCGTCGAGATTGGCGGCCACCGCCCGGCTGCCCAGGCAGCTGAGCCCGAAGCGGTTGGGTTCCTCGCCCAGGAAGTCGACCACCCGCAGCGGGTGGCGCAGGCGCCGCCCGGACTGGCGCAGCAGCCGCGCCACCTCGATCGCCCCCAGCACCCCCAGGGTGCCGTCGAAGCGCCCGCCCCCGATCACGGTGTCGGTGTGGGAGCCGATCGCGATCCCGGCCCGGCCCGGCTCACCGTCGGTCTCCCCCACCAGGTTGCCGGCGGCGTCGCGGGTCACCCTCAGCCCGGCCTCTGCCATCTCCTGGGACAGCCATTCCCGGGCGGCGCCGTAGGGCTCGGAGAAGACCCGCCGGGTCCAGCCGGGCTGGTCGGGCTCGCGGAACTCGGCCAGCCGGCTGAGCTGAGCCCAGAGACGGCCGGGATCCACTGGCGGTAGCTCCCCGGGGCTCACGGCCGGCAGGCTAGCAGCCCCGCCGGACTTGTGGGCCGGGCCCCGGCGCTGGCACCATCCCCTGGTGCCCAGCCGCGCCGACGCCCTGGCCCTGCTCCATGAGACCACCGCCGGGGAGAGCCTGCGCCGCCACGGCCTGGCGGTGGAGGCGGTGATGCGGGCGGCGGCTCGCCGGGCCGGGGCCGACCAGGAACTCTGGGCCATCACCGGGCTGCTCCACGACTTCGACTACGAGGCCCACCCAGAGGAGCACCCCTTCTGGGGGCGCCCGGTGCTGGAGGCCCACGGCTATCCCGCCGAGGTGGTGCTGGCCATCCAGGGCCACGCCACCTTCAGTGGGGTCGCCAGGGACTCAGAGATGGCTCGCTGGCTCTTCGCCCTGGACGAGTTGACCGGGTTCGTGGTCGCGGTGGCGATGGTCCAGCCCGGGCGCCAGCTGGCGCTGGTGAAGAGCTCCTCGGTGCGCAAGAAGCTCAAGGACAAGTCGTTCGCCCGCAGCGTCAGTCGGGAGGACATCGCCCTGGGCATCGAGGAACTCGGCGTCGAACTCGAAGAGCTGGTGGCCCTGGTGGTCTCCGGGCTGGCCCCAGTCGCCACCGAGCTGGGCCTGGGCTGAAGCGCCGGACCGGGCCTATACTCCATCGCGCGCGGCTTTGGGGGAGGTGGCTGAGTGGCCGAAAGCGCCCGCCTGCTAAGCGGGTGACGGGGGTTAACCTCGTCCGAGGGTTCGAATCCCTCCCTTCCCGCGCCGACGGGCCAACGCGAGTTGCTCGCAATCCTGTCGCGGGAAGGCGCTGGTCTCCAAACACCGGTACGATGCGCCGATGACTGCGCCGAGCCTGCCCCGGGCGGACAGCCTGATCTCGCTGCCAGGGCGAATCGCCAGCCGTTACCGGGAGACGGCTCGGGAGTGTCCCGACGAGGACCTCAACATACGCGTGCTGGCGACCTTCCTCGCCACCTTCTCCAGCATCCGGCTGATAACTCATGGCATCCGCAATCACTGGCTGCCCTTGGGGAACATCGTCCTGGGCGGCAAGGGCAAGGGCTCCACAGGCCTGCACATCCACCACATGGTCTGGGGGATCCTGGCGCTCACCGGCTGCGGCTATGCCGCCCTTCTCCAGACCGACTACCGCTGGCGGCGCCGGATCGCCCCCATCTACGGGGCCGGCGTGGCGCTCACCTATGACGAGTTCGTTCTCTGGCTGCACCTCAAGGACGAGTACTGGGCCAAGCAGGGCCGCGACAGCATCGACGCGGTGATCGTGCTCAGCGCCGCCTTCGGGCTGGCTTCCGCCTCGCCGCTGTTCTGGCAGCGCGCCCTCCAAGAGGTGGGCAGCACCCTGGTGCCGGGGGCGGAGCCGGCGCGGCCAGGACGCGAAGGCAAGCAGCACCGGGCCCAGCAGGGGAGGTAACCGAGATGGCCGACGACTTTCTGACGATCGACGAGGTGGCGTCCCGTCTAGCCCTGCCGCTGGAGATGATCCAGCGTCGGATCGAGTCCGGTGACATCCCGGTGCACTGGGTGGAGATCGCCGGCAAGCTGGAGATGCGGGTGAGCGCCGCCGAGATTGGCGTGGAGAGCCCGGCCGCGAGCGCCCCCTTCCCCCTCCCCGAGGGCGTCGAGCCCGAGCCCGCCGACCAGCCGGCCGAGGAGCCCCAGGCCACCGGCTGGAACGTCCGCGATAGCAGCTTTGGCCAGACGGTGTGGACACCGGGAGCAGCCGGCGAGCCCGTTGCCCCCGAGGCCGAGGCGCCCCCGGGGGCGGCCCCCGCCCAGGAGGAAGCCGAGGTCGCTGCCCAGACGCCCTGGGAGGTGAGCCCGGACAGTGACCTCAAGGCGGCCGAGCTGGGCAAGGCCGGGACCCCCGTCTGGAAGGCGGATCCCACCACCTGGGAGGACGAACCCCTGCACCAGGGTCCGACCCAGCCCGCCACGGCAGAGGCGGACGTGGCCGACAGCTACACCCCCCCAGGGAGCGACGCCTTCTTCCCCCTGGGCGAGGAGTCGGCGGCGGAAGCCACGCCCGTGGCCAGCAACCCCGGCCTCCCCTATCTGGGCGACGACGACGAAGAGGAGAGCGCCCCCTTCGCCGGCGACGACGAGGAGGAGGCCACCCTGGAGGTGACCGAGATCGAGGAGGTTGCCGAGCTCCCCCTGCCCGGGCCGGAGCTGGCCATGCCCAGCGATGTCCCCCGGCCCTCGGCGCTGGCCGCCGCCCAGGGCCCGGAGAGCGCCCTGGCCCTCAACTCCCTGGACGCCCGCGAGCTGGTGGCCGGCCTGTTCGAGCGCTGGGAGCGCGCCCTGGAGCAGCGCATCCAGGCGGAGCAGCGGCTGCGCTTCGAGGCCGAGCTGGAGCGGCGGATGCGCCAGGTCCGCGATCTGCGCCAGGAGCTGGACAACAGCCGCAAGGCCACCGCCGCCCAGCTGGCGGAACGGGAGCAGGAGGTGATGGCGCTGCGCAACAAGCTCCGGGACCAGGACCAGGCTCCCCGCGGCCGCGGCCTCTTCCGCCGCTAGTCCGGAGCACCCCCTTCCGGCAGCACCACTGCGACGGGGGAAGAGACTTGCCCTGGTGAGTCGCGAGCGCAGCGTCGAGGAGGTCCGGTCCCGGCTCAACCTGGTCGACGTGGTCGGGAGCTACGTGCGCCTCAGCCGGGCGGGCCGGGAGTGGAAGGGGCTGTGCCCGTTCCACACCGAGCACACGCCCTCTTTCTACGTCAACCCCTCCAAGCAGCTCTGGAACTGCCATGGCTGCAACCAGGGCGGCGACATCTTCGCCTTCGTCGAGCTGGCCGAGCACACCGACTTCCGCGGGGCCCTGGAGGAGCTGGCCCGCCGGGCCGGGGTCGACCTGGAGCCGGAGCGGGCCCCGACTCCGGCGGAGCTGGCCCGGCGCCGCCGCCTGGAGGCGATCCTGCGCCTCAACCAACTGGCGCTCAAGTACTACCGCCACGTCCTGCTCAACACCGCCGCCGGCGCCTCGGGCCGGGCCTACCTGGAGGCCCGGGGCGTGACCGCGGCCGACGGCGAGACCTTCGAGCTGGGCTACGCCCCTGAGGGCAGCCGCCAGGACAACCTGGTCCGTTTCCTCCGCCAGCGGGACGGCGCCCTGGAGGACATCCGGGCGGCGGGGCTGGCCCGCCCCACTCGCACCGGGGCCGCCGACTTCTTCCACCAGCGGGTGGTGGTCCCGATCCGGGACGAGCGCGGCCGGCCGGTGGGCTTCGCCGGCCGGGCGGTGGGCGCCGCCCAGCCCAAGTACCTCAACACTCGCGCCACCCCTGCCTTCGAGAAGTCGCGGATCCTCTTCGGCCTGGACCGGGCCCGGGAGCCGATCTCCCGGGAACGCCGGGCGGTCCTGGTGGAGGGCTACTTCGACGTGATCGGTGCCCACCGCGCCGGCGTCCTCACCGCGGTGGCCTCCTCGGGCACCGCGCTCACCGAGGAGCAGGTGCGACTCCTGCACCGCTTCAGCGACGAGCTGGTGCTCTGCTTCGACGCCGACGCCGCCGGCGGCCAGGCGGCGCGGGCCGCGGTGGGCCTGGTGAGCTCGGCCGGGATGGGCTGCCGCCTGCTCAGCCTGCCCGAGGGCCACGACCCGGACGACCTGGCCCGCGAGGACCCGGAGCGGCTCCGACAGCTGGTGGCCGAGGCGCCCCCCGCCTGGGAGGTGCTGGTGGACCAGGCCCTGGGCCAGGCCGGGCCCAGGGCAGGGGGGCAGGCCCAGGAGGCTCTGGCCCGGGTGATGCCGGTGCTGGCACGCATCCCCGAGGCCAGCATCCGGGCCCTCTACGCCGAGCGGGCCGGGCGCCGGCTGGGAGTCTCCGCGGAGCGGATCCTCCAGGACGTGGAGCGCTCCGGACGCGATCGGTCGGGCTCGGGCCCGAGGGCAGGTTTGGCCCCCGCCGCCCAGGGGCAGGCTGCAATGGGCACGTCTGCCCATCTGCTGGGCATGCTCTGGCTCAGCCCACCCCTGCTCGCGGAGGTTCGAGATCGCTTCCAGGTTCGCCGAGATGATTTTGCCGACCCCCTCCAGGGGCAGCTCTTCTCGGCCATGCTCGAGGCCTTCCCCGAGCCGCTGGACCCGGACGACCTGGCCCCCGAGCTCCGCCAGCTGGTGGCGGAGCTGCCCCGGGGCGACTTCCCCGAGCTGGAGGGGGAACCCGGGGGCCCCAGGTTGCTGCGGGCCTTGGGAGACTACGTGAGGGCGATGCGGATCGAGGTCGAGGAGAGCCGGGTGGGCGATCTGAGACGGCGCTTGGCCGAGCTGGGCCACCACCGCCAGGGCGAGGGCCCGCAGCTGGCCCAGGAGATCGACCGGGCCCAGCGGAGGATCGACCGGCTGCGGCGCGAGGGAAGCTTGGAGGCTTAGGTTGGTCAAGGTGATCAAGGCGCCGGCGCCGGCACCCGCACCCCAGCGCACCGAGGACCTGGTGCGGCTGGCGGAGCAGCTCATCCTCAAGGGGAAGGAGCAGGGCTACCTCACCCCCAACGAGATCCTCGAGCCCTTCCCCGAGCTGGACGCCGACCCCGACCAGATGGAGCGCCTCTTCGGCCTCTTCCGGGAGATGGGGGTCGCGGTGACGGACGGGGACAAGGACTTCGACGCCGAGGAGGCTGACGACGACGTCCTCGCCGCCGACGCCGACGCGGTCTCGCTCGACGACCCGGTGCGCATGTACCTCAAGGAGATCGGCCGGGTCTCCCTGCTCAAGGCCGAGGACGAGGTCTACCTGGCCAAGCTGATCGAGCAGGGTGACGAGGACGCCAAGCACCGGCTCACCGAGGCCAACCTGCGCCTGGTGGTCTCGATCGCCAAGAAGTACATCGGCCGGGGCATGTCCTTCCTGGACCTGATCCAGGAGGGCAACATGGGCCTGATCCGGGCGGTGGAGAAGTTCGACTACCAGAAGGGCTTCAAGTTCTCCACCTACGCCACCTGGTGGATCCGCCAGGCCATCACCCGGGCCATCGCCGACCAGGCCCGCACCATCCGCATCCCAGTCCACATGGTCGAGACCATCAACAAGGTGGTGCGGGTGCAGCGCCAGTTTCTCCAGGACCAAGGCCGGGAGCCCACCGTCGAGGAGCTGGCCGAGCGCACCGAGCTGTCCCCGCCACGTGTTCGGGAAATCCTGCGGATCAGCCAGGAGACGGTCTCCCTCGAGCAGCCCATGGGCGACGACGACTTCAGCCTGTCGGACCTGCTCGAGGACGAGGGTGCGGTCGCCCCGTCCGACGCCGCAACCAGGAGCATGCTCAACGACGCCGTCAACCAGGCCCTTTCCGAGCTGAGCGAGCGGGAGCAGAAGGTGGTGCGGCTGCGTTTCGGCCTGGACGACGGACACATGCGCACGCTGGAGGAGGTCGGCAAGGAGTTCGGGGTCACCCGGGAGCGGATCCGCCAGATCGAGTCCAAGACGCTGGCCAAGCTGCGCCACCCGATGCGCTCCTCGCGGCTGCGGGACTACCTGGACGAGGAGTAGCCGGGCCCGTTGGCCTGATCGGGGGCCGGGCCGGGCTCGCGGGGGTCGGATTTTGGGGGTGGGTCGGATAACC
>JBOHUM010000057.1:0-21202 GCA_050734515.1 Candidatus Dormibacteria bacterium
AAGGGCCACGAGGTTCTCCGTGACCGTTGCCGCTGAATCCGCGACCTCGGTTGTGCCCAGAGAGACCACCTCGGCGAACTGCACCAACATCTCCTGCGTGTGCCTGAGGTAGCTTCGAAAGCTTCCCAGCGCTACCGGCCAGCTCCACACCGCGCCCAGGATGGTCGGACGGGTCGCCGTCCAGAGGTCTAGCGCGAAAGTGGCTCGAAGCACTGCCCGCCGAAAGTCGCGGTAGGCCGCGTACCGCAACTCGGGCGCGAGGTTTGGCGGCAGCCCCCTCCTCAGGGCAAGAGTGACGAGGGCATCCGCCAGCGCGTCAAGCCCGGGAATACCGAGTGCTGGAATCGCCACTTCAACCCCAGGGTATGCCCGCCCGGTTTAGCCCGCAAGGGCAACCTGAGGTCACGGCTCTTTCAACGGTGACCATCGAGACCCGTGGAGCCCCCGCCCGCCAACTCGCGCCTGACCGGACATATCTCTGCCGTGGACGTTCGGACCGTGGTGCCTCTTCACGATACTGACGCCGTGCCGGCAGCCCCCCTCGACCTGCGAGCTCTCGTGCGCGATCTCGCCACCCGCACTGCCACCCGTACTGAGGCCGACGTCCAGGCCGGGATCCGCGACCTCCTCCTGCATGGCGGGCTCAACCTCTCCCCCGACGACCTCCAGGTGCAACTGGAGGCCCAGGTCGGGGACCGGCGGCGCATCGATGTCGAGGTCGGCTTCACCGTGATTGAGGTGAAGAAGGACCTCCGCCGGCCCGACCTCTCGGAGTGGGTCGATCAGCTCGGGGGGTACGTGGCCGCCCGGACTGAGCGGCTCGGCCAGCGCTACGTGGGCATCCTCACCGACGGCGCCGACTGGCGCTGCTACCGCCTCGGCCCTGAGGGCAGCCTGGAGGAAGTCGCACGCCACGAGGTCGATCCGCTCCAGCCGGATCCGGAAGCGCTCTGTGTCTGGCTGGAGGCGATCCTGGCCACCGAGGCCGCGATCAGGCCGACGCCTCGGGAGATCGACCAGCGGATCGGCGCGAACAGCCCCGGCCACGCCTTGGAGCGGGCGACGCTCGCGGACATGTGGAGCGCGGCCAGCTCCACCCCAGAGGTGCAGCTCAAGCGCCAGCTGTGGGCTCGCCTCCTTACCACCGCCTTCGGCGCCCACTTCACCAATGACGACGCCCTCTTTGTGGAGCACACCTACCTGGTCCTCACCGCCGAGGTCATCGCCCACGCCGCGGTCGGCCTGGAGCCGGCGACGATCCCGCCGGCGGCGCTGGTAACCGGCCGTCGCTTCGCCGACGTCGGCATCCACGGAGTCGCCGAGGCCGACTTCTTCGACTGGGTCCTGAGTGCGCCAGGCGGCGATGCCTTCGTGGCCACCTGGCCCGGCGGCTGACCCGCTTTGACTGGAGCTCCGTCGAGCACGATGTCCTCAAGCACCTGTACGAGAGCGTCAGTGCCGCACTCTCCGAGCTTTCCATGGCCATGGCCGGCCTGGGCCACGTCTTCGACGACGGCCCAGACCCGACCGGGCCAGCGCTGGTGCATCAACTCGACGAGCCTCAAGCTGGAGCAGAACCCCTAGGGGGCGGGCGGCACCGGCCGCCCCTGAGCCAAGGAGGTCCCCTCGGTTCAGGACCAGGGCCAGTTGCTAGGCAGGGGTTCGTTGGGCGAGACCCGTAGCCGCGGCAGCTGCCACAGGCCTCCGGTCTGCTCTTGGTAGCCTCCGATCCGGGAGTCGGCCGCCCCTCCCACCAAGCCCACCGCCTGGAGCTCGGGGAACAGCTGCAGCTCGGCCGGACCGACCTGAGCGGCCGTGGGATAGGGCCAGTTGCCGGAGTAGGCGATGAACTGGACCGGTACCCCAGTCCACCGCTCCAGGCTGGCGTCCGGAGCCGCCACCAGAGCGGCCACGGCCGCGGTGGTGGCGCCCCAGAGAGCATGGTCGTCGTAGAGGGTGTGGTCCTCCACCCAGAACCCGGAATGCGCCAGCAGTGTCACCTCGGCCGGGGTCAGGTACGTCTGCAGGTTCTGGCCGGTGGAGGTCTCCACGGTCTTCCCCACCAGCCCGCTGGGCACGAAGAAGGTGGCCGTGTAGCCGTAATGGGCCAGCACCTGCAGCGCATAGACGTAGGGGCCCTGGCGACCGTCGTCGAAGGTGAGCACCACCGGCTTGGGCGGCAGCGGCAGCCCGTAGAGGAGGTAGTCGGCCAGCCGCGGCAGCGAGATGGGGCTGGCCCCCTCGGCGCTGAGCCGGGCCATCTGCGCCTGGAACTGAGCGGGAGGCACGGTGAGGCTGTTCTCCAGCGCGTAGCCGAACTGGCTAGTCCACTGTGCTCGCAGCGGCGGTGGCCCGACCACGTGGTACATGAGGATGGGCACCGTCGCGCTCCGCGGGAGGGGATGAGCGGGAAGGACCAACGGACCGTCGGCCGAGGCCGGACCCTCCCCCAAGACCACCAGGGTGGGCGCAGACGCCCGCCCCGCGTGGGCTTGCGGCGGCAAGGAGGAGTGCCCTACTTGGAGCACCACCTCGCCCATGCCTAGCTGGGTCGCCACGCCCGTTGGTTGCATCGAGGCAGGAGCGGCGAACTGCAGCGTCACCGGCACGGCCAGGAGGTCGTGGAAGGTCTGGGCGGGGTCGTCGGGCATGGTAAAGCTGGCGAGCAGGGTGGGCGCCCCCGCGGTGAAGACGGTGGGCTGCGCAGCACCAGCGAACTTCTGGCTCAGCATCGCCGCCCTGGCCTGCTCGGTCGGCCACAGCGCCTGGGCGGCCGGGGCCAGCTCAACCCACTGGGCTAAGTAGCGAGCCTGGACCAGCTGAGCCATGAAGCCCGAGGCCAGCTGCTGAGCACGGCGGTCGAGTTCTTGGGCCGGGGTCGTAGCCCGCGGGTGCGTCGGAGGACCGACTCGCTCCGGCCGGGAAATGTGGTGCCCCTGACGCCGGCCGGCAGCGCTGATCCCGGCAGGGGTCTGCAGTGCCAGCGCTAGCAGCGCCAGCCAGAGCAGGGCACGGACCACCCGCATGGTAGACCTGACCATAGCCAAGGTAGCACCGGTCGCGTCCGCCCCGGAGCCAGGCGGATTCATCGGCGGTTCATCTTGGACCCCCAGGCTTGATGGCCATGCGTGACCAGCGAAGCGGTACGCCCGAAGCGTCCGCCGGGCATGCTCGCGGCAGGACGGAGGCCGATGACCAGCCCGGACACCGACCACTGGTTGGGACCATCCGGTGGCGGCGCAGTCGCCCCCACCCAACCTCGGCAGTTGTCGCTGCGCTCGCGGCCGGTGTCGCCACGGTCGGGGTCGCGGCCGGGCCCCTCGTCCCTTCCCTCCGACACGCGATCCGGCCCGTCGCACGCTTGGCGTCCCCGGCGCTGTGGAGTGTAGTGGGGCCGGGGCCGACCTTCGGTGTCGTCACGCCCGCCTACGCGCTGCAGCTGCGCCAGGGATCGGCTGTGCTCGCGGTCAGGCCGCAGGTCCGAGCCCGCGGTGTGTTGCTGCCGCTGACCATGGTCCTGGGCGACGGGCGTCTCCCCCGCGACCTTCGCACCCGAGCAACCACTACGGGGATGGTCCTTCGCCTCCAGGTGCAAACCGCAACGGGCACCCTCCTGGAGGTCGTCACGGTCCACTGCCGGCCGAGCTTCTTCACCGTGCGCTTCCAGGGCCGGCTGGGGGCTTCGAGCCGGGGCGGCGCCCAGTTCTTCACCAACGGGCGGGCGAGGATCCGAACAGGGATCGACCAGTGGGGGTACAGCCCGGACCCTACCGGCGACCCCCTCGGGCCGACTCCAACCGTCCTCCTGGGGTTGCGGCACCGCCGGCCGACCACTCCTTTCGCCCCCGCACCGTTCGACCTAGAGCTGCGGACTGCCGGAGATTGGCTCGGACTGGGGCTCGAGCAGACGCCGGATGCGACCCGGCTCGAGCTGAGCCAGCGGGGAGCACTCCTGGTCAACTACCCCCTGGCAGAGCTGGCTCAGTTTCCAGACCGGGGGCCAGGCGGTCTGGTCCCGGCGCCCCACGGCGCCGGCCGCGGGGCACGGTGGCTGCAGTTCCCCGCTGTGGTCGTGACCTTCGCCCCCGGACCGCTCGCCGGCCTGGCCACCTATCACGACGCACTGCGCCAGCTCGGGGCAGCCCCGGAGGCGGCACCGCCTGGTCAGCGCCCCACCTGGTGGGCGGAGCCGCTCGTCGACACCTGGGGCCAGCAGCTGATCAGCGATGCCGCCCGTGGCGATGACGACTTCACCGCCGCCTGGGTGCGCGACTTCGTTACCCGCTGGCGGCAGCGTTTCCATGTCCGCCACTTCACCGTGGTCATCGATTCGCAATGGCAGACAACCCTCGGAGGCGCCACCCCGAGCCGGCGTTTCGGCGGCGCCGCGGGCATGCGGCGCCTGATCGCCGCCCTCCACCGCCAGGGGCTACGCGTCCTGCTTTGGTGGCCACTCTGGGCTAGGGGCGGCCACGGCCCGGCCCGGCGCCGTGGTCTGGATCCCACGGCCGCCGGCTTCTCGGCCCGGACCGCGGCTGCGATGCATGCCCTACTCGCTCCCGCGCCAGCCGGACTGGGTGCGGACGGGCTGAAGCTGGACTGGGGCTACCACGTGCCCAACCCGGCCGAGAGCCACTTCGCCCACCCGGCGCTGGGCCTGGGCGCCGCCGCACTCCTCCGCTACATGACGGTGCTGGCGGATGCCGCTTGGACCGTTAACCGGGAAGCGCTCGTCGACGCCAGCGCGGTAGCTCCGCAATTCGGCGCCAGCGAGAACGTGGTGCGTCTGTACGACGCCAGCAGCGCGCGGACGTGGTCGGACCGCGCGGCGATAGTCGCCGCATCCGATCCCGAGGTCCTCATCGACGGGGACGGGTATCGGCTCACCGGACGGCAGGCGGTTGCCCACATCGTGGCCACCGCCGTGTACGGGATCCCCGCCCTCTACTACGCCACCCACTGGGCCGGCCACCAGCCGATCACGCGGGTGCTGGCTGCCGCGCTGGGCAGTGTGCTGCGCGCCGCCCGGTATCGCGGCCAGGGGGTTGCCCGATCACTCGGGGGCGGTGCCTGGGCGTACGCGGTGGGCACCCGCATCACGGCACGGACCCTCTCAAGTGACACTGCCCTGACGGTGTATCGAGCCTACGACGCTTGCGGCCAGCCTCACGCGGCCACCGTTGTCAGCGCCTTGTCGCAGGTAGTGGCCGTTCCCCTGCCTAGGGGCACGACGCCCCGGCTGCTGCGGGGATGGAGGGGCCGGCCCGTGGCCTACGTCCGCCGCAATGGCGGCGTTCGCTTCGAGGCAGTGGCGGGCCAGGCTTACCGTCTCACGCTCGACCGCGGGCCTTGCGGCCGCGGCGCAAGCTGACCGAGCGGTCTGGAGCCCGGCAACCGACCCGCCGGGTACTTCGAACGGTTCATCTCCCGTTCACAACCTCGAGATAGACTTGCCGCCATGCGCGTTCTGCTCGTGGAGGACGACGTCCGGCTGGCGCAGGTGCTCCACTCCGGGCTCAGCGCCGACGGCTGCAGCGTCGACGTGGTGGGGCGCGGTGCCGAGGCCATAGCGGCGGCCGTCAGCACCGCCTTCGACGTCATCACTCTGGACGTGATGCTGCCGGGCCCACAGGACGGCTTCCAGGTCTGCGCCGAGATCCGCCGGCGCCGGGTGCGGACGCCTGTGCTGATGCTGACTGCCCGTGAGGCCGTCGGCGACCGGGTGCGGGGGCTAGA
The DNA here is from genome assembly GCA_050734515.1 of Candidatus Dormibacteria bacterium. GTDB lineage: Bacteria > Chloroflexota > Dormibacteria > Aeolococcales > Bog-877 > Bog-877. The sequence goes on from JBOHUM010000057.1 coordinate 5,737, forward strand.
AGCCGGTGCTGACGACTACCTCCCCAAGCCCTTCGCCTACGTCGAGCTCTTGGCGCGGTTGCGGGCGCTAGTGCGTCGCCATCTCGACGACCGCTCCGCAGTCCTGGTGGCGGGCCGGCTCCGGCTCGACACCGCCGCCCGGGAGGTGTCGGTCAGCGGGCGCCCGGTCCGGCTCACTGCCCGGGAGCTGTCGATCTTGGAGTACATGATGCATCACCCTCGCCAGGCGCTCTCTCGGCGCCAGATCGAGGAGCACGTGTGGACCTACGACTTCGAGGGTGGGTCCAATTTGGTCGACGTGTTCGTCAGCCGGCTCCGGCACAAGCTGAGGGCCGCCGAGGCGGCCCGCCACATCGTGACTGTGCGCGGCCTGGGATACCGCTTCGACCCGAGCCCGCCTTGCCCGCCATCCTGCTCCGTACCCGCGTCCGCCTAACCCTGACCTACGCGGGGGCCTCGACGGTCCTCGCCTTGGGTGGGGTGATCGCCTTCTGGATCGTCTTCGCTCACCTCCAGGCGGCAACTATCGACCGTACCCTCACGACCCAGGCCCAGGCGATCGTCGCCGGGTTGAACACCGGCCAGGGGCCGCCCCAGTTCGGCGACGGCCCCCTGCCCGGCGAGACCGCGAGTGGGGTCGCCGTCCTCGCGCTGCTGGTCGCCCGCGATGGGCGGATCGTGGACCAGTCGGGGAACGCTCCTCACGTGAAGGCGTTCGCGCGGGCCGCCCACCGGGGCCCGCTTTCGGGAGACCCGGTAACGCGGACCATTGCCCACCGCCAGGAGCGAATCCTGCTGCGGCCCGTGGGGAGTGGGCCCGCTCGCGTGGTCCTGCTGCTGGCCCGGCCCATCAGCGAACTGGACCAGACCCTGGCCGAGACCGCGCTCCTGCTGGCGGTGGTGGCGCTGGTGCTGGTGGCCGGGGCCGCCGGTCTTGGGTACTGGGTCGCCGGGCGCGCCCTCAAGCCGGTGCGGCAGATGGCGGCCACAGTGCGCGCCATCACCGAGCATGACCTGGGCCAGCGGGTCCAGCTCGACCTCCCAGCGGGGGACGAGTTGGGCGAGCTGGCCCACACCTTTAACGGCATGCTCGACCGGTTGGAGGAGGCCTTTGCCAGCCTGCGCCGGCTCACGGCAGACGCCGCCCACGAGCTCCGGACCCCGCTCACCCTGATGCGGTCCCAGGCTGAGGTAACCCTGCGACACGCTCACAGCACCGAGGATCACCGGGCCGGGCTCCGCACCATCCTGACCGAGATCGAAGGGCTCGGGCGCACCGCCGACCAGCTCCTCTTGTTGGCCCGGGCCGACGCCGGGTCGCTGACCGCAGCCCGGGATCCGATCGAACTCGGTGACCTAGTCGAGGAGGTGGTCGCCCGCTGGGGGACGATTGCCGCCCGGCGCCAAGTCCGAGTGCGGGCCACGGTGGCGGGGGACGGCGATATGTACGGCGATAAAGACCTGCTCCGGCGTTGCCTGGACAACCTCATCGACAACGGTGTCCGCCACTCCCCTGCGGGGGGGCTGGTCCGTGTGACCACCGAGTGCTCCGACGGGTGGTGGACGATCACGGTCCAGGACACCGGCTCCGGGGTCGACCCTGGCCTGCGGGCCCGGATCTTCGAGCGCTTCACCCGGGGCGACCCTGCGCGCGGTCGGGACACGGGCGGCGCCGGCCTCGGCCTGGCCCTTTGCGTGGAGATCGCGCAGGCTCACGGAGGTACGATCTCCCTGGTCGAGACTGCGGTTGGCGGTGGCGCCGGCTTTGCACTCCGCTTGCCGACCGGCGGGCCGCACCGCTGATCACGACAATGGACCCTTAGTTGACCGCGAGCCAGTTCACCTAGTTGCTCGGGTCACCGCCCGACCGCCGGAGGTGAGGGTCTCGGCTCGCGCCGCCACGCTACTTGACCGGGCAGTTGCTCGCCAATTGGTTGCCCAGAAATACGCACGGGTCAACTGAAGCTTCAACAGATCGCGCTGCGCCGATGTCCAGGTCGGGGAGACTGAAGGCTACTGTGGCTCCGGGTTCGACCTCCGCCCCAGCTGGCTCGGAGTCGCCTCCCACCACCTGCCCTTGGGAGTTCAGGTAGACGACGTATATCGTGGCCTCCGATCTCAAGGCCCGATGGTAGGGATTCGCGATGGCCCCGCCAACGCTGCCGAAGCCAGCGACTGGGAGACCTCCGAGGACTTCAGGGATCAGGGCCAACCGGCTTAGGGAGGGCAGCGCCGGGGTCTTCACCGTGCTCGAAGCAGTGGATACGGAGATATTCAGCTTGGCCAGTGTCAGGGATACATTCGGGGTCGCCTCGCCACCGACATAGAACGTCGCGCCAGCTGGGATCGCGGTGATCACCGTGGTCTCGCGATCGAGGGAGCGGCCCTGGGAATCGAGCATTGTAACGGACAGGGTGACGTTGAGCGCTGACACCTTCTGGCTCTCGTCCCGGAGGACAACGCCGTAGCTAATCAAGCTGCTCGCACCGCTCGTGCTCTCGGTGAAGCCGCTGTCGACCACTGCCACCTTGGGATGAAGTGCGGCCGCAGCCACATGCGGGGCCCGACCCGTCACGGGGAGCCGGCGCGACGGGGCACTGATGGCCACGATCCCTAGCACCAGCCCCACGGCGCCAATCGAGGCACCGGCGATGGCCAAGCCACTCCCTCTCTGTCGACCCCGTGAGCCCTTGATCTCTCGGTGCGCGACCACGCCAAAGATCAAACCCAGCAGGGAGCCGAGCCAGGCCAACCACAGAATTGACAGGACGACCGACGCGATCGCGAGCTTGTTCCACTTCTGGCGCGGCGGAACACGCTGAAGGGAGGGGTGGAGTTCAGGCGAGCCGTACGGGTGAGGCCCGCTCACGCGATTCCCCCAAAGTACTCCACCGTGGTCATACCGGAGCGCATTTGCTTTTTGCCAATTGCCTTACCCGACCGGATCATGCTAGGTCAAGGGGGGGACGGTCCGGACCCCCGTGACATGAATGTTCCAAGCGGAAAGCTGGAACCAGAGCCCTTCTCATAGCGGGCCTGAACTCGCACCGCGTGCTCGTTCGTCCGGCCAGATGAGGCTGTCCCCGCGCGCTGGCCCCTATTTGGAGACACCACCTGACTCGTACCGTGCCGGCCACCCCCGGCACGTTGGGGTGCAGACACGTCGGGAGCACCCCACATCCGCTGGGGTCGAACTCCATCCCCGCCCTTAGGCGCCGGGTGCCCCTCGCCGACGGCACCCTTTGAATACAAACGACCGGATCTATGCAAGACCTCGGAGGAAGTCGACCATCTTCGGCCACGCGTCAGCTCGGGCGCTTCGAGTTGCCGGATCATCTCGTAGGTCGGAGTGAAGAACGCCCGGGGGCAAGCGGGGGAGCAGGTAACCAAGCGCGTGCCCAGCCTGGGGATACTCGAGGAGGACGTGACGGTATGCGTCGCCATGCGTCCGAAGCCGATCAGAGATGGCTCTGGCCATCTCTGCCGACGGCCACACCGCGTCCTCGCCGGCTGAGACGAGAAGCACGGGCCCGGGCACTTGCTCGACCGCGATGTATGCGTCCGGATCCTCGCTTAGTGGTCCGGAGTGCTCTACGTATGGCAGCGGGCGGCCGTCCAGCACCCACGCTGGACCTCCTGATGGCAAGCCGCCAGCAATTACGTTGCCGGGGACACTGACCACGACGCCACGGACCGCACCGCCGGCCCATATGGCGGTGAGCATCGCCGCTTCACTCCCCCGTGATATGCCGATGACTGCCATTGGTAGACGGGGAGCGACCTCCTCTTGCAAGATCCGTATGGCGGTCACGAAGTACTCAATCGGTATACGGGACAGTGAACGGGGAAGCCCCCGGCGGCCAAAGTAGGCGACGGAGAGCGCAGCAAGTCCTTCGGCCGCGAGCGCCGCGGCGACGTAGGAGGGTTCGCTCCCGCCCGACCCCCCAATAACCAGCACTCCCACGGACGGGAAGATGTGAGATGGCAGGAACATGGTGCCGTGGACCGCCGCTGTCGGCAGTCTAAGAGGTCGATTGCTGACCGCTGCTCCCATGGTGGGAGTTTAACCAGAGGGTCGCCGGGATACTCGCGGCGGGCAACCAGTGTGTGGCTCTCATCGGGAGCACCGCCCCGTCAGCGGACTTCTCAGACTACGCTGAACTTCATCCGTCATGCCGAGGCCCGGGTTCGTGGTGGTTTAGAGGTCGTCCTCCCGCTGATCGTGCCTGTCTCGTGACTGGCGACGGCAGCCCTCGTGGCTGAACCGTTGCGATCTCAGAGAAGGGACCCGATTTTCCGTGCTCCCAGCCGACCCTTCCTGCCCGCCCTTCGGCGGTTTCCTAACCACTTCGCCGCTCGTGCAGTCCGGTGGGATTCCCATGGGGACTGGGAGCCGCAGGGCTGATGGCTCCGACGGTCACATTCGTCCCGCGAGATCAGAGTGCTGGTGTCGAATCCAAGAGGGGAAGTCGAACACGGTCGACGTCCGCGCCCAGCGCAGTCGGCCCGAGTCGAGGGGCGCAGCCCTGGAAGCCTCTGATGCCAGCCCAGAGAACTAGCGCAGTCGAGAGCGGTGTCAGGGTGATCGGGGTCAGATGCAGTTGCCACATTGGCGCTAGCGCCACAACCGCAAGGACCGTGAGCGCGGGACCCGGTCGCCCGAGCCCAGAGCCGTCCTTGCCGACCACCATCATCAGCATCGGAAGTAGGTAGAGGATGCCGCCGTGGGCGTAGGGCGTGACCAGAAGCCAGGTGCCCATCGAGAAGCTAGCCGCCCAGATGAGCCGTTCAGGCTGCGGCATCGCCCGCAATCGCTGAGAGCGCACCACCGACCAGCCCAGCGTCGCGAGCGCGACCAACCCGAGCCCGACGATCGCCCAGACGACGGGGGAGTGGAATCCCCGTCCCAGCCCCCATGCGGTTGGAGCGGCGTTCAGCAGTCCCGGCAACCCGGCCAGGCTCGGCTGGACTCCGATGCCCGCGCCGAAGTGAACCAGAGCATGGAGCCACGCCGGAAGCCACTCAAAGCCAGCGGCCAGGAGCAGGGCCGATGTGGTTACCGTCCCCGCCCCATATCGCACTAGGTGTCGACGATCAGGCCACAACGCCAGTCCGAGGAATATGACTGCGGGCCACATCACATCGGGCTTGAGCATGAACACTCCGACGGCCAGTCCGGCCAGGAAGGGTCGGTCCCGCACGAGCATCCACATCGAGGCCAGCAGCCCGGCCACCAAGAGCAGATCCACCTGTCCCCAGATCAGGGTGGCTAGCCCGAGCCAGGACACCAAAACGATCGCCGCCAGAAGCCAGCCGCGCCGCCAGCTCAATGCTCGGGCGAAGCCGATCATCGCTGCGGTGCTTAGTGAGCCAGAGAGCAGCACAAACAGTCCGTAGGCCAGCCAGAGCGGCAACCGTGTCACCGGTAGCAGAAGCGCCGCCAGGCCTGGCGGGCTGACGAAGCCAGCGGCGGCGTAGGGGCTGTGGCCGCGGCTCAGGGCTACAGCGCCGTCGTAGAAGATACGGAAGTCGACTGCGAGTCCAAAGGCCTGCTGCCGACCGACCGTGGCCGCCCAGGCTACCGTCCCGAGGCTCATGCCCGCTACGGCGACAACCACGAGGGCGCGACGATCGAAGCGGAAGGTCCTGCCATGGCCCGCCGATATGCCCCGCGCTCGCATACTTCCGAGCAGAACCGGGACCGGCGCGTGATCGCGAAGGCCCCGCGGCAGTTCCGGCAAGCCATCACCAGCCGGCGTGTCAAGGTCGAGCGGCGAGAGCACCCTACGCCGCCCATCTGATCTCATGTCGGCACAATAAGCCGCTCGCCACCGAGAGCGGCAACCGTCAGGCCATCGTTGCACGAAAGGGACACGGCCGGGCCTGCTCGCCCGGCTCGGCGGTTTGAACCTGAAGGCCTGAGACCCCCGAGTGGCTGTCTGGTCAGATCGGGCTGAGCGAGGTCGTGCAACTGGCGATGATCGGTCTGGCCAGCGCCTCGGCGTCAATCACAAAGTAAGGACCGTTTGTTTGGGGCTGGCCCGAGCCCCGGGCGCTGAACTCAGGAGGGGGCTCCGGCCCGGGTGACGATTGTTTGCCTCCCCGGCCACACGGGGGCAGCCACCGTCGGCGCCGTGCCCGAGTCCCCATCGCCCCGGGGTCAGGGCCACGGACCCCGCCGGGCGCCACCCGCTACCTCGGGGGTAGTGGGTGGCGCGGGCCGTCCCTTCCAGGGCTGAGAAGCCCGCACAGCGGCGTCCGAACTGGCGGGTCGGCCGGGCAGATCCCCACTGCCTACCCGCCGCACCCCTTGCCGTAGCCCGGTGAAATCCGTACACTCGGGCGTCAGAGTCCCCGGGACTACCGACAAGGAGTGGCCCCCACGAGCACCTGGGAATGAGCCTCCACGAGGGCTGCACGTGACCGCCAACTGGACCGGGCTGGGTCTGACCGGACTGGGCATACTCCTTCTTATCGCGCTGGTCGTCGGCCTCGTACTCATTGTCCGCTTTATTCCGTGGGGGCACCGTAATGGTGTCGGAGGCAAGTCGAGCCGCGACTGAGAGCGCCGGTTCGCCGGTGAGCGAGATGGCCACTTTGAGCACATGGGAGACCTGGCGGGCCCTGCGACTGCCGCTACTGGCGGCGCTGGGCGCCGCTCTGATCGCCTCGGGGAGGGTGGAGGCGGCCTGATGAACGGTATGTTCGGCTGGCCCGACCTGGGCGCAGTTGGGATCGGGGCGGGGTGGCCCTCGTCTCCACCGTCGTCCAGCGAATCAGGCGCAGGCGCGGTTCGCCCTACCGCAGGTGGCTCGACGGACCGAAACCCCACCCGGTGATCCAGGTGCCGGACGGCGAGGAGCGGCCCGGTGGGTATCGTTCCGGAGGAGGGGCAGGCCATGAGCCCCGGGTGGCGGTGAGACGGGCCCCGCACCCCGGCATCCAATGGGGCTAGTCGCATGGCCCTATTGATACTGGGAGTTGGGATCGCCGGCCTGGTGATGCTGTTGCGAGGGCGGCGCAGGCTTGGGGCGGGGCTGCTGCTCCTGGCCGTCGTGTTGGTAGGGGCAGCAATCGCAATCGTTGACGGCGGAACCTTGACGAACGGCGGTATGCATATCGTGCAGAGCCGCTAGCCTGAGCGTGGGAGGGCGTCGGCCCCCTACCGCCCGCGCTTGCGGGCCTCCCGTAGCAGGTACCCAGAGCGGTTGCGCTTGCGGCGGTCCCTGGCCCCGGGCGGGCGGCCGAGCCGGACCCCGGCGGCCTTGGCCCGGCGCAGTCCGGCCGTGGGTCCTCGCCCAAGGCAACGAGGTAGAGCCGCCCCCAGGTCTGCGGATCCTGCGACTAGGGGGCACTTCTACGCTGGCCGCGTCGGTGAGCTCCGCGGATCGTGCACACCGCCTGTCTCATCCCCAAGGATCTCCTTTGGGACGACTACCTTGGCCATACCGCCGGTCTCACCAGGGCGGCCCCGCGACGGAACCCCATTTGGGACCGCCCGCGCCGCGCCATCTAAGGTGGAGCACCGAACCCAAGCGTTCTGGCCACCTCGGCAGGTTCGGGTGCCAGGCCGCCCCGCCGCGTTCCGCTCTGACGCCCGTCGCCTACAAGCGCGAGGAGAGCCAGCGGTGTCCGGTCTGTCTTGCATCGAGACACGCACGCGGGTATTCACCGTGCAGGCGTGACTGTGATGGTTATCGTACCGTGGTTCGCCGAATAACTCGTGTCAGACGCGGTGAAGCTCTGCGGCTGGCTGTCATCAAGGTTGAGACTCAGCGCGCCCCCATTAGGAAACAAACCGAAAGGCGTGGGCACTGCAACGCTGCTCGTCCCACTGTAGGGACAGCTCTCAGGCACCTCTGGCGGCGCTGCAAGAGCTGCAGTACTGGGACCTATTGAGACGTCCACTTGATCCTTGTTGGTTGAGCTAAGGACTCCTACGAGGGTGTCCCGTTCGACCCCACTGTCACTGGTTGGGCCCGAACACGGAGAATCCCAGCTCAGGGTGTCGCTCCACTGTATCGAGGCGGAGCCCGAGGCTTCGCCGACGCCCTTCACACTCTGCACGATCACGGTCCCCGAGCCGCTCCCGGATAGGGAGTCCTGGTCATTAGCTGAATCGGTACCGGTCCATGAGATCTGGATCTTGAGATCGTACTTCCTCGTACCGATAGTCGGAGCAGTCATCGTGGGGCTCGGAGCGATGGCCGTAGCGGCAGGCAACACCTCGACGGTGACCGCGTGGTTCAGGCAGGCGACGGATCCCGACGAGTCGGTGACACAGAGCTCCTGGATAGTGTGGGTGCCTGCGTGTTTGGGTGTGCCGGCCAGGTACGCCTCGTTTCCTTCGGTCTCGATGTCCAGGCCGAGCTGGGGGATCGCGTTGTAGCCGCCGGAGAGGCGGGGCGGGGTGTCGGCTCGCATCAGGGTCGGTGCCATGAGCGGGGGATTCACATCCCCGGTGAAATCGTAGGAGTCCTTTCCGTCGGATCGAACTCCCCCGGAAGCGGAGGCAACCGGGATGTCGCAGGGCACGCCGACCATGCACTCCAGGCTGTAGTGGAGCGCTTTGATCGTCGGTGGCAGCGCGATCACCCCGACGGTCATGTCCTGGACCTGCACTTTGTGCCCGGCCGAGTCCGTCACGGTAAACGTGAATGGGTAGGACGACAGCTCGGCCTCACCATCAGAGAGAAGGGCCGTCCCGTCGTAGACGATCGTGCACAGCGGCCGCCAGCTGAACTCTGGCAGCGGGAACGCTCCGCTGCAGGTGTACGGGCCCGTGCCGCCAGCGATGTCGTCCTCGAGAGAGCCATGCTGATTCGGTATCCCGTCATAGACAGTGACGTGGGCACCCGCGAGGAACTCCAGCGTCGAGGGCCCGTCGATCTTGATAGGGAATGGGTCAGGGACCTCGCCGCCGGGACAGGCAGGCAGGTAGGGGAGCAGGTAGGGGCTTATCGAGCTGTACCCACACAGAAAGCCCGTGAACAGGTCTATGGGATCGCTAGGAAGGGGGGTGGGGTCGCCGATCTCGATGGGTGTCGAGCCCTTCTTGCCGTCGAAGTTGCCGTCGCTTATGTCCTGGGCCATCGCGTCGACGAGCGCCAGGTCGGACACGCCGAGGTGGTTGGCCTCTTGGTCTAGGCTGGCCAGCTCGATCCCTTGCTGGCGGCCCCGCCAGTTCGACTGGGCGAGGCTTTGGCGACTGGTGACGACCGCCGGCACCACGGCGCTGATCGTCTGGCGGTCGAACATGCGGGCGATGGCAGAGTACGAGACGGCGATCGACAGGCCCAGTGGCTCGCCTGTGCTCGCCGCTTGGAGGGCGCGCGAGGTCGCGAAGGTCGTCAGTGGCGTGAGCACGGCGCTTCTGCTCCCCGGCGTGGCCAAGGTCTCGAGGAGCTGGCCGGGCGAAGCGGGCACCTGCTTTCCGGAGATCTCGTCGACGTAGGTGCCGCCGGAGGTCACCGCCAGCAGCGGGTGACCCGCCGGCGAAGAGAGCTCGAGGGAAAAGCGGCCGCTCGCGTTAGTCTGGGCGCTCCCCAGAAGGCTGGTCTTCTGCCCACGGTCACCGACGCCGTACACGCGGACCGTGGCCCCTTGCAGGGGACTCGCCACCATGGCGACCCCTTGGAACTGGATCGGGGTCGTCTGCGCGGGGAGTATCACCACGAATGTGACGGCCAGCAGGGCCGCACACGCGGCTCCCACACCGAGGATCGGCCATCTCCGTGATTGCCTGAACAAGCGCGGAAGCGACCACCTTGGTGCTTGGCTGAAGAGGCGGGGTATCGACGATCTCCGTTGTCGGACTAAGAGGCGCAGGGCGGCCCATCTCTCTGGGATGCTGACGGTGGGAGCGCGCAGCCACCGGGGATACCTCGTGCGCCCTGGTGGGCTTTCGGCGATCTCGGTTGCAGCCGAGTCCGGAACGGAAGCGAATGTGGTGACGGTAGATGGAGCCGGGGCTGCAGCCTTCGACACCCGGCTTGAGGAGAGCGCCACGACGAGGTCCTGGCTGCAAGCGGCGCAGAAGCGGTCGTCCAATTCGACCGCGGCGTCACAGGATGGGCAGGTGGCGGTCAGCCGGGTCCCGCAATAAGAGCAGTACGTGGCTCCTGGCGCGACTTCCCCGGGGCGGCCGCAGGAGGGGCAGATAGCAGGAGCCATCTGCTGGTCCTGCATTACCTGCTCCTTTGGCTCCGGGCTCAAGTGTTGCGCTCGTTTAGAGAGCACAAACACGCTCGCCGATCGAACTGCGAGAAGACCGACGCCCACCGACGCCAGTGCGATGTAGGCGCCTTGCATAGGCGAAGCCGTCCGCAGCAGACCGTCTCGGAGTGAGTGGGGGGCGGTGCTGTTCGCCATGGTCTCCACAAGCACGCGGGCGACCACCCAGGCATAGAGGATGCCCAGTAGTCCCACTGTTGTGAGCCACGTACCGAAACGCCGCAAGACCGGGAGCCTCCGGCGCGCGAGGACGAGAGCTGCCACAGCGGCAACGATGGCGACCACAAGTGCGAACAGTGATTCTTGTCCGAGATTCACAGCATTGGCGGAGGCCGAAGTGCCAGCCGACGGCGCTGACAGGCTTGAATGATGGGGCAATACCGAGCCGAGCTGAGCGTCTTGGGTCAGATGCCATAACCACAAGACGAGACACAGTGTTCCTGCAACCAGTGCGATCTGGACGAGGACCCTTGCTGTGGCTCCACGTACGTTTGTCACCGAATCAGCCTGCACATGGACGGATAACGTGAGCCGTCATAAGAGAGTCGCCTGCACGATTCCCTACGTGCAACACGTTGGCCGGCGCGTCACATGGTCACGCAGGACCGTCGGTGTTGCGCCAGCAAACGCGAAGAAGCCCGCTGACGGTCTGGGCCGCAACTGCGTCACCCTGCCTGCCCGCGAGTCATCATGGTTCCCTCGAACGATAGTTCGGGCGGCATGGTATCAGAGCTGGCTTCTTTACGCTGGGAACTGGTGTCCACCACGACCCTCCTTATAGTGGCTGCCACCGGCGCGGTCACCACCAGGGACCTACCATCGCCCGAACTCGGGTCGTCGTCAAGGCCCCTCAGCCCAGCGCGTCGAGCAACCAGGCCTGCCCTGGCGGGCACACTGTACCCGCCCGCCATCGCCGTCGGCGCTCGCTCCACACGCCCGGTCTTGCGGATCCGGGTGCTGGCCAAGGCGCCGGCTGCGCGGGTAGGCAGGTGACCGGCGGCAGCATTACTCCTTGAGTTCGGCGTCGCGCAAGTGCTCCAAAGTCCGGCGCAGCACCTCGCGCCGCTGCCGCCGGCGCTTGCTCATGTTGGCGGTCACCACCCAGAACCACACGAGCGCCAGGGCGACGATAAAGAGGTAAAGTGCCGCTCCCCAGTTCACGACGCGGCCTCGGTCACTTCCAGCCCTTGGGGGTAGTTCGTCACGGGCCGACATGGTAGCCGCCGACGCGGCTATGAGTGACCCCCGGTAGCCACATCGTTACTGGCCCGCCGGTATGGATCCAGCTTCGGTAGCGCCACGGCTTGAGCGTATCCTCGGCCAGGATGCGGCGCACCGTGCGCACACTCATCACCAGCGCCTCTCCCGCGACTACCTCCTGGATGCTGCTGGCCGAGTGCCGGCTGAGGGGCAGCCGGCGCTGACCCGGCAGCTCGCAGGCCACGGCGATGACCAACGCCCTCTCCAGGGCGGTGAAGACCGGTGGTCGCCCGGTGCGCTTGGCCTCTACCAGGGTGAATCCAAGGGCCACCCAGCGCCTCCGCCATCGATAAACCCAACGTGGACTCTGTCCCAGTCGGCGAGCTGCTTCGGGGCTCGGAAGCCACGGCTGCCGATAGAGCAGCAAGGCCAGCCGAGCCCGCTGCCCCACCGCATGAGGAATTGTCCGCAGCCGGGTCACCGCCCGCGCCTGTCGCACCTGCTTGCCGGTGAACCTGGGCTGCCACTCGGGAGGGGCGCCCCGTGCCAGTCGCGCTGGGCAAGGGGCGCATGGGGTAACGTGTGCAAGACGCGCCTCCGGAGTCCGGGGTGTCATTTCAACATCCGTTCTACCGGGGGCGTCTCTCTGCGCTACCCCTCAGTTCCCCTGACCCCTCACGAACTTATGGCCGGGACCACTTAGCACGCCGGAACCGCACCTTCCGGGCGGCCTCGGCGCGGTTCAGATTGCCAGCCGCCAGGCCCGCGACTACCACGGGCCACATCGGATGGCTGCTGAGACACTGAGGACGCCCCGTGGCGGCACTGCCGCCACGCCGTACGAACTCTGGAGGCCTCATGTGCAGATCAACCTGACCGTGGAGCGGGAGACCAAGAACACCGTGCGGTTCGCCGAGGACGAGGCGGGTCAGCCAGCCGATCACCCCGGCACCCCGTAGCGGGCACGCTCTACCTCCAGAAGGCCGCCCACGCGAAGCTCGGGCGCCCAGAGCGGATCACGGTGACCATCGAGGCGCGAAGTTAGTTAGGTGGGCGGCGATCGGTCCGCTAGCAGGTCACGTGCAGGACCGCATTGGTGTTCTTGCTGCCTTTGCCCAAGACCTCGATCGCCTTCTCCGTGGGGAGCGTCAGCAACTGGACTCCACGACGTTCGGCTTCCTGCCTGACCTCGTCCATGACCGGGAGGGCACCCGCTTGTCCCGTGCCGACGACCAGGCGTCGGCAGCGCCAAGGGATGTCCTCATGGACCGACAGCGGAGTGTGGCCGAAGGCGCTCCGCCATGGCTTCGACGCCCTTTTCGCTCGCTTGCGAATGCGCCCGCGGTCGATCACCACGTCGTGGTCGTAGGTGACGCCATCGACCGTGATCGCACCGAACCCGAACGACTCAAACTGCATCCCAGGCCCTCGGAAGCTCTGCTGGCGAGTCTAGCCCCATCCAGCCCGGCAGATCCCGTTCGAGGAGGAGGCCCGGTGGGGTTGTCGCGGGCGAACCACCCCCGGACGGTGGCCGTCCCGTCGCTCAAGTCGACGGGTCGCGGCTCTGCTGCCTGTGACCTCGCTATGAGCCCCTGTACGGCTTGCGCCGGGATCAGCCCAAGTCCCTGGTAGACCCAGAGCACCAAGGCCAGAAGTGGAACCGTAAAGACCCCCTTGAGCTGCGGACGGCGGAGGACGGCCATGGGTGTGCGCGGTTGTCACGTACAGGGCTGCAAGGGTGTGGTCGGGAATCGCATCGTGTCCCCGGACCCGGGCCGGCTCCCCCCTCGAGGGGCTGCCTTGAGCTGGCGCTGCTCGTAGCAGGCCCCCTACCCGGGGCGGCACCGGGGGGGTGGGGCTGGAGCCGATCGCGGGCCCCCACTCCACGGGGCCTCGCGCCGACCCCTGGATCAGCTGGTGGTGCAGCAGCTCCTGGTGCAGCAGCTCCGAGCTGCTCAGGGATCTCGCCGACGGGCAGTTCTGGGGGCAGGTCTGGGGCTACCTCTGGGGATACCCCTGGGGTAGGCTGTGCTGATGGCCGACCGCCCCGCGCACGTCGTCCCGGCCGCGGCCGGCCGGCGGGTCGCGCCGTCGAAATTGAAGTATCGCCGCGAGCACCGGAACATCACCCTCAGCGTCCCGCTGGAGCGCTATGACGCGATCCAGACCGCCGCGCGGGCGGCTGGCGGCTCCGTCCCCGCGTTCGTGCTCGGCGACCTCGCCGACCGGGACCGGCTGGCGGCCGATGCCCTCGCGGCCGGCCATGACGAGGGCGTGGCCGCTGGCCGGCGGGAGGGGCAGACCGCGCTCACCGCCCTCCGGGGCGAGCTCCAGGCCGCCCGACAGGAGCTGGCCGCGCTCCAGGCCGCGATCCCCGAGCAGGTCCGCGAGGCCACCCAGCTCGCGGTCGAGCGGGCGCTCGCCGACGCCGACAGCCCCGCCAGCCGGGCGGCTTCGCACCGGAGGGCCGCCCAGTGGGAGGCGCTGGAGAGGATGGAGGCCCAGTGGGCGGCGGAGGACCTGGCTGCGAGCCGGGCGCGCCAGCTCCGGGCAGAGTGCGACCTCGCCGAGCAGCAGGATCGGCTCGACCGCCTCCACGGTGACCGCGGCCGCGAGCTGGAGGCGGCACGGGCGAAAGAGCGGGAGACCGTCCAGCGCGCCGCGCTGGTGATGATCGCGACGGTCCAGGAGGAGCTGGCGCTCCAGTTCCAGGCCGCTCTGGAGGCGGCCGAGACCGAGGCGGCCCCGCTGCGGGCGCAGATGCGCCAGCTCCAGCAGGCGCTGGCGCGGGCGGAGGCGGCCCGCGACCACGCCATTGAGCAGCGGGACATGGCGCTCCGGCGGGCGGCCCAGGGCGACCCGGTGCGCCAGCACCTCGCGGACGCCTTGGCCGCATCCAGGCGCCAGCTGGCCGAGTCCAGCGCTCGCCGCGACTTCTGGATGGCGCACCATCGGTACCCGACTCAGGAGGAGCTGGCGGAGTGGCTGGAGGCGCAGACGCGGCTGCCGCTGCCGGACGGGCTTGGGTTGGGGGTCTCGCCCGGCTGAGGCCCCCACAGCCGCGCCGCGCCGCGCGCGGTACGGTGGTGGGGAAGGGCTCCGGCAGGCCCGCTCCAGATCAGGAGAACGGGAATGGCTACCACCAACGGATCGGACATGGCGACGCTAAACGGCGAGCGGGCAGACTTGGAGGCGCGAGAGAGGGAGATCGGGGTCCGGAGGGCCGGGGTCAAGGCTCTGATCGCCTCCGACCGGGAGCCGCCGGAGGGAGCCAGCGACCTCCAGAGTGAAGCGCCTGCCTGTGCCGGGAGCTGCGGCCCGAGGGAGGCGCAGGCCGCGCCCGAGGGTGAGGCGGAGGCCATGGGCGAGTCTGGCCCCAGGTTGGCGGTCGGCTGACTGGCCGGTGCGCGGACCCTGGGCGCGGCGTCCGTAGGGAGCCACCGCCAGTGGGGACGCCCAGCCAGCGGCGCGGTTCCTCGCCGCCCACCTGACGCCTGCGGGCGCCCAAATCGAGCGGGCTCAACAGGCGAGCTACCAGCGGCGACCCACGAGGCGGCTGCCGAAGCCGACGCCAAGGGCTATGAGCAGCTGCGAGCCCACGTCGTGGGTTCGGCGAAACCGGCACCGTCGGCCCCTACCAGGAACTACCTCGAGGCCGCGGACCGACTCGGAGAGCTGAGGCGCCAGCAGGCGGTGCCAAGGGCGCGAGGGTGAGCTGCGGCTGGTGGTCGCCGAGATCGCGATTGGCATCAAAGTAGGCATCAAATCTCTGGCCTCAGTACCCGGCGCTCTGCGATTTGAGATCGTTTTTTCCCTACCCGCAGTTAGCGTCCAGGGACGTGGTGTACGAGGGTCCACCAGCAGTGGGCCCTGCCAAAAGCAAAGAGCCATCAGGCATCCTTCAGAAAGTGATCAAACACCTGAGGGGGAAGCCCGATGGCCAGCACCAGCATGGAGACTTCGGCGTGGATGCGCAAGCAGCTCGAGGGGGCGGACCCGGAACTGCTTCGGGAACTCGTGCAGAGCGTGGTGG
>JBOHUM010000058.1:0-2587 GCA_050734515.1 Candidatus Dormibacteria bacterium
GGGTGGCTCCCGGCTGATGGGCCAGCCGCCGTCCAGCACTGCTCCCGGAGCAGGCGATCGAGGTGGCGCTCCAGCTGGGTCCAATCGGAGAGTGCGCCCGAGCCTGGCGGCCCGGCGGCAGGTTGAGGCGCGGGAGCCGGTGGCCGCCCGGGTGGGATCGCGCCGCAGCTGGGACGCCTGCTCCAGAGGCGCCACCACCTGCTCGGGCGGGGCCGGTTCCGCTCGGCAGGGTGGGCGCACAACACCAGCACTCCGCTCAGGACGTGGGCATCGCTGGGCAGCACCTGGGAGGCGAGCTCAAGACTGGGTGGCAGACTGAGGGGGTGAGAGCAAGGGGCACGCCGAGACCGTGACCGGAACCGTTCTGGTGATGCTGGCCGTGTTCGGGGCCAGCGCGGTGGAGTCGGTAGAGGCCCTCACCATCGTCCTGGCGGCGGGGATCACCCGCGGCTGGCGCTCGGCCCTGGAGGGCGCCGGCCTGGCAGTGCTCTGCCTGGCGGTGCTGGTGGCGGCCGCGGGGCCAGCCCTGGTGCACTACGTGCCGATCACGGTACTGCGCCTGGTGGTGGGCAGCCTGCTGCTGGTCCTGGGCCTGCAATGGCTGCGCAAGGCGGCGCTGCGGGCCAGCGGCCACAAGGCCAAGCACGACGAGGAAGCCATCTACCGCAGCGAGGTCAACCGGCTGGCCCAGGTGCCGCGTTTGACCGGCCGGGACCCGACCGGGTTCCTGATCAGCTTCAAGGGAGTGCTTCTGGAGGGGCTGGAGGTGGTCATGATCGTGCTCACCCTGGGGCTGAGCTCGGGACGGCTGGGGCTCTCGGTGGTCGCAGCCGCGGCCGCGGTGCTGCTGGTGGCCGGGATGGGGGTGGTGCTGGCGCGACAGCTGAGCGAGGTCCCCGAGAACGCCCTGAAGATGGCGGTGGCCCTGATGCTGACCACCTTCGGCACCTTCTGGGGGGGCGAGGGGGCGGGGGTGGCCTGGCCCGGTGGCGACCTTGCCATCCTCGGCCTCCTGGCGGTCTACGCGGCGGTGACCTGGGTGCTGGTGCAAGCGCTGGCCCGCAGCCACCTGGGCACCCCCTCCGCGGAGCCGGTGTGAGCAGGCTCGGCGCCAGCGCTCGGGGGCTGGGCCGCTTCGTCTGGGAGTTCGTGGTCGGTGACACCCCGGAGCTGGCCGTGGGGGTGGCGCTGCTGATCCCGGGCGCCTGGCTGCTGGCCAAGGTGAGCGTGGCGCTGGCGGTGGCGTTGCTGCCCCTGCTGGTGATCGCCCTGGTGCTCCTCAGCAGCTGGCGTGGGCGGCGGGCCCCGGAGTAGGCGGGGCCGGTGCCCACCGACGGCAGCCCGGAGGCGGCGCCCGATCTCTGGGCGGACTGGGTCCTGCGCCGCCGCCACGGTGGTGATGCCGCCATCCGGGCCCGGCGCCTGCGGGAGCTGGACACGGTCCGCGACGCCGTCCTGGATCGCCTCGAGCTCAGGCCGGGGCAGGCGCTGCTGGACGTGGGCAGCGGGGACGGACTCGTCGGCCTGGGGGCGCTCCCCCGGGTGGGGGCCACCGGGGAGGTGATCTTCAGCGATATCTCGGCGGACCTGATCGACGCTTGTCGGGCGGCGGCGGACCGGCTGGGGATGGCGGCGCGGTGCCGCTTCGTGGTCGCCCGGGCCGAGCAGCTGACCGGGGTGGCCGACGCCAGCGTCGACGCGGTCGCCAGCCGCGCCGTGCTCATCTACGTCGAGGACAAGCGGGCGGCCTTCGCCGAGTTCTACCGGGTGCTCCGCCCCGGGGGCCGGATCTCGCTGCACGAACCGATCAACCGGCTGATGTTCCCCGAACCCCCGGAGGAGTTCTTCTGGGGCTACCCGGTCGGTCCCCTCGGTGACCTCGCCGCCCTGCTCAAGGCGGACGACCAGTGCTCGGAGGCGGAGAGCACCCTAGTGGATTTCGATGAGCGCGATCTGTTCGCCTTCGCTGTCGAGACCGGGTTTGCCGAGCTGCACCTGGAGCTCCACCGGCAGGCGACCCAGGCGCGTGAGCCGATGCCCTGGGAGACCTTCCTGGCCAGCTCACCCAACCCTCTGGCACGCAGCAACGGGGAGCTGATCGAGGCAAGGCTGACGCCGCGGCAGCGGTCCCGTCTCGAGGCTCACCTGCGGGCAGTGGTGGAAAAGGGGCAGCGAACCCACCGCTTGGCGATCGCCCGGCTCTGGGCGCAGAAGCCAGGCTGATCCAAGGCCTCCCCGTCCCGCTTCAGGCGGGGCCCGGGGAGACCGCCGGTGACGCCTCCAGGCGCCGGCGGAGGTGTGCCCGCTCCGCCGGGTTGAGGGTGAGCTCCAGGGCGCGCTGGAAGTCCCGGCCCGCCTCCGTCTCCCGGCCGAGCCGGCGCAACAGCTCCGCCCTGGTGCTGTGGAGCAGGTGGTAGCTGTCCAGCGGGCGCCGCAGCGGCTCCGCCTCGGCCAGGGCCACCGCCGGCCCCCGCACGTGCCAGACCGCCACCACCCGGTTGAGGGCCACCACCGGGGTGGGCTGAAGCTCGAGCAGTCGATCGTAGAGGTCGAGCACCGTGGCCCAGTCTGTGGCCGCCCAGCTGGG
>JBOHUM010000059.1:0-1938 GCA_050734515.1 Candidatus Dormibacteria bacterium
GCCGGGCTGGCTGGGCCACCGCCAGGCCCAGCCGCTCGGCCAGCGCCCGCACCGGGCGCGGCGCCGGGCCGCCCCGGTTGCCGGCGCGCTCCGGGGGGGTGAGAACCAGCGCCACCCGGTGACTCGAGCCGGCCAGATGGCGCAGCACAGTCAGAGAGAATTGCTCGGACCCCGCGAAGACCAAGCGCAACCCGGGTAACCCTCCAAGGCATATGACCGCGATCTCAGGTCGGTCGGCTGGGCCAAGTCTCCCAGGTGGGTACCTAGCAGCGACCTCCTCAGGCCGGGTCCACGTCCACCGCCCAACCGCGCTCCGTGGGCAGCAGCGGAGAGACCGCCTCCAGGCGCGAGGCGCGCAGGGTCAGCTGCCACCGGTATTGGGAGCGCAGCCGCGGGATGAAGGCGGGGCTAGGGCCCAGGATCTCGACCGGCTCCCGGGCCAGGGCGGCGCGCAAGCGCTCCGCCTCGGCCGCCGCCTGGGCGCGGGCCTCGCCCTCCCGGGCGGCGCTGTGGGTCAGGACCACCAGCCGGCTGAAGGGGGGAAAGCGCAGCTGGCGGCGCGCCTCCAACTCCAGTGTGGCGAAGCCCTGGTAGTCGTGGCCGCTGGCAAATTGGACCGCGGGGTGCTGGGGGCTGTAGGTCTGCAGCAGGACTTGGGCAGGCTCGTCCCCCCGGCCCGCGCGGCCAGCCACCTGGGTGAGCAGCGAGAAGGTCCGCTCCGCCGCCCGGAAGTCGGGGAAGTGGAGGGCGATGTCGGCGTTGACGATCCCCACCAGCCGGACCCCGGGCAGGTCCCAGCCCTTGGCCACCATCTGGGTGCCCACCAGCAGGTCGGCCTGGCGGTCGGCGAAGGCCTCGTAGATCTGGCGGTGAGCGTCGCGGTGGCCCACCGTGTCCCGGTCCATGCGCAGGATCCGAGCCTCGGGCCAGAGCGCTCGGGCCTCGGCCTCGATGCGCTCGGTGCCCGCGCCCAGGGCCCGGAGCAGGCGGCTGCCACAGGTCGGGCAGAGGTCGGGGAGCTCCTGCTCGTGACCGCAGTAGTGGCAGGTGCAACGCCGGCCCGGGGCATGGAGGGTCAGGGAGACCGAGCAGTTGGGGCAGCCCAGGGCCTCGCCGCAGGTGCGGCAGAGGATCACACTCGAGGTGCCCCGGCGGTTGAGGAAGAGGATCCCCTGGCCGCCCTCGAGCAGGGTCTGGGTGATCAGCTCCGCCAGCCGCCGGGAGAAGGGGCTGTGGTTGCCCCAGGCCAGCTCCTCGCGGAGGTCGACGACCTCCACCGGGGGCAGGGGCCGGCCGCGGTAGCGCTGGGGTAGACAAAGCAGTTCCAGCTCGGTACCCTGCAGGGCCCGGTGGTAGGACTCCAGCCGGGGTGTGGCGCTGCCCAGCACCACCGGAATCGAGAGCACCCGCCCCAGGTGGCGGGCGACCTCGGCGGCGTGGTAGCGGGGGCGGGCGTCGTACTGCTTGTAGGAGCTGGAGTCCTCCTCGTCGACGATCACCACCCCGCAGTCGGCCATGGGGGCGAAGACCGCACTGCGCGATCCCACCACCACCCGGGCGGCTCCGGAGCGCACCCGGCGCCACTCCCGGCCGCGCTCGCCCGGGGTCAGGCCGGAGTGGAGCACCGCCACCAGTTCAGGGAAGTGGGCCTCAAAGCGGCGCACCGTCTGAGGGGTCAGGGAGATCTCCGGCACCAGCACCAGCGCCCCTCGGCCCTGGGCCAGGCAGGCATGGATCGCCGCCAGGTAGACCTCGGTCTTGCCCGCGCCCGTGACTCCGAAGAGTAGGAACTCGCGAGGCTGGGACCAGGAGATGGCCGCCCTGATCGGGGCAAAGGCCTGCTCCTGCTCCTCGGTGAGCTGCAGCCGGGAGGGCGGGACCGGGGTCGGCTGGGGCGCGGCGGCGGCCGCGGGCTGCGCCCGCCGCCGGCCCCCGGGC
>JBOHUM010000060.1:0-4649 GCA_050734515.1 Candidatus Dormibacteria bacterium
CCAAGCACCAGCGCCTGCTCGACCTGGGGCTGCGACCCCACTACCTGGGCGACACCCTGCTGGACTCGGTGATCAAGCTGGTGGAGGAGCACGCCGAGCGCGTCGACCCGGTGCTCCTGGAGCGGCCCAGCGTGCTCTGGCGCACCGGCGGCAACGAGGTCTGGCGCAAGTACTCCCGCCAGGATCGGCCCACCGTCGTCCGGCGGCGGGCGCTGCGGCGGCCTCCCGCCAAGGTGCGGGCGGCGGTCTGACCCCGCCCTGCCCAATGGCCGGCGTGGGCTGACCCCGTTCAGGCGCCCTCCGCGCCGGGCGCCGGCGCCGGTGCCATGATGTCCCCTGCCGGGTCGGCGCCGTCGGCCCGGGTGCTGGGGAGCTGGGCGATGAGGGGAGGCCGGGCCCGGGGTGGGCGCTGGCAACCGGTGCCGGAGGCGGGGCGGTGAGCGCCGGGCCGCCCCTGATCCGGGCGATGGCGGAGGCGGACCTGGCGGAGGCGGCCTCGCTCACCAACCGGGCCTTTGCCGCCCTCCCCCAGGGTGAGGGGGACGAGGCGGAGGGGCCGATCTTCTCCGACCTCTTCTTCCGGAGCCGGTGGCTGGCCGATCCCCAGGGGTGCCTGGTGGCGGTGGGAGCGGAGGCTCCCCAGCGGCTGCTGGGGGTGATGATCTCGGTCCGGCGGGGGACCCTGGGCTGGTTCGGCCCCCTGGCGGTCCTGCCCGACGGCCAGCGGGCCGGCACCGGCCAGCGTCTGGTCGCCGCCCTGGTGGAGCTCTGGCAGGCGCGGGGGGTGCGGCTCATGGGGCTCGAGACCTTCGCCGAGAGCCCCTTCCACGTGCACCTCTACAGCAAGGCCGGGTTCCGGCCCAGCTGGACCGGGATCACCCTCGAGCGGGCTCTGGAGGGTGCCACCGCCGTGCCCCCCGGAGTCGAGCTGGGAGGCCCGGTCCCGGACCTGGGGTTCATCTATCCCGGTCTCGACCTAAGTGGCGAGGCCAGCACCGTGGCAGCGAGCGGGGCCGGGGTGGCCCTGACCGCCGGCGGCGGGCTGGCCATCCTCCACCTGGAGCCGACCTTCCAGCCTCCGGGGATGGGGTTTGTGCCCTTCCTGGCGGCACCCGACCGGGACAGCTTCAGCAAGCTTCTGGGCGCCGCCGAGGCGCTGAGCCGGGAGCGGGGCCTGAGCCAGCTCATCACCCGGGTGCCCGGCTCCTCGTGGGCCACCCTCGACGCCCTGGAGGCGATGGGCTACCGCTCCCGGGGGGTGATGCTGCGGATGAAGCGGGGCGAGACCCCCGACTACGACCGCACCGAGGCCTACTACTGCGACAACTGGCTCTGAACCCCGCCTGCGGACGCTGGAGGGTGAGCTTGAGCCCGATCTCCGCTGGGTAGAATCGAAAGCAGGGCGGCATTCGGTTTCATCAGGGATTCGCCAAGTGGACGACCGTCATTACGAGATCGCCGTGGTCGGGGCCGGGCCCGCGGGCCTGACCGCCGCCCTCTATGCCGGGCGCGCCCTCAAGCGCACCATCTTGCTCGAGGCCGGGATCCCCGGCGGGGAGCTGCTCAACACCGAGGACGTCGAGGACTATCCCGGCTTCGCCTCGATCAAGGGACCGGAGCTGGCCCAGAAGATGGCCGACCATGCTCTCGCCTTCGGCGCCGAGCTGGTCAGCGCCCGGGTCACGGCGATCATCCCCCAGCCGGACGGGGTCAAGCGGATCGAGCTCGAGGAGGGTGAGCCCTACTTCGCCGACGCCGTGATCGTGACCGCCGGGGGGCACCCCCGCAAGCTGGAGGTGCCCGGGGAGGAGGAGTTCGCCGGCCGGGGGGTCTCCTATTGCGCGGTCTGTGACGGCGCCTTCTTCAAGGGCGAGCACCTGGCCGTGGTCGGGGGCGGCGACGCGGCAATCGAGGAGGCCACCTTCCTGACCCGCTACGCCCGCCAGGTGACCCTGATCCACCGCCGGGGGGAGTTCCGGGCCCAGCCAATTTTGGTGGAGCGCGCCCGCCAGAACGGCAAGATCGACTTCCTGCTCGACACCGTGGTCGAGGCCATCGACGGCGCCCAGGGACGGGTGCAGCGCCTCCAGCTCCGCCAGGTTCCCAGCGGCCGGCAGCAGACCCTGGAGGTGGGCGGCGTCTTCATCTTCATCGGCTTCATCCCCAACACCGGCCTGGTCCGGGCCCACCTGGAACACGACCCCCAGGGCTACTACCTCACCGACGGCAACATGCAGACCAGCGCCGCCGGCATCTATGCGGCCGGGGACGTGCGCTCCCAGCTCACCCGCCAGGTGACCACCGCGGTGGGCGACGCCACCACCGCCGCCCTGGCCGCCACCAAGTTCCTGGAGGCGGTCGGGGACTCTGGGCAGCCCAGCCTCTCGGTGGCGGGCGCCTCCGGGTGACGCCGCCCTCCAGCATCGTCACCAAGACCGGGGACGGTGGCGAGACCGGTCTCCTCTACGGGGGCCGGGTGGCCAAGGACGATCCTCGCACCGAGGCCTACGGCGCCCTGGACGAGGCCATCTCCGCCCTGGGCCTGGCCCGCGCCCTCTGCAGCCGACCCGAGGTCCGGGAGCGGCTTCTGGAGCTGGAGCGGGAGTGCTTCACCGTGGGCGCCGAGCTGGCCACCGGCCACGGCCAGCGGGGCAAGCTCGAAGCTCACTTCCCCACCCTCGAGCCCCAGGCCGCCGACCGGCTGGAGCAGGAGGTGCACCGGCTCGAGGACTCCGTCGGCCTCCCGGACGGGTTCGTCCTGCCGGGGGGCACGCCCGGGGCCGCGGCCATCGACCTGGGCCGGACCCTTGTCCGCCGCGCCGAGCGCCGGGCGGTGAGCCTGCGGCGCTCCGGGGAACTAGAGAACCCTGAGGTGCTGCGGTACTTGAACCGGCTCTCCGATCTGCTCTTCATGCTCGCCCGCCAGGAAGAAGCGGGGCAGACCCAGCCCAAGTAGCCAGGAGAGCTACACGCCTGGGTCGTCAGGGAGCCGGAGCTCGCCAACGGGGGCGTCCGGTGCCCCACGGTGGCGGGTCGACACTGACCCGATCCGCCTCTTCGTGCTGATGAATGATCTGAGCTAATCGGGCATTGGCGGGGGTGACTCCCCGCTCGCCCGAGCTGCCGCGGCGGCGAGTTCGCCGATACGCTTGCCCCGCTTGGCGTAGGCCACATTCCAGGCGACCACGCCCGCAGTAACGACCAGTGGCATCAAGTTGGAGGTGGTCTTGGCCACAGCCGTCGAGGTCGTTTCGATTATGACCAGCTGTGCTGCCGCTTCGACGACGTAGGAGAACCCCCAGACCACCGTCGTGAAGCGGAGTGCGCGACGGAATCCGGGATAGCGCCACTGGTCGGCGAAATCACGTCCCTGGGGAGTGTCCCGCCCAATCATCTCAACAGCGAACCGAAACATTAGCGGTCGCCTCCACCGCAAGGAAGCCAGGCAAACGACGCCAAAGACGGCTGTGGGCACGGTACCGTCGAGTAGCACCAGGTGGGCACTCCCGCTGACCACTCCCAGGACTGTTCCGGTGCCGATTCCAATTAATACCAGGATCCCGATCGCGTCAATGCGCCGGTTCCTTACGGCGTCCAAGGCGATGCCGAAGGCCGGGGACGCGCCGCTCAGCACCAGAGCCCCGACCGATGAGAATCCGTCAGAGCTCAACCAGAAGTAGGTCACCAGTGGGCCGATGACGTCGAACACTAAAATCGGCGCCAGGGTCTGGAGACGACTGCGATTGGGAACGGGCAAGCTCACGGCAGGCGGATCTGCCTGGATACTCTGCCAAACAACTCCCAACGGAAGGAAAAACGCATCATACCCCGCGCCTACGCCATCTGGTCCGGGCGCTCTTCTACGAGCCTACGCTCAGGTGTGCGCGCTAGCCTACCGCGTATCAACGCTGGATTAGGACACCGGGTCATCGCCTCCCAGTGGGCACCAATGCCGCCGCGGACGTTGCCCGGACTTAGCGGCCCACAGACCGAGGTCTAGTAAGGTCCCGCGCCGCGGGCTGACGCCCTCGGCTCAGACACCGCCAACAACCGCGCTAGCGCTGGCTGGGTTAACCAGGGGGCGTGAACCCTCCCACCGCCCCGGCATCGTGGTCGGCGAGCCCGTGATGATCGAGGCGGCGATCAGCAACCTCTGCCGGGCGAAGAGAGCCAGGAAGGCCCGGCACGGCGCCGGGCCCCCTGACGCTAGTGAGTGAGCGCGTGATCCCGCCAGAGCGGGTGGGCTAGAAGCTGTAGTCCGCGGGGTAGATCTCGTCGAACACACCCTGGGGCACAAATCCCTTCAGGTTGCTCTTGTACATCGTCAGCTGGTAGGGCGTGGTGGGCATCCACACCACCGGCAGCTGCTTGGTGAGGTAGTTCTCGTACTTGTCCAAGGCCTTGATCTCACCCGCCGCGGTGGCGTTGGTGGTGGTGGCCTTGATCAGCCGGTTGGCCTCGGCGTCGTTGTAGTAGCCGGGGTTGGAGCTGGCTCCGGTCTGGAAGAGCTCCTCGCCGGTCGGGAAGTAGTCGGGCGCGTAGACCCAGCCGCCGCCCCAGTTGACCATGTCCCAGTTGCTGCAGGGACTGCTGGCGGAGCAGGCCGAGCCGAAGGCGACCGAGATTACCTGCCCGAAGGGAGCCGTCGA
>JBOHUM010000061.1:0-47574 GCA_050734515.1 Candidatus Dormibacteria bacterium
TGCCACTCCTCCCCCACGGGGTTGGAGAGCAGCAGCCCACCCCGCCCGGGACCCAGCCCCCAATGGGACCGTGCCACCGCGGCGGCGGCCTCAGGGCTGTCCACGCTCCAGGCCAGGTCCTGGCCACCGTCGGCAATCAGGAAGCCGGCCAGGCGCCGGCGGCGGTAGCCGATGACCGGGACCCCCAGCGTCTCCAGCTCCTCCAGGGTGGCCCGCACGTCGAGGACCGACTTGACCCCCGATGCCACCACCATCACCGGCGAGGCCCGCAGCTGGCTCAGGTCGGCGGAGACGTCCCGACTCCGCTCGGCCCCGAGGTGGACGCCTCCCAGCCCGCCGGTCGCCATGACCCGGATCCCCGACCGGGCGCCCAGGGCGATGGTGGCGGCCACTGTGGTGGCACCGTCGAGGCCAGCGGCCAGGGCCGGCCCCAGGTCGCGAGCGGACAGCTTGGCCACCCCTTCGCCCGCCGCCAGGCGGTCCAGCTGGGCCTCGGTGAGGCCGATCCGAGCGACGCCGTCGAGGACGCCGATGGTGGCGGGGACTGCGCCTTCCTCGCGCACCGACGCCTCGACCTCGCGCGCGACCTCGCGATTGAGCGGCCGGGGCAGGCCGTGGGCCAGGAGCGTGGTCTCGAGCGCCACCACCGGCCGGCCCTGGGCGAGGGCCTCGGCGACCTCGGGAGCCACGTGGAGGGCCGCCCGGTCCGGCTTGCTGGTCCCAGGCGGCACGCGCCTACCATAGCCGCGATGCGGGCCAGGGCCAAGCTCTCCGGCGGCGCTCCCACGCGGCCACCGCGGTGAGCGCGCCGACCGACTGGGACCGCCTCCGCGGGGCTGCCCAGGAGGTGGCGCGCCGCGCCCACGCGCCCTACTCGGGACTGAGCGTGGGAGCGGCCGGACTCGACGACCGGGGTCAGCTCCTGACCGGCTGCAACGTCGAGAACGCCTCCCTGGGGCTCACCCTCTGCGCGGAGTGCGGGCTGGTCTCGGCGCTGCGCAGCAGCGGTGGCCGCAGCCTGCTCGCGGTCAGCGTCTGCGCCCAGGACGGGCAGCCGCTCAGCCCCTGTGGTCGCTGCCGCCAGCTGCTCCTGGAGCATGGCGGCCCCAATCTGCTCCTGGACCGGGGGCCGGGACGCAGCCCCCAACGCCTGGCCCAGCTGCTGCCCCAGGCCTTCGACCCCGCAGAGCTGGAGAGGCGTCGCTCGGAGTGAGCCCTGGTCCCGGGGCGGTGGAACTGATCCGGGCCAAGCGGGAGGGGCACCAGCTGCCGGCCGCCCAGATCGAGGCCCTGATGGCAGGCTACCTAGGGGGCGAGGTCGGGGACGAGCAGATGGCCGCCTTCCTGATGGCGGTCTGCTGGCGGGGGATGAGCCCCGACGAGCTGTCCGCCTGGATGAGCGCCATGCTCGCCTCGGGGAGCCGGCTCGACCTCACCCAGGTGGGCCGGCCCACGGTGGATAAGCACTCCACCGGGGGGGTGGGCGACAAGGTCTCCTTGGTGCTGGTGCCTCTGGTGGCCGCCTGCGGCGCGGCGGTGCCCCAGCTGTCGGGCCGGGGGCTGGCTCACACCGGCGGCACCCTGGACAAGATGGAGGTCATCCCCGGCTGGCGGGCGGACCTGGGCGCCGATCGGATCGTCGGCCAGCTGCGGGAGGTGGGGGGCGTCATCTGCGCCGCCAGTCCCGAACTCGCCCCCGCCGACCGCCGCCTCTACGCCCTGCGCGATGTCACCGGCACGGTGGAGTCGATCCCGCTGATCGCCAGCTCGATCATGTGTAAGAAGGTGGCCGAGGGCACCGAGGCCCTGCTCTTGGACGTCAAGGTGGGGGCGGGCGCCTTCATGCGCGACGCCCGGTCCGCCCGGGAGCTGGCCCGAGTGATGGTGCGGCTGGGCGCTGACCACGGCGTGCGCACCTCCGCCTGGCTGACGGCCATGGATGCCCCCCTGGGAAGGGCGGTCGGCAACGGCCCGGAACTGGAGGAGTCGCTGCAGCTGCTTCGGGGCGACGGCCCCCCCGACCTCCGCGAGCTGGTGCTGGCTGAGGCCCAGGAGATGCTCCGCCTGGCCGGGGTGGCGGCGGACCCGGAGAGCGCCCTGCGCCAGGGGCGGGCGGCCGAGGTCTTTGCCCGGATGGTGGCGGCCCAGGGAGGCGACCTGGAGCAGGAGAGGCCCCGGGGGCAGGTGCTGGCCGAGGTGCGCTCGCCCGCAGCCGGCTTCCTCTGGCGGCTGGACGCCCTGGCGGTGGGCACGGCCTGCTGGCGTCTGGGGGCGGGTCGTGCCCGACAGCAGGATCAGGTCTCACCCACCGCCGGCATCATCTGCCTGGCCAAGCCCGGCGACCGCCTGGAGCGCGGCCAGCCCGTGCTCCAGATCCTGGGCGAGGAGCCGGAGCGGCTCGCGGCCGCCCAGGAGGCGCTGTCGGGAGCGATCGAGGTCAGGTCGACGGCGCCCCCGCCCCGGCCCCTGATCCTGGAGCGGATCCCGGCCGCCTGAGATCAGGCGCGGGTGGATCCGGCCCGGTCCAGCCCGGCCACCACGTCCTCCAGCAACCGGCCCAGGCCGGCCGCCGCCTGGCGCCCCACCGCCAGCACCTCCGCGCCGTCCAGGGCGGCGGGGCCGAGGCCGGCGGCGAGGTTGGTCACCAGCGAGAGGCCCATCACCCGCGCCCCCAGGTGATGGGCGGCGATCGCCTCCAGGACGGTCGACATTCCCACCAGGTCGGCTCCGGCGCGGCGCAGCATCCTGATCTCGGCGGGTGTCTCGTACTGGGGACCGAGGACGCCGGCGTAGACCGCCTCGCGGATGCCGGGGCGGGCCGCCCGGGCCAGCTCCCGCAGTCCTGGGTCGTAGAGGTGGCTCAGATCGAGGAAGCGGTCGGCGAAGAGCTGCGGCGGCGGGGGTCCCAGGAGAGGCGAGCTTCCGGTCAGGTTGAGCTGGTCGGAGATCAGGACCGGCTCACCCACCGCCAGGTCGGCGCGGATGGCGCCGGCGGCGTTGGTCAGGACCAGCACCCGCGCCCCCGCCAGCACCGCGGCGCGCACCGGGTGGACCACGGCGGCCGGGGGGTGGTGCTCGTAGAGGTGGATGCGCCCCGACAGCACCAGCACCGGCCGGCCGGAGCTGCGGACCAGGGCCAGCTCGCCGGCGTGGCCCAGGGCGGTGCTGGGAAGGAAGCCGGGCAGTTCGGAGACGCTGAGCTCGGTCTCGACCTGGCCCAGCGCCGCCAGCGCCGCCGACCAGCCCGAGCCCAGCACCACCGCCACCTCGGGCGCCGCCCCGAGGCGGTCGACCAGGGTGCGCGCCGCCCGCTCGGCGGCGGCCAGGGGGTGATCCTCGGTTGGGCTCACGGCCTATTCACGGCGGTAGGGGACGCCGTCGGCGCCCGGGGGCCGCACCCGGCCCACCAGCCAGGCGACCGCCAGGATGGTGATGAGGTAGGGGGCCATGAGCAGGAACGGCGAGGGGATGGGCACGTTGAGCACCGCCAGGGTGCTCTGCAGGGAGTCGGCGAACCCGAAGAGCAGGCAAGCGCTGGCAGCCCAGAGCGGCCGCCAGCGACCGAAGATCATCGCTGCCAGGGCGACATATCCCAGACCGGAGGAGATGTCGGAGGTGAACTGGCCGGTGGAGCCGATGGTGAAGGCGGCCCCGCCGATGCCGCCGATGGCCCCGCCCAGGATCACGTTGCGGTAGCGGATGAAGAGCACCGAGAGCCCCACCGTGTCGGCCGCCCGGGGATGCTCCCCCACGGAGCGGACCCGCAGGCCCCAGCGGGTGTGGAACAGCCCCACGTGGATCACCGCCAGAAAGAGCAGGGCCAGGTAGAGGAAGACGTTCTGGTCGAAGGCGATGGGGCCCAGGATCGGGATCCGGTCCAGGCCGGGGATGGGTATGGGGCTGAAGACGTTGGGGCTGTTGAGCAGGGCCTGGTTGGGGGTGAGCACGCTCTGGTCGAAGAAGGCGGTGAGCCCGGTGGCGAAGGTGACGATGACGATGCCGACGATGATCTGGTCGGCCTGGTAGCGCAGGCAGAGGAAGGCCAGTAGCGCCCCCAGCAGGGCGCCTCCCACGGCACCGCCCACGATCCCCAGCCAGAGGTCGCCCGTGACCGAGCCGAGCAGGGCGCCAAGGAAGGCCCCCAGCAGGAACTGGCCCTCGATGGCGATGTTGATCACCCCCGAGCGCTCGCACATCACCCCGGAGAGCGATCCGAAGATGAGGGGCACAGAATCGATCAGGGTGGAGGCCAGCATCCCCTCGACGCTCAGATCGCTGCCCCGCGCCGCCCAGATCAGGAAGGCGAGGGTGAAGCAGGCCAGGCCCAAGGACAGGATCAAATAGGTCCCGCGGCGCTGTCGCAGCAGTAGCAAGAGCGCGCCCAGGCCGGCGCAGATCCCAGCCAGGAGGAAGTCGCTGAGGCGCACCGGCAGCACCGGGTTGGGAACCGAGAGCGCCGGGGCCTGGTTGAGGTCCAGGGTGGCCAGTGCGCCCCCCGAACTGTTGGCAGCGAAGACTCCGGCGCTGAGGACCGCCAGGGCGATCAGGAACCCGCCCAGCCAGGCGCGCCGGCGACGCTGGTTCCGCTCCACCGCCTGGGCGGCGCGCAGGGTCCAGCTGGCGACGCTCACCCACCCCACCCCTGCGAGAGCACCCGGAACCCGCGGCCGCTGGTGCGGATCCGGAAGATGGTCCGCACCAGGGCGGGGGCGGCGATGAAGAAGACGATCACCGCCTCGATCACCTCCACCAGCTCCAGGGGAACGCTGGTCTGGGCCTGCATCTGCAGGCCCCCCGCCTGGAAGGCGCCGAAGAGCAGCGCCGCCAGCACCACCCCCCCGGGCTTGGCCCGGCCCAAGAGCGCCACGGTGATGGCGGTGAACCCCAGGTCCTCGCCATAGGTGGGGACCAGCTGGGGGGCGGTACCCAGCATCTCCACCGCCCCCGCCAACCCCGCCAGCAGCCCGGCGAGGACCATGGCCAGGGTGATCGTCCGGGGCAGGTTGATCCCGGCGGCGCGGGCGGCATGGTGGTTGGAGCCCACCAGCCGGAACTGGAAGCCGAGGGTGCTCCGCTGCAGCAACCAGGCCACGCCCCCGGCCGCGGCCAGTGCCAGCAGGGTGCCGGCGTTGACCCGGAGGTGGGATCCAAAGAGGTGGGGCAGGAGCGCCGAGGCCGGCGTCACCCGGGAGATGGCGTTGACCTGCCCCGGGGCCAGGAAGACCTTGAGCGAGAGCAGGTAGATCAGGAGGTTGAGGAAGACGTAGTTCAGCATGATGGTGACGATCACCTCGTGGGCGCCGGTGCGCGCCTTGAGGAAGCCGGGCACCCATCCCGCCACCGCCCCGCCCAGGGCCCCGGCCAACACCGCCAGGGGCAGGTGGATGAGGATCGGCATCCCCGGGAGCGCGACCGCCACCCAGGCGGCCATCACCGCGCCGGCGATCAGCTGGCCCTGAGCACCGATGTTGAAGAGACCGGACCGGAAAGCCAGGGAGACCGAGAGCCCCCCGAGCAGGAGCGGAGCCATCGCCGCCAAGGTCTCGGAGATGGGGTTGAAGGCGGCGACCAGATGGGCCGACGAGGGGCTGCTGATGGCGGTGGCGTAGGCCGCGGGGTTGCCCACGGCGCCGTCGAGCAGGGCCCCGTAGGCCTGGGAGATCAGGTTCCAGGAGCTGGAGAGGGCCCGGCCGGGATCGGAGGTAAAGTGGCCCCAGGCCCCCAGAGTGGAGGGCGTGGTCACCACCATGAATACGGCCCCCACCACCAGCGCCGAGATGATGGCCAGCACCGTGACCACGGCAGCCTCGCCCCGCCGCCAGGCCGCCACCGGGTGCGGCCTCCAGCCGCCGCGGCGGCTGCCGGCGGCCTTCTCAGCCGGGGCCGGCCGCTCCACCGCCGGGCCCGGCTTGCCGGCCGGCTCCAGCTCGCTCATTCGGCAGCAGGCGCGGCCGCCTCGGTGGTGACCCCGGCCATCAGCAGGCCGATCTGAGCCCGGGGCGTCTCGGGCAGGACGTAACCGCTGACCGCGCCCCGGTAGATGACCGCGATCCGGTCGCCCAGGGCCAGGACTTCGTCAAGCTCGGTCGAGATCAGCAACACCGCCGCCCCCCGGTCCCGCTCCTGCACCAGCCGCCGGTGCACGGTCTCGGTCGAGCCCACGTCCAACCCCCGGGTGGGCTGGGAGGCGATCAGCAGGGTGAGCGGCCGGGAGAACTCCCGAGCCAGCACCACCTTCTGCTGATTGCCGCCGGAGAGGGTTGAGGCGGCGGCGTCGACGGAGGAGGTGCGGATGTCGAACTCGCTGACCCGCTTGCGGGCATTGTCCCGGACCACGTCGGGGCGGTAGACCAGGCCCCGGCCGAAGGGTGCCCGGTTGTATATGTCCAGGACCAGGTTTTCGCTGACCGAGAAATTGAGCACCAGCCCCTCGCGCTGGCGGTCCTCGGGGACGTAGCCCACCCCGGCGGCGGCGTGGTCCCGGGGGTTGGCCTGGGTCAGGTCCCGGCCGCCCACCTTGACCTCCCCCGCCAGGGGGCGGAGCAGTCCGAAGAGCGCCTCGGCCAGCTCGGTCTGGCCGTTGCCCTGGACTCCGGCCACCGCCAGGATCTCGCCGGCGCGCACCTGGAGGGACAGGTCCGAGACCGCCAGGGCGCCGCGGTCGTCGGCCACCGCCAGCCCGGCCACGTCGAGCACCACCTCCCCGGGCTGCGCGGGTCGCTTCTGCACCCGGAACTCGACCGCCCGGCCCACCATCATCGAAGCCAGCTCGGCCTCGGTGGTGGCGGCGGGCGTGGTCCGTCCCACCACCCGGCCGCGCCGCATCACCGTGATCCGGTCCGCCACCTCCATCACCTCGCCCAGCTTGTGGGTGATGAAGAGCACCGACTGCCCCGCCTGGCGCAGGGAGCGCATCACCTGGAAGAGGTCGTCGGTCTCCTGGGGGGTGAGCACCGCGGTGGGCTCGTCCAGGATCAGCAGCTGGGCTCGGCGCACCAGCGCCTTGATGATCTCCACCCGCTGCTGCACGCCCACCGGCAGCTCCTCGACCAAGGCGTTGGGGTCGACCTCGAGGCCGTAGGTCTCGGACAGCCGGCGGATCTCGGCCGCCGCCCGGCGGCGGTCGAGGAAGCCGGCCAGGGCCCGCACCGGCTCGATCCCCAGAAAGACGTTCTCCGAGACCGAGAAGACCGGCACCAGCATGAAGTGCTGGTGCACCATCCCGATCCGGGCCTGGAGTGCATCCCGGGGGCTGCGGAGCTGGACCGGCTCCCCGTCGACTCTGACCTCCCCCTGGTCCGCCCGGTAGAGGCCGTAGAGGATGTTCATCAGGGTCGTCTTGCCGGCGCCGTTCTCGCCCAGCAGGGCATGGATCTGCCCGGGCTCGACCGTGAGGTCGACGTCGTCGACCGCCACCAGCTCGCCGAAGCGCTTGACTATGTGCCGGAGTTCGACTCGCACTCTTCCAGGGCCGTCATCCTGCCGGCGACCCTGGCGGGCGCCACGGCCCGCCCCCAAGGGCGGGCCGTGGTCCCGGCAGGATCACTCTCGGGCTTGGTTACGAAGCGGGATAGTGGAGCGGGTTGGTCGAGATCTTGCCGGCGATGATCTTGGCCTTGAGGGTGCTGATCTGCTTCTTCAGGTTGGACGACACCTTGCCGCTGAATTTGTGGTAGGGGGAGAGGCCGACGCCGTTGTTCCTCAGGGTGCCGTTGTAGTTGCCACCCTTGAAGGTGCCTTTGGCAGCAGCCAGCACCGCCGCCTTGACCGACGACGCGATGCCCTTGGTGACGCTGGTGACGAAGAGCTTGCAGTACTGCACGGCAGACACGCAGCCATCGACGTCAACCCATTCCATGTAGTGGGGAGGGCCGGCCGCCTTGACCGCGGCCGCGGCGCCCAGACCCACCGAGCCCGCCACCGGGAAGATGATGTCGGCGCCCTGGTTCATCAGGGAGGTGGCGTCCAGGCGACCGTCCGCCTGGCTCGTGAAGTTGCCGGTGAAGAGCCCGGTGTTGGTGTTGGGGTTCCAGCCGTAAACCTTGACCTTCTTGTGATTGCGCTGATCGTAGTAGCGCACTCCGGCGACGAAGCCGCTCATGTAGATGGTGACGGTGGGGATGTTGTCACCACCGAAGGTGCCCACCTTGCCCGACTTCGACAGGGCCGCAGCCAGATAGCCACCCAGGAAGGCGTCCTGATCGGTGTCGTAATGCAGCCCGAGGACGTTGGCCAGCGCCGGGCTGTAGGTGTAGTCGACGATGGCGAACTTCTGGTTGGGGTTGGCGGTGGCGGCGTTCTGGGTCGCGGTCGCCATCAGGAAGCCGACGGTGACGATGATCCCGCAGTTCTGGCTCTCGAAGGCGCTGATGTTGGGCACGTAGTCACTGGAGTTGGTTGACTGCAGGTACTTGACCTTGACGTTCTTGTCGGCCTTGGCGGCCAACTGCATCCCCTGCCAGGACGAGGCGTTGAAGGACCGGTCGTCGATCCCGCCGGTGTCCGTCACCATACATCCCAGGAAGCTGGAGTTGGCTAGTCGGGTGGCCCTGGTGGGCGAGGGGCCCGCGGCGCCGCAGCCCGCCGCCAGCACTGCCAGCACCGTCCCCCCCACCAGGGCGTGGGCGGCCCGGAGCCGGCCCCGGCCGGGCCTGGGCCCAGCCTCATCTATCGATTTGGCGAACATCGCATCCCTCCTCCTCACTTGGCTCGTCCCGGGGCCATGACTCCGCGCCGGTATCCGGTACCGACCCTCTCCGGTGCCTCGCCCCCCGGTGGCAAGACCCAGGCCGGGCTGGTGGCCGCCGACGCGCCCTAAGCCGACCGGCTGAAATGTGTCCGCAAGTCTAAGCGCTCGGCGGCGACGGCGCTAGGGTCGGCCGACCGGCCCGGGACCGGCCCGGGACCGGCCCTGGCGCCGCCTCGCCGGCGGATCCGCCCGGGGTGGCCCGGCGGTGGCTCAGACATCGGCCACGGCCCCGATCAGGTGTCCGGCGTAGGCCTTGAGCGTGGCCTCCTGACCGTCGTGCATTAGGTAGATGGCGAACTGGTCGACCCCCAGCTCCGCCAGCTCCAGCAACCGGTCCAGGTGGGCCTCGGCCGGCCCCAGCAGGCAGAAGCGGTCCACCACCTCGTCAGGGACGAAGTCGGAGGAAGGGTTGCCGGGCCGCCCGTGGTGGCGGTAGTCGTATTCGGTGCGCTGCTTGACGTAATCGGTGAGTGCCCGGGGCACCTCCGAGGCGTCGCCATAGCGCCGAACGATCTCGGCGACGTGGTTGCCGACCATGCCCCCGAACCACCGCACCTGCTCTCGCTGGTGTCCCAGGTCGGCTCCGACGTAGGCGGGAGCGGCGACGCAGATCCGCAGCTGCCCGGGATCGCGCCCCGCCGCTGCCGCCGCCGCCCGGGCCTGGCCGATAGCCCAGGCCACGATCGCGGGGTCGCCCAACTGCAGGATCAGGCCGTCGGCACAGCGCCCGGCCACGGCCAGCGCCTTGGGGCCGTAGGCGGCCATCATCACCTCCAGGTGACCGGGGCCGGCCCAGGAGAGGCGTACCGGCTTGCCCCTCAGGAGAACCTCGCGCCCCTCGGCCAGGCCCTTGATCAGGGTGATCGCCTCCTCGAGCTGGCTCAGGCTGGCGGGCCGGTTGCCGATGAAGCGGACCGCCGAGTCGCCGCGGCCGATGCCGCAGACGGTGCGGGCCCCGAACGCCTCGTTGAGGGTGGCGAAGATCGAGGCGGTGACGGTGGGGTCGCGGGTGAGGGGGTTGGTCACCATCGGCCCCACCAGCACCCGCTCGGTGGCCGCCAGGATCTGGGGGTAGATCACAAACGGCTCCTGCCAGAGCACCACCGAGTCGAAGGTCCAGACGTGGCTGCAACCGGCCGCCTCGGCCCGCCGCGCCAGCTCCACGGTGCGCCGGGCGGGAGGATCGGTCTGTAGCACCACCCCGATCTGCAAGCTGCGCCCCTCAGTTGAGGTACTGGCAGGTGCCCCGGGGCACGAACTGACCATCGCCGGGCCGGCCCCGGTAGGCACCTCCCTCCAGCACCACCTGGCCCCGGAGCAGGACCGTCTCCGCCGCCCCCCGGACCCGCCTGCCCTCGTAGCAGGAGTAGTCGACGTTCATGTGGTGGGTCCGGGCCGAGAGGGTGCGCTCCACCCGCGGGTCATAGATCACCAGGTCGGCATCCGAGCCCGCTGCCAGCGCTCCCTTGCGCGGATAGAGCCCGAACATCCGGGCGGGCGCGGTGGATACCAGCTCCACCCAGCGGCTCAGGCTGAGGCGCCCGTCCAGGACGCCCTGGTGGAGCAGGTCAAGGCGGTGCTCCACCCCCGGGAGCCCGTTGGGGATCTTGGAGAAGTCGTCGCGGCCCAGCTCCTTCTGCTCCTTGAAACAGAAGGGACAGTGGTCGGTGGCCACCACCGCCAGGTCTTCGGTGAGCAACCCCCGCCAGAGCGCCTTCTGGTGCCAGGCCTCGCGCAGCGGCGGAGAGCAGACGAATTTGGCGCCCTCGAACTCCTCCCGGGCCAGGTCGGCCTCGGAGAGGAACAGGTACTGGGGACAGGTCTCGGCAAAGACCGCCTGGTTGTGGTCGCGGGCGTCGACCACCCGGGACAGGGCTTCCGCCGCCGACAGGTGGACGATATAGAGGGGGCAGC
Organism: Candidatus Dormibacteria bacterium; assembly: GCA_050734515.1. GTDB lineage: Bacteria > Chloroflexota > Dormibacteria > Aeolococcales > Bog-877 > Bog-877. The sequence goes on from JBOHUM010000061.1 coordinate 10,664, forward strand.
GGCTCACCTGGGCCAGCTGGATTGCCCGGTGAGTGGCCTCGCCCTCCAGGATCGCGGGGCGGGTGGAGCCGTGGAAACGGGGTTCGACCTCGCCCCGGGCCAGCGCCTGGGCCACCAACTGGTCGATGGCGATGCCATTCTCGGCGTGCATTTGGATCAGGGCGCCGCAGCCCGCGGCCGCCTGCATGGCCAGCAGGATCTCGCCATCGGTGGAGTAGAAGACACCGGGGTAGGCCATGAAGAGCTTGAAACTGCTCACCCCCTGCTCCACCAGCCGGGGCAGCTCCGCCAGGGAGGCGGGGTTGACGTCGGCCACGATCATGTGGAAGCCGTAGTCCACGGCGCAGCGCCCCTCGGCCTTGCTCCTCCAGGTCTCCAGGCCCTGGAGCAGGGCCTGCCCCTTGCCCTGGATGGCGAAGTCGACGATGGTGGTGGTCCCACCCCAGGCCGCGGCCCGGGTCCCGGTCTCGAAGGTGTCGGCGGAGAAGGTCCCGCCGAAGGGCATCTCCATGTGGGTGTGGACGTCCACACCCCCCGGGAGCACGTAGCGCCCTTCTGCCTCCAGCACCCGGTCGGCGCCGGCGGCGAACTGCCGGGCCGGCTCGGAGCCCGGCTCCACCACCCCGACGGTGCGCTCCCCCTCGATCAGGACCTCGCGAGGCGCCACCTGGTCCGCCGTCACCACCAACCCGCCGCGGATCATCAGGCGCATCTGGATGTCCTCAGTCCGGACCCGGGGTCAGGGTCGACATAGGGGGTCGTAGGACTCGGGACGGCGGTCCCGGTAGAAGGCCCAGAGCTGGCGCACCTCGGTGATCAGGTCCATGTCCAGGTCCCGGACCACCAGGTCCTCGCCCTGGTCGGATCCCGGCTCCCCCACCAGCTGGCCCCGGGGGTCGACGAAGTAGGAGCCGCCGTAGAAATCGTTGTCGCCCAGGGGCTCCACCCCGACCCGGTTGAGCGCCCCCACGAAGAACTCGTTGGCGACCGCGGCCGCGGGCTGCTCCAGCCGCCAGAGATAGGCGGAGAGCCCGCGGCTGGTAGCCGAGGGGTTGAAGACGATCCGGGCCCCGCCCAGGCCCAGGGCCCGCCAGCCCTCGGGGAAGTGGCGGTCGTAGCAGATGTAGACGCCGATGGGACCGACCGCGGTCTGGAAGACCGGGTAACCGAGGTTGCCCGGCCGGACGTAGAACTTCTCCCAGAAGCCGCTGACCTGGGGGATGTGGTGCTTGCGGTACTTGCCCAGATAGGTGCCGTCGGCATCGATCACCGCGGCGGTGTTGTAGTAGATGCCCGGCTGCTCCTGCTCGTAGACCGGCACCACCAGGACCAGGTGCGAGTCGCGGGCCAGCTCCCGCATCCGCGCCACCGTGGGGCCCTCCGGAACCGCCTCGGCGAGGGCGTAGAACTGAGGGTCCTGCACCTGGCAGAAGTAGGGCCCGGAGAAGATCTCCTGGAAGCAGACCACGTGAGCGCCCTGCTGCGCGGCCCGCTGGGCGGCGCTCACCGCGCGCTCTACCATCGAGTCGGCGTCGCCGGTCCAGCTCGCCTGCACCAGCGCCGCCCTGACCAGCTCCGCCATGGCTCCCCCAGCTGCACCCGCGGCGTCCGCTGGCGACTCTGGCATCGCCCGCTTGGGCCTGTCAAGCCGACCCCGAACGAATCCGGGCCGCCCGGATGCGGGCGCGGCTAACCTGAGCCAGGTTACGCGTGTCCCCTGAAGGAGGCGGCAATTTGCAGTTGTCCAAGCTCAGGGCTGCGCTCGCCGGCTCCGCTCAGCGCCCGGGTCCTGCCGCCGGCGACCAGCCCCGAGTGGTGGTGGTGGGAGCCGGCTTCGCCGGCCTGACCCTGGTGCGCTGCCTGCGCGGGGCGCAGCTTCAGGTGCTGCTCCTCGACCAGCACAACTACCACCTCTTCACGCCCCTGCTCTACCAGGTGGCCTCGGCGCTCCTCAATCCCTCCGAGATCGCCCAGCCGATCCGCAAGCTGATCGGCCCTTTGGGAAACTGCCGCTTCCAAATGGCAGAGGTGCGCGACCTGGACCTGGAGCGGCGCCGGGTGATCACCGACGCCGGCTGGGAGCCCTACGACTTCCTGGTCCTGGCCGCCGGCAGCGTCAACAACTACTTCGGCAACCAGTCGATCTCGCAGCGCTCCCTTTCCCTGAAGAGCCTGCCTGACGCCCTGGCGCTGCGGAACTGGGTGCTGGAGCGCTTCGAGATGGCGGGTGACGAGCCCGACCCCGAGCGCCGCCAGGCACTCCTCAGCTTCACGGTGGTGGGTGGTGGGCCCACCGGGGTCGAGTACGCCGGCGCCCTCGGCGAGCTGATCGCGCTGGTGCTGCGCCGGGACTTTCGGGGGCAGCAGCTGGGGCCGGCCCGGGTGCGGCTCCTGGAGGCCGCAGACCAGATCCTGCTCGATTTCGCCCCGCGCCTTCGCCGGACGGCAGCCCGCGCCCTCGCCCGCAGAGGCGTGGAGCTTCTCCTGCGCAGCCCGGTGCGGGAGCTGGAGCCGGGGACGGTGGTTCTCCAAGACGGCAGCCGCCTGGCCGGCGAGTCGGTGATCTGGACGGCGGGGGTCCGGGCCTCGCCGCTGGCGGAGCGCCTGGGCTTGCCCCTTGATCGGCAGGGGCGGGTGCCGGTCAACTCCCGGCTCCAGCTGCGCCACCATCCTGAGGTCATGGTGGTGGGCGACATGGCGGGGCGGGGTGAGGTGCCCATGCTGGCCCAGGCCGCCATCCAGGAGGCGCGCCGCGCCGCCGCCAACATCCGGGCGGCGGTGAGCGGCACCTCGCCGCGTCCTTTCCGCTATCACGACCGGGGGATCATGGCCACCGTGGCCCGCAACTCGGCGGTGGCCCAGATCGGACCGGTCCAGGTATCGGGCCTTGCCGGCTGGGCGCTCTGGCTGGTGGTCCACCTGGTCAACATCCTCACCTTCCGGGCGCGGCTGGCCACGCTCCTCAACTGGGCCTGGGACTATCTCGCCCGCGACCGCCCCATCCGACTGGTGCTCCGCGCCCACGACTTCCAGCCCGCCTCCCCTGGCCGGCAAACGTGACCCAGGCGTGTCCCGGCACGGTCCCAAGCGGGGATACTTACGGTCGCGGGCTACCGCTCTCCAACCGGGGCGGTCAGGCGGCCAGGTGCAGGGACAAGATGGAAACCGAGGTGAGCGCGCAGGCCAGGCCGGTTCAGATGGAGGCGCCCGTCCTCGACGTGCCCTCCACCCCGAGCGTGTTCCAGCCCACCTTCTGGGCCGAGCGGCGCTCGCCTGCCGCCTTCAACGTCCGCCCCATCGCCAGCGCCGACCGGATCCAGGAACGGGTGGCGGCCATCGCCGCGGAGATCGCCCGGCAGCACCGCTTCACCCCGGTCACCCTGGTGGTGGTGATGCGCGGGGGGTTCGTCTTCGCCGTCGACCTGATCCGCCAGCTGTGGGAGCACGACGTCGAGGTGCTGGGCATGGAGTTCTTCCAGTCCACCAGCTACGTCGGCGACAAGCCCAGCTCCGAGCCGGTGATCAGCGCCCTGGGTCGGGTCAATCTCCCCGACGAGGGTCCGGTGCTGATCGTCGACGACATAGTCGACGCCGGCAAGACCATCAGCGCCATGCTGGGGCGCCTGGCCGCGCCCAACCGCACCCTGGAGATCTGCGCCCTGCTCGACCGGCCCGAGGGCCGGGCGCTGCCGGTCTATCCCCGCTACGTGGGCTTCCGCCTCAACGGCCCGGGGTTCGTGGTCGGCTACGGCCTCGACCACGACAGTCGCCACCGCGAGCTGCCCTACCTGGCCCAGTGGCTGGTGCCGCCGCCGGAGGGCCCCTCCCCCAGCGCCTGAGCCTCCGCCGCCCAGGGCCCACGCCCCTTGCGCGTAGCAAGCCGGCCCTGATAGGGCCGCCTCCCAGCCGCCGGTGGCGTCAGAGACCGACCCCGACCGCCACCACCAGCGAATAGCCCGCGATCAGCACCAGGACAGTGAGTAGGATCCGGGCGCGTCGATTCCCGCCGAGGATGCGGCCCTTAAATAGCACCGACTCCAGCTTACGGCCTTCCTCCCGTGCGGGCGCCCCCCCACGACCCACCACCCGCTGGGATGCCATCCCTCGACGCAGCGCCCTGGATGCCATCACTCCACGAGGCGCGGCTCTGCTGCTGTGAAACGCTGCCGCCACCTCGACGTTTGTTCTGGCTCGTAGCCGGCGACGCACAGAAGGAGCAGAACGCATGAGAGCACCACAGATATGCATAGCCTGCGCGCTCGCCACCGCTGCCCTGGGGGTGGCGGCATGTGGAGGTACGACCAACAAGTCCATACCGGGTGGGACAGAATGCAAAGTGACCTACTCGGTGCATGGGAACAAGGTCATGCTGCAGGTGCACGAGCATGGCCCGGCGACCATTAAGGCCATCGTAACGGCACAAAATGGAGATCGGGCCGGAGCCCAGAAGCAGGTGCCCAGCGGCACCGTCCTGACCAGCATGTCGGTGGTGAGTCATCCGCCCTTGAAGCGCGTCGAGGTGCGCATCTCCGAGCCCAAGGGAAGCACTTCCTGCATCGGTTCACCAGCCAGCTCGTGACGCGCTAGAACTAGCTCTACATCCGTGCAATTCCTACGTGCAATTCCTAGCCTCGTCCGTGCCACGTCGGCGCGGGCGGGGCTAGTCCCGCCTGGGCCAGCGCCCCGCGACCCGGCCGCCAGCACGAGTCGCGTGATGTAGTTACAGCCACCCCCTCGCAGCGCTCCAGGCCACCGCCGCCCGGGGCAGTGGCGATTAAAGGTGGTGGCGCGGCGGGGACCTGAAAGCGACGACCGGGGGGATGCGGCCCCTTTTGCGGCCTGCCCGATCGCGGCCGGTGCTCGCGGTCCGGCCGCTATGCTCCCGGGCGGTGTTCCTTCGGAGATTGTGGCCTGGTGGTGCCGCCACGGCCAGCACAGGGAGAGGCAGCGGCCGAGATTGAGCAGCCCCACTCCGCCCCAGCTCCCCGGCCCCGGCGTTCCCCCCGACGAAGGCGAGTTGGAGCGGCGGATCCCTCAGGCGGGCCGGTTGCCGGGCAACCGCTATGTGGTGATCGACCGTCAGGATGCCGGCGCCTTCCGCCGCGGGGGCAGGGGGCTCCTGGTCGCCACCGAGAAGGCGGATCTCCCCGAGGGGGGACCGGCCCGGCTGCGCTACCTCCTCAAGCGCCTCGTGCTCGGACCCAAGCTGCCCACCTCGGCCATCGAGGGGGAACGGCTGCCGATCTTCAAGGCCCTGCCCACCCTCGCCTCGGACGCGCTCTCGTCGGTGGCCTACGGGCCCGAAGCGGGGCTGACCGTGCTGGTGGCGGCCGGTGTGGCGGCCCTTGCCTTCGAGATTCCGATCGCGATCGCAATCGCGGTGCTGATGGTGCTGGTGGTCCTCTCCTACCGGCAGGTGGTGATCACCCGCCAGGCCGATGGGGGATCCTACGCGGTCGCCCGCGACTATCTCGGCCAGTGGCCGGCGATGGTGGCGGCGGCCGCGCTGCTGATCGACTACGTGCTCACCGTCTCGGTGAGCGTCTCCTCCGGTGCCGACGCCTTGGCCTCGGCGTTCCCGGCGCTGGTGGCGCTGCGCCTGCCGCTGGCGATCCTGCTGATCGTCGTGCTCTGTGCCGGCAACCTCCGCGGGGTGCGCGAGGCGGGAGCCTTCTTCTCCATGCCCACCTACGTCTTCATCGCGGTGATGCTGATCCTGATCGTGGTGGGACTGGTCCGGGGCCTGACCGGGGCAGCACCCCACGGAGTGGGCCACTACCAGCCGGTGCTCAATCCCACCGAGGTCCTGACCCCCTTCCTGGTGCTAACCGCCTTCGCCTCCGGTTGCTCCTCGATGACCGGGATCGAGGCGGTCTCTGACAGCGTCCGCAGCTTCCGGGACCCTCCCGGCGACAACGCCGCCAAAACCCTGGTGCTCCTGGGGGCACTGCTGGTGCTGCTGTTCCTGGGCGTGACCGTGCTTGGCGTGGTCTTCGGGGTGGAGCCCAGCCCTTCGGGCAGCCCCACGGTGCTGGCCCAGATCGCCGCCGACGTCTTCAGGGGCCCGGGCAAGGCCTTCTTCTACGTGATCCAGTTCTGCACCACCCTGGTGCTGATCCTGGCCGCCAACGCCAGCTTCAACGGGTTCCCCCGGCTGTGCGCCTTCCTGGCTCGGGACGACCGGCTCCCCCACCGCTTCGGCGCCTTCGGCGACCGGCTGGTCTACTCGGCCGCGATCCTCTTCCTCACCGCGGTGGCGATCGGGGTGGTGGCCGCCTTCGCTGCCAACACTGACCACCTGATCAACCTCTACGCGATCGGGGTCTTTACCGCCTTCACCCTGGCCCAGGCGGCCCTGGTCCGGTACCAGCTCCGGCACCGCCGCGGGCACTGGCGCCGCAACATCGCCGTCAACGGCCTGGGCACCGTCGCCACCGCCCTGGTGGACGTGATCGTGATGGTGGTCAAGTTCCGCTTGGGCGCCTGGGTGGTGCTGATCATCGTGCCCATCCTGGTGCTGCTCTTCTGGTTCGTTGGGCGCCACTACTGGCAGATCCGCCGGCGCCTCCGCGGGGCGGCCCAGACCGATCAGCCGTTCCGCCTCCTCCGCGCCGTGGTCCCTGTCTGGGCGCTGGACCCGGCGACCCGCCGGGCCCTGGAATACGCCGCGACGCTGGGCCAGGACATCGTCGCAGTCGACTTCACCAGCCCACCGGGCAGCGCCGCCCAGATTCGGAAGCAGGTCGGCGCCGCCGCCCGGGTGGAGGTGGAGCGCGCCTCGGGCCGCCGGCTGGGGGCCCTGTTGGGGGTGATCGACCGCCTGATGCAGCAGGGATCGGGTGGCCTGGTCACGGTGATGGTCCCGGACGTGGTCAGCACCGCCGGGATCTGGGGGCTGCTGCGCCGGCCCAGGTCGCTGCGTCTCAAGTTCGCCCTGATCCGGCGCCCGGGGGTGGTAGCGACCAGCTTCCCCGCCGGCTGGGAACGGGATCAGACCCAAGCACGGGAGCCGGTCCCGCGGCGGCGGGTGGCGATTGTGCCCGTTGCCGGGCTGGACGTGCTCGCCCTGCGAGCCCTGCGTTACGCCCAGGCCATCTCCGACGAGGTGGTCGCGGTCCACGTCGCCACCGGCCAGCCCGGCGACAGCCTCCCCCAGCGGGATTACGCCCCAGGCGAGGTGCGCCCTGACGACCCGGGCGGCCTGCCCACCGAGGAGGCTGCCGAGCTCGATGCCAACTGGCACAGCTGGGTCGACGACAGGCTCAGCAGTGACCCCCGGCTGGCACGGCCCCAGTTGGTGATCATGATCTCCCCGTACCGCACCGTGGTCCAGCCGGTGCTCCGCTATGTCACCTCCTATCGGGAGAAGCACGCCCTCGACCAGTGCACCGTGGTGCTCCCCGAGTTGGTTACCCGGCACTGGTGGAATCAAGTGCTCCACAACCACCGCGCCCTGCACATCAAATCCGCCCTGGTGGGTCGCTCCGATGTCGCCGTCGCCGATGTGACCTACGAACTCCCGGCGGAGGGGCTTGGCTAGACTGCCGGGGATGCTGGCGTCCAAGTGGTCGCTCTCGCGTTCAGAGGCGACCGAGCGAGCAGGGCTGGTGGGCGCCAGCGCCTACCGTGTCGAACTCGACTTCTGCCGCGGCCAGGAGCGCTTTGGCTTTCGCGTGGAACTGGACTTCGAGGGCCGCCAACCGGGCGCCACCACCTACCTGGATTCCGAGGTTGCCCGGATCGAGACCCTGGAGTGGAACGGGTCGGCGCTGCGTCCCGACGCCGAGGCCGGGGGACGGATTGCGCTCGCCGAATTGCGAGCCCACAACCGGGTGACCGTCCAGGGAGAGTCCACCTACGACCGGGATGGCCTCGGGATGCACCTCAGCGTCGACCCAGCCGACGGTTCCACTTACATCTACTCCGACCTCGAGCCCAGCGAGGCCCACCGCTGCTTCCCCTGCTTCGACCAGCCTGATCTCAAGGGCACCTTCCAGCTCCGCATCCGAGTGCCCCAAGACTGGCTGGTGGTCTTCGCCGAGCCCGGCAGCCCGGGCGCGGTGGACGAGCGCGAGGGCTGTCGCTGGTGGGACTTCCCCGTCACCATCCCCCTGTCGGTCTACGTGCTGGGAATCGCTGCCGGCCCCTTCCACCAGGTGCTCGCCCGCCACGGCCAGGTGCCGCTCGGGCTTTACTGCCCGCGCTCGCTGGCGCAGTACCTCGACTCCGAGGAGCTTTTTGAACTGACCCGCCAGGGCCTGGATTACTACGAAGACGCCTTCGCGATCCCCTTCCCCTTCAGCAAATACGACCAGGTTTTCGTGCCCGAGAAGGTCAACGGGGCCATGGAGTCGCCTGGCTGCGTGACCATCACCGACATGATGCTCTGGCGGGGAAGGGCCACTCCCCGACAGCGATCGCAGCGGGCCGAGTTGATCCTCCACGAGATGGCCCACATGTGGTTCGGCGACCTGGTGACCATGCGCTGGTGGGACGACATCTGGCTCAACGAGAGTTTCGCCACCCTGATGGCAGCCTTCTGCCAGGACCGGGCCACCAAGCTGCCCGACGCCTGGGTGATCTTCGCCACCACCTACATGGAGCTGGCCCGGGAGGAGGACCAGCGGGCCACCTCACACCCGGTGGTGACCGGGGTAGACGAGGCTGAGGCGGTCCGCGCCAACTTCGACCGAATCACCTACGAGAAGGGTGCCTCGGCGCTGCGCCAGCTGGTGGCATGGGTGGGCGAGGAATGCTTCTTTGCCGCCCTGCACACCCACCTGGAGCGGCACCGGGCCGGCAATGCCGAGTTCGGCGACCTGGTCCAGGCGCTGGAGGAGGCCTCGGGCCGGGACGTCTCCGGCTGGGCCCAATCCTGGCTGGAGACGGTAGGGGTGAACACCCTGGAGTTGGAGGTGAGGGGGGAGCCCTCGGCCGATGGGGAGCGCCTGGATGAGGTCACGGTGCTGCAGAGCGCGGCCGAGTCCCAGCCCACCCTGCGCCAGCACCAGCTCCAGATCGGCGTCTTCGACTGGGTGGGCCAGGCGCTGGCCCGCGTGGACCAGGTCCAGCTGGAGGTGCAGGGGGCGCGGACGCCGGTGCCCCCGCTGCGGGGGCGGCCCCGGCCCGCCCTGCTGCTGCCCAATGACCAGAGCCTGACCTACGCCAAGATCCGCCTCGACGCCCACTCCCAGGAGACCGCGGAGCGACACCTCGGCGCCATCTCCGAGCCCCTGGCCCGGGCATTGATCTGGGGATCGGCCTGGGACCGAGTCTGCGACGCCGAGCTCCCCGCGCACCGCTTTGCGGCGATGGTGACCACCCAGGCGGCCCGGGAGTCAGACCCCAGCCTGCTGACCACCGTACTGGGCAACGCCCGGTACGCCATCCGCCGCTACGGGGCGCCGCGACGGGCGGCCGAGCTGGAGGCCGGGCTGGCCGAGGAGATCGCCGAGCAGCTGGCGGAGAGCCAGCCGGGAAGCGACCGACAGACGGTCTGCTTGCGGGCCTTCATCTCGGTGGCGACCACGCCCGACCAGGTGGGGCGTCTGCGGGCCTGGCTCGACGGCCGCGAGCTGCCCGCCGGGGTGGCGCTCGACCCGGAGCTGGTCTGGCACCTGGTCTCGTCCCTGGCCGCCCGCGGAGCCGCCGGGGAACCGGACCTGGCGCGGGCCCTGGGCCTGGACCCCAGCTCCACCGGCCGGACCCGGGTGGCGGCGGCGCGGGCGGCCATGCCAACCTCGGAGGCCAAGCAACGGGCCTGGGCCCTGATGACGTCGGCCGACGCCACCATCGAGGAGAGCCGCCTGGTGGCGATTGGTTTCGCCGGCGTTCGCCAGGAGAGCCTGGTCGCCGCCTACTTCCCCAGGCTGCGCCGCGACCTGGCGCAACTCTGGGAGGTGCGGGGCGCCGAGTACACCATCGAGCTCGGGCAATGGCTGCCCCTCAGCCTGCACCCGGATAGGACCCTGGCCGAAGAATCTCGCCAGGGGGCGGCCGATCCCCAGCTCCACCCCGATGTACGGCGGATCTTCGCCAGCCTGCTCGACGACACCGAGCGCGGCCTAAGAGCCCGCCGGCTGGACGAGCAGCCCGACACCGGCTGGGCGGAGCGGCTGCCGAGCCGCCACCCCGACGGCGAAGCCATCGACCAGCCGGTGGCCTGAGCCGGGGCTGGCCGGCGTCAGACCCCCGCTGGCGGACCCAGGCCGAAGAGCTCCAGGCAGGGCTCGACGGCGACCAGCTCCACCTCGGGCCGCTCCGCCCGTTCCCAGACCTCCCGCCTGAGGCTTAGAGTGATCATCTGGGCCGGCTTCCCCCGCCGCTCCACGGTGCTGACCCCGTTCTCCTCATAGCCGAGGGAGCGGGACACGGCCAGGGAGGCAGGGTTGTCAGCGAAGGCGCCGCTGGTGGCTTCGCGGGCGCCGAGCCCGACGAAGCCAAAGTGCAGAACCGCCGCCCGCATCTCCCGCCCCAGGCCCTGGCCCTGGTGGGCGCGACCCAACCAGGAGCCAGTGGCAAAGCACCGGGTGATGGCGAACTCATGGGCGGAGATCCCCTGGGAGCCAACCACCCGCCCCTGGTGGAGGGCGACTGGGTTGAAGCTCCACTCGCCGGGCCGCCACTGGGCCAGCTGGAGCAGGTTCCACTGCACGGTGCCCCGCCCCAGCCACGGTGGGGCCTGGTCGGTCCAGGGCACTGAGAAGGGCCTCTCCTCCGGGGGGTGGATTCCCTGCTCCGCCAGGGTGGCCAGCGCCTCCAGCATCTCTGGATCGGGCAGCCGCAGCTCCAGCCGGGCGGTGCGGATGCGGATCTCCTGGATGGGCCAGTAGGCCACGAGGCGCGGCTCAGCGACGGTAGTGGCGGTCGGCCAGCTCGAGGGCCTGGTCGAGGATCTCCAGGCCCTGGGCCAGCTCCTCCTCCTCGATCACCAGGGGCGGTGCCACGTGCACTCGGTTGAAGTGGGTGAAGGGCCAGAGCCCGCGCTGCCTGCAGGCCTGGGCCAGCTCCGTCATCGGCTGGTTGGCCGGGCCGCTGGCGTTGTAGGGCACCAGCATCTCCCTGGTGTCGCGGTCGCGGACCAGATCCAGCGCCCAGAGCAGCCCCCGGCCCCGAACCTCGCCCACGCTGGGGTGGCGCTGGCGGATCCGCTCCAGGGCCGGGGCCACCACCTCCTGCCCCAGGCGCCGCACCCGCGCCAGCAGGTCGGTCTCCTCGAAGACCCGGATGGTGGCTACCCCGGCGGCGCAGGCCAGCGGGTGCCCGGAGTAGGTCAGACCCCCGGGATAGATGCGCTCGGCGAAGGTCTCGGCGACTGCTGAGGAGATGATCACCCCGCCCAAGGGAACGTAGCCCGAGTTGACCCCCTTGGCGAACGTGATCAGGTCGGGGGTCACCCCCCAGGCGTCGACCGCGAACCACTCACCGACCCGGCCGAATCCCACCATGACCTCGTCGCAGACCATCACGATCCCGTGGCGATCGCAGAGCCGCCGCACCCCCGCCAGGTAGTTGCCGGGGGGCAGCAGCACCCCGTTGGTGCCCACCACCGTCTCCAGGAGGATGGCCGCCACCGAGCCCGGGTTCTCGAACTCCAGCACCTGCTCCAGGTGCTGGAGGGCGCGTTCAGCCTCCTCGGCCTCGGTGCGGGCACCGAAGGCGGAGCGGTAGGGATACGGGCCCATGAAGTGGACCACCCCGGGAACCCCTGGTTCACTCCCCCAGCGCCGAGGATCGCCAGTGACGCTGATGGCGGCGGCGGTGGCCCAATGGTAGGAGCGATAGGAGCTCAGCACCTTGAGCCGGCCGGTGTGCAGCCGCGCCATTCGCAAGGCGTGCTCGTTGGCCTCCGTGCCCCCGTTGGTGAAGAAGACCCGGTTGAGGTCGCCAGGTGCCCGCTCCGCGATCAGCCGGGCCAGCTCGCCGCGCACGTCGTTGGCGAAGGAGGGGGCAATGGTGCAGAGCCGCCCGGCCTGCTCCCGGATGGCGGCGACCAGGGCGGGGTGCTGATGGCCGAGGTTGGCGTTGACCAGCTGGGAGGCGAAGTCGAGGTAGCGGTTGCCGTCGTAGTCCCAGAACCAGCAGCCCTGGGCCCCGGCCACCGCCAGGGGATCGATCAGCCGCTGGGCGGACCAGGAGTGGAAGACGTGCTCACGGTCGTCCTGGCGCACCCGCCCGGGCGGCGCGGCACTGGCGGCGCGGACCACGGTCGCCTCAGCGGTTCCGGGGGAAGCCCAGGTCGACCCGGCTGCTGGCCGGGTCGGGCCAGCGCGTGGTCACCACCTTGGACCGGGTGTAGAAGTGAACCCCCTCGGGACCGTACATGTGGGTGTCACCGAACAGCGAGGCCTTCCAGCCCCCGAACGAGTAGTAGGCGACCGGGACCGGGATCGGGACGTTGACCCCCACCAGCCCCACCTGGACCTCCTGCTGGTAGCGTCGGGCGATGCCCCCGTCACGGGTGAAGACCGCGGTGCCGTTGCCGTAGGGGTTGGCATTCACCACCGCCACCGCCTCCTCATAGGTGGCGGCGCGCACCACCGCCAGCACCGGCCCGAAGATCTCGTCCTGATAGACCTTCATCTCCGGCGTGACCCGATCCAGCAGCGAGGCGCCCAAGAAGAACCCGTGTCCCGGGAGACTCGCGGCGCGCCCGTCGACCACCACCTCGGCACCCTCGTCCTGGCCGCGCTGGACGTAGGAGGCCACCCGGTCCCGGTGCTCGCCCGTGACCAGCGGGCCCATCTCCGCCTGGGGGTCGTCACCGGCGCCCACCTTGAGAGCGGCGATCCGCTCCCGGATCGCCGCCACCAACGGGTCGGCGGCGGCACCCACCGCCACCACCACCGAGATCGCCATGCAGCGCTCCCCGGCGGACCCGTAGGCCGCCGAGACCGCGGCGTCGGCGGCCATCTCGATGTCGGCATCGGGCAGCACCACCATGTGGTTCTTGGCCCCACCCAGGGCCTGGACTCGCTTGCCGCTGGCGGTGCCCCGCTCGTAGACGTAGCGGGCGATCGGGGTCGAGCCGACGAAGCTCACCGCCGCCACCCCGGGGTGTTCCAGGAGGCGGTCCACGGCCACCTTGTCGCCGTGGACCACGTTGACCACCCCCGGGGGCAGCCCCGACTGGGCCAGCAGTTCCGCAAGCAACAGGGAGGCGCTGGGGTCCTTCTCGCTGGGCTTGAGCACGAAGGTGTTGCCGCAGGCGATGGCATTGGCCAGCATCCACAGCGGGACCATGACCGGGAAGTTGAAAGGCGTGATCCCCGCCACCACCCCCAGCGGCTGGCGCAGCTCGTGGACATCCACCCCGGTCGACACCTGGAAGCTGTGGCCACCCTTGAGCAGCTGAGGGATGCCGCAGGCGAACTCAACGTTCTCCAGCCCCCGAGCGACCTCGCCCAGGGCATCGTTGAGCACCTTGCCGTGCTCGCGCGAGATCACCCCCGCCAGGCGCTGCCGCTCCCGGTGGAGCACCTCGCGAAAGGTGAAGAGGATCTCGCAGCGGCGGGCCAGGCTGGTACCGCTCCACCCGGGGAACGCGGCCGCCGCGGCCGCCACTGCCAGATCGACCTCGGCGACACTGGCCAGGGGCACCCGAGCGATCTCGACGCCCCTGGCGGGGTCGAAGACCGGCGCGAAGCGTCCCGAGCGCCCCGGCAGCGGGGTGCCACCGATCAGGTGCTGCAACTCGGGCGCCGAGCTGCGGTCGGCACCGGCGGCTACGGTGGGCGCGAGGGGCTGGACCAGGGCGTCGGTCGCCGCCCTGCCTGAAGCGGTCGTCTCCGCCAAGATCAACCTCCCGTGGCCGTCGCCGTCGCCTCCCCTCCCCAGTCTAGGTGGGCGGCGCCTTCCCCGGACCGGCGCCGGCCCGGGGGGGTTCAGGTGCCCGCCCCCTCACGCTGGGCCTCGCGCCGCGCCTGGGCGGCGGGACTGCTCAGGTCGGCACAGGCCTCGCACACCTCCTCGGGGATCAGGCCCCGGCGCATCAGCAGACCGAAGATCTGGCACCCCAGGCAGATGGCGAACACCGACTCCAGGGTGGCCGCCACCACCAGCGCCCCGAGCAGGGCGTAGGTGACCGTGGTGAGCCCGAAGGCGAAGTAGACCACGGTGGCGGTGACCGTCAGCACCGCTCCCATCGCCTGAGCGAAACGCTTAGGAGGGCCGGCGACTAGCTTTGCTGGCGCCGTCCGGGGCGCCAGCAGCCGGGTGGCCAGCTGACCCATCGGGCTGAGCGTGGGTCCGGTCGCCACCCGCGCCAGGAAGCCATACGCGAGCACGGCGCACAACCAGGGCAGGTGGGCGGCCAAGGCCAGCAACCCAATCGCCGCCGCCCCACCCGCGACCCAGCGCGCGGCCACCTCATTGACGGGGTTGGGAAAGCTGAACAGGCCGGAAAGCGATCTCCCCATCGCCCTATGATGCCAGCGCCCGGCCAAGGTCGCCAGCCGCTCCGCCCCTGGCCGAGCGGGGACGTTGGCGAGCGCCGGCTTCGCGAGGGCGACGGATTGGCCCCCGAGCGGCGCAGTTGGCGGCTCCTCCCGGGGGCGCCGGTGGTAGAGCTGTGCTAGCGCCGCCACCAGGAAGGCGAAGGCCACCACGGCGCCCACACCCAGCAGGATCAGGGTGGTGCGCTCGTTCTGACTGATCGCCCCCACGATCGCCGCCGCCAGGAAGGCGGCCGTGCCCATCGCCACCAGGATTAGGCCACGTTCGTAGCGCCTCACCGCCCCCACCTCTGAGTCGCCAGCCACGCGCGCCTCGGGAGCCGAGCCAGCCAGTCGGCTGGCGCGCCTGGGCCACCACCGCTGGCGGGTCGCGGGGATGAGCTCGACAGCGGGTTCGGAGGCGAGGGCGGTGGCCGTTGCCGCGGGCGCGGCCTCGAAGACTCCCGGGGGCAGCGCCCGCGGCAGGTGCTCCAGCCACTGCCGGGCCCAGACCCCGCGAGCCGCCAGCACCAACCGAAAGCGTGCCTCCCGCCCCCCCATCGGTTGTCGTCGGATCAGGCGCCGTCGCAGCATGGCCCGGCTCACCGCCGCCGCTTCGTTAGGCCCCAGACCCAAGGCCCGCTCCAACTCCACCTCGGCGATTCCCTGGGGAGGGATGTGGGCGAGCACCATGGCCTGCTTCAGAGGCAGATCCGACGGCCGCGGGCGCGACGGCAGCCGATCGGCCGCCGGGCGCCGGAAGGATGGCGCCGGAGCGGGCGCCAGCACCCGGCTAGCCACGCTGCCCCGCCGCCAATCTCGGGCGTCTCACCGGCAATCGTTCCCCATACCGGGTAAAACGCGGCTGGCGGCGATCGGTTGCGGGGCTATCCGCCTTGTCACGGGCGAAGGTGCCCGGGCGCGTTGCTGCCCCGGCCACGACCGGGGCACCGGTTAAAATACTTGCCGTTGAGCAAGTAATGAGGCCTCCCTTGGCCCTGGTCCCGGATCTGCCCTCGGTGGAGATGGTCGCCCAGCTCCGGGCGGTCATCGGCCGGCTCTCCCGGGGCCTACGCCCGGGCGACGCCGCGGCCGGGCTTAGCCCCAGCCAGATGTCGGTTCTGGCCACGGTCGCCCGGAGGGGCCCCCTGGGACTCAACCAGCTCTCCCGCCTGGAGAACCTTCATCCGACCATGCTCTCGCGGATCGCGGCCAAGCTGGTCGCGGCCGGGCTGGTGACCCGTGTGCCCGACCCGGACGACGGCCGGGCGGCGCTCCTTAAGATCTCCGAGCGCGGCCGGGCGCTGCACCGCCAGATCCGCGCCGAACGGGATCGGGTGCTGGTCGCCGGGCTACGCTCGCTGCCGCCCGAGCAGCGCCGCGCCCTGCGGGATGCCCTGCCCGCCCTGGACCTGCTGGCCAGCGGGTTGCGCCGGGAGGACTGAGCCGCTGAACCCCCTGGGCCGGGCCACCCAGACCACCTTCGCCGCCCTGGCGGTGCCCAACTACCGCCGCTATGCCTCCGGCCAGGCCATCTCCCTGGTGGGCACCTGGATGCAGATCACGGCTCAAGCCTGGCTGGTCCTCACCCTCACCCACTCCGCGGTGGTCCTGGGGGTGGTGGTCGCACTCCAGGCGCTGCCGGTGCTGCTGCTGGGCGCCTACGGGGGGGTCATCGCCGACCGGGTGGACAAGCGGCGCCTGATGATGGCCCTGCAGTCGCTGATGGGGGTTCAGGCCCTGGTTCTGGGCGTGCTCACCCTCACCGGGCTGGTCCGGGTCTGGGAGATCGCCCTCCTGGCGGTGCTGCTGGGGCTCAACAACACCTTCGAGAATCCCAGCCGCCAGGCCTTCGTGCTGGAGATGGTGGGTTCGGACAACCTCCGCAACGCCATCAGCCTCAACTCGGTGCTGGTGAACGCCGCCCGGGCGGTGGGGCCGGCGGTGGCCGGGATCCTGATCGCGTCGGTGGGCACCGGCATCTGCTTTCTGATTAACGCCCTCAGCTTCGCCGCCGTGGTCACGTCGCTCCTGACCATGGACCGCTCCCAGCTTCGCCCCAGCCCGCCCTCGGGAAGGGCGCGGGGGCAGCTCCGGGCCGGGCTGCGCTATGTGGCCTCGGTCCCCGAGCTGGCGGTGCCACTGCTGATGATGGCGATCGTGGGCACCCTGGCCTACGAGTTCCAGGTGGTGCTGCCGGTGGTGGCCAAGCACACCTTCCACGGGGGCGCGGTGGCCTACGGATTCATCACCGCCTGCATGGGCCTGGGGGCGGTCGCGGGCGGGCTGGTCACCGCCGCCAGGGGGCGCACCGGCCTGCGCCCCCTGGTGATCGCCGCCGCCGGCTTCGGGGTGGTCATCTTGCTGGCGGCGGCCGCTCCCGATCTGGGCGTGGAGTACCTGGCCATGGCCCTGGTGGGCTGGGCCAGCATCACCTTCATTGCCCAGGGCAACTCCACCCTGCAGCTGACGGCGGCACCGAGCATGCGCGGTCGGGTGATGTCGCTCTGGGCCATCGCCTTCCAGGGCACCACGCCCATCGGGGGTCCCCTGATCGGATGGGTGACCGCGGCCGCGGGCGCCCGGGTGGGCCTGGCCACCGGAGGGTTCAGCTGCCTGGCGGCGGCCCTACTGGGGCTGCTGGTCTGGCGGCGACAACAGCTGCGCGGCGAGGGGGCTCCCGGGGCCGCGGTTGCCCTGCCAGATCAGGGTCCGGCCTGAGGGGCGTCTGGTGCCGGCCCGTTGGCGCTCCTCCATCTCAGGAGTGAGGCACAGCAGCGGGGCCCGGGCGAGCCCGCCGCCCCTGGGCCCAATGGCCCGAGGCGGTTGGCGGCTTGAGTTTTAGGGTAGTGTTGCGGCCGTGAGGCACTTACTGCGGCACCCCCTGATGTTCCTTCTGGGCGGCCTGGTGGTCTTGTTCGTCGTCTTCTTCCTGATCCTGCCCGCGCTCTCGGTGCTCTTCCACCTAGTCATCCTGGCCGCCATCCTCTGGGTTGTGCTCTCGCTCTGGCGAGTGCACCGTCACCACCTAGGCCGAAGCTAACCCGCGGCGGACGCGGGCGCCGGCCTTCCCAGGGGAGGAGCGAGGGCTCACCCCCCAGCGCGCTCAGGAGCGGGCGGCCATGTGGTGGTGTTCCTCCAGGTAGCGACGCGCTGCCAGCAGGGCGGCGATGCCCTCGCCCACCGCCGCTCCCAGCTGCTTGGTCGATCCCTGGCGGACGTCGCCGGCGGCGAAGACCCCGGGGATCGAGGTCTGGAAGCCGGCGTCGGTGAGGATGAAGCCGCGCTCATCCTTGGCCACCGCGTCCCCGAGAAAGCCGCTGTTGGGGGTGAGCCCGATGAAGACGAAGGCCGCGGCGGGCCTCCAATGGAACCGCTCCCCGCTCATCGTGTCCCGGGCGACCACCCCCTCCAGCCGCCCGCTGCCCTCCAGCTCCAGCACCTCGGTGTTGGTGTGGACACTGAAGTGGGGGTCGCCCAGGATCTTGTCCTGGACCAGCTGGGAGGCGGTCAACTCCGGTCCCAACTGCACAATCCGAATCCGCTTGGCGAACTGGGCCAGGAACAGGCCCTCCTCGAGGGCGGAGTTGCCGCCGCCGATCACCATGAGCTCCTCGGCACCCTTGTAGAAGGGCCCGTCGCAGGTGGCGCAGAAGTGGACCCCGGCCCCGATCAGCTCGTCCTCCCCTGGCACCCCCAGGCGTCGGTAGGAGGAGCCGGTGGCCAGGATCACCGCGTGAGCGCCCACCTCTTGCCCCGAGCCGAGCTGGATCAGGCCGTCGTCGCCGTCGGGGCCCACTCCCGCGGCCGAGACCGCAGGAAGAAGCTCCACCCCGTAGCGGCGGGCCTGGGCGATGAAGCGGTCGGCCAGCTCCGCGCCGCCCACCCCCTCGGGGAACCCGGGGTAGTTGTCGATGCGCTCGGTGACCCCCGACTGCCCACCCAGAGCACTGCGGTCCACCACCAGGGCGCTCATCCCCTCCCGGGCCGCATAGATAGCCGCCGCCAGCCCCGCCGGCCCACCTCCGACCATGGCCACGTCGTAGAAGGAGCGCTCCGCCTTGATGGTCAGCCCCAGGCGCCGGGCGAGGTCCTCGTGGGAGGGCTCGAGCAGGACGTCGCCCACGCCGAAGACGATGGGGGGGATGGTCCAGCCCCCGGACTGCAGGCTCTCGACCAGCGCCCGGCCCTCCCGGTCCCGGTCGATGTCCACGAACTGGTAGGGAACCCGGTGCTCGGCGAGGAACTGCTTGCTGCGCTTGCAGTCGGGGCACCAGGGAGCGCCGTAGACGGTCAGTGCGCTCATCTGCGCTTCTCTCCAACTGGCTGGCAGCGCCCACTGTAGGCGGATTCCGGCCCGGGCAGCGGCCGAGCGGGGGGCCGGACCGCGCCGGGACCTTCCCCGCGCCCTCTCAGGCTGCTCCCAAGCAGTTCTCAGACGAGGGGGTCATCCTGGCCTGAGCAAGTAGATGAAAGCTGGAGACCCGGGCGGCGCTGCCGCCGGGCTCCGCCCAACAGGTACAAAAGTGGACGACAGCAACAGCGGCTCGACCTTCGCCGGGGAGGACGGGGACGGCGACCAGGCTCAGGGCGGCGGCGCCCCCGGTCAGGAGCCGGCCCCCCCACCCATGGAGTGGTCGGCTGCCCCAGGAGCCGACTCCGGCTCCCGGTCGGGTGGCCGCCGGGGCTGGCTGTGGCCAGTCGCGACCGTGGCCGCGGTCGCCATCGCCGGAGGTGGGTTTGGCATCGGCCTGCTCGCCCACGGCAGCCCGGGAAGCCAGCCCATCCCCAAGCCGGCGGCGACCTCCGGCCAATCGGCGCCATCAGGGTCCCTGGACGTGGCGGCGATCGCGGCCAGGGCGGAGCGGGCAGTGGTGGACATCACCGCCGTCGACGGCTACGCCAATGCCACGTCAGCCGGCACCGGGATGATCCTCACCTCCAACGGTGAGGTGCTGACCAACAACCACGTGATCGACGGCGCCACCAGCCTCAGCGCCCGCATCGACGGGAACGGCGCCAAGTACCAGGCCAAGGTGATCGGCTACGACGCCACCGACGACGTCGCCCTGATCCAGCTCGAGGGCGCCTCGGGGCTGCCCACGGTGAGCGTGGGCAACTCCTCCACGGTCAGGGTGGGCGATCGGGTAGTGGCGATCGGCAACGCCCTCGACCTTCCCGGCAAGCCCACCGTCACCACCGGCACCATCTCCGCCCTCGACCGCTCCATCACCGCCAGCGACCAGGGCAGCGGCAGCAGCGAGCAGCTCAGCAACATGCTCCAGACCGATGCCCCGCTCCAATCCGGCGACTCCGGCGGCCCGCTGGTCAACACCCGGGGACAGGTGATCGGCATGGACACCGCCAACGAGAGCGCGCCCCAGACCGCGGCCGCCTCGACGGTGGGATTCGCCATTCCCATCAACCGCGCCCTGGCCATCGCCAGTCAGATGCAGCGGGGCCAGGCCGGCAGTGGCATCCACATCGGCCTGCCCGCCTTCATCGGGGTCGACGTCGAGGACGCCAGCGCCGCGGGCAGCAGCCCCCTGGGCCCGGGCGGCTCCAGCTTCGGACCCGGTTACACCCCTCCGGTCAGCTCCGGGGCCCTGGTCCTGGACGTGCTCCCCAACACCCCGGCTCAGGCGGCTGGGCTCCAGCCCGGGGACGTCATCAGCGCGGTGAACGGAGTGGCCGTCTCCGGCCAGACCCAGCTCCGGGACGACCTCTCCCACGACCGTCCCGGGCAATCGGTGTCGCTGACCTGGGTCGAAGCCGGCGGCAGCAGCCACACCTCCACGGTGACCCTGATCGCCGGCCCGGCCGACTGAACTCGGCGAATGTCGCCGGCCCCCATCTCTTAACCAGTCCCTAACCAGCGGCTTCGACAATCTGGGTGTGTCCCAGGCGACCGTCGCCAGAGGTGTGGTCGAGGCCCTCGATGAGGCGCCGCTGAGCCGGTTCCACTTCCGAGCCGTGCTCACCGCCGGCACCGGCTTCTTCACCGACGCCTACGACCTCTTCATCATCGGCACCGCCCTGGCCCTGATCAAGGTCGAGTACCACCCCTCGGCGGTGATGATCGGCCTGGTGGGCAGCACCGCCCTGCTCGCCGCCTTCGTCGGCTCGACGGTCTTCGGCCGGGTGGCCGACGTCTTCGGCCGCAAGAAGATCTACGGACTCGAGGCCGCCATCATGGCGGTGGCAGCGGTGGGCAGCGCCCTCTCCCCCAACCTCGTCTGGCTGATCGTCTGGCGCTTTGTGCTCGGGATCGGTATCGGTGGCGACTATCCGGTCAGCGCGGTGCTGATGAGCGAGTACTCCAACCGCCGCAACCGGGGCCGTCTGGTGGGAATGGTCTTCTCCATGCAGGCCCTGGGCCTGATCGCCGGGCCCTTGGTGGCGCTGGTGATCCTGGGCCTGGGCGTCCATCCCGATATCGCCTGGCGCCTGATGCTAGGGCTGGGGGCCATCCCTGCCCTGGCGGTGATCTACCTCCGCCGCACCCTGCCGGAATCGCCCCGATACAAGGCGCGGGTCCAGGGACGGGCGGCGGAGGCGGCCTCGGCGATGCGCCGCTACACGCGGGGGGTGGTGGACGCCGCCCACGACCAGGTGGGGCGCCAGGTGAAGCTCAGCCTGCGCCAGTTCCTCACCAGCCGCCGCTACCTGACCCTGCTGCTGGGTACCGCCGGCTGCTGGTTCGTCTTCGACTACGCCTTCTACGGCAACACCATCTCCACCCCCCTGGTGCTCAAGGCGGTCGCTCCCCATGCCAGCCTGGTCGCCGACACCGCGATCTCGCTGCTGATCTTCACGGTGGCGGCCGCCCCCGGGTACCTGCTGGCGTTCATGACCGTGGACCGGATCGGCCACCGCCGGCTCCAGTTCGTGGGCTTCGCCCTGATGGGCGCGGCCTTTCTCCTGCTCGGGGTGGTCCCGGGCCTGACCACCCTGATCGTGCCCTTCGTGCTGGTCTACGGGATCAGCTACTTCTTCACCGAGTTCGGCCCCAACACCACCACCTTCCTGCTCGCCAGCGAGCTCTATCCGGTCTCGGCGCGCACCACCGGGCACGGCCTCTCCGCGGGCCTGGCCAAGGTGGGCGCCTTCGTGGGCACCCTCACCTTCCCGCTGGTCAAGGGTGAGTTCGGGCTCTCCGGGGTGATGGTGATCGCCGCGGCCACGGCCGGACTGGGGCTGCTGCTCACCCGGCTGCTGCCCGAGCCCGCCGGGCTGTCCCTGGAGGCGGCCAGCCGCGAGGACGGCCCCTTGGAGCGGCCTGAGCTGGCGCGCGTCCTTCCCGAGCAGTCCCGGGCGGAGGCGCCACTCAGCCGAGCCGGCGGCTGAGCAGCGCCCCCGCCCCCAGGGCAGCCAGGCCGATCACCCCCAAGCGGTGGGTGTTGAGCCAGGACTGGTAGCTCCGGGTCCGAGACCGGTCGCTGAAGATGCCCCGAGTCGCGGCCAGCTCCACCACCGGCTGGAAGAGGTTGTCGGGGCGATCGGCCCTGACCGCCTCGCCGGCCACCTGCTGGGAGCTGAACGCGGTCGCCGCCAGGTAGCGATCCAGGACCCCCGGGGCGAGCTTGTTGCCCACGATCGCCAGCAGGGCCGAGGTTCCGCAGACCAGCTCACGGCGGCGATGGTGGGCGGCGTAGTAGATGGCCTCGGCCGGGACCTCGGGCTCGAAGATCGGAGGCACCGGCTGGGGGTGGTCCGGGAGTCGGGTGCGGCACCAGCTGAACTGGGGGGTGTTGACTGCCGGCAGCTGGACCATAGTCACCCAGACCCGGCTGCCTTCGTGGAGCAGCTCGGTGCGCAGGCTGTCGCTGAAACCGCGGATGGCGAACTTGGCACCGCAGTAGGCCGCCTGCAGGGGGATCGCCCGATAGGCCAAGGCCGACCCCACCTGGACCACGGTTCCCCGGTTGCGGGGGCGCATCCGCCGCAGCGCCGCCATGGTGCCGTAAACGCAGCCCAGGTAGGTGACCTCGGTGGCCCGCTTGAACTCCTGGGCGGAGGTGTCGACAACCGGGGCGAAGACCGTGGCCATGGCATCGTTGACCCAGACGTCGAGTGGGCCGAACGCCTGCAGCACCCGGTCCGCCGCCCGCTCCACCTGGTCGGGGTCAGCGACGTCGGTGGGGATGGCCAGCGCCGCCCCGCCCAGCGCCTCGCACTCGCGCTGGGCCGCCTCCAAGCCCGGGCGCCCGCGGGCCAGCAGCCCCAGCCGGGCGCCGCGGCGGGCGAAAGCGTGGGCGACGGCGCGGCCGACACCGGCGGAGGCGCCGGTGATCACCACCACCTCCGGGAGGCTGGTAGTCATGCTGGCACCTCCTGGACAACTGCGGCTCGCCACCGCCGCGGCGGCGATTCGCCGGTCGGCGTGTGCGCTCCAAGCCCCCGACCGGCTGAGGATCTCACCTGCCGTCAGGGGCGGCCGCGCCTGGATCTCGACTTCAGGTGCCTGTGACGTCAGGGGCAGCCTCACCAGTCAACCGACCGCTGCCGAAGCTCCCAAGCCAAGGCCATTCCCAGTGCCGAATGAGGCCACATCGGCCCGGGGCCGAAACCATCGCGAGCGCCGCGGAGTTCACAGGTCATGGCGACTCCGAGCCCGCGAGAAGCTGAAGGGGCATGCGGCCGATCGTCGCTGGGCCCTCGCGGTCGGTGCTCTGACGCGGCGCTGGCCCATCGGCACATGAGTGGCGAGGCCCAGCGCGTCGCGGCCACCTCCCCGCGGAGATGGCGCCGTGCGAGGTTCCGTGGCCCCTGCCTGATCGGCGTGGCCACCGCCATGCTGCTGGCGGGGATCCCGGTGCTTGCCAGTGCCAGCAGCAGCACCGCGGTGCCCGGGACCACTTCCCTGGCTGCCGTCGCCTGCGCCGACAGCACCACCTGCGAGGCAGTGGGCACGGCGGGAGCCGTCGGCGGTGGCGTCACCATCCACAACGGCACCCCCGGGACCGTCTGGTCGGACTCCGACACCAGCCAGTTGACGGGTGTGGCCTGCGGCAGCGCCGGAAGCTGTGAGGCGATCGCATCCCCGGCCGGTGTGGTCGCCATCGACGGCGGCAGCCCCGGATCGCTGCAGGCGATCGCCGGCGTCTCGTGGCTCTCGGGTCTGGCGTGCGCGACCGCCAGCGCATGCATTGCGGTCGGGCGAGGGTCATCCGGTGAGGGGGCGGTGGTCCCGATCAACAACGGTGTCCCCGGCACGCCAGCAGCAGTCCCGGGCGTGACCCAGCTCTATGGAGTCGCCTGTCCCGGCGCCAGCAGCTGCATCGCCGTGGGCTACCTCAGCTCGTCCTCCGGCGAGGTGGGACAGGTGGTGCCGATCACCGCCATGAGCCCGAGCGCCCCGCAGACGATCGCGGGCACAATCGTCCCCGAGGGGATTGCCTGCTCCAGCGCCACCGCCTGCATCGCGGTGGGCAACGACATGAGCGGGCATGGCATCGTGCTCCCGATCACCGCGGGAGCGCCGGGAGCCCCAGTGCAGGTGGCCGACACCAGCAACCTTGCCGCCGTCGCCTGCCCCAGCGGCGACACCTGTGTGGCCGTCGGGGACAGCTCCTCCGGGGGAGTGGCGGTACCGATCACCGGAATCACCCCCGGCAACGTGCTGGTGCTCTCAGCGAGCGAGAACCTCAGCGGCATCTCCTGCGCCAGCGACGCCGTCTGCGAGGCGGTGGGGATCAGCTCCAACATCGGCGCCATCACCGGCGAAGCTGTCAGCTTCTCCCCCTCCGCTGACAACTCCAATCCCGGCGCCCAGGCATCGCCGAGCGGCGCCCCGTCGGCTGCGCCCTCGACCCCATCGGCCAGCCCCAGCCCCGGGCTGGTGCATCCCTCCCCCAGGGCCAACGCCCCCCGGCGCAAGCACAACTTGGACGGGAGCCAGAAGGTGGCCCACCCCGACCCAGGAGCTGGCTTCCCGGTCCCCCTGCTGGTGGTGGTCCTGGTTGGCCTGGCGGCAGCGTCTTGGGGAGGATCCTGGCTGATCCGGCGCCGGCGCGGGGCGAGAGCAGGCTGAGCCCGGCCGGGCGCAACCAGGTGCCGGTTGCGCCGCTTGTCCGAGGCTAGGTGTCGAGCTCCCAGAGGTAGAGCACGTCCGGCTCACCCTCCTCGTTCTGGGAACCGTCACTGAACTCGACTGCGCGAAACCCGCGCCGCTCGTAGAAGTCTCGGGCCGGGATGTTGCGCCCGAAGGCCCAAAGCCGCAGCTGGCCCCGGCTGCGTGACTTGGCCAGCGCCAGCAGTTGACTGCCCAGCCCTCGGCCTTGGCTCCGGGGATCGACATAGAGGTGATCGACCCAGCACCGATCACGGCTGAGAGCCATGAAGGCAGATACCGCACCCGCGCCGCCCGCCACCCAGACCTCATGGCGCCGCTGGTGGTGCCCGGCGGCGAACCACTGCCTCACCTCGACGTCGCTGTGCGCCAGCTGGAGCCAGGGCATCGCCTGCCTCACGGCCCGCAGGTAGATCTGGCCGATGCTCCGCCCGTCTGCCGCGCGGGCGCGGCGGACCTGGACCAGGCTCGCCCCGGTCAGGCGGCGCCCGGAGCAGCCTTCAAGTCCGCGCGGCTTCCGCCGGCTGGGGATCGAAGGGCACCAGCTGGTCCACGATGTCACGCAGGGTCCGGGCGGCCCGCTCCAGCTCCTCGGCGGCGATCCGGACCCGAACTCGCAGCCGGTCGGGTTGGGCCCGGGCGCAGACGCTGCAGACGTGATGCTGCTGGCCTTGGGCGTCGTTGAAGGCATAGTCCCAGCCCCGCTCCGCCCCCAGGCAGAGCACGCACGGGGTGGGGAACAACCCCTTACCCTGCCGGCGGTCGACGTAGATGCGGTAGGGCTCGCGCATGTTCAAGGTCTCCTACTGGGATCGAGCCCGGCTGCTGCCGGGCCGCAGGCCGGGCCAGCTACCGCCCCGAGGTGTGAATCGGCGCAACCACCGCCGGCTCAAGCGGATCTGCCCGAAGCAGGCCCCCGCTCAGGATCAGTCGCCACTCATTCCCTCTCTCCGTTGCGGTCATCCCCGCCCCCGTGCCTGGCCCGACCGATGCCAGCCTGGTACCAGCTGGTCCGGTGCCGGCGACACGGCTGCGGACACCATTCTGCCTGGACTCCTCCGGTCGTGGGGAGGAAGGGCGGCCGGGGTCCCCCCTCAGGCAGGCACGCTCTCCTGGTCCGCCAGGGGGCCGATTCGCTCCAACCAGGGGCGCGCCCCCAGCCGGCTGAAGATCTCGCTCGCCTCCGCCCTCAGGACCGGAAGCTTGCTGGGCCGACCCAGCGCCGCCAGCCACTCCGAGTGCTCGGTCAGGGTCACCGCCAGGTCGAAGGCCGTGCCCAGCTCCCGGAAGCCGACTGCGGCGCCATCGAAGGCGGCGTCCACGCCCTGATGCGTCCCGGAGGCCACCAGCAACCGGGCCGAGAGCCGGGCCAGTTGGGCGCGGCTCCAAGGCGAGATCTGCCCGGGATTGGCGGCCCGCACCCACCGCAGCAGCTCCTCGACTCTGCCCAGGTCGCCGGCCTCGAGCCCGGCCTGGGCGGTCTGGGCCAGGGCGACCTTCATCAGGGGGCTGGTCATGCCCTCCTCACCCGCGATGCCCGCCTGCAGGCCGCGATCCGCCGCCTCCAACGCTTCGTCCCAGCGGCCCTGAGCCATCAGCAGGTCGGCCCGGGCGATCGCGTATTGGGTCCGAAACTGCCAGTCCTCCGAGCTCTGGGCCCAATCCAGGGAGGCGAGCAGCTGCTCCGCGGTATCGATCTCCCCCCGGTGGGCGTGCACTTTGACGATCGCCAGGAGCTGGCCATGGGCGAACTCCAGGGCGGCCAGCTCAGCGGCGCTCTGCATCTCGCTCGCCTTAGCCAGGGCTTCGTCCCAGCGGCCCAGCATCACCATCGGCGGCAGAGCCCCGCCCTGCCCCGCCAACTCCCAGAAGCGGTCCCCCACCCGGCGCGCCATCTGCACCACCTGGTCGCAGAGGGCGACCAGCTCGACGAACCGATCCTGAGACTCCAGCACCACCCCCAGGTTGTTGTGGGCCCGGTTGGCGGCGGCGGAAAGGCCGTTCTCCAAGGCCACATCCAGGGCCCGGCGCAGGAGCACCCCAGCCTCGTCGAGCCGGTCACTCCTGGTCAAGGTGATGGCCTTGCTGGCCAGCGCCTGGGAGTACACCTCGGGCAGCTGCAGGTGTTCCGCCAGCTCCAGGGCCCGCTCCAGCAGGGGAGCCGCCTCCGCGTAGTTCGCTTGCAGGGCCAGGAGACGGCCCAGCTGCCCAACCACGGTCGCGAAGTCGGCATCGGGCTGTTCGCCGACCATGCCGGCGTGGGCCTGCTTCATCCGCTCGATGGCCTGCTCCAGGTGGCCCCGGAAATACTCCACCCCCGCCAGCCGCGCCTGGACCCGGGCAGCCTTGCGCACCTGGCCGGCCTCGCCGAAGAGCCGGCTCGCCTCGGAGTAGGCGGCGGCCGCCGGCTCGGAGCGCCCTCGCAACTCCGCCATCTGGCCGGCCCGCTCGGTGAGCGTTGCCCGCTCCAAGGCAGTCTCGCTGAGCTCCGCGGCGCGCTCAAAGGCGGACTCCGCCTCCTCAGCCGCCGCCAGAGCCGCTGCTCGCTCGGCGGCCCGTACCAGCATCTCCAGCGCCTTGGACTTGATCTCGGCGGCGTCGGCAGCCTCCGGATCCAGGCGCCAGGCCTCCAGGTAGTGCGAGGCCACCACCTCCACCAGCTCCTCGCTCTCGGGGCTCACCCCCCGACCCAGGTAACCAGCCACCGCCAGGTGCTTGCTGCGCCGTTCGCGCTTGGAGAGGGTCTCATAGGCCACGGTCCGGACCAGATCCTGGAGGAAGCCGTACTGGCCGCGCTCCGGCGAGCGAGGGTCGGCCTGGACCACCAGCACCTCCTTGGCCACCAGCGAGGTGAGCATGGGCAGGAGCTGCTCCTCGGCCAAGCCGGACACGGCGACCAGTCCCTGGGGGGTGAACGTCTTGCCCAGAACCGAGGCATCCTGGGCCAGCTGGCGTTCCTCGCTGGTGATCCCGTCCAGGCGGGCGGCGATCAAGGCCTGGAGAGTCTCGGGCACCTCCAGGGTCTCGATCGGGCCGGCGGGCCGGTAGGCCGATCCTTCCTCGATCAGCAGCCCTCGGTCGAGGAGCATCCGCACCGTCTCCACGGCGTAGAGGGGGATGCCTTCGGCCCGTTCCCGGATCCGCTCCACCAGGGGCGCGGGCAGCCCCGGCACCAGGCCGGTGAGGAGCTGGTCCATGGCCGCCCGGGACAGGGGCTCCAGGTGGATCGAGGTGGCGTTGCGGCTGGTAGCCGCCAGGCCGGCGGCGCGAACTTCAGGACGGACCAGGCTCATCACAAACAGGGGGTAGGCGCGCGACCACTCCATCAGGTAGGTGATGAACTCCAGCAGCGAGGGGTCGGCCCACTGCATGTCCTCGAAGACCATCAGCACCGGGCTCTGCTCGGCGAGGCGCTCAAAATAGAGGCGCCAGGCGGCAAAGAGGTCCTGCTTGTCGGGCGCGGTCCGCTCCTCCAGACCGACCAGGTGTGCCAGCCGGGGAAGTACGAAGCGGCGGTCGTCCGGGTCCGGAACGACCTCTTCGACCGAGGCCTGCAGCTTGCTCAGAGCCGAATCCCGCTCCTCCGCCTCCAGGATCCCAGCCCGCCCCCGGACCATCTCGGCCAGGGCGAAGTAGGTGACGCTCTGGCCGTAGGCGAGGCAGCGGCCGCGGTGCCAGAAATAGCCCGCGGTGAGGCCGTCCATGTACTTGAAGAACTCCCAGGCCAGCCGGGACTTGCCGATCCCCGGCATCCCGGTCACCTGGACCAGGTGCGCCCGCCGGTTCTCGGTGCAGGCGTGAAAGACCTCCTTGACCAAGCGAAGCTCGCGGTCGCGTCCAACGAACGGAGCCTCCAGTCGTTCGGACTTCAGCAGCCCACCGCGCCCGGCAACCACCCGCAGCGCCTGATAGAGGTCGACCCGCTCGCGCTTGCCCTTGAGCTCGTGGGCACCGGCATCAATGTAGGCAACGGCCGCCTCGGTGGCGCGCTTGGTCGCCTCCCCCACCAGCACCGTGCCCGGCTGGCTCTGCGCCTGGATGCGCGAGGCCGTGTTGACCAGGTCGCCGGCCACCATCCCCTGGCCGTGGGCCTCCAGGTTGACGGCCGCGGTGCCGGTGAGGACCCCGGCCCGGGCGGCCAGCTTGGTGTTTCCCACGTCCTCGCCGAGGGCGGCGACCGCCTCCACCAGATCCAGGGCCGCCCGCACCGCGCGCTCGGCGTCATCCTCCTGGGCCACCGGGGCCCCCCAGACGGCCATCACCGCATCGCCGATGAACTTCTCGACGGTGCCCCCGTAGCGCTCGACGATCGAGCGGCAGGTGTCGAAGTACCGGCCCAGCAGCTCCCGGACCTCCTCGGCATCCCGGGACTCGGAGAGGCTGGTGAACCCCACCAGGTCGGCGAAGAGGACCGAGAGCAGCCTCAGCTCCACCGTGCCCGGGGCGGGCGTCGCCCGCTCCAGCGCTGGGGGATCGTCGCTAGCCGAACTCGGCGCAGGCCGGGTGGAGGCGCCGAAGGCGGCGCCGCAGGCGACGCAGAACTTGACCTGAGCGTCGTTCTCTGAGCCACAGGCCCCGCAGACCTGGCCCAGGGCCGCCCCGCACTGGCCGCAGAACCTGTGACCCTGTGTCGCCGTCGCGCCGCAATTTGGGCACACCAACCGGGTTTCCTCTCTGAGAGCCGCCGCCGACAAATGGTAGCCCGAGGCGCCTCGCAGGGCGAGCCAGGGGTGGAGTTGGCGCAACGCAGAAGCCCAGAAGAGCAGCGCCCGGGTGGGGACGTGCGTCCGTGGCATGCAGCGACCCGGAGGCCTACCCGGTCCCTGCCTCAGACCGGACCGACTCACCACGGACGGGGAGGGTCCGGAAGTGGTCTGATTGGCGGAAGCCATGAGCCACGCCGCCGAAGCCTTCAACCGCCGCCTCCTGCGATCCCGGGACGCCATGGATCGGGCATTCGCCAAACCGCTCAACGTGCCGGCGCTGGCGGAGATCGCCAACCTCTCCCAGGCACACTTCAGCCGCAGCTTCCGCGCCGTCTTCGGGGAGACGCCGCACCACTACCTGCAGCGGCGGCGGGTCGAGCGGTCGATGTTCCTTCTGAGGGAGACGGACGAGAGCATCACCGACGTCTGCTTCAGCGTCGGCTTCACCAGCCTGGGGACCTTCAGCCGCACTTTTCGAGATATCGTCGGCGAGACGCCCTCGGAGTACCGCAGGAGGCACGCACCGATCGTCGCGCCGAACTGCTTCCAGATGGTGGCGATGCGGCCAGTGACGGTCACGGCTCGATCGAGCACTTTTGGAGAAGCCGCCGCAGTTTCCGGCTCGTAGCATCCCCGGACGACGGCGGTCCCCAACAGGAGGATGAAGCGATGATCACCAAGCTCAACGTCACTTCCATCAAGGTCCTCGACAAGGAAGAGGCTCTGGACTTCTACGTCAATAGGCTCGGCCTTGAGGTCGGCCAGGACTTCCACCAGGGCACTTTCCGCTGGCTGACGGTGCGAGTCCCCGGCGACCCCAGCGTCGAAATCTTCTTGGAGGAACCGGGCCCGCCCGCACAGGACGAGGCCAGCGCGGCCCAACTCCGCGAGCTCATAACCAAGGGCGCCATGGGCTTCACCGTCGCTTTCCAGACCGACGACTGCGAGGCGCTGTTCGAGCAGCTCAAGGCGCGCGGCGTGACCGACTTCACACAGGAACCCACCAAACACTCCTACGGCACCGACATGGGCGTCCGCGACCCCTTCGGCAACGCCATCCGGATCCTGCAGCCGGCCAAGGTCGCCTGGGAGGCCAAGGCCTAGCGACCCGGCCTGCCGAGTTAGCGTCCAGGGACCTGGTGTACGAGTGCTTGCAGACGGTGTGCCACCCTGGGGTTGGTCGCGCCCTACGGCCAGGGGGACCTCGACTACTTCGCCGGATGGGTGATGACAACGTGCGCTCGATCGAGCTGTACCTCATGGACCCGGAGGCGGCTCGCGAGCAGGGCCAGAAAGACAGGCAGCAGGTGCTGCAGTCGACCCTGAGCAGGCCGTCCAGGTCTTGAAGACGCTCCCCACTCCCGTCGACGCGGCGGTACTCACCGGCAGCTTCGCCGCCTTCTTGACCGAATGCAGCCATGACGGGCTGGCCTCGGGATTCGACGGCTGGTGGGATGACGGCGTCGCCCGGATGGAACTCTGGGGGCTCGATCGGGACTCGATCCGGGTACCGACCTGGCACGGTCGCCACGATGGGTTTGTGCCATTCCCGCATGGCGAGTGGCTGGTACGGCACGTCCACGGCGCCCCAGCGGAACTCAGCGAGGAGCACGGGCCCTGACACTCCTGGTCAAAAGGGTCGGCCAGCTCCACGATTGGCTGCTGCGCGCCGCCAGCTGACGCAGCCGGGCGCGGGGGGTAGCCGCACTCCGGCCCAGACGGGCGCCACAGGCAGGGCGGTCTCCTCGCTCCCTGACCAAAGGGCGCGGCAGCCTAAGGCCGCGTCAATCGCGCCATTCCTCCTTGTCGAAGGCATGCGGGTAGGCGGTTGGCGTTCAGGAAAGAGAGTGGGTGTGTGTGCTAGTGTTATAGCTAGGTAGCAGAATAGGAGGCCGTGTGATCGAGTTCCACTTAGAGACCCACTCGGGGGTCTCACCCTACCTTCAACTGGTCCACCAGGTGCGTCAGGCCCTCCGACTGGGACTCCTCCTCGAAGGCGACCAGTTGCCAACGGTGAGGGACGTCGTGGCGGGGCTGGCCATCAACCCCAACACCGTGCTCAAGGCATACCGAGAGCTGGAATACGAGGGACTGGTCAGAGCTCGGCAAGGGATCGGCACGTTCGTGGTCAAGACGCTGAGCGACGCATCGCTCGCGGCTCACGGACCTCTCCGCCAGGATCTTCTGCGGTGGATCGCCCAAGCTCGTGAGAGGGGGCTCGACGACGAGAGCATCGAGGCTCTTTTCGAAGATACCTTTCGGGCCGTCACTGAGCGGGGGGTAGCGTGAACGCCGCCATTGAGGCTAGGGGGCTCGGCAAGCAGTACGGCCGCCGTTGGGCCCTCACCGACTGCACCCTCGAGATTCCTATGGGGAGGGTGGTTGG
Organism: Candidatus Dormibacteria bacterium; assembly: GCA_050734515.1. GTDB lineage: Bacteria > Chloroflexota > Dormibacteria > Aeolococcales > Bog-877 > Bog-877. Next base: position 42,260 of record JBOHUM010000061.1, read on the forward strand.
GCTCGTCGGCCCCAACGGTGCCGGGAAGACTACCCTGCTGTCGTTGGCAGTCGGGCTACTCGCGCCGTCGTCCGGGTCTATCAGGGTCGTGGGCGCTGAACCGGCCACCGATTCGACCCAGATGGGCCGGGTAGGTTTCGTAGCGCAGGACACTCCCATCTACGCGCAGTTGAGCGTTGCCGATCATCTCCGCCTCGGGGCGCACATGAACCCGGGATGGGACGACCACCTCGCCCACAACCGGATTAAACAGCTCCATCTCGACCTCGCTCAGCGGGCCGGTTCACTATCGGGTGGGCAGCGAGCTCAGCTCGCACTCACCCTGGCCATTGCCAAACGCCCCGAGCTGCTGCTCCTCGATGAGCCGATCGCCAGTTTGGACCCTCTCGCCCGGCGTGAGTTTCTCCAAGACCTCATGGCGATCGTCGCCGAACACCAAGTCAGCGTCGTGCTCTCCTCGCATCTCGTGGGGGACCTCGAACGGGTCTGCGACTACTTGGTCGTGCTCGTGGCGTCGCGGGTGCAGGTTGCCGGCGAGGTAGACAAGCTGCTGAGTACCCATCATCGCCTGATCGGACCCCGCCGAGACCAGCGCTCCCTGCCGGGAAACCAGCAGGTCATAGAGGGTAGCGAAACGGACCGGCAGAGTACGCTGCTTGTGCGCACCGAGGAACCGATTCTGGACCCGACGTGGACGGTGGAGCCAGTCGGCCTGGAAGACCTCGTACTGGCGTACATGAGGCAGGCACAAGGCATCGGGCGAACCCACAGGGCCAGCCTGGAGGTTCTGCCGTGATGTGGCTCACCTGGCGTCAGTATCGCGGCCAGCTTGTGGCGGCAGCGGTAGGGCTGGTCGCTCTCGCGGTCGTCCTCGTGATCACGGGGCTGAATCTAGTCCACCTCTACGGCACAACTGTGGCTCACTGCAAGCAGGAAGGCTGCTCTTCGGCTAGAGCAGCCTTCCTGCAAAACGACGCGAGTCTCCTGGCTGCGCTCGGTGCACTCGTCACAGTAGTCCCGGGCCTCATAGGGGTCTTCTGGGGAGCGCCTCTCATCGCCCGTGAACTGGAGACCGGCACCTACCGCGTCGCTTGGACACAGAGCGTCACCCGGATACGCTGGGTGGCCCTAAAGCTCGCCGTTGTCGGCATCGCCAGCCTGGCGGTCGCTGGACTCTTGAGCCTCATGGTGACGTGGTGGGCCAGTCCGCTTGACCAGGTCACTATGAACCCCTTTGGATCTTTCGACCAGCGCGACATCGTCCCTATCGCCTACGCTGCCTTCGCGTTCGCGCTGGGCGTGATCACCGGGGTGCTGATCCGTCGGACTGTCCCTGCTATGGCCGCTACCGTGGTCGGCTTCACTGCGGCGCGTGTCGCCGTGCTCGAGTGGGTCCGTCCCAACCTGGCAGCCCCTATTCATCTCACCGCAGCCGATAACTTCTACATTGCCCTTCGGCCGCCCGCTGGTAACCTCAATCCCCGCGACTGGATCACCTCAAATGAGACCGTCAACGCGGCTGGGAAGGTAATCGGACAGAACGGAATCATTGGCAACGGCATTAATGTGAGCATCGGGAGCCATGGGATGACCATCGCCGGGGTCGGCTCCTGCCCCAATATCACAATCCCGGGTCCAGCGGTTCCTGCGGGCGGTCCCGGTCCAGCAGGCCACCTGCTCGTACAGAAGTGTCTGAACCAGCTCGGAGTTCACGACCTACTGACGTATCAACCGGTCAGCCGCTACTGGGCATTCCAGTGGTACGAGTTTGCGATCTTTCTCGTCCTTACCTTCATCGTGGTGGGCATCTGCTTCTGGCTGGTCCGGCGACGTCTCGCCTGACTCTAGGTTAGCCGGCCCCCCGGTAAGCTCGTGCAGGCAGGCCGATGTGCGCCATCCCGGAACGGCGGCATGGCGTCTTATACGCCCTGCGGGGTCTCAGCGGAGCGGGAGACCGGGGTCGGACCCGCGACCTTCTCCTTGGCTGGCAGGGAAACGTATCCGCTGTGCGTTGTCGACCTCCGGCGTGGGAGCCCCCTCATCCTGGTCAGGCGGCGAGCGGCTCCCAGATCAGCTCGGCGACGTCGATGACCAGGTCAGGTTCCCCATCGTTTTGGAGGGACGAACGAACCTCGCCGGCGCAGACGCAAACGACGTCGTTGAGCCGGCTGTAGGGCTCGGCGTCACTGAGATGGAATACCGAGCCGACGATCTGGCGCCGTCCCGGGGGGTACGCACGGCCGTACCCATGCAGCTCGAACATGATGGTGGCACCGCTGTCGGCTTCGATCACGCCGCGGAAGTCGGGCCGGAACGGACCGGCAAAGCCTTCACGCCGAGGATAGTTCGCACCCCGGAAGCGGCCTCTGATCGATCCCTCGCAACGACCCTCGGCCAGCGAAAACAGTTGCCGCCAACCACCTTCGAGGTCGATGGCCCAACCCTCGGGATATGTGAAACGGACTCGGTACAAGGGTTCCAGTCTCATGGTTGCTTCTCCTAGCCTGCCCCTGCTCCGCCCACCCCGGGCGGGTGCAGTGTCAGGGCCGTGTGCGGCGGCAACTTATCCCCACGCCCCTCGAGACCGCGGGCGCGACGGGCAAGACACGACGAGGTTACGTCATCGGCTGGTCGCGCTCTGCACCGGCAGCGGCGGGGTAGGTCGCCGGAGGAGGCGGACGGCTCTCGGTCGAGGGAGCGCGGCCAGGCCGAGAGCGATACCCGGGCCGCGGAGGAGATGATCTGGACGGATCACTTACCCACCGGGCAGAGACGGCGTATAGCGGCAGGCTCGGCTCGGGCCACTCGACCTGAGGTCGGCGTCCCATGCGCGGGTACAGATCGGCCACGAGGAGAAAAAGACCGTCGGCTAGGTGGGACTGGACCGCCCTTACGGGTCGTACCCGACTTGCGGCTGGTGGTTCTCGCAGTCACCAAGCGCATGAGGGGCGACTGCGACGCTAGTCGCGACGGCACGGGCGCTCATGGCCGCTTCAAGAACCTCAAATAGAATGCCGCGAACACCAGGACGATTCCGATGTTGACGAACAGCCGCCCCCAGAACAGGCGCCTGAAGAACAGGACGTCCACGCCAACCACGACGGCTACCAGCGCCAGCACGTAAGGCACGACCACCGTCTGTCTTCCCATCTCCTCTCCCTTAACGACCACCCAACCGGACCTTGCCGTCGAGAAGTTCCCTTGCAATGTCGAGATGGCCGACATGACGTGCCGTCTCCTCGATCATGTGCAGCACGACCCAACGAACATTAGGCGGCTCGAATCCGCCCAGCCCGTGCTTACCGAGTGGCGGCGCCGACAGGGACGTTGTCGCCAGCACCGCCTCGGACTGCGCGATCTGGTCGCGGTAGAAAGTGGTGACCTCCGCGGAGGACGCGTCCGACGTGAACACCACCGACAGGGGGTCGTACGGCGGCTGATCCTCGTCGACGTCGCCCGGCAGCTCCGGCTGCTTGCCCGCCACGACGCCCTGGAACCAGTGCCACTCGGCGCCACCCAGGTGCTCCACCATCCCGGCCGGAGTCCAGCCGGTAGGCACGACTGAGCGGTGCCACTCCGCCTCGCGGAGACCGTCGACGATGGCCAATACCGATTCCCGCTGTCGCCGCAAGAACTCTCGCAGCATCTCGTCGTCGACTTCGCCTGGGTGATCTTCCACCATAGTTACTCTCCTGAACACACTCGGCGGCACTGCGTCGGTCCATCTCCCATTTCCGAGAGGCCGTACCCGTGGTAAGCCGATAGCCCACGCCCCCGACAGATGGGTCGGCACGAGCGGGGACGACGAACTCTACCTCATGGCCGGACCGTTGCAGGCCGTAGCCTAACGGAAGCCGGGGACCCAGGTGCCCCACACCTGCCGTCGAAGCCAGCAGGATGCGCACCGCGTCAGTTAAGCAGCAGAGTCGCGGGCCGTCAAGTGTCCGCAGTGCCGGCGAAGTGCGGCCGGGATCCCTCCGACGTCACCGCCTCTGAGCGATCCACGAAGGGGCGAGGTGCGCTGCTCGACGTAGACTGTGATGGCTCGGCAGCAGCGTCATCATGAGAGGTTTCAGCCGGTGGCTCGAGCGGAAGCGCTCCGGTGCCTTGGATACCTTGGGTGGGGATGCTTCGGGTGGGGATGCTTCGGGGCCGTAGGGGGCTTCCTGGGAGTAGAAACGGTAGGCTGGGTCCTCGATCCGCTGGCAGTCCTAGGGCTCTGGCGAGTCTGTAGGAGGTCGAAAGCTCGGGACCAGTTCCTGGCCCTGTACGCGATCGGGTATCTCGCTGTCACAGCCCACTACCTGGTCCCTCATCTCTACGCGGAGTGGCCGTCGCTCGCAGACCGGACCTACTTTGGAGTACTGCTGCTCGCTGGCGTGGTCCTTCTCATCGTTAGCATGTGGCATGTGACCGCTGCCCATCTCTACAGTCCCAGCCACCGGAACCCCATCAACAGCTAACTGACCCAGCGCGCCTGCCTGCCGTTGCCGCAGCTGTCTAGGCCGGAGCCGCTCAAGTTGTCGCCACAGCTCACTCGCTTCCGGGTCGGCGGCGGCAGGGGTCGCGAGGAAAATGTAGCTCGGAGCTGAGCCACTTCGCGGACCGGTCAGGAGGTTTGTGTTCTTATACGGTCTTCGCACGCGTCGGCGCGGTACCTATCGGCTGTCCCCGATCGCGCTCTTAGCTAACGCTGACGTGGATTGTCGCCGCTCCCAAATGGGGACTACAATCACCCCTTTGCGCAAGGGGGGCTGCAGTGCAAATTCATCCCGGAGTCTTTGTCTCGAAGGTAGCCACCGACCTGTGGGAACCCGACCCTGAAGTGGGCGGTGAGATGCACGTGCTGGTCGAGACGGAGGACACGTACGCAGGCATGTCGCGTTTCCACGATATCGCCGCTCCTGAGCCATGGACGGTGCCGCAGCGAGAGACCCTCTTGGTCCTTGAGGGCTCAGCTCGCATCGAGATTGAGGGCGGTCCCAGCCTGGATCTCCACGTCGGCGACATGGCTTCGCTTCCAAAGGGTGCGGTGACCACTTGGCACTTGACCCTGCCGTTCAAGGAATTCTGGTTCTTTGGCCAGCCTTACGAGATGACACGCAAGTAGGGATTCCGAGCTCGGAGTCTCTGGCATTCGTGTCCCCTAGTAATACGCGGCTCGACTTGGTACCGGCCACGACGTCGGGCTCCCCGGCGTGGGGGGGCTACGGGCCCCCTCTAACGGTCCTGCTGGACGTCCACTTATCGGCTCTCGCTGAGATAAGTGGAGCGGGAGACGGGGGTCGAACCCGCGACCTTCTCCTTGGCAAGGA
>JBOHUM010000062.1:0-15193 GCA_050734515.1 Candidatus Dormibacteria bacterium
GCTCCGGACTGTGTCGCCTGCCCTTCATCCGAGTTCCTCCCGGCCCCTCTGAGCCGTTGAGAAACTCTCACATACCGTGGCTCACTTCATGGGGGTCAGGTCAGTGTCAGCGTGTCAGGCTGTGTCAGGCTGTGTGTCACCACCAGACACGGGGTGCGTGTCAGCTGACCCCCCTAAAGGGGGGTGGTCAGCGGTGGCACGCCTTCCGGCCGTGTCAGCCCCAGCCACCGGGCCACCGGCATGAGGCGGTTGACTCCGCTGGTCGGAGTAGCTACAGGCCGACCGGGTGTCTTTCCGGCCAAGTGGCCGACCTGACGTAGCCTCGGACATGAACGCACGGATGGCAGCGCAGGCCGGGCCAGCGGTTATCGAAACCGCTGATACTGAAGTGCCTTCCCAGTATCGACGACCTGCCGAAGGGAGCTGTGGTTGCGATTGGTCGACTCAGCACCTCGGGATGGTCTAACGCCTGCCGCTCACGCTTTTCCAGCTTCGTCCCGGCATGGATCGCAACCAGATCACGATACCGCGTGTCCCACGAGCGATATTCGTAGACCTTGCACCCGGCAACCAACAGCGAGGCCCAGGGCTGACGAATCGTCAATGCCTTCATCGACCGTTAGGCATCCTTGTACTGTCCCCAAAAGTCACGACCCTGCCAGTCACATCCGCATGTGGAGTTCACCAGATAGTCGTCGCGTCTGCACGCGAAGCCAGCAGCTTCAAAGGCCGACACGACCTCTTCCTCCTGCTCTGGCGTAAACCAGAGGCACGGCCCACTGGCAATTGAGACTCCCGGGTCGCCCAGCGACGCAACGGACTCTGGTACCCAGTCGAGCATCTCCGCTGCCGCCCAGGGCGGCCAGTCGCCGTCCGCTGTGTACTCACCTTTCTGATGGGCAGTCAGCGGCTCATCTTCCCCAAAGGAGGCCTCCTCGTCCTCAAAGCGCGCCAGAACCTCCAGCATGCCCAATGCGCTCGCCCTCTCCCGGAACTGTCCCCAAGTCGTTGACGTCCACCACGCTTCAACGACACCAGCCAGCGCTCGGGCACGCTGCTCTGGAATGAACACCAGATTCCCATTGGCCTCTACGCCGTAGACCAAGTTGGCTTCTTGGCGCTCGTTCTGATGGGGAGCTAGCGCCCTTGTCACCTCTTTAGTTGCCTCGGCGGGACTAAGCAAGAGTAGATGAGCTGAGTACTCTCCTCGATCTACTCCGAGGTTTGTCGCCGCAAGATCGATGTCCTCCTGCCGGGGCCACCCAGACACTTGTGCGGATCTATCTGTGGCCGAGTCTGTCCCCTGCATCGCCTCCCGGCGGCCAGAGAGACGCCGACTCATGCGCTCCGACCTGGACTCCGTCATCGTTCTTTGCTCCTATGGTGCCCAAGCACCCGCTGCCTAATCGCTGTCGTTGTTTGTCCACTGCGCATCAGGCCTGGCTGGCTGAGGCTCAATCAACTCTGGCTTCTCCTCGAGCGTCGCCCATATCCTGCGGCGCTCGTAGTTCCGACACCCTATCTAAGGCATGGGCGCCGTCGCCGTCTCGGAACCGAAGACCCCGTAGGATTCTAGTCGCGACCGGACCTTCTCGGAGAGTCGGACCAGGCCTCGCCGCTGGGCTCCCGCCGTTTTGCGAGAGCAGGCAGTCGTACGCGAAGTGTCGTTGAGGGAGTGGGCGATCGGTCGGGACTGGCCTCTGCATAGCAGCATCATAGTCGCGGGGTCTACGTCTCTCAACCTTCGTCATCCGACTGGGACGGCAGAGGTCTTGACCAAGGGTCCAGAGCGACCCTGGCCCGGGGGCTTGCCCCTTGTAGGACTCAGAGGCGGGCCACGCGGTGGGCCTCGCGCTCGGGACCAGATCGCCGTCGGGGCTTTGGAGCTGGCAGGCTTGACGAAGTGAACTCTCGCGACGCATCATCGTCGATATGAGTAGCGCGACTCACGGACAGACCACCACGACCTGCGATGGATGCCGGAAGGTATTGTCGGTGGAGACGCTGGACGCTCCCGAGGCGACGGACTATGATCCGCCTGCGGACGCCACCAAGTGGGCCAGCTTCAGCCTGACGATTACCAATGGCAGTGGCACTAAGGTGATATCAGAGGCGACTGGGATAGCGCACCGCTACAAGTGGATGGCCGCCCCACCGATCAGCCTCGACCTGTGCGAGGAGTGCGCGGCCAGGTGCTTCAAAGAAATCAGCGAGGTCATCACCCAGAGGGACCTCTGATCAATCATTCCCGCGAACCACTGAGAGTGCGTCGGGGAGTTGTCCTCACCATCGATCGTTGCTACCGCGAGACCTCATGACGCCATGGGTCGGTGAAGACTGAGTGCAGGACCTCGCCATCTCGCAGCAGGAATTTGACTCGCGTCTCCTCGCCGCTGCCAACAGCCTGAGGGGCCCAGTCGACCCCACCGACTTCAAGGCCTACATCTTCCCTCTCCTCTTCTTCAAGCGCGTGAGCGACGCCTGGGCAGAGGAGCACGCCGAGGCCCTCAGGGCCTACGGGTCAGACCTCACGACCGACATTGAGTCGGACTACCACCGCTTCGTCGTGCCGAGGGGCTGCCAGTGGCCTGACCTTCGCCGCCTCACAGAGAACGTCTGGGTCGGCCTGCAGCGCATCCTGCAACGGATCGAGCAGGCCAACCCCGAGACCCTGGCTGGCATCTTTGGGGACGTGCATTGGGGGAACAAGGAGAAGCTGCCCGAGGCCAACCTGCTCAACCTCATCGACACCTTCGGCTCCATGGACCTCTCGCCGAGCCGTGTCGGCAACGACGTCCTGGGGCGGCCTATGAGTACCTCCTCAAACAGTTCGCCGACCAGTCGGGGGCGAAGGCGGGCGAGTTCTTTACCCCCCGGGCAGTGGTCCGGCTGCTGTCCCGGTTGCTCGAGGCCCAGCCCACCGACTCGGTCTACGATCCGGCTTGCGGCTCGGGGGGGATGCTCATCGAGGCGGCCAACGAGGTTATCGAGTCCGGCGGCTCCCTCCGCCAGATGCGCTTCTACGGCCAGGAGGTTAGCCTGACCACCGCGGCTATCGCCCGGATGAATCTTTACCTGCACGACATTGAGGACGCCAAGGTGCTCCGGGGAGACACCCTCCGCGAGCCGAAGTTCCGCGACGCCCAGGGCCGATTGGAACGCTTCAACGTGGTGATCGCCAACCCTCCGTTCTCGCTGAAGAAGTGGGGAGCAGAGAGCTGGGCAGCGGACCCCTGGGGACGGTCAGCGTGCGGGGTCCCACCGAAGACCAACGGCGACTACGTGAGGTCCGCCGCCAGTTGCGCGAGGTGCTCCGTCACAGCCAGTTGCCGCCGCAGGGCGACCTGTTCGATCGAGCGTATGCCTATATCAGGGAGCACTACTGAGCGAGCTAGTGATTGGCGCTCAGTTGATAGCCAAGCAGGTAGCCAGAACGGTTGGCCGTAACTCAGGCGGGGTGAGCAGGCAAAGCGGGCCCGTAGACAATTGACGTGGTTCTGGTGCTCACGGAGGTCAATCGGCGGGGTTCCTTCCCATTGACTCCCGATCCGTGACATCCGCTGGTCGCCAGTTCGCCTCCTGCTTCACGCGCCTCAGGGCCGTGTCGAGCTCTCCACTCAGCGACTGAAAGTGGGCGACGAGCGCTTCCCGAACAGCCTGAGGATGGTCTGTCTCCAGAGCGAACACCACCTCTTCCCACTTGGCACGCGTAACTTCAACTCGTTGGATCGCCTTGGCGAGCGTGTCGGATTGGGGAACTCGGGAGCGAGCCCTGGCATCGAGTCCGGAGCTCACCTCAGAGGCGACGGCGTTCAGCCTTGCGACCTCGCTCTGGACAGCTGCACGGTCTGAGACATGCTTCCATTCGGACGGGGAATTAGGGGAGAAGGACGCTGGCCCAGTCGACGCGTCGGTGCCAAAAGTGGACCCATATCCAGTCTCCAGCGCAGCAGCCGCAATTCGCCCGGAGTGCATATACCAACTGGCCCCCAGCGCGATGGCAGTTCCGGCTCCGAAGACCCAGACACCAACGCCAAGCGACGCGGTCAGGCCGGCAACCCGATTGTCCTGAGCAATCAAGGCGTTAAGCGGAGATATCTCTGCTGCCAAGAACACGCCGCCTCCGATTGCTGGCCACAGCGGAGACTGCGCCAGCCACTTGGGCATGCCCGATCTGTTGAGACCGCAGAGTCCCAATAGACCAGTCACCAGGCCCAGGAACACACCTGCCAGCCCGTCGGGGCTAAACCCCAGGTTCGCTCCCAGTTGAAACGTATTCCTGTCAACTGATGCGAGCAGGCTCCGCGCGGTCACCCACGGAAGCAGGCACGCGACAGCCATCAGACAGCCTGCAGCAATAGCTAGCCAAGAGCCGACTACCAACTCACCAGGAGGGTTACCCCCTCCAGACGACCCGCCGAACTTCGTTGCCACAGGATTGCCCCAGATACCGAGGACTGCTGCAGAGCGCCAGGTGCCGTCGCAGCATTGCTGGAAAAGTAAGCTGTAGCTCGCGGACGACGACATGTTAGGCGATCAACCTGCGGACGGCAAAGCTGACGGACTGAGTCGCAGATTTGACGGACTAACTGACGGACTGAGGCCTAGACCGAAGTAGACGTTGGTGGTCAGTATTGAACTGAGAAAGTGGTGCCCCCGGAAGGACTTGAACCTCCGACACGCGGTTTAGGAAACCGCTGCTCTATCCCCTGAGCTACGAGGGCCACACCCAGCGCTCGACGCGTCCGGGCGCTGGTCCCAGCGATTCTCCCACCCCCGGCGGCGGACGGTCTCGGATGGGTGCTGCTAGCTCAGATCAGGAGGTGGGCTGACCGGCGATCTTGCGGGCTCGGATGATGGCGCTGTCCATGTCCTCCGCCACCCGATGGGTGGTCTCGATTGAGACCTCGCGGAAGCCAGCCTTGCGCAAACCGGCCCGGTACTCCGCCTTCGTCAGGGCGCCCGCGATGCAGCCCACGTAGCTGCCACGCGCGGCCCGGTCCGCGGGAGACAGCCAGTCCTCGGCGACCACGTCGCTGACCGCCAGCCGACCGCCGGGCTTGAGTACGCGAAACGCCTCGCGAAGGACGGCCGGCTTGTCGACCGAGAGGTTAATGACGCAGTTGGACAGGACCACGTCCACGGTGGCGTCAGGGAGAGGGACCTGCTCGATGGTGCCGTGCAGGAACTCGGCGTTGCCAGCGCCAGCCTGGACGGCATTGGCCCGTGCCAGCTGGAGCATCTCCTCGGTCATGTCCAAGCCGTACGCCTTGCCCGTTGGCCCCACCCGGCGCGCGCTGAGCAGGACGTCGATCCCGCCACCAGAGCCCAGGTCGAGGACCACCTCGCCCTCTTGAAGCTGGGCCACGGCCGTGGGATTGCCGCAGCCCAGGCTGGCGCGCAGCACGGAGTCCGGCATCCCCGCCAGCGTGTCGAGTTGGTAGAGGGCCGGCCCGCAGTCGTCGGGCTGGCCGGGCCCAGCGCAGCCACAGGGCCCGTCGCAGCAGTCGCCCCCCGAGCTAACCGCCTCGGCCGCGGCGGCGTAGCGCTGACGCACCCGCTCCCGGATTGCGTCCGGGTCCAGCGCGCTCGAAGCTGAGGTCTTCTCCATCCCAGTCAACGCCTCCTGTTTTGCAATCCGCTCCGGCGGTCCGGCCCAGGGCCAGCCGCCGGGACCGTCCGACCAGGGGCAGGTCTGCCCGGGCCACGCTCCCCGCAGAAACCAACCATGTACGTCGATCAGTACTCTAGAGGGACTGATAGCCGTTTGTCAATGCATTCCACTACAATAAGGCGATGGAGGATGTGTCAGGGGCTACAGGCCCTCGGACTCGAGGCTGCTGTGAACCGGTGGCAAGGCCGCTCCCGGAGGCGAGCGCCCGCCAGCTGGCCGAGATTGGCAAGGCGCTGGCCGACCCCACCCGGGTGCAGATGCTTCACATGTTCAAGTCGGCCTCGGCGCCAATCTGCGTCTGCGACTTCACCGCCGCCTTCGGGCTGAGCCAGCCCACGGTGAGCCACCATCTGAGCCGCCTGCGGCGCGCCGGACTGGTGAGCAGCGCCCGCCGCGGCATCTGGACCTTCCACCGACTGGTCAACCCGCTCCCAGCCGCGGCCCAGGCGGTCCTCGACCTCATTCCTTGAGCCGGACTGGTATCTAATCGGGCCCCCGCAGAAGGGGCGTCGCTACGATTGACAACTGCCGGACCATCAGCCTGGCGCCGTGGCACATATTCAGCGCCGCCGTCGAGGTGGGTGCCGCCGCCTGCTCGAGGAGGTCACTCATGGACATGCCCTACCGCCGGCTGGGTCGCTCCGGCCTCAAGGTCAGCCTTCTGTCGCTCGGATCGTGGGTCAGCTTCGGCCCCCAGGTAGACGAGGACCTGGCCCTGCGCTGCATGTCGGCAGCCCGGGAGGGGGGCGTCAACTTCTTCGACAACGCCGAGGTCTATGCCGGCGGCGAATCGGAGCGGATCATGGGCCGGGCCCTGGCGCGGGCGGGCTGGCCAAGACAAAGTTACGTGATCTCGACCAAGTTCTTCTGGGGGATCGAGCCCGGGGCCAACACCGAGAACACCCTCAACCGCAAGTACCTGCTGCAGGCGATCGAGGGATCGCTGGACCGCCTGGGGCTGGACTTCGTCGACCTGGTCTTCTGTCATCGCTCCGACCCCGAGACCCCGATCGAGGAGACGGTCTGGGCGATGCATGACCTGGTGGCCCGGGGCAAGGCGCTCTACTGGGGGACCTCGGAGTGGAGCGCAGAGGAGATTCGCGCCGCCTTCGAGATCGCCGACCGCCACCACCTGCGCAAGCCGGTGGTGGAGCAGCCCGAGTACAACCTCTTTGCGCGCGACCGGGTGGAGCGGGAGTACCAGCCTCTCTACGAGGAGTTCGGCATCGGGCTCACCACCTGGAGCCCCTTGGCCTCGGGACTGCTGACCGGGAAGTACCTGCGCGGGATCCCGGAGGGCTCTCGCGGCGGGCTGGCCGGGTATGAATGGCTTCGGGAGGACATGACCAACCCCGAAGCCAACGCCGCCGTGCAGCGCCTGAACGGGATCGCCCAGGAGTTGGGCTGCACGTTGGCCCAACTCGCCATCGCCTGGTGTGCCGGCAACCCCCAGGTGTCGACGGTCATCACCGGGGCCACCAGCGTGGAGCAGCTGGAGGAGAACCTCAAGGCGGTCGAGGTGATGGGCCGCCTCAGCCAGTCGACAAGGCAGCGAATCGAGGAACTGATCCCCCACCGCTGAAACAGCGCGTGCGACCGCTCCCCCAACCGTGCCGCTGTCGGCTCCGGGGCTGGCCTATCCTGACGCCGTGGACTTCCAGTCCTACCTCGACCACGTCGACGCCGACGCTGACCGGGTGGCCGACCTGGCCCCAGCGAACTTGACCCGCCCCGTTCCCGCCTGTCCGGGATGGAATGTTCGCGAGGTCGTCTCCCACCTGGCCGAGGTCTACGAGCACAAGATCGCTTGCACCGAGCGTGGCCGGCAGCCTGACCCCTGGCCCCCCGCGTGGCCCGCCGATCGGGACCCGGTGGAGTGGATGGCCGACGCCCGGGGACGGCTGCTGGAGCTGCTCCGGGCCCGCGGTCCTGAGGCTGCGTCGTACACCTGGTTCCCAGCGGACCAGTCGGTGGGCTTCTGGGGGAGGCGGATGGCCCACGAGACCGTGGTCCACCGGGTCGATGTCGAGCAGGCGGTTGCTCAGCCCAGCCGGGTCGATCCCTCCCTGGCAGTGGACGGCATCGACGAGGTGCTGCAGGTCTGCCTGGCCGGGGACTGGTCCGACGAGCCCTTCGAGCGGCCCCTGGACGAGGCGGTGGGAGTCAGGGCTGCCAGCGGCTGGTGGCGGGTGGACCAGCACCAGCAGCGGGTCGAGGTCTCCTCCCGACCGGGTGCGGTCGAGGGCCAGGTCTCCGGAGACCCGGCGGAGGTGATGCTCTGGCTCTGGGGCCGGGCTCCCGACACCGCTGTGGAGATGACCGGCGACCGGGCGGTGATCCAGCGCCTGCGGGACCGGCTCAAGCTGGCGACGCAGTAGGACCGCAGCTCCACGGGGTGGCTGACTCCATGATCACGGTCACCGCTCGAGCCGACCCGCCGGGCTGGAGCTGCGACGTGGCGGTGGAAGACGCCCGGGGACGGTCTCGGCACGTGGTGCGGGTCAGCCCCCAGGAGTTGGAGCGCTACGGTGGTGGACGGTCGGTGACCGAGCTGGTGGAGGCCAGCTTCCGATTCCTGCTGGAGCGCGAGCCTCCGGGAGCGATCCTGGCCTCCTTTCAGCTGAGTCAGATCGAGGACTACTTCCCCGAGTACCCCGAGCGGATCTGAGCTCGCCCTCCCTCAGCTGACCCGGGCGGCCAGCACCACCCTTCCCCTGGGGTCGGACACCTTGAGCCGGGTGATCTGCCCGGTGGCGAGAGCGCAGCTGAGGTGGACCACCACCGTGCCCGCGGTGGCGCGATAGCTCCCCACCTGCCAGACCTGCCCGTAGGAGGACTGCATGGAGACGGCGAAAACCTCGCCGGGACGCTGGCCGTCCACGTCGAGGACCACGTCGGTGCCCCAGGGCTCGAGGGTGAGCTGCGCCCGGGCCGCCACCCCTGGGCTGCCGCTCAGGGTGATTGCCTGGCCCCCCCGGCCGGGAGCCATGATCAGGATTAGGGCCACCGCGGCCAGCCCGGCGAGCAGGGCCGCCGCCGGCGCCAGGAGCCGGGGGCGCGCCCACCATCTCCGGGCGGTCGAGCGCGGAAGCGCTCCCGGACCAGCTTCGCCGAACCTGGCCGCCACCCGGCCCGGCTCGACCAGAGCCAGGGCCCCAGCGGTCTGGCGCAGCCGCCCCAGCTCCTGGCGACAGCCCTCGCACCGCAGCAGGTGCTCGGTGAGCAGGCCATGCTCAGGGTCAGGCAGGCGCTCCACGGCGGCCAGGGCCAGCTGCCCCTGCCAGCCGGCGCAGGCCTCGGTCACGGCTCCCACCCCCGGGCCTCGAGCTGGGCGCGCAACTGGCGGAGGCCGTAGTAGAGGCGGCTGCGCACCGTTCCCTCGGCAAGCTTGAGCCGGCCCGCCAGCTCGTGGGCCGAGCGTCCTCGGTAGTAGATCTCGACGATCACCTGGCGGTGCTCTTGGGTGAGCTGGGCCAGCGCCGCCTCCACCTGCCAGGCCTGGAGCAGGGACTCGGCGGAATCCTCTTGCACAGGTTCGACCGCACCCAGCTCGCTGGTGGCATGGGACTGGCGCGCCCGGGCGAGGTCCACCAGCACCCGGCGCTCGATGGCGAAGAGCCAGGCCCGGACCCGGCCCCGGTCGGGGTCGAAGCGGTCACGGGCGCGCAGCGCGCGCACAAAGGTCTCCTGGACCGCCTCCTCGGCCAGGTCGGGGTCGGCCAACCGGCGCCGGGCGTAGCCAAGCAGCTCTGAGCGATGGCGCGAGAAGGCCGCACCCAGATCGGCTTCCTCGGGTCGGTCCCGAGCGGTCTCCAACCGGATTCCGACACCACCGCTCACCCGGTCACTGTAGACCCGCCCTCCGAGGACAGGGTGGGGGCAGCGCCGCGGCCCGGGACCGAGGGTGGGGCCTTCGGGGAGCGACTGCCCCTGCCCTCGCGCCCAAACCGCCGGGTGAAACTCAGTAGCTGTAACCTCCCGAACTGGGCGTGGGCGTGCTCGCAGCCCCGGACGCCTTGACCGGCAGGCCCGAGGCCCCGACCGCCCACCAGGTGCCGCCAAAGCTCTTGAGCCCCTCGCCCTTGCTCTGGCCCGGAGCGGAGTCACCCGAGTAGGTGTAGAGCGGCCAGCCACCATACGTGACCAGCCGTCCCTGATTGGCACCGGCCACGGTGCCCAGCATGGCGGTGCTGACCCCGCCGCCGACGTGGGCGCTGCTGGCGCCACTGGCCAGATCGAGCTCGGGCCAGTACTGCAGACAGCCACTGGAGACGGTGCAGGTGAGCTGGCCGCCATGCTCGGAGCTGAGCGTGTAGAGGGTGCGCCCCTGGGAGTTGACCAGGACCTGGCCCAGGCCGCCGACCCGGGCCAGCTTGATGGTCACGCCCGCCGCGCTGGCAGGGGGCGTCGGGCTGGAGCTGGGGGGCTTGGGGGCCGCCGCCCCGCAGCCGGCGATCAGCAGGGCCAGGGCCGGTGCCGACCAGATCAGGGAGCGGAGCCGCTCGGGGTGCCTGCGAATCCTCATGGCAAATCCTCCTGGGGTGGGGCGGCGATCAGGCCGTAGCCGGCGGAGCCTGGGCTGGAGATGGGCACGCGGGCCCGCGACGGCCTGGCCACGTTGGCTCATGGGCGAGTGCCGCGGGGCTGCATGTCGGGGATACGGTGGTGGGCACGCCAGCGTTCAATCCACGCGCCCGCCGCATTCCCCAATGGGGGTGGCCGGAGCGGCGGTCAGGCCGCGCCGGTGCGGGAGGTGAGTGCCAGGCCCAGGCCCAGCCCGACCATGATCACCCCGCCCCCGGCGCGCACCCGGGCCGCCCGGGCGGGCGAGCGCGCGAACCAGTCCCGGACTCGACCCGCCAGCAGGGCCCAGGCGCTGTCCGAGATCAGGGCAATGCCCAGCCACACCAGGCCCAGGGCCAGCAGCTGCAGTGGGACTCGGCCCAGGCTGCGGTCGACGAATTGGGGCAGGACCGCGGCGAAGAAGACCATCGACTTGGGATTGGTGAGCCCCACCAGCATCCCCTGGCGGAGCACGCGGCGGTGGTCTGCGGCCAGAGCCCGGGACGGCACCGGCTCGCGGCGATGGCGGGCTCGGATGGTAGCGACCCCCAGGTACAGCAGGTAGACCGCGCCCAAGAGCTTGATCACGGTGAAGGCGAGCATCGAGGCCGCCACCACTGCCCCCACGCCGACCGCCAGCGCCAGCAGCTGGATGAGCTCGCCGGCGGCGTTGCCGACCACGGTGAGCAGAGCGGCGCCGCGGCCGACGGAGATCGCCCGGCCGATGATGAAGAGGACACTGGGCCCGGGGACCACGATCAGCAGGAAGGCGACCAGGCTGAAGGCCAGGAGCCGACTGGGGTTCACCAGAAGCTCAGACGCCGACCGGGTGCCAGACGGTCTTCAGCTCCAGGCTCTGCAGCGCCAGACGGGGGCTGGGGGCTGGGCCGACCTGATCGGCCAGGAGCACACGCTTGACGCTGGCGGCGGCGCGGACCTGCAGCTCCCGGGCCTGGTCGGCGGTGCAGCCCAGGGCGTCCACCAGGTCGAGGTCGCGGTGAGAGCCCAGCCAGGGCAGCAGCTCGGTGCGGTTACCGCTGAGCAGGGCCACGCTCCCTGGCGGGAGGTCGCCGCTGGCCAGGGCCTCGCCCAGGAGCAGGCCCGGGACCGGATCCTCCTCGGAGACCAGGCCGATGGCAACGTTGCCACCGCAGAGGCTGGCGGCCAGGTGGGCGGCCAGGGGCAGCAGGGCGGGCCGTCCGGGGGCGACCACCGCCACCACCCCGACCGGCTCGGGGATGGTGAAGTTGAAGTAGGGTCCGGCGACCTGGTTGACGCTCCCGCCCAGCTGGGCCAGCTTGTCGGCGCAGCCGGCGTAGAAGACCAGGTGGTCGATCGCGGCCGCCACCTGGCGCGCCCCGGCTCGGCCCCCACCCAGCGCACGCGCGAACTCGAGGCTGCGCCCGGAGAGCACCTCGGCCACCCGGTAGAGGACCTGCCCACGGTTGTAGGCGGTCCGGCCGGACCAACCGGGCAGGGCCGCCCGCGCCACCCGCACCGCCTCGCGCAGGTCCTTGCGCGAGGCGCGGGGAACGTTGATCCCGGCCGGGGTGGGGTAGCTGCGGCCGGATTCGGAGCGCACGAAGGCGCCAGCGATGAGGAGCTTGTAGGTCTTGGCCACTGGCCTCGCCATCAGGTCAGCTCCAGGTACTGGCTCAAGCCCTGCCGCCCGCCCTCTCGGCCGAAGCCGGACTCCCGGAAGCCGCCGAACGGCGCGGCGGGGTCGAACTGGTTGAAGGTGTTGGCCCAGACCACCCCGGCCCGCATCCGCGCCGACATCCAGAGGATCCGGGCGCCGCTGTTAGTCCAGACCCCGGCGGAGAGCCCGTAGCGGGTGTTGTTGGCACGCTCCACCGCCTCCTGGGGGGTCCGGAAGGTGAGGACCGCCAGAACCGGGCCGAAGATCTCCTCGCGGGCGATGCGGTGGGCGGGGGTGACCTCGGTGAAGAGGGTGGGCCGGAACCAGAAGCCCCGCCCGGGGAGCTGGCAGTGGGACTGGTAGAGCTTGGCCCCCTCCTCCACCCCGCTGGCCACCAGGGCCTCGATCCGCTCCAGCTGGGCCCGGGAGTTGATCGCCCCCACGTCGGTGTTCTTGTCCAGGGGATCCCCCACCCGCAGCCGCTCCAGCCGCCGGGTCAGCCGCCGGAGCAGGGGCTCGGCGATCGACTCCTGGACCAAAAGCCGGCTGCCGGCGCAGCAGACGTGGCCCTGGTTGAAGTAGATGCCGTTGATGACCCCCTCCACCGCCTGGTCCAGGGGGGCGTCGTCGAAGATCACGTGGGCAGCCTTGCCCCCCAGTTCCAGGGAGAGGTGCTTGCCTGACCCCGCCAGGGCGCGCTGGATCTCCTTGCCCACCGCGGTGGAGCCGGTGAAGGCCACCTTGGCCACGCCCGGGTGCCGGACCAGCCGGGCCCCCACCTGGCCGTCGCCAGTGACGATGTTGACCACCCCCGGGGGCAGCTCGGCCTGCTGGCAGAGCTCGGCGAAAAGGAGGGCGGTGAGGGGGGTGGTCTCAGCCGGCTTGAGCACCACCGTGTTGCCGGTGGCCAGGGCGGGAGCGATCTTCCAGGCCAGCATCAGCAGCGGAAAGTTCCAGGGGATGACCTGGCCCGCCACCCCCAGGGGACGGGGGCGGGCACCCGGGAAGGCGAAGGCGAGCTTATCCGCCCAGCCGGCGTGGTAGAAGAAGTGCTGGGCCACCAGGGGGATGTCAACGTCGCGCGACTCCCGGATCGGCTTGCCGCCGTCCAGACTCTCCACCACCGCCAGCTCCCGGGAGCGCTCCTGCACCAGCCGCGCCAACCGGAAGAGGTAGCGCCCCCGGACCGACCCCGGCAGCCGCGACCAGCGAGGGAACGCCTCCTGCGCCGCGGTCACCGCCCGATCGAGGTCGTCCGGGCCGGCCTCGGCCACCTCGGCCAGCCCGACCTCGGTGGCGGGATTGACGCTGAGACGGTAGCTGCCGGCGGCGGGTGGTTGGAAGCGCCCGGCGATGAAGAGCTCATAGCGGTCCCGGATGCGCACGTGGTCGGTCGCCTCCGGAGCCGGGGCGTAGTCAAAGGCCACGCCCGGGCCCAGCGGCGGGGGCGTGGCCCCGCTGCCGCCTCGAGGTGGGCGGGCCTCAGGCCTCGCCGAAGTCGTCGGGGGACTGGTAGTCACCACTGCGCTCCTTGGCAATCTGCATGAGGATGTCGTTGAGCAGGGACGAGGCTCCGAGCCGGAAGCGGCTGGGACTGAGCCACTGGTCGCCCAGCGTCTCGGAGAGGGTCACCAGGTAGGTGATCGCCTGGCGGGAGGTGCGGATGCCACCGGCGGCCTTGAGTCCGACCTCCCTGCCGGTGGCCCAGGCGTAGTCGCGGATGGCCTCCATCATCACCAGCGCCCCGGGCAGGGTGGCGGCGGGCTGCACCTTGCCGGTCGAGGTCTTGATGAAGTCGGCCCCGGCCTCCATCGCCAGCAGACTGGCCCGACGGACGTTTTCCAGGGTGGCCAGCTCGCCGGTCTCCAGGATCACCTTGAGCAGGCGCTGGCCGACCGCCGCCTTGACCGCCTCGATCTCGGCGCCGACCCGGCGGTAGTCGCCGGCCAGGAAGGCGCCGCGGTCGATGACCATGTCGACCTCGTCGCTCCAGCGGGCGGTCTCCCGGGCCTCGCTGACCTTGACCGCCAGCGGCGCCTGGCCGCTGGGGAAGGCCGTCGCCACCGCCGCCACCCGGACGCCGCTGCCGCGCAGGCGCCGCGCCGCCTGCTCGGCGAAGTTGGGGTAGAGGCACACCGCCGCCACCGAGGGGATCCCGGGGTCCGCGGGGTCGGGGCGGACCGCCTTGGCGCAAAGGATGTCGATCTTGCCGGCAGTGTCGGCCCCCTCCAGGGTGGTGAGGTCGATGCAGCGGATGGCCAGGTCGAGGGCGCGCAGCTTGGAGTCGCGCTTGACCGAGCGGGTGGCGAGCATCGCCGCCCGGGCCTCGGCGGCCACCTGATCCACCGCCTGCCAGGCCAACGGGCTCCGGGCCAGGGTGCTCACGATGCCCGGATTATGCCCCCGGCGCCGGGCGGGGCCCGCCGCCACGCCCGGGGATCGAGCGGCCGGCCCCCGGCCCAGGTGACGGCCAGGGCCGCCCGCTCCAGCGCCTGGCGCAGGAGCGGCTCGCGCTCCCGGCCCCGCAGCCAGCCCGCCAGCCAGGCGGCATCGAAGGCGTCCCCCGCCCCGGTGGTGTCCCGGGCCCCGGAGCCGGCGCTGGGGAGGGCGATCCTGGTACGGTCCGAGGCCCAGACCGCGCCCAGGCGGCCGCGCTTGAGCACCACCTCGGGATACTCGGCAGCCAGCGTCCGCAGAGCCCCCCGCCAGCTGCCCGCCCCGCTCAGGGCCAGCGCCTCGGCCTGGTTGCAGAAGAGCACCGCCGCCCCCCCGGTGAGGCGCCGGAAGCGGGCGCCACCCAGGGTGCCCAGAGGCCCGTGAGAACTGGCGTCCACCGAGATGGTCATCCCCAGCTCGCGGGCCCGGGCCAGGGCCGCCAACCCCGCCGCCCGGCTGGATCGCCCCAGGAGCACGTAGCCGGAGAGATGGAGATGGCGGCCCCGGGCGAAGAGACTGCGCGGCAGGTCCTCGGGCCGGAGCTGGGCGCTCGCCCCCCGGCTGGTGAGCATCGAGCGTCGCCCGTCCCGGCGCACCAGGGCGATCACCACCCCGGTCCCGGTCCGGGGTCGGCGTCGCACCCGCACTCGGACGCCGCGGGCGGCCAGGTCGGCAACCTGGATGGCGCCCAGGGCGTCGTCGCCCACCACCCCGGCCAGGATGGTGGACACGCTCAGGGCCGCCAGCTGGACGGCGAAATTGGCCGCGGCGCCGCCCCCGGCGAGCCGGACCTCAGCCTCGGTGTCGCTGTCCCAGGCGATCGGCCCCCGGATCGCCACCGCCAGGTCGGCGAGGATGTCCCCCACCACCAGGGCCTCGGG
>JBOHUM010000063.1:0-32373 GCA_050734515.1 Candidatus Dormibacteria bacterium
TCGACCAGCCCGTCGCGCGCGGCCGACCGAGTGCTCATCGCGCCCGGGTCATGAGCCAGACCGGCCGCCGCTCAGTGCTTCCGGGTCCCCGGGAGGGACGCTGATGCCGATCGGAGCGCCCCGGCCACGGGTTGCGGGCCTCAGTCGCCAAGAGTTGCCCTCACCATGCGCGTCCCTTCCAACGGACCAGGGCAGTCTAGCCCGGCGGTAGTGACTTCAGGGCCACTTCGCAGTCATTGCGGCACGCTTGTGACAACTTCGGGACAGCCCAGCCCCGACGTCGGGCTCTGAGCTACTTGGCGTAGTCCACCGAGCGGGTCTCGCGGACCACCGTCACCTTGATGGTTCCGGGGTAGCTCATCTCGCCCTCGATCCGGCGGGCGATGTCTCGGGCCAGGAGGACCGCGGCATCGTCGTTGACCCGTTCTGGCTTGACCATGATCCGAACCTCCCGGCCGGCCTGGATGGCGAAGGAGCGCTCCACCCCCTCGAAGCCGTTGGCGATCTCCTCCAGCTTCTCCAGCCGCTTGATGTAGCTGGCCAGGGTCTCGCGCCGAGCCCCGGGCCGGGAGGCGGAGATGGCGTCGGCGCTCAGGATCACGAAGGAGAGCACCGTGGTGGGCTCGATGTCGTAGTGGTGGCACTGGACGGCGCCGATCACGGCGGGGTGCCTCCCCAGCCGCCTCAGGATCTCGCCGCCGATGATGGCGTGGGAGCCCTCGACCTCGTGGTCGACCGCCTTGCCAATGTCGTGAAACATCCCCGCCTCCTTGGCCAGGCGCTCGTCGGCACCGATCTCGGCGGCGATCATCCCCGACAGGTAGGCGACCTCCTTGACGTGGGCCAGGACGTTCTGGCCGTAGCTGTAGCGGAAGCGCAGCACCCCGACCAGGCGCACCAGCTCGGGGTGGACTCCCTGGAGGCCGAGCTCAAGCAGGGCCTGCTGGCCCTCCTCCATCAGCCGGCCGGCCACCTCCTCCCGGGACTTGGCCACCACCTCCTCGATGCGGGTGGGGTGGATGCGGCCGTCGCTGAGCAGCTTGCCCAGGCTGACCCGGGCCACCTCCCGGCGGACCGGGTCGAAGCCGCTCAGGACCACGGTCTCTGGGGTGTCGTCGATGATCAGGTCCACCCCCAGGGCCGCCTCCAGGGCGCGGATGTTGCGCCCCTCCCGGCCGATGATCCGACCCTTGATCTCGTCGTTGGGGAGCGGCACCACCGAGACCGAGGTTTCGCCGGTCTGGTCGGCGGCGTGGCGCTGGATGCTGGTCACCAGCACCTCGCGGGCGCGCTCGTCCGCCTCCGCCTTGGCGTCCGCCACCGCCCGGCGGACCGTCTCCGCCCGCTCGGCTAAGAGCTCCCGCTCCAGGGTGGCGAGCAGCTCCTGGCGGCCCTGATCCCTGGTCAGCCCCGCCACCCGCTCCAGCTCCGCCTCCCCGGCCTGGCGCAGGGTCGCCGTCTCGGCGCGAGCCTGCTCCAGCTGGAGGCGCTCGTTTCCGAGCTGCTCCACCCGGGTGAGCAGGTCTTGCTGCTGCCGGTCGAGCTGCTCCTCGCGCTGGGAAGCCCGCTGCTCCAAGCGGGCCACCTCCGCCCGGCGCTCGCGAAGCTCCTCCTCCAGCTCGCTGCGTAGCCGCAGCACCTGCTCCTTGGCCTCGAGCTCGATCGCCTTGCGCTGGGAGTCGACGTCGCCCCGGGCGGTCTGCAGATCCAGACCTTCGCGGCGGCGCCGCTGCGAGGCCATCAGGCCGAAGCCGAGACCCGCCAAGGCCAGTAGCGCCAGGATCACCACCAAGGCGACCAGCAACTGACCCATGGCCCAGATCCTCACAGCGCCGCGCGAGGGAGGACCAGGCCCTCCCCCGGCTCATCCCCGCCCCGCAGGGCGGAGAGGAAAATTCAATCGAGTGGATTCTAACGCCGGCCTAACCGGCGCCGGGCTCGGAGCCGACGGCGCCGGTTGGGCTCGGGGGCGCTCAGGTACCGCTGGCGGCCACCGGCTCCTCGATCGCGGCCTCGGTCGCGGTATCCTCCACAGGCTCGCCGATCACCGCCTGGCGAACCTTATTGGCGATCTCAGAAATCAGCTCCTGGTTGCCACGCAGAAGGTCGCGGACGTTGTCCCGTCCCTGGCCCAGGCGCATGTCCCCATAGCTGAACCAGGCGCCACTCTTCTCCACCACCCCGGCCTCCAGCGCCCCGTCCAGGACGCTGCCGGCATAGGAGATGCCTTCGTTGTAGAGCAGGTCGAGCTCGGCCGCCCGGAAAGGCGCCGCCACTTTGTTCTTGACCACGCGAACCCGGACCCGGCTGCCGACCGAGTCCATCCCCTGCTTGAGGGTGTCGATCTTGCGGATGTCCAGGCGGATGGAGGCGTAAAACTTGAGCGCCCGCCCTCCCGAGGTTACCTCGGGATTGCCGAACATCACCCCCACCTTCTCCCGGAGCTGGTTGATGAAGATGACGATGCAGTTGGAGCGGCTGATGGCCCCGGTCAGCTTGCGCATCGCCTGGGACATGAGCCGGGCCTGGAGGCCGACGTGGGTGTCGCCCATCTCGCCGTCGATCTCCGCCTTGGGCACCAGCGCCGCCACCGAGTCCACCACCACCACGTCCACCGCCTGGCTGCGGACCAGTACCTCGACGATCTCCAGGGCCTGCTCGCCGGTGTCTGGCTGGGCGATGAGCAACTCTTGGGTGTTGACCCCGATCCGGCTGGCGTAGCCCGGGTCCAGGGCGTGCTCGGCGTCGACGAAGGCGGCCACGCCGCCCGCCCGTTGGGCTTCGGCGACGATGTGCAGGCTGAGGCTGGTCTTGCCCGAGGAC
The DNA here is from genome assembly GCA_050734515.1 of Candidatus Dormibacteria bacterium. Classification (GTDB taxonomy): domain Bacteria; phylum Chloroflexota; class Dormibacteria; order Aeolococcales; family Bog-877; genus Bog-877. Next base: position 2,824 of record JBOHUM010000063.1, read on the forward strand.
TCGGGGCCGAAGATTTCCACGATTCGGCCCCTGGGGATCCCGCCCACCCCCAGAGCCAGGTCGAGGGTGAGGGCTCCGGTGGAGATCACCTCCAGCCCGCGATTGCCAGCGCTCTCCCCCAGGCGCATGATCGCGCCCTTGCCATAGCTGCGCTCGATCTGGTTGAGGGCGGCCTCCAGGGCTCGCTCCTTCTCAGTGGTCACGCGCGCAAGCTCCTTGCCCTCACGGCCTGCCGGGCCGCTGACGCGCCCCGCCAATTCGAGTGTAGCGCTCATGGGTCTGGACCTCCGCTGAATCGTGGCTGGCATGAAGAGTTCGAGAATGCTGGATCGGGCCCACCGGGCGGGAACGCTTGTTCGCCCATTGTAGCGGGTGGAGCCCCGCCAATCAAAGTCCCTCGAAGAGTTCCGGCCAGGCGCCGTAAGTCCCTCCCAGGGCCTCGAGGAGCAGCTCCAGGGCGGTCTCGACGGCACGGCTGCGGTTCAGGTGTCGGCCCAGGTCGCGACTGAGGCGGCGGCCCAGGGCCAGCTCCGGCCCCGCCACCACCACGTGCACCAGGCCCGCGCGCCGCGACTCCGATCCGCCTGGCCCGGCCACCCCGGTCACGCCCACCCCGAGGACGCTGCCGAAGCGCCGGCTCACCCCCTCGGCCATGGCCCGGGCGGTCTGGTGGCTGGCGGCGCCGTGGCGACGGAGGATGGTGGGCGGCACTCCCAGCTGCTCCACCTTGGCGTGGTTGGAGTAGGCGATGACTCCGCCCAGAAAGACGCGGGAGCTGCCGGGGACGGCGGTGAGGGCCGCGCCCAGGAGTCCCCCGGTGCAGGACTCGGCCACGGCCAGGGTGGGGACCGGGCGCAGCCGGGAGGCGAGCGCCAGTACCCGGCGGGCGGCCGGGAAGGCCAGCTCCAGGTCGCTTAGGCGCTCCCGCCTCATCGCAGCCCCAGCAGCTCGCGAAAGCGCCAGAAGTAGTTGGCGCCGCTGAGCACGGTGAAGACGATCGCCAGCGCCACCAGCCAGCCCGCGGCCCGGCCCAGCTGCGAGTAGGGGGTCTGCAGCACCAGGACCACCACCATCAGGTCCTGGCTCAGGGTCTTGAGCTTGGCCAGGTTGGTGGCGCTGATGGCGAGGCCCGAGCTCCGCCCCCGGGTCCGAAGGATCACCACCGCCACCTCGCGGGACACGATGAGGAAACCGGCCCAGGCGGGCAGCACCCCCTCGCCGACCAGGGGGAAGAGCATCGCCGCCAGCAGCAGCTTGTCGGCGAGCGGGTCGAGGAAGATCCCCAGGCTGCTCACCTGGTGGCGGCGGCGGGCGACCATCCCGTCCAGGCTGTCGGTGGCCGCGCCCAGGGCGAACAGCCCGGCCGCCAGGAGGTGGCTGTAGGCAAACCCCGCCTCCAGGCAGAAGAGGATCACCGGGACCAGCCCCAGCCGGCTGAGGGTGATCAGGTTGGCGGAGCTCCGCCAACCCGCCGCGGACTCCGGGAGCGGCTGCCGGGGGGCCGCCTCCGGCGCCGGTGCATCGGTCGGGGCCCGCCTCACCGTCCGCCCGTCCATCCTCGACCCCGCCGGCCCCGACCCGCGGGCCTCAGCGCCGCGGGCCGGGCCCGCCCGGGGTCACCGGTAGTTGGTGAACTGGAGGGGCACCGGCAGATCCAGCTCGCGCAGCTCGCGGATCACTTCCTGGAGCGTGTCCTTGTCCTTGCTCACCACCCGCAGCTCCAGCCCCTGGATCCGGACCTGGACCTTGGCGTGGCCGGCCTTGATGCGCCGGCTCAGGTCCCGGGCGGTGTCCTCGTCGATTCCCTTCCGCAGGGCCACCACCTGGCGAACGTTGCCCCGGGAGGCCGCTTCGGGCTTGCCCGGGTCGAGGATCTTGAGCGAGAGCTGGCGCCGCACCAGCTTGCCCTTGAGCACGTCCAGCACCGCGTCTGCCCGGGACTCGGAGGCGGCCAGGATCACCAGCTCCTTGTCGTTGAGGTCGAGCTCGGCGACCACGTCCTTGAAGTCGTAGCGGGTGGCGATTTCGCGTCGGGCCTGATCGACGGCGTTGACCAGCTCCTGGCGGTCGAAGTCCGAGACCAGGTCGAAGGAATGCTCGCTGCTGGCCACCGGCCAAGCGTAGCGGCTACTCCTCCTCGTCGCTGGCGTCGAGCAGCTGCTCCAGCTCGGCCAGGTTCATCAGCACCTCGCGGGACTTGCTGCCCTCGTAGGGCCCGACCACCCGGGCCTCGGAGAGCTGGTCGATCAGCCGGGCGGCCCGGGTGTAGCCGACCTTGAGCTTGCGCTGGAGCAGGGAGGCCGCCCCTCGCTGCTCGCCGATCACGATCCGACCGGCCCGCTCGAAGAGGGGGTCGCGCTGCAGGGCGTCTCCGCCCCTCGCCGGGGTCAGCGCCGTCGCCTGGAGGATCTCCTCCTGGTACTGGGGCCGCCCCTGCGCCTTCCACCAGCCAATCAGCTGGTCGAGTTCCCGGTCGGAGACGTAGGCCCCCTGGAGCCGGGCGGCCCTGCCGGCATCGATGGGCAGGTAGAGCATGTCGCCGCGCCCCAGGAGCTTCTCCGCCCCCATCTCGTCGAGGATCACCCGGGAGTCCACCCCGCTGCTGACGGCGAAGGCGATCCGGGAGGGGATGTTGGCCTTGATCAGGCCGGTGATGATGTCCGCCGAGGGTCGCTGGGTGGCGACGATCAGATGGATGCCCACCGCCCGGGCCAGCTGGGCGATGCGGCAGATCAGGTCCTCGATCTCGTTGGCGGCCACCATCATCAGGTCGGCGAGCTCGTCGATCACGATCACGATCTTGGGCAGGGGTCGGAGCCCCAGGTGGGCGGCGCGGTCGTTGAAGTTGGTGATGTTGCGGGCACCGTGGCCGGCGAAGAGCTTGTAGCGCTGTTCCATCTCCAGCACCGACCAGCGCAGCGCCGCCACCGCCGGTTCCGAGTCCACCACCACCGGGACCAGCAGGTGGGGCAGGCCGGAGAAGGTGCTCAGCTCGACCCGCTTGGGATCGACCAGGATCAGGCGCAGGTCCTTGGGGGTGGACTGGAGCAAGAGCCCGGCCAGGACCGCGTTGATGCAGACGCTCTTGCCCGAGCCGGTGGTGCCAGCGATCAGCAGGTGCGGCATCCCGGCCAGGTCGCCGAGCACCGGGTGGCCGCTGACGTCGGCCCCCAGGGCCACCGCTAGCCGGCTCTTGAAACCGTTGAAGCTGGGCGCCTGGACGACCTCCTTGAGGGTCACCAGCTGGGCCGCCTTGTTGGGCACCTCGATGCCGATCGCCGACTTGCCCGGGATCGGGGCCTGGATCCGGATCGGCGCCGCCAGGGCCATCGACAGGTCGGGCTGGTAGGCCAGCACCTTGCGCACCGGCACCCCTGGCGCGGGCTGAAGCTCGTACTGGGTGACGGTGGGCCCGGCGTTGACCCCCATCACCTTGCACTGGACGCCGAAGTTGCCCAGGGTGGACTCGATGGTCCGGATCCGGCTGCGGATCTCGTCGCGCAGGCGCTCCCGCTTGCCCTGGGCGGAGTCGAGCAGATCGAGGCTGGGCAGCACCCAGGCCGGCTCCGCCTCCTCGAGCTCGTCGGCCTCCTCCGCGGCGGACTCCGCGGCCTCCGGGCCCGGAGTCGCGCTGCCCGCCACCTGCACCACCTCCCCTCGGGGTGGGGCGGGCTCGGTCTCCAGTTCCTCCAGACCCTCGAAGATCCGCTGGAAGGGCTCGGGGGCGCCGACCCCCCCCTCATCGGCGGCGGAGCCCTCCAGCTCCTCGGGAAGCACGGGACCGGGCAGCGGCACCGGTTGTGGCGCCCGGGCGCTGGGCATCTGGGCCGAGGCCGAGCGGCTGGGGGCGAGAAGGCCTCGGCCCACGGTCGACAGGCCACTGGCCAGCAGCACCGAGAGCCGCGAGGGCATCAGCTCCAAGCCGACGACCAGTCCAGCCAGGGCCACGGCCGCCAGCGCCACCAGGGTGGCCGGGGCACCGATCCAGAGGGCCAGGTGGGGGCCGATCGCCCGGCCCAGAGCGCCGCCACTGCCGGTCCGGACCACCGCCGCCATCGAGATCGCCGCCACCGCCGACAGGATCAGCGCCAGCACCACCTGGCCCTCGCCCCGCTGGGCGTCTTTGGCAGCGAGCATGCCCACCCCGCCCCCGGCCAGGGCCAGGCCGACAAACCAGCCGCCCACCCCCACGGCGGCGAAAACGCCGTGGGCGAAGTCGGCCGCCAGTTGCGCCTGGGGAAACGCCAGCAGGATCAGCCAGATCACCCCCAGGGCCAGGGACGCGATCCCCGCCAGCTCCCGGCGCTGGCTGGCGTTGAGCCGGATCCCGGGGGTGGTGGAGACGGAGCCGCGGGCAACGGGGGCGCGGCGCAGGCCCGAGCGCGGCCGGGCGCGGCTGCGCCGCTTGGTGGTCGCCATCTGTCTGGGGCTTCGCCTCGGGGTGGGGTTGGATGAAGTGAGAGTCGGGTCGCCACCCGTCGGCCGCAGTCTAGCAGCGGCGCCGCGCCCCCACCGGACCTCAGAAGTGGAGCAGGCGCCATTCCCAGGAGGGGCCAGCTACACGGCGCCCGAGCTGCAGCCGCCGTTCCCCGAGGACCATCGCCCCGGAGCGGAGCTGCAGCTGGCCCAGTGACTGGTCCCGTCCCCAGGGCGCCGGCCCCGGCCTAAAGCGCAGCCGCAGCGCCAGGATCGCCCCCCCCGGGACGACCAGGCGCAGGGGCTGACCGACCAGCACCCCGAGCGCGCGGTGCCAGGGGACAGCCATCCGGCCCACCCGGCTTCCCGCGCCGGGCACCCGGACCAGGGTCAGGTGGGCCTCAGCCTGGGCCAGGAGCGCCAGCGCCACGGTGCCCGCCGCCGCCAGGCCGGAGGACGGCCCCCCGGGCTGGCCGAGCACGGCGCCCACCAGGGTGGCGGGCCGCCCCGCCACCCCCACCCGGGCGGCGAAAACCAGGCAGCCCAGCGCCGCCGAGGTCCAGCCGGTCTTCACCCCCACCACCCCGTCCTGACCCAGGATCGGGTTGTAATTGGCCCGCACCCCGCCCAGGGGCAGGCTCTCGCTGGGCAGGCGCACGACGGCGGCGAAGGCGGGCAGCTCCAGGGCCGCCCGAGCCAGGGTGATCAGATCACGGGCGGAGCTGGAGCTGCCCGGGTCCAGGCCGCTGCTGTCGGCGAAGTGGGTCTGCTCCAGGCCCAGCCGGCGGGCGAGCTGGTTCATCCTCCCCACGAAGTCGGGTTCGGAACCTGAGACCCAGTCCGCCAGGAGCAGGGCCAGATTGTCGCCCGAGGCCACCAGCAGGCCCTGCAGGGCCTGCTCCTCGGTGATCGGCTGGCCCGCCGCCACCGGGACCACCGAATCGCCCGCCGCCAGCTCCTGCTGGTAGGTGAGCTGGTCCTGGGCACCAACAGCCAGATCCGGGCCCGGGGCCCCGGCCGCCAGCGGATGGGCCCGGAGCACCACCAGGGCGGTCATCATCTTGGTGACGCTGGCGATGGGAACCGGCCCCTGCTCGGGGCTGGACCCCAGCCAGCCGTAGCCGTCCAGGTAGAGGCTGGCCTCGCCGGCGCTGGGCCAGGTCAGCTGGGGCGGCTGGCCGGCCACCCGCTGGGTCGGGCCCAGCTGGCTCCGCAGCCGCGGCGTGGGCAAGGGCCGGCGAAGTTGAAAGGCGGCCCCGGCGCCGGCCGAGCCGAGCAGCACCAGCGCCAATAGCGCTCCCCAAGTCCGGGGCCGGGGCACCGGCGACGGCCTCAGCCGGGGTGGGCGGCGGAGGTGGCCCGAGCACCGCCAGCGCCCACCCCCTGGGCGGCACGCTCGCCGCGGTTGTCCTGGGCGTCGATCCCGACCGCACCCACCGGCACCCGCCCCGCCAGGCGCAGGCCCCGGCCCTCAGTCTCGACCACGTCCCCGTTGCCGGCCAGCAAGGCCCGATCCCCGCCCAGGCCACACTCGCGCGCCAGCGCCAGGTGGGCGTCCAGGTGGCGCACCTCGCCGTGGACGGGGACGAAGCCCTGGGGTCGCAGCAGCTCCAGCACCAGGCGCAGCTCCTCACGCGAGGCGTGGCCGCTGGCGTGGACACCGTCCCGGCTGCCGCTCAGGACCCTCACCTGTTGGGCCACCAGCTGGTTGACGATCGCGGAGACGGTGGACTCGTTGCCGGGGATGGGGTTGGCGGCCAGGACCACGGTGTCGCCGGGGCTGAGAGTGATGAAGGGGTGACCCCCCTGGGCAATCCGGCTGAGAGCGGCCAGGGGCTCGCCCTGGGAGCCGGTGGCCAGGAGACAGAGCCCCGAGCCCGGGATGCCCGCCAGCTCCCGGGGCTGGACCAGCAGGCCGGGCGGGACCGTGAGGTAGCCCAGCCCGATCGCCGTCTCGAAGTTGCGCAACATGCTCCAGCCCACCAGGCAGCAGCGTCGGCCCACCTCCTGGGCCAGCTCCAGGGTCTGGCGCATCCGGGCCAGGTTGCTGGCAAAGGTCACCACCGTCACCCGCCCCGGGGCCTCCTCCAGGGCACGGCGCAGGGCGGGGCGTACCGAACGCTCGGAGGGGGTGAGCCCGGGGACCAGGGCGTTGGTGCTGTCGCTGAGCAGCAGCCGCACCCCCTCCTCGCCCAGCCGGGCCAGCCGGCCCAGGTCGGGGGGAGGGCCGGCAACCGGGGTCTGGTCCAGCTTGAAGTCACCGGTGTGCAGGATCAGCCCCGCCGACGAGCGGATCGCCAACGCGGCGCTGCCGGGGACGCTGTGGGTCAGGCGCACCAGCTCCACCTCCAGCTCGCCCACCGCGAAGCGCTCGCCTGGCTCCACCGAGCGTAGGTCAGCGGCGCCGGCGTAACCGCGGCGGCGAAGCTTGTTGCGCAGCAGGCCCAGGGTCATGGGGGTGCCGTAGACGGGAACGCCCAGCTCCTCCAGGTAGAAGGGCAAGCCGCCGATGTGGTCCTCGTGGCCGTGGGTGAGCAGCACCGCGCGCAGCCGCTCCCGGCGGCTGCGCAGGAACTGGAGATCGGGGAGCAGCACGTCCACCCCGGTGTCGGGTCGCTCGGGGAAGGCCAGGCCCAGGTCGATCGCCACCACGTCCGGCCCCACCTCGACCAGGGCCAGGTTCTTGCCGATCTCCCCCAGTCCCCCCAGGGGCACGAACCGGATCACCCCCGCCGGGGGTGGGGCGGCGACCTCGGCGGCTAGGGCCGGGCTAGGCCGAGAAGAGCCCAAGCTGCTCGGCGCCAGGTGCCAGCGCCTGACCCTGGGGGGCTGGCGCCGGCACCGAGTCCAGGTGCTGGCGCAGGCTGCGGAAGTCCTCCCGGAGCACCTGCATCAGGCCTCCGTTGTAGAGCGCCGCCGCCGGGTGGTAGCTGGGCATGTAGCTGCGGTCGCCGCGGCGCAGCACCCGGCCGTGGCAGCGTGAGATCCCCGGGGCCCCGGGGAGCAGCCGCTGTAGGGCGTGGCGCCCCAGGAGGAGGATCACCTGGGGCCGGATCGCCTCGATCTGAGCGTCCAGATAGCCGGCACAGGCCGAGACCTCCTCGGGCAGCGGATCCCGGTTGCCCGGGGGGCGGGACTTGAGGACGTTGGTGATGAAGATGTCCCGGCGGCTCAGCCCGATCCCCTCCAGCAGCTGGCTGAGCAGCTGCCCGGCGGCGCCCACGAAGGGCTCGCCGGCCCGGTCCTCGCGCTCGCCGGGGGCCTCGCCCACCGCCATCAGGCGGGAGCTGGCCGGGCCCACCCCGGGGACCCCCTGGGTGCGGGTGCGGTGCAGGCCGCAGCGGGTGCAGGACCGGACCGCGGCTGCGATCCGGTCCAGGTGCCGCTGCGCGTCGGGGTCGGCGCTGCTGACCGGGTCAGGCACCGGGCGCCGGGCCGCCCGGCTGGGCCCCGTTGCCGGCAGCCTCCCTCCCCGCCAGCTCCAGGATCGCCTGTTTGCGGGAGAGGTTGACCCGGCCCCGATCGTCGATCTCGGTCACCTTGACCATGATCTCGTCGCCGATGTTGACCACGTCCTCGACCTTGCCCACCCGCTGGTCGGCCAGCTGGGAGATGTGGACCAGGCCGTCCTGGCGGGGCAGGATCTCGACGAAGGCGCCGAAGGGCATGATCCGGACGACTTTGCCCTTGTAGATCCGCCCGACCTCCACCGACTCGGTGAGATCGCGGATCATGGCGACCGCCCGCTCCATGGCCTGCTCGTCCACCGTGGCCAGGAAGACCCGACCGTCGTCCTCGACGTCGATCTGGCAGCCGGTCTCCTCCTGGATCCGGCGAATGGTCTTGCCGCCCGGGCCGATCAGGTCCCGGATCTTGTCGGGGTGAATCTGCAGGGTGGTGATCCGGGGGGCGTGGGTGGAGAGCTCGGAGCGCGGCCCCGGGAGCGCCTCGGCCATCTTGTCGAGGATGTGCATCCGGCCCTGACGAGCCTGCTCCAGCGCTCGGCGGAAGAGCTCCGAGCTCAGTCCCCGCGCCTTCATGTCCATCTGCAGGGCGGTCACTCCCCGCCGGGTGCCGGCTACCTTGAAGTCCATGTCCCCCAGGGCATCCTCGACGCCCTGGATGTCGGAGAGGATGGCGTAGCGGGAGCTGTCCTGCTCGTCGGTCACCAGCCCCATCGCGATCCCCCCCACCGGGGCCCCCAGGGGCACCCCGGCGTCCATCAGCGCCAGGCTGCTGCCGCAGACGCTGGCCATCGAGGTGCTGCCGTTGCTGGAGAGGATCTCGCTGACGATCCGGATCACGTAGGGGAACTCGTCCGCCGGCGGCACCATCACCTTCACGGCGCGTTCCGCCAGGGCTCCGTGGCCGATCTCCCGGCGACCCGGGGAGCGCAGCGGGCGCGCCTCGCCCACCGAGAAGGGCGGGAAGTTGTAGTGGTGCAGGTAGCGCTTGAACTCGTCCAGGCCCAGGCCGTCCAGCTTCTGCTGATCGGACATGGTCCCCAGGGTGACCACCGAGAGGGCCTGGGTCTGGCCCCTGGTGAAGACGGCACTGCCGTGGGCCCGGGGCAGGACCCCGACCCGGCACCAGATCGGCCGGATCTCGTCGCTGCGGCGGCCGTCGGGGCGGACCCCCTGCTCCAACACCGCCCGCCGGACCGCCGCCTTGAGCACCGACTCGAAGGCCCGGCCGAGGTCGCCGGCGCGCTCGGGGAACCGCGGCTCCAGCTCCCGGGAGACCTCCTGTTTGAGCGCCTCGATCTGGGCCTCGCGCCGGTCCTTGTCGGCCTCGTGGAAGACCTGGTCGATCCGCGCCTGGGCCAGCTCGGAGACCGCCTGCTTGAGCTCGGCGGGCACCCCCACCCGGGGGTAATCCATGTTCGGCCGTCCCACCTTGGCCACCAGCTCCTCAATCAGGCCGACCACCTGGCGGATGCGCTCGTGGGCCCGGGCCAGGGCCTCCACCAGGACCTCCTCGCTGACCTCCCGGGCACCGGCCTCCACCATGTTCAGGGAGTCCTTGGTGCCGGCCACCACCAGGTCGAGATCGCTGCGGGCCAGGTCGGGCAGGCCCGGATTCTCGACCAGCCGGCCGTCGAGCAGGCCCATGCGCACCGCCGCCACCGGCCCGTCGTGGGGGATGTCGCTGATCGCCGTGGCCGCCCCGGCCCCGATCAGGGCCAGGATGGCGGGATCGTTGACCTGATCGGTCGAGAGCACGGTGGCCACGATCTGGACGTCGTTGCCGAAGTCCTTGGGGAAGAGCGGCCGCATCGGCCGGTCGATCATCCGCGCGGTCAGGGTGGCGGCCTCCGAGGGTCGCGCCTCGCGGCGCATGAAGGCGCCGGGGATGCGCCCCACCGCGTACATCTTCTCCTCGTAGTCGCAGGTGAGCGGGAAGAAGTCGATCCCCGGTCGAGGGGCCCGGCTGGCGGTGGCCGTGACCAGGACCATGCTTTCGCCCTGGGAGACCATCACCGCCCCGTTGGCCTGCTCGGCCATCCAGCCGGTCTCAATGGTCAGTTCCAAGCCGTCGAAGTTTCGCGAAACTACTGTCTTTTCCACGCTTTTCTCCCCGCGGTCGCATCCCCCGCCGAGAGCCAGCGCCCCACTCCGCCGTCGCCGCGGCGGTTAGAAATTGGGGATGAGAGCTGAACCTGAGTTCGGCCCCGATCGCCAGTCTCCAACCGGCTCCAGGTGACTTTGGAGGAGGCCGCCGCTGCTCCCGGATGGAGTTGCCGCGGTCTTGCCGATCCGCCGGCGCTCGGTGACTGAGGGGTGCGCCGGTAAACGTTTCCTGTCAGTGACGCAGCCCCAACTTGGTGATCAGGGCGCGGTAGCGGGTGATGTCGACCCGCATCAGGTAGTCGAGCAGGCGCCGGCGCTTCCCCACCAGCTTGAGCAGGCCGCGTCGGGTGTGATGGTCCCGGGGATGGATCTTCAGGTGGTCGCTGAGCTCACGGATGCGTTCGCTGAAGATCGCGATCTGGACCTCGGGCGAGCCGGTGTCGCCCTCGTGTTGGCGGTGATCCTGGATCACCGCAGCCTTGGCTTCACCCTGAAGCATAGGGGTTGAATCTTCTCCTTAGTCACCACGGAACCCGCCCCGCACGGCCACGCCGGCTCCAGCTGGGCTCCGGGTCCGGGGCAGCATAGCACAGGCCTTCTGGGCTCCCCGCTGGGGTGGCTAGAGGGACTCGAACCCTCGACCTCCAGGGCCACAACCTGGCACTCTAACCAGCTGAGCTATAGCCACCGCGAGGGCGCAAATTATAGGCGGGGCCAAGCTCGGCCCAGTTCGAGGATCACCTTGCCCAGCCCGCCTCCAGGCACCCCTGACCCCGGCCTGGATCGCGCCTTCATGGCGCGCGCTCTGGGCCTCGCCCGAGCCGCCGGTCGCCGCGGTGAGGTCCCGGTTGGGGCACTGGCGGTCCAGCACGGACGCGTGGTGGCGGGGGCCTCCAACCGAGTAGAACGCCTCGGGGACTCCTCGGCCCACGCCGAGCTGCTGGTCCTGGGCCGGGCCGCCCGGCGGCTCGGCACCTGGCGCCTGGTTGGGGTCACCCTCTACACCACCCTGGAACCCTGTCCGATGTGCGCCGGGGCAGCGCTGCTGGCCCGGTTGGAGCGGCTGGTCTACGGCGCCGACGACCCCCTCAAGGGCGCTTTTCGCTCGGTCTACGACGTTCTCGGCCATCCTGCCGGCAACCACCATCCCCAGGTGGTAGGTGGTTGCCTGGCCGCGGACTCCAGCGCCCTGCTGCGATCGTTCTTCGCCCGGCTCCGGGATGACCCCCACCCGCCAACCGGCTTAGCCAACGATCTCTGCTGATGTGGTTCCGATTCTCTACGCCCCAGCGGCCGCGCTCGCCGACCCATGTGTCGTGGGTGCCCATGGGGAGCCCAGCCGGCCGCCCTTGGCGCCGACCCGCCGCAGCGCGGCGGCAGCCAGGTCCGCCGCGCTCATGCACAGCAGGTTGTGACCCGACCACCAGTCGGCCAGCTGCGGTCGCGACCCCGGCATCGCCCGGGAGCTGGCGGGCTGACCGGCGCCTACAATCCCCGCCTGGGAGAGGTGTCCGAGTGGTTTAAGGTGCCGCTCTCGAAAAGCGGTGTGGTGCAAGCCACCGTGGGTTCGAATCCCACCCTCTCCGCCCGCAGTGGGCCGCGGTGCCGGGTCGCCTCTGGCCAAGGCCCTAATAGAATCCGCTCGGAGCGCCGGGAGCGGTCGCCTAGTTGGTCGAGGGCGCGGCACTGGAAATGCCGTAAGGGGGCAACCCCTTCGAGGGTTCGAATCCCTCCCGCTCCGCCCTGACGCCCGGCCGGACGAACTGGCGGCGGGCTTGCGCGCGGCCCCATCATCCCGGTTGAGCCATTCCACAGGGAGGCGCCGATGCCGAGGGCCCGCTACCACCCGATCCGCGACTACGGAATCATCGGCGATCTCCACAGCGCCGCCCTCATCGACCGGCTGGGCTCGATCGACTGGTTCTGCGCCCCCCGCTTCGACAGCCCTTCCGTCTTCGGTCGGATCCTGGACGCCGACCAGGGCGGCTCCCTGAGCGTGGTCCCAGAGGCGGACTTCATCTCCGACAGCCGCCACTACCTCCCCGGCACCAACATCCTCGAGACCAGCCTCAGCAGCCGCAAGGGGCGCCTGCGGATCACCGACTTCATGGTGGCCAAGGCGGAGATGCACCGGAGCCACGAGGACCACATCCTGGTCCGCCGCCTGGAGGCACCGGACGGGGAGCTGGCCGCAAAGGTGGTGGTGGATGCCCGCTTCGACTATGGCCGGGAGGCTCCCGAGGTGGAGGTGGCGGGCGACGGCCACTGCCTAGTGCTGCGCCACCACGACCTGCACCTGCACATCGACGGCCCCGGTACCTGGGAGCAGCAGGGGCGCGCCCTGGTCCAACGGATCGAACTGCGCCCGGGGCGGGCCGAGTCGGTCGTGCTCCGCTACGACGGCGCCCAGGCCCACCACCGCGACTACGACCCCGAGCGCCTGCTGCAGTGGACCCGCAAGTTCTGGGAAGACTGGATCCGGCGCTGCGCCTACGACGGCCCCTACCTGGATCTGATCTTCCGCAGTGCCCTGGTGCTGAAGCTGCTGATCTACGCGCCCGCGGGCTCGATCGTGGCCGCCCCCACCGCCTCGCTCCCCGAGTGGATCGGGGGCAGTCGCAACTGGGACTACCGCTACAGCTGGCTGCGCGACTCGGCGTTCCTGCTCTACGCCCTGCAGCTGCTGGGGTACCACGAGGAGGCGGGCAACTTCATCGCCTGGCTGGAGCGCATCCACCAAGGCCAGCCCGACCGCTTCCAGATCATGTACAGGATCGACGGCGGCACCGAGATCCCCGAATCCGAGCTCGACTACCTGGAGGGCTACCAGGGCTCGAAGCCAGTGCGGATCGGCAACGGCGCCGCCAAGCAGAAGCAGCTCGACGTCTACGGCGAGGTGGTCGACTCCGCCTACCTCTTCCTCCGCTACGGCCGCGCCAAGGCCGCGCCCATGCGCGAGACCCTGGTGGCGATGGTGGACTTGGCCGCTGCCCACTGGGAGGAGCCCGACAGCGGCATCTGGGAGGTGCGGGGAGGACTTCAGCAGTTCGTCTACAGCAAGCTCCTCTGCTGGGTGGCCCTGGACCGCGGCATCCGCCTGGCCCACGAGCTCAAGGTCGCGGAGACCAAGCGCGCGCAGTGGATCTGGACCCGGGAGCGGGTGCGGCACACCATCCTCACCCGGGGCTGGAGCGACAAGCTGGGGGCCTTCCGTCAGGTCCTGGACGAGGACCAGCTGGACGCCACGGCGCTGATGATCCCGCTGCTTCGCTTCCTACCGGCTCTGGACCCACGGATGCGGCAGACGGTCAAGACCATCCAGCGCGACCTCACCGATGAGAGCGGCTTCGTCTACCGCTACCGGCGCGACGACGGCCTGGGAGTCAGCGAGGGCACCTTCCTGCTCTGCTCCTTCTGGCTGGTGGACAACCTGGCCATGCAGGGACAGCTGGGGCCGGCCCGCGACCTCTTCGAGCGCTTGATCTCCCACGGCAACGACCTGGGGCTGTTCTCCGAGGAGCTCGACCCCGACAGCGGCGAGCTCCTGGGTAACTACCCCCAGGCCTTCACCCACCTGGCCATCATCAACGCCGCCGCCCATCTGGAGCGGGCCGCCCAGAACCGGGGACCGCTGGCGCGCGACCCCAGCTGAGGCGGCGCCAGCCGACCTCAGGCCGAGAGCTGACAATGGGCCCATGGCCATCCTCGAGGTCGACTTCGAATCGGCGGACGCCATCACCGTCGGGGTGGAGGGCGCACCCGGCGCCCGCACCTTCTTCCTCGAAGCCTTCCAGGGCAGCCGCAGCTGCACCCTACTGCTGGAGAAGATCCAGCTCCAGGAGCTGGGCACCCAGCTCCTGGAGCTGCTCGAGCCTCCGTCCGCAGCCGCCGGCGCTGCCGCCCCAGCTCCCCGGCTGGGCCCCGATGGGGAGCCCGGCTGGCGGGTCGGGGAGATCAAGCTCTCGCTGGACGAGCCCTCCGACCGCTGCACCCTGGTCTTGGAGGAGCGCCAGGTGCTGATGATCAGCGAGGAGGAGGCGGAGGCCGGCGAGGCGGTGCTGCCGGAGGACCCCAACCTGCGGCAGGCGCGCATCGTCGCCACCCTCTCCCAGGTGCGGCAGCTGGCGGCCCGGGCACTGGAGGTGGTCCAAGGAGGTCGCCCCATCTGCCCGCTCTGCCGCCTGCCCATCGACCCCGGCGGCCATGTCTGTCCTGCCAGCAACGGCCACCAGCGGGTGTGAGGCGCTTGGCGCTGGGGACGCGATCCGGTGGCGCTGGCGAGCGCTTCGCCCGGGCTCGGAGATGGCGGCGATGCTAGGCGTCGCCAGGGCTTTCGGTGCCGCCGCCGCGGGCGCCGTGGCGGTCCTGGTCCTGGTTGGTTGCGGTGCCTCCCTGGATTCGGGCGTCCCCTCCCCAACCCCCACCCAGAGCCCTGCAGCGGTCCTGAGCCCGCTGCCCAGCCCCACTCCCGGTGCCTCCCCCTCGGCTGCCGCCTGCGTTACTCCCTCCTCGGTCGCCGGCTACCAGCTCCCCGGAGCCCGCACCCTGGCCGGCAACCTGCAGGTCAAGGACCTCGTCCCGGGAGGGGGCGCCAAGGTGAAGGTCGGGGACACCATCCGGGTGAGCTACGTCGGCAGCCTGCGCGACGGCACGGTCTTCGACAGCAGCGCCCACGACAATCAGGGCAAGCCGATCAGCTTCCACCTCGCCCCCGGCGGCGGGCTCATCCAGGGCTGGGTGGAGGGCATCCCGGGGATGCGGGTGGGCGGGACGCGCGAGCTGGTGATCCCGGCCGCCCTGGCCTACGGTTGCACCTCGCCCAGCTCAAGCATCCCCGCCGACTCCACCCTGATCTTCAAGGTCAAGCTGGTGGGGATCGGCTGAGCCGCGGTACTCCGGGGGCAGCAGCCCCGACACCCGCCTCCTGATCTCGGCCGCCACCCCGGCCGGGTCCCGATCCTGGGGCAGGTAAGGCTCCCCTACCCGCACCCAGACTCGCCCCCGCCGGGGCCAGACCCGCCCTCGGGGGAGGATCGACTCGGTGCCCCAGACGGCGCAGGGGAGCACCTGGGCGCCCGAGCGCAGGGCCAGGTAGCCGACCCCGGCGGCGAAGGGGAGCAGGCCCTGGCCCCGGCTCCGGTGCCCCTCGGGGAAGAGCAGCAGCGCCCCCCCGGAGCGGAGCACCGCCAGCGCTCCCCGCAGGGCGAGGCGGTCCGCCTGGCCGCGCCGGACCGGGATCGAATTGCAGCGGGTCAGGTACCAGCGCAGCACCGGATTGCGATAGAGCTCGACCTTGGTGAGCACGTGCAGCACCCGGGGGACGCAGGCGCCATAGACGAGAGGATCGAAGTTGGAGACGTGGTTGGAGCAGACCAGCAGCGGTCCCTGGGCAGGGGTCAGCTCCAGGCCCCGCAGGTCTCCCCCACCCCGGGCCCGCCAGCGCAGCAAGAGGCGCAGGCAGCGGCGGGTGAGCACTAGCACCGCTGACTGGCCGCCGTCCAGCCTCACCCCTGGGGGAAGGCGAGCTGCTCCCTCCGCCATCAGACCGGGCCGGCCCGGGGAGGACCGGAGGCCAAGTTCTCTCGCCCGGGAAGGTCCACCCGAGCCCAGGCTCGGTTATCCGCGCTGGCCATCGGGGCGGGATGATATCCGGCCCCGATCGGGCGCCCCGACCCGCCGGCCAGCTCGCGGCCACTGTCCGGGCGCGCCCCCTGGTGGATTCGAACCACCGACCCTCGCCTTAGAAGGGCGCTGCTCTGTCCACTGAGCTAAGGGGGCCCGCTGCCAGGCCATTCTGAGGCCCGTGCCGGGCTCCGGCTCCGCGGCCGCGGCCGGCTGATCACGAGCACCTAGGATGGGGCGATGTCAGGTTCCGCCCCCGACCACACCTGCTTTCTGGTACGCCACTGCGACGTAGAGAACCCGGAGCGCATCCTCTACGGTCACCTCCCCGGCTTCGGACTCAGCGCCCGGGGCCGCCGCCAGGCCGGCAACCTGGGCCGCTACCTGCGGAACTTCGACCTGGCCGGCATCTACGTGAGCCCCCTGCAGCGAGCCCGGGAGACGGCGGAACTCCTGGCCCGGGAGCTGCCGACCTCACCGCCCCTGGAGGTGCGGGAGGACCTGGTCGAGGCCGAGTTTGGCCGGTACCTGCAGGGGACCCGCTACCGCGACGTGCCCTGGCGCAAGCCGCGCTGGCTGGCCCACATGGTCTTCCCCGGCCTGGTCCCCGGCGACGAGGCGATGTCGGCCATGGCCCGCCGGGTGGAACGGATCGTCCGCGAGGGGCTGAAGCACCACCGTGGGCGGACCTTCGCCTGCATCAGTCACGGCGACCCCATCCAGGCCTTCTGGGCCACCTCCGAAGGCCGTGGCCCCTGGGCGCTCCACCGCCTCCAGTGCGCCAAGGGGGGCCTGCTCCGCTTGGACTTCCAGGGCGACCAGCTGCTGACCAAGACCTACCTCTCCCCGACGGCGATCGAGGCCGCCGGCGGCGGCGCCGTCGCGGCGCGATCCGCAAGCCCCGAGCCGGCCGAAGAGGGGTGGCCGGGCTGAAGCCCGGGCTCAGGAGGAGCTGAGCCCGGCCTCGGGCCGCTCCGAGCCCACCGGCGGCGGTGCTGGGGGGCGGCTGGGGCGCAGATGGAAGAGCACCCCGCGGATGGGGTCGTAGCTGCGGTCGGCCACCCGCTCCTTGAGCGGGATGATGGCGTTGTCGGTGATCCGGATGTGCTCCGGACAGACCTCGGTGCAGCACTTGGTGATGTTGCACATGGCCACGCCCGCCTCGGCATGCAGCTGGGGGACGCGGTTGGCCACGTCCTTGGGGTGCATCTCGAGTGACGCCAGCCGCACCATGAATCGGGGCCCGAAGAACCGGTCCTGGCCCTGGTGCTCACGGAGCACGTGGCACACGTCCTGGCAGAGGAAGCACTCGATGCAGCGGCGCTGCTCGATCACCCGCTCCACGTCCCGCTGCTGCATGAGAAAGGGCGCCCGCTCCCCGGGGGCCGGGGTGAAGGGCTGGATGCGGCGGTTGACCTCGTAATTCCAGCTGACGTCGGTGACCAGGTCGGCGATCGCCGGGAAGACGCGCATCGGCTGCACCCGGATGACGCTGGAGAACTCGAGCACCTCGTCTACGCGGGTCTTGCACATCAGGGCCGGCCGGCCGTTGATCTCGGCGCTGCAAGAGCCGCACTTGCCCGCCTTGCAGTTCCAGCGGCAGCCTAGGTCGGCGGCTCCGTTGGCCTGGATCCAGTGGACGGCATCCAGCACCACCATCCCCTCCACCTGGGGCACCGAGTAGGTCTGGAAGCCGCCCCCGCCCGCCCCGCCCCGCCAGACCTCCAGCTTGACCCGACGGGCGGTCACCCCGTCGGCGTACTCGATCCGCAGCCGACTGGGCCGCTCCTCACCCTCCGCCACCACCACCTGGGGCGGGGGCCGGCCCTTGCTTCCGGCGCGAAGCTTGGCCTCGGCGGCGTCGGCGATCGCGGTGGCGGCCACCCGGGTCTCGCCCTCGGTCAACTGGCGCAGGGCCTCGGGCATGGGCGCCAGCGGCGCCAGGACCACCTCCATCCGCGCCCCCCGCCCACGGCGCGCCACCAGGTTGACCTGGCCCAGCTCGGGGTCCCGGTCGGGATAGTCGAGCCGCCACTGCGAGCCCCGGCTCTCGCGCCGCTCCAGGGCGGAGCGGACGATGGCCTCGCTCACCGTGAGCATGAACAGGTCGTCGCGGGCGCCGCTGAACCCGGGGTTGTAGGCCCGTCCCCCCGGGATGCGGATCCGCTTCGCCCGCTCGCCCAGCTCCAGGATCTGCTCCAGGGTGTCCCGCAGAGAGGCCTCGGTGCGGGCGATGGCCGCCCCTGACTGCATGGCGTCCTGGAGCTCGTGGTGGATCCGGTAGGGGTCCTCACCCTCGCCTCCGGAGAGAGGTCGCAGCAGCAGCTCCTGCTCCTCGCGCACCTGGGCGGCTTCCAGCCGGGGCAGCCCCGGGTGGGCTTGGGCATAGACGGCGGCCGCCTCGCCGGCGCGCTTGCCGAAGACCAGGATGTCCCCGAGCGAGTTCCCCCCCAGGCGGTTGGCCCCGTGCAGCCCCGCCGCCACCTCCCCCGCCGCGTAGAGCCCGGGGACGGTGGTGGCGGCGGTCTCCGCCTCGACGTTGACCCCGCCCATGGTGTAGTGGATGGTGGGCGCCACCTCCATGGCCTCTTTGGTGATATCGACCCCAGCCAGGCTCTGGAACTGCTCGTACATAGACGGCAGCCGGCGACGGATCGTCTCCGGCCCCAGGTGGGTGACGTCCAAGAAGACGCCGCCATGGGGCGAGCCCCTACCCGCCTGCACCTCCTTGAAGAGGGAGCGGGCCACCACGTCCCGCGAGGAGAGGTCCTTCTTGATCGGGTCGTAGCGCTCCATGAAGCGCTCCCCGACCCGATTCCGCAGGATGCCCCCCTCGCCGCGCACCGCCTCGGTGACCAGGATGCCGCGGGCGCCAGGTGGCCAGACCATCCCCGTGGGGTGGAACTGGACGAACTCCATGTCCTTGAGCTCCGCCCCGGCCTCGTAGGCCATGGCGGCGCCATCGCCGGTCCCCTCCCAGGAGTTGGAGGTGATCAGGAACATCCTCCCCCAGCCCCCGGTGGCCAGCACCACCGCCTTGGCGCGGATGGTGATGAACTCACCGCTGGCGCGCTCGTAGCCGCAAGCCCCCGCGACCCGGTCCCCGGCCTTGAGCAGCCGGGTCAGGGTGGTCTCCATGTGCACCGTCACCCCCGGGGTGTGCACCAGGCGGTCCTGGCAGGTGCGGATCAGCTCCAGGCCGGTGCGGTCGCCGATGTGGGCCAGACGGCGCCAGGAGTGGGCCCCGAAGGCCCGCTGGCTGATCCGCCCCTTGGGGGTGCGGTCGAAGACGCCTCCCCACTGCTCCAGCTCGATGACGCGGTCGATGACCTCATGGGCGTAGAGCTCGACCATCCGCCAGTTGTTGAGCATCGCCCCGCCGCGCAGGGTGTCGCCGAAGTGCACCTCCCAGGAGTCGGGGCTGTCCACATTCCCCAGGGCGGCGGCGATCCCCCCCTCGGCCATCACCGTGTGGGCCTTGCCCAGCAGCGACTTGCACACCACCCCCACCTGGCAGCCGGCCTCGGCGGCCGCGATCGCCGCCCGCATCCCGGCGCCCCCGGCGCCGAGCACCAGGACGTCGTAGCTGGCCTCCTGGCTCACTTGGCGCCGATCTCAGAAGCCCAGGTGGGGATCGTGGATCACCCCGTACTGGAGCAGGCGGATGTAAGCGTCGGTGAAGATGAGGCTGAAGAGGCTGAGCCAGGCGAAGGTGGAGTGGCGGGCGTTGAGCCAGCTCACACCACTCCAAGCCCGGTAACGGGAGGCGCCCCCCAACGCGCAGGAGAAGCAGTCCACCGAGCCTCCGACCAGGTGGCGCAGGGAGTGGCAGCCGAAGGTGTAGGCGCTGAGCAGGAGGATGTTGGCCAGCATCAGGCCGGTGCCCACCCCCAGGCCGGGATGGCCGTGGTAGGAGAAGGCGCGGAAGGCATCGATCCAGAGCACCACCACGAAACCCACCGCCAGGTACATGAAGAAGCGGTGCAGGTTGTTGAGCACGAAGGGCAGGCGGGCCTCGCCCCGGTAGGCGCGGCCCCGGCCGGTGGGGGCCAGGGCCGCCAGCTGGGGCGGCTCTCCCTTGGCGCAGGCGGGCGGGTCGGCGAAGAAGGAGCGGTAGTAGGCCTTGCGGTAGTAGTAGCAGGTGGCCCGGAAGCCGAGTGGGATGTAGAAGATGAACAGCGCCGGCGACACCGGGGTGCGGCCGATCGCCACCTGAGGCGAGTAGAAGGGTGACAGGTACTGATGGAAGCCGTCGCTATGGAAGAAGACGATGGTCCAGAGGCTGTAGATGCCGAAAAAGCCCAGCCAGGCGACCACGTTGGCCGGGTAGAGCCACCAGCTGTCGGGCCGGCGCAGTCGCGCCGCCTGGGCGGCGAGCAGGCCGGCCGCCATCAGCCTAGGACCGCCGAGACTTCGCGCACCGCCTGCGCGGAGCGCTCCAGCTCCTCCCTCTCCTCAGAGGTCAGCTCGACCTCCACCACCTCGGTCACACCGCCCCGGCCCAGCTTGACCGGCACCCCCATCACCACTCCGCTCAGGCCGTACTCGCCCTGCAGGCGCACGGCGCAGGGCAGCACCTGGCGCCGGTCCCGGGCGATCGCCTCCACCATCTGGGCGGCGGCGGCCGACGGGGCGTAGAAGGCGCTCCCGGTCTTGAGGTGGCGGACGATCTCGGCGCCGCCGTCCCGGGTCCGGCGCACGATCTCCTCCAGGCGGTCGGCGGGGATGAGCCGGCCCACCGGCACCCCGGCCATGCTGGTGACCCCGCGCAGCGGCACCATTGAGTCGCCGTGGCCTCCTAGGACGTAGGCCTCGACGCTGCGCACCGACACCCCCAGCTCCGCCGCCAGGAAGCTGCGGAAACGGGCAGTGTCGAGGATTCCGGCCATGCCCAGTACCCGGAAGCGGGGCAGTCGACTCACCCGCAGGGCCAGCTCTGTCATAGCGTCCAGCGGGTTGGTGACCACGATCAGAACCGCCTCTGGAGATCGGGAGACCACCTCCTCGGTCACCTGGCCGACGATCTTGGCATTGGCCTCGACCAGGTCGTCCCGGCTCATGCCCGGCTTGCGGGCCAGCCCGGAGGTGATCACCACCAGCTGGGAGTCAGCGGTGATGGCATAGTCGGTCCCGCCCACCACCTCGGTGTCGTACCCCGCCACCGGCCCCGCCTCGGCCAAGTCGAGGGCCTTGCCCTCCGCCAGGCCCTCGACCACGTCCACCAGGGCCAGGTCGAAGATATCGAGTTCGGCCAGGCGCTGGGTCAGGGTGGCGCCGACATTGCCCGCCCCGATCACCGAAACCTTCTGCCTCATCGATCCTCCAGCCCCTGGGCGCGGGCCAGTACCCGTACAAGGTGGCACCTCCCATGATAGAGGCCGATTGGGAGCGGCCCCAGATCAGGATCCGGGGCCGTTGAGCGCCCGGCGTCGACAGTCCTGGATCGCCGCCAGCGCCGCCTCCCTCCCCTCCCAGCCGCCAACGCTGACCTCCTTGTCGTCCTCGAGCTGCTTATAGGTCTCAAAGAAGATCTCGATCTCACGCAGCCAGTGCGGCGCCAGGTCGCCCAGCTCCCGGATGGGGTTGAAGCGAGGGTCTCCGGCGGCGACGCAGAGCAGCTTGATGTCGGTGCCGTGCTCGTCGGCCATGTGCAGCAGCCCGATCGGCCGGGCGGTCACCGAGCAGCCCGGGAAGGTCCCCTCCTCCACCACCACCAGGGCATCGAGCGGGTCCCCGTCCTCGGCCAGGGTTTCGGGCAGGAAGCCGTAGTCGGTCGGGTAGTGGACCGAGGAGTGCAGCACCCGGTCGAGCCGGATCTGGTGACGCAGGTGGTCCATCTCGTACTTGTTGCGACTGCCCTTGGGGATCTCCACCACCACCTCGACGACCTCGTCGACTCCCGCTGGGCGGCGCTCCTGCACCCCCTTAGGTTAGGTCCCCGGCCCGGCTCAGCCTCGAGAGGCGGGCTTGGTGCTGAGGATCCGGGCGGCCACGTCGCTCCGGATCCAGACCTGGCCCTGGTCCAGCGACTGCACCTCGGTGTAGTCGGCGCGCAGCACCGGCTCGATCGGGCCGTACTGGTTGTAGGAGTCGCTGGTGAGGATGATCACCACCGGCCGGTCCGCCTTCACCCGGTCTAGCAGGGTGGTGGTCCCCAGCCAGAGCTGGTCCATGTAGATGGGCGGCACCGGCAGGATCGGCTTGAGGTCGCCCAGCAGGTAGGCCCAGGAGTCGGGAGACCAGACCACCGCCGTCTGCCCGCCCAGGCCGTTCTCGCGCACCCAGGCAACGGCCTGGTGTTCCGCCACCGCCCGCTGGTCGTAGAGGCTGACGTAGGTCACCGGCGAGATGGCGCCGGTGTACCGGCCCACGAAGGCGGGATAGTACTGAGCGGTCAGCTTGACCGTGAAGAGGCTGCCGCCGCTGAGGCCTGACGCCAGCACCGCCGCCCACATACCCGACACCAGCAGGGTCGCCGCCAGCAGCGGCAGCGGCCGCAGTCCCGCCGCCACCGGACGACGGCGTAGCTCTGGCAGCTTGAGTCGCGCCAGGAGCAGGGCCGCCGCGGGGGCGGCCGGCAGCAGGAAGTGCATGTACGGCCGGTTGGGGATGATGTAGGCGAGCAGCACGACTCCCAGCCAGACCCAAACCAGGAGCCGCTCCGGGCTCCAGCGCCGCGCCCACCAGGCACCGCCCAGGACCAGCAGGAAGGCGACAGCCCGGGGGGCGACGCTGCCCAGCGAGGGATGGAGGGTGCCCGAGGTGTAGCCGGCGTAGCTGGTGACCAGGAAGAAAAAGACGTTGTGGGCCCCGGCGGCTGCCACGAACGGGGCCATGGCCGCCGCAATCACGACCACCAGCACCCCGAAGGTGGTGCCGGCCAGCTCCCAGCCGCGGCGGCCCAGCAACAGGATCAGCAGGGCCACGAAGGCGTCGGCCACTGCGGTCTGCTGGATGAGACAGGCCAGCCCCAGCAGCAGCCCGGCGCAGCCCGCCAGCAGCAGCGCCCGCCAGCGCCCCGGGGCTCGTAGGGCGGCTACCACCGCCACCATCGCCCACACGGTGAAGCCGATCAGCAGGGACTCGGGAAGCGCCAGGTCGCCGTTGAGCAAGGGCGTCCCCAGGAGGAGAGCGCCCAGCAGCATCGCCACCCAGGTCCGGCGCCCGCCCAGCGACCCGCGGGCCAGTACCCACATCCCCCCCAGGGCGAAGAGCTCCAGGATCCCCGAGACCAGGTGCAGCCCCAGCTCGCTGCTGCTGCCGAAGCCTCCCAGCGCCACCTGGTAGATCCAGAAAAGCAGCGGGGGCTTGTTGTTCCAAACCGTCAGGTAGAGCACCTTCCCGTGCGCCATCAGCCAAGCGGTGTTGGCATAGCCGGCCTCGTCGGTGTACCAGTGAGGCTCGAACAGCGACGGCAGCTTGAGCAGTGCCATCACGAGCAGGGGCACGGTCAGGCTGGGGAGCGGGATGCGGGCCGCCAGCCTTCTCCAGCCGCCTGGCCTGGGGAGGGCGGAAGCCTCGGGCGTCGCCGGTCTCACGCTGGGCGGGCTCCTGGTTGAGGACGGAATCCGGGCTCTCTTGCCGGGAGGTTGGGCTGGAGTCGGGGCCGATCCCGCTGATCTGCTGGCATCCTCGGTCCAGCCTGGGCCGCCAACCTGAGACCCGGCTGAGACGAGTCCCAGGGGCGCGGCACCAGCCAGCCTTAGTATGGCCGCACTTTGAGGTCGGGAGCCGGCGGCCAGCGGATCGTGGTTTCCGGGGGAGCCGGCTTCATCGGCACCCACACCGTCGGGCGCCTGCTCGGCGAGGGTCACCGGATCCTGGTGGTGGACGACTTCCGCCACGCCTGCGGCCAGCCCGTTCCCCGCGAGGTCGAGCTGGTGCGCGCCGATGTCGCCAGCCCCGAGGCCCGGCGGGCGCTACGCGACTTCCAACCGGATGCCATCCTCCATCTCGCCGCCCAAGGGGGGGTCAATCGCTCGCTCCAGGATCCTGCCGCCGACGCCACCGCCAACGTGGTGGGCACGGTCGCCCTGCTCAAGGCCGCGGTGGACGCCGGCGTGGCCAGGTTCGTCTTCGCCTCCTCGGGAGGCGCCATCTACGGGCGGGCTCGGCGGCTTCCCAGCCGCGAGCCGGACCGGGCCGCACCACTTTCTCCCTACGGCGCTGCCAAGCTGGCGGCGGAGACCTACCTGGCGATGTTCTCCCGCACCTTCGGCCTCAGCTGCCTGGCCCTTCGCTACGGCAACGTCTACGGCCCCCACCAGGACGGGACCGGCGAGGCTGGGGTGGTGGCCATCAGCGCCCGGAGGCTGCAGCAGGGCCTCGCTCCCCAGGTCACCGGCGACGGCGCCCAGACCCGCGATTTCACCTTCGTCGACGACGTGGCCCAGGCCAACCTGGCGGCCCTGGCCTCGACCTGTGAGGGGGCTATCAACGTCGGCACTGGGCGGCCGACCTCAGTGCAGGAGGTGGTCCAGACCATGGTCGCTCTCGAGGCTCCGCCCCGTCCGGTGGAACGGATCGCGGCCAGAGCCGGGGAGGTCCGCTCCACCTACCTCGACGTCGCCCGCGCCGAGCGCCGCCTGGGTTGGCGGGCCCGCACCGGTCTCCGCGACGGCCTCCGGAGCACCCTGGCCAGCTTCGTCCAGCAAGCCGGCCAGGGCTGAAGTCCGAGCCCGAACGCCCTCAGCCGTTATTGCTGCCGGCCCGGGCAGACCGGGCTGGCGGTGGACTCCAGGTCCGGGCCAGCGTCAGGCGCAGGCGCACCGACTCGCGGACCGCCCGGACGATTGGCAGGAGCCGCCCCCCGGAACGCCGCCCCGCCAGCCGGGGATGGTGCTGGATACCCACCTGAACGATGCGAAACCCACTGCGCTGCGCCTTGAAGTAGAGCTCGGTGTTCAGCAGGGCAGAACGAGCCAGGATTGGGCTCGCCGCCCGCAGCACCTCGCAGCGGATCAGCTTGAATCCGCAGTCCACATCCCGGTAGGCGACGCCGTAGAGGATGCGCACCACCACGTTGAAGGTGCCGCTGACCAGGGAGCGGTACCAGGGGTCCGCTCTCCTGATCCGCCAGCCGGCGATCAGGTCGGCACCGCTGGCCTGCTCGGCCAGCAGCCTAAGGTCCAGGGGATCGAACTGGCCGTCGCCATCGAGGAAGGCCACCCAGTCACCGCTGGCGGCGCGCAGGCCGTCGGCGACGGTGATGCCATAACCTGACTTCTGGCGGTGGGTGACCACCCGCAGCCAGGGCGCCTGAGCCCCCATCTCCCGCCGGGCCACCTCGACCGTCTGGTCGGTGCTGCCGTCGTCGACCAATACCACCTCGAAGCTGTCGCTGAGGCGGGTTAGCGCCTCGCGCACCAGGGGGATGACCCGGGCCAGGTTCTCGGCCTCGTTGTGGGCCGGGATCACCACGCTCACCTTGCCCTCGAGGCGCGGCCAGGGGTTAGCCGCGGACGACACTGATCGCCTGAAGCAGGGTGTAGACCAGGGCGGGGAAGATGCCCAGCAGCACCGTGCCCACCGCGGCCACGGGCAGCACCGTGCGCGTCGAAAGGGCGGCCGCTCCACTCGGGCCCGGCTCCGCGGTGGCCTCGCCGCCCAGGGAGATCCCCGCCACCCTCAGCCTCTCCCCGGCGCCCTCACCACCGGTGTACATCACCAGGATCACCCGCAGGTAGTAGAACAGGGAGACGGCCGAAGTAAGGATTCCCCAGATCGCCAGCGGCAGCTGGCCGTCGTGGATGGCGGCCGAGAAGAGGAAGAGCTTGCCGAAGAAGCCGGCGGTGAGCGGGAAGCCCGCCAGCGAGAGCATGAAGATGGCCATCAGGGCGGCCAGCAGGGGCTCCCGCCGCCCCAGGCCCGCCAGCTCCGAGTAGCGGTCACAGTCCTCACCGCGGTGGCTCAGCACCGTGAGCACCGCGAAGGCGCCGGTGTTCATGAAGGCATAGGCGGCCAGGTAGTACAGCGACGCCTGGGTGCCGTCGGGCCGGCCCAGGGCCACCCCAATCATCACGTAGCCGGCCTGGGCGATCCCGGAGTAGGCCAGCAGGCGCTTGATCGAGGTCTGAGCCAGCGCCACCAGGTTGCCGTAGACCATGGAGATGATGGCCACCAGGGCCACTGGTATCTCCCAGTCAGCACGGTAGGGAGCGAAGGTGGCGGAGAACAGCCGCAGGAAGACGATGAAGGCGGCCACCTTGGTCGCCACCGACATGAAGGTGGTGACCGCCACCGGCGAGCCCTGGTAGACGTCGGGCGTCCACCAATGGAAGGGGGCCACCGAGGCCTTGAACAGCAGCCCCACCGCGATCAGCGCCATCCCCGCCAGCAGCAGGGGGTCGAGCTGCTGATTGAGAGCGGTCCGGGCCAGCGAGTGGTGGATCCCGCTCAGCATCGTAGTCCCGGTCTCCCCGTAGACCAAGGCCATCCCGTAGACCAGAAACCCGGAGGCGAAGCCGCCCAGGAGGAGGTACTTCATGGCTGCCTCCTGGGAGAGCCGCTGCTCCCGGATGAACCCGGCCAGGACGTAGAGCGGGATTGAGAGCAACTCGATTCCCAGGAAGACCACGATCAGGTTGGTGGCGCCGTCCAGCACCAGCATCCCCGTGACCGATGCCAGCAGCAGGATGTAGTACTCACCGGCATGCAAACCGCGGCGCTGCAGGTAGCCGGGGCTGAGCGCCACCACCGCCAGGCCGGTGAGCAGCACCAGGAAGTCGCCGAAGAGCGAGAAGCGGTCGTCGGTGAAGGCCCCGTCGAATATCAGGTTGTGGCTGGGGTCGTGGGCCCACAGGCCCATCGCCACTCCCAGGGCGGCGAGCAGGATCGAGCCGCTCAGCCAGGGCAGCACCCGGTCCCCACGGCGCGCCAGCAGGAGATCGGCGCCCAGCACCAGCACCGCCCCCCCGCCGACGATGATCAGGGGCAGGATTCCGATCAGGTCCGAGGCGGGCACGAAGTGCAGCGGGAACCACGGGGGCTGCCGGTGCAGGGCGGTGATTGGGATCGAGGCGGCCAGAATCACGGCCGCCCCCCGGGCCGGGCGGCGGGCAGGAAGGGGTTGCTGGGCGCCGGCGCGGGGGGCGCGGTCACCGCCAGCTGATCAGCCGCGAGCACGTACTGGTTGGCGCTGAAACGGGTGAACCGGATCACCGGTGCCGGGTAGACCCCCACCACCACCATCAGCACCACCAGAGGCGCCAGCACCGCCAGCTCCACCGGTCCCAGGTCGAGCGGGCCCAGGCGCCAGCCGCGGGGGCGTCGCCGGGGCCGCTCGGTGGCTGTGGGCAAGCGCCGCCGGCCCTGGGTAAGACCCTGGTAGAGGCGGAGCATGTACCAGCAGGCCAGGATCACCCCCATGCTGGCCACCACCGCCCAGGCGGGCGAGACCTGAAACGCGCCCAGCAGGGTGAGGAACTCGCCGACGAAGGAGTTGAGCAGGGGCATGCCCAGCCCGGCCAGGGCCACCACCAAGAAGACACCGGTCAGCACCGGCATGGGTTTGGCCATCCCCGCCAGCAGCCGCAGGTCGCGGGTGGCGAAACGGGACTCCACCACCCCCACACATATGAAGAGGGCGGCGATCACCAGGCCGTGGTTGACCATCTGGATGATGGCCCCGTTGAGGCCCTCGACGTTGAGAGAAAAAATCCCCAGGACGACGAAGCCCAGATGGCTGATCGAGGCGAAGCCGACGATCCGCTTAATGTCCTGCTGGGCCAGGGCGGAGAGCGCCCCGTAGAGGATGCTGGCCACCGCCAGGCCCATCAGCAGGGGCTGGAAGGTGTGGCTGGCCTGGGGAAACAGGGTGAGGCAGTAGCGCACGAAGCCAAAGGCGCCCAGCTTGCTGACGATGCCGGCGAAGAAGACCAGAAAGGGAGTCGTGCCCGAGGAGTAGGCGTCCGGCAGCCACGAGTGGAACGGCACCAGGGGCACCTTGATGGCGAAGGCCAGGGCGAAGGCCAGGAACAGCCAGTCCTGGGGGTTGAGGAGCAGGAAACCGTGCCCCAGTAGGCTCATCTGGGAGCCGTGGGTGCTGGTGACGAAGGGCTGGGCGGCGATCAGGGTGGGGACGTCGAAGGTGTAGACGCCGGTCTGGGCGCCGGTGATGAAGTAGACGCCGATGATCGCCAGGAGCATGAAGAGGCTGCCCGCGACCGTGTAGATGATGAACTTGAGGGCGGCGGGACCCCGGCGCTCGTCGCCCCAGCCGATCATGAGGAAGTAGAGCGGGATCAGGGCCGCCTCCCAGAAGAAGTAGAAGAGGATCAGGTCCAGGGAGAGCAGGACCCCCAGCACCCCGATCTCGGAGAGCAGCATCAGGGCGCCGAAGCTGCGCAGCCGGGGATGGTTGCGACTGAGCAGAA
Source organism: Candidatus Dormibacteria bacterium (assembly GCA_050734515.1). Lineage (GTDB taxonomy): Bacteria > Chloroflexota > Dormibacteria > Aeolococcales > Bog-877 > Bog-877. The sequence goes on from JBOHUM010000063.1 coordinate 30,806, forward strand.
TCGCGGCCAGCAGGAAGAGCAGCGCCGCCAGCGCCACTAGCCAGACCGCCAGGCCGTCCACTCCCAGGTGGAAGGAGAAGTTGATCGGCGGGGGGCCGCTCTGATTGAGGGCGTTGTTGCCCTCGTCGAAGGCAGGGTGAGACGCGGAGAGCGAGCCACTGGTCCCCAGCCAGCCGGCTTGCTCCTGGAATTGGAAGCTGAGCGGGCCGTGGTATTTGTCGAGCGGATAGCCGTTGGCCCTTCCGCTCAGGGCCGCCGCCGAGCGCGCCGGCACCGCCAGAAACTCCGCCAGCAGCACACAGCTCAGCCCCAGGGTGGCGGCGGTGGTGCCGATCAGCACCCAGCGGCTCCAGCGGGGCGGCAGCCCGGGCAGCGCCAGGAGCAGGAGCAGGCCGCCCGCGGGGATGCAGAGCAGGACCCCGACGATGGGCCAGCTCATGCCAGCCTCAAGCCGAGCACCACCAGCCCGACCACGGCACAGATGAAGAAGATCAGCGCGTACTCGCGCAGGAAGCCGGTCTGCAGGGTGCGAAAGTCGTCGGCCAGGGTGCGGATGGTGATGACCACCCGGCCCACGGTGGCGTCGAAGACTCCCGGCTCGACCAACCCCCGCACCGCCCCCGCCAGGGCCAGGCTGGGCCGGACCAGGCTCACGTCGTAGACCTCGTCCCAGTAGAACTTGCGCAGGGAGAGCTGGTAGAGCCAAGGGAGGCGCCGGCTGATCAGGTCGGGCGCCAGCACCCGGCGGCCGTACACCGACCAGGCCAGGCCCAGGCCGCCCAGGCTGAGACCGGTGCCGGCCAGCAGCGCTAGGCCTTGGAAGAGGTCGCTGCCCCGGCGGCCGGGCACCCCCAGCACCGGGTTGAGGAAGGTGCTGAAGACCGTCACCGGGCGGAAGCCGGCGAAGTCGATGTTGAGGAAGCCCACCACCGCCGCCAGCAGCGCCAGCAGCAAAACCGGCACCAGCATCACCGGTCGGGCCTCATGGGCGGCGCCCGCCCGCGGGGTCGAGGGCTCGCCCCGGAAGGCAACCCACACCACCCGGAAGATGTAGAAGCTGGTGAGCACGTTAACGCTCACCCCCACCACCCAGAGCCAGGGGACCGCCGGCCCCAGGGCCAGCCCGGAGCTGAGCAGCTCTTCTTTGCTGAACCAGCCGGCGAAGAAGGGGATCCCCGAGAGGGCTAGCGCCCCGACCACGAAGCAGATGAAGGTGAGCTGCATTCGCCGGCCGACCCCGCCCATGCGCCGGATGTCCTGCTCGTCCTGGAGGGAGTGGATGACATTGCCCGCGGCCAGGAAGAGCAGGGCCTTGAAGCAGGCGTGGGTCAAGAACTGGAAGATCCCGGCGCTGTAAGCCCCCACCCCCACGGCGAAGATCATCAGCCCGATCTGGCTCATGGTCGAGTAGGCGATCACCCGCTTGATGTCGAACTGGGTACAGCCGATCACGGCTGCCATCAGGGCGGTGCCCACCCCCACCACCGCCACCAGTCCCGCCGCGACCGGCGCCTGCTGGTAGATGGGGTGGAAGCGCGCGACCAGGTACACCCCGGCGGTGACCATGG
>JBOHUM010000064.1:0-12912 GCA_050734515.1 Candidatus Dormibacteria bacterium
GGCCCAGAGCAGAGCCGACCTATACTGCACTCGGGAGCCACGCTCCCAGCTAGGGGTGCGCCGGCAGGGCGCTGAGAGGCACATCGCCAACCCTGATGACCGGATCTGGTTAGTACCAGCGTCGGGAAGCCACCTGCCGGGACCCGCGGAGCGACTGTGCTGCGAGGAAGGCAGTGATCTCCAAACCGGCGGCGAGTCCCGGCCCTGCGCCTGCGCCACCGGGGCCAAGAGCGGACGCGGGTACCACTGACGACGAGTTCCTTCGGGTCGAACTGCGGGGCCTGGAGCCGGTCCCGCCAGGGCGGCGCCACGGCCAGCCCCGGGAGCTTTTCTTCATCTGGGCCGGGGCCCTGGCCGACTTCTTCTCCCTGTTCGCGGGGGCGCTTTTGGTCTCGGCTGCCGGCCTCGGCTTCTGGGACGCGGCCCTGGTCCTTGTGGCAGGAGCCGCCGCTGGCTCCGCCTTCCTGGGGCTGCTAAGCGTCAGCGGCCAGCGCACCGGCGCGCCTCAGATCGTTCAGTCGCGGATGGTCTTCGGTCGCAGGGGGGCGATGGTGGGTGGGCTGCTCACCATGCTGATCGCGGTCGGCTGGTTCGCCTACGACTGCGCCATCGCTGTCACCACCACCAAGGCGCTCCCGTTCCTGGGGCACACGCCGGTGACGGTGGCGGCCCTGCTGCTGGCGGGGATCACCGCCGTCTCCTTCCTGGTGGCCGTCTTCGGCCACCGCACCATCTCCGTGTTCCAGCACATACAGGTGCCCGCCTTCATCGTCGTCTGCGCCGGCGTCGCCGCCTTCTCGTTCCGCGCCTGGCACCTGGGGCTGGAGAGTCGGCTGGCGCTGGGCCCCCACCTAGCCGCGGTGGCCCTGGGCTTCACCCTGACCTTTGCGCTGGTGGTCTCCTGGGTCACCTACGCCGCGGACTACTCCCGGTACCTGCCCACCAGCGCGGGCGAGGGCCGGGTGGCCTGGGCCAGCGGGGGCGGCGCGGCGCTGAGCCTCGCCTTCTGCGGCGTCCTGGGGGCGGCCGTGCAGACCATCGACCCGGGCAAGCTGCTGCCCACGCTGATCGTGGCCTCGGTCCCGGTCTGGTTCGCCTACTGCTTTGCCGCCTTCATCATCCTCGCCGAGTTGAGCTCGAACTACCTCAACGTGTACTCCGCCGCCCTCTGCGCATTGGCCATCGGCATCAGGTTGCGCCGCTGGCTGGCGGCGACCCTGGTGGGCGTTTCGGGAGGGCTGATCGCGGCCCTGGTGCTCTTCGCCGGCGTTGGTTTCCAGGGCAATTACGTCGACTTCCTGACCATCACCTACGTGTGGTTCCCCGCCTGGGGGGTGGTGGTGTTGCTGGACTCGGTCTGGCGCCGCCGGGACGTTGATCCCCGCGAGCTGGTGGCCAGGCGCGGGCTCTGGTTCCGCCACGGATTCCGCATGCCAATGCTGGTCGCCTTCGCCTGTGGCACCGTGGCCACGGTTCTCTTCTTCAACCAGCCCCCGCCACCGGGCGAGTGGGGCTTCGCTTCTCCACTGGCGCAGTGGCTCTTTCATGGCCAGCCTGCCGACCTCTCGCCGTTCGCCGGGGTGCTGGTGACCAGCGTTGCCTACTGGGCCTGCCGGCGCTGGGAGGCACGGGGTCGGGCGCCGGCCCCTCCGGTGGCGGGAGCCCTCACGTGACCCGTACTTCCCGACCGACCGCGATCGCCGCCACCGTGGCCACCAGCGACAGCGGCGGAGGCGCCGGCATCCAGGCCGACCTCAAGTCGTTCGCCGCCGCCGGTGTCTATGGGATCAGTGTCCTGGTCGCCCTCACTGCCCAGAACACCCTGGGGGTAGATGCGGTCCAGCCACTGCCGCTGCGCTTCGTCCAACAGCAATTCCGCTCGCTGGACCGGGACCTGCGCCCAGCGGCGGTGAAGACGGGAATGCTGCTCACGGCGCGCCATATCCGCTTGGTGGCGGCGGAGCTGCGGCGGCGGTCCTGGGGACCGCTGGTGGTTGACCCGGTGATGGTGGCCAAGAGCGGGGCCCGACTGTTGCAGGCCGACGCCCTGGCGGCTCTCCGCCAGGAGCTAATCCCCATGGCGCTGGTGGTCACGCCCAACTGGCCGGAGGCGGCGGAGCTGTCCGGGGCCGCGGTCGCCACCGAGGCCGATGCCCTGGCCGCTGCCGCCGTCATCTCTGAGCTGGGACCCGAGTACGTGGTGATCAAAGGCGGCCACGCCCCGGGCCAGCCCGACGACTTGGTCTACCACCGCGGGCGGGTGCTGCGCCTGCGCGGGCGGCGGCTGGCCAGCCGCCATACCCATGGCACCGGCTGCACCTTCTCGGCGGCGATCACCGCCCAGCTGGCCCGTGGGGTGGAGCCCGAGCCAGCGCTGCGCGCTGCCAAGCGCTACGTCACCGCCGCCATCCGCGAGGCCCCCGGGTTGGGGGCCGGCCACGGCCCGCTGCAGCATCTGCCCCGCGGGTGGCCGGATTCCCGCGGCTGAGCGCCGCAGCCTTTCAGTGGCATCGCCGGTGGGCTCGCGGCCCGGGCCTGGGTAGACTCAGGCCAGGTGGGAAGTGCCAAGGAGGAGTGCCGATGAGGTTGGGCAGCAAGCAACGTCCGATCGAACGTCTGGGCAGCGCCGCCGGAGACGCGGCCGGAGCCGTGGTCGAGGTGATCGGGACCGGGGTTCGCCAGGCGAGCCAGTCGGTGCCGCCGGCCCTGGCGGCAATCAGCCAGCAGGTCCCGGACGTGGCCGGGAAGATCGCGACCACGGTGCAGCCGGTGGCCCAGCAGGCCCAGAAGCGGGCGGCCGAGGTGGCCGAGGTCGCCAAGGACCGCTCCTCGGAGTTCGCTGAAAAGGTCGTCCAGGCGGCCTACGAAGCGACCAAGTCGCTCCCCCCCGATGCCCGACGCCGGGTGGAGGGGACGCTCAGCAAGACCGGGATCGGTCCCGTGCCCAAGCGGCGGCGGATCTCCAAGACCTGGGTGGCGGCGGGGCTGCTGGCGGCGGCGGGGGTGGCCTTCCTCTTCTCCGGAACCGTGCAGGACCGTGTCTACGACCTGGTGGACCGGATCCGCGGGGAGGTCGACGACGACCAGGACCTGGAGAGCGAGGAGCCGGGCGAAGAGGAGCGCTAGGGCCACTCCCCAGCCGCCGATTTGAGCGTCCTCCCGGCCGCCCGGCGGGCCTGGGGCCCGCCCGTGGGGGCCGGGTCGCCGGGCACCGGGCTGGCGGCCTTGCTGCTGATCCTCGCCGGGGCGGCGGGGGTGATGCTCCTGCCCCGGTTCTTCGGCGACCCGCAGAGCGTCGACCCCGACGTCTGGCGGCTGACCGCGTACTTCGCCACCGTCACCGCCTGGACGCTTTGCCTGGGTAGGCTGCGACGGCTGGCGCCCACCGCCCTAGCCCTGCTCACGCTGACCTTTCCCTACTCCGTCTGGATGTGGCTGCTCGGCTACGGCGGCCCGGGAGCCAGGCTGCTGGGCGCTCCCTATGGGCTGCTGCGCAACGCCCTGGCCGCCGTCGCCTGGCTGATCCTGGCCCTGCTCATGGCGGCGGCCTTCCGCTACTTGAGTCCTGCGCCCAGACCCCGGGTCCGCATCTGGACCCGGCCCAGCTCCGGGGCGCTGCTGCTGGCCGCCGCGGTGTCGCTGGCTTTCCTCGCCGTGGGTTTTCTGCTGCCCGGCACTTTGATCGGCCGCGAGGGGGTGCCGCTGCTTTCCCTGAGCGGCTCCGCGGGAGTGGCTCTGGGGGTTGCCAACGCCGCCCAGGCCGTCGCTCAGGAGGTGCAGTTCCGGGGCGTTCTGCTTGGGGCGCTGGAGCGCGACCTGCCACCGGGGGCGGCGCTGCTGGGTCAGGCGCTGATCTTCGGGGTGGCCCACATCGCCATCCAGTACCAGGGCCCGGCGGCGAGCTTCCTCCCGATCGTGATCCTTCTGGGGCTGATCTGGGGATGGATGACCCAGCGGACCCAGACCATCCTGCCGGCGGCGATCGTCCATGTGGTCGCCGAGCTCTTCCTGGTGGCCACCATCGTCAGCGGGCTCTACGGGAGCTGAGGGTGGTGGGATTGCGGCGGGCGATGGCGGTGGTGGTGCTCTCGGTGCTGGCCAGCGCCCTGACCGCGGTGATACCGGCGCTTGCCGCCGGGACCTGGTGGCAGCAGCTGGCGGCCACCCCGGCCCGGCTGCGGGCGGTGGCTTCGGATCCCGGCGGCTCGCCCCTCGCGCTGGTCGGCTCGGGCCTCGGCTGGTACACGCCCGCCAAGGGTCGGCTGGTGGGGGTGGGCCTGCCCCGGAGCGCGGCTGCTTGGGGCTCGCCGGTGGCGGTGGCCTCGCGGAGCGGCCTGGGAGTGGCCGCCTTCTCGGGTGGTCGGGTCGAGGAGATCCGAGCAGGCGGCGGGGCCCCCCGGCGGCTGGGCCAGCTGCCCGCAGGCGCCACCTCCCTGGCCGTGGGCGCCGGCAGCCGGCCCTTGGTGGTGGCGACAACCTCGGCGGGACTGTTCGCTGCTCGGCTCGGCGGCCGGTTCCGGCTGGTAGCCCGAGGCAACGCCACCCGCGTGCTGGCGCCCCCTCGGGCGGGGCTGGCATGGCTGGCCCTTGTCGATGGCAGGGTGCTGCGACTGGGAGGCGGGCGCTGGCGTTCACTTCCCGGCGCTCCCCGTCTGGACCACGCCAGCGACGCCCTGGCCGAGCTGGGGGATGGGGTGGTGCTGGCGGCCGAGCCCAGCGGGCTGGTCTGGCGGGGCTCGGGACGGGCCTGGGCTGTCGCCTTCCAGGTGCTGCCAGTGGGCGGCCTGGGGGGTGTCCCGCGGGTCACGGCCCTGGTGGCCGACGGGCCCTCCGCCGCCTATCTCGCGACCGACGGGTTCGGCACCCTCCTCACCCCGGATGGGGGCTACACCTGGTACCGGGCCAGCCCTCCCGTGGCCTCGGTCACGGGCCTGGCGGCGGTGGGGCCGGTCTTCGCCCCGCGGGCCCGAGGCTACGTCCTGGCCCTGGGACGGGGCGAGGTGTTCCGCCACCAGCTCCAGGCGCTCCCCGGGCCCCCTTCCTATCGCGGCGGGCGCCACTTCTCGGAGCTCGCGGGAACGGCACTGGTCACCGCCGCCACATGCGCGGTGGTGCTGGGCCTGCTCTGGTACCGAAGCCGGAGGCGTCGCGCTCTCTCCGTATGATCTGGCCGGGAAGGAGGCGACCTGGCTAGGGGCGGTGCGGGCATGCTCTCATGAAGGCGGTAGTGATGGCGGGCGGCGAGGGCAGCCGCCTGCGCCCCTTGACCAGCCGCCGGCCCAAACCGCTGGTGCCGGTGGTGGGGCGTCCATGCATGGAGCACGTGCTCCGCCTGCTCCGGCGCCACGGAATCACCGAGGTGGTGATCACCCTCCAGTACCTGGGCGCCAGCATCCGCAACTACTTCGGCGACGGCGCTGAGCTGGGGATGCACCTCGATTACGTGGTCGAGGACCGCCCGCTGGGTACCGCGGGCAGCGTCAAGAACGCCGCCCCGCTCCTGCAGGAGACCTTCGTCGTCATCAGCGGCGATGCCCTGACCGACATCGACCTCACCCATGTGGTCGGGTTCCACCGCGACCGCCAGGCCCAGGCCACCGTGGTCATGGCCAAGGTTCCCAATCCGCTCGAGTACGGGGTGGTCATCACCGCCGCCGACGGCCGGATCGAGCGCTTCCTGGAGAAGCCGTCCTGGGGCGAGGTCTTCAGCGATCAGGTCAACACCGGCATCTACGTGATCGAGCCCGCCGTGCTGGAGCTCTGTCCCCCCGACCAGCCCTCCGACTGGTCCCAAGACGTCTTCCCCAAGATGCTCCAGCGGGGCGACCCGCTGGCGGCCACCCTGGGCCGCGGCTACTGGTGCGACATCGGCAGCATCCAGAGCTACCTCCAGGCCAACTGGGACGCCCTCGAGGGCCGGGTTGCCTGCGAGATCGCCGGCCAGCACGTCGCACCTGGGCAGTGGATCAACGAGGGAGCCTCGGTGGCGGACAGTGCCCGCATCGAGGGGCCCGCTTTCATCGGCCGGGACACCGTGGTCGGCCATGAGGCCTTCCTCAACGGCCCGGTGGTCCTGGATCGGTACTCGGTGGTGGACGCCGGGGCCAAGGTGAGCAACAGCGTGCTCTGGCCCCAGGTATATGTCGGCGAGCGCGGCCGCCTGCGCCAGGCGGTGGTCTGCAGCTCGGCCACCCTCAAGCCCGACGTTCTTCTAGAGGACGGGACCGTGATCGGCGACGACTGCACCATCGGCGCCCGCTCGGTGGTGGAGCAGGGGGTGCGGATCTGGCCGGGCAAGGAGATCGAGCCGGGATCCGTAGTCCACGAGTCTGTGATCTGGGCGGGGACCTGGCGCAGCAGCCTCTTCGGTCGCGCCGGGATCACCGGCATCATCAACGTCGAACTGACCCCGGAGTGGTGCGCCCGCCTGGGCGCCGCCTGGTCGGCCACCCAGCCCCGGGGCAGCCTGCTGGCCATCTGTCGGGACCGGAGCCCGGGCTCGCAGATGATCAAGCGGGCGATGATCTCGGGGATGCTCTCGGCCGGGGCCAGGGCTATCGACTTGGGCGAGCTCCCGGTCCCCGCCACCTGCCACTACACCCGCGACTCGCGGGCGGTGGGCTGCGTGCATGTGCTCGCCTCTCCCTTGGACGCCCGCTCCGCCGACGTGATGGTGCTGGACGAGCGCGGGGTGGCCCTGGACCGGCGCCAGGAGCGCCGCCTGGAGAACACCTTCTTCCGCGAGGACTTCCGCCGGGTCCTGCCCGGGGAGATCTCCGACATCACCTATGCCGAAGGAGCCCTGGCCGCCTACGCCCAGCACCTGACCGGCGGCCTGAACCTGGCCGCAGTGCAGGCGGAGGCTCCCCGGGCGCTGGTGGACTTCGGCTACAGCAGCGCCTCCCTGATCCTGCCCCAGATCCTCCGCGAGGCCCACATCGAGGCGATCAGCCTGCGCTCCGGCTTCGAGGAGGAGTCGGTCTGGCCCCAGGCTCGCAACCTGGAGGAGGAGCTGGGCCAGGACGCCGCCATCGCCGAGACCGTCGTTGCCATGCTGGGAGCCCGCCTCGACCCCTCGGCTCAGCGCCTGACCCTGATCGATGACGAGGGCGCCCGGATCGGCCTCGAGGAGCTGGGGCCGCTCCTGGCGCTGCTGACACTGCGGGCGCGGGGCCCCGGCGTAGTGGTGGCGCCAGTCTCCGCATCCCGGCGCCTGGAGCTGGTGGTCGCGGCCAACGGCGGCCGGCTGGTCTCCACCCGCGCCGACACCTCCGCCGTGGTGCGCGCCGCCGTCCGCCACGAGGCGTGCCTGGGCTGCGATGAGACCGGCGGTTTCGTCTGGCCGGGGCATCTGGCCGCCTACGACGCCATGTACACCCTGATAGCCACCATTGAGATGCTGGTCGCCACCGGCACCCGCCTCTCCCAGCTGCGCCGCGAACTTCCCCTGGGCGCTCACCTGGAGCGGGAGTTGGCCTGTCCCTGGGAGGCCAAGGGCGAGGTCATGCGCCTCATGGTGGGGCGGCACCGCGGCGACCGCGTCGACCTCACCGACGGCCTCAAGGTCGACGTCGGTGCTGGCTGGGTTCTGGTGCTTCCCAACGCCGACCGTCCCAGCTACCGGGTGATCGCCTCTCTGGAGGATGGCGCCGACGCCGCGGGGCTTCTGGATCAATTCTCGGAGGAGTTGACCGACACCGTGGCCCGGGCGGGCGAGCGGCCCGAACGGTCCCCGGTCTCCCCTTCAGGTCAGCACTAGTCTGGCCGACCCAACAATGATCTAGATCACCCGAGATCACCGCTGCGCTGCCCCTGAGCCCCTCTCGTCCGATCAAGTCGACGATATACTCGGCGCGGGGCGGGAGTAGCTCAGCCGGTAGAGCGTCTGCTTCCCAAGCAGAAGGTCGCGGGTTCGAGACCCGTCTCCCGCTCCACCCCCAATCTTTCCGGTCTTTTGAGATCGATTCCGGGGATTGACAGAGCTGTCATCCGGCCCTAAGCTGGTCGAAATATCGGCAAGTGAATAGCTCCAGTAGACGGCCAGTGCGGGCGAAACCGCTCCCAAAGGCAATCGCTCTACCGGAGATAGGAGAGCCATGGCCGGAACTCAGCGGCTTCGGGTGGTGGAGCCAGCGGCTGCCACCCCCCTGGAGCGATCGGTGGAGGACTACCTAACCAGCTGCAAGGCGAGGGGCCTCTCCCCCAAGACCGTCAACCAGTCCTATGGCTGGCCGCTCCGCAGTGTCTTCCTGCCCTGGGCCAGGGAGACGAGGCTACTGGCACCGGCCGACGTGTCCCCACGGGCCTTGGAGGGCTTGGCCGCCGACCTATTGGGCAGGCCGGGTCGTAACGGCACCCTCTCCCGGCACTCCGTCCATGCCTACCTCCGAAGCGTCAACCAATGGTCGCGCTGGGCGCGGCAGGAGGGGGAGGAAGTCCCGGAGCGGGCCACCGCTCCGCTCCCCCGGCTCCCCAGGTCGTTGCCCACCGTGCTCACCCGGGCCGAAATCACAGCACTTGAGGAGGCGGCGGCGACCGAGCGGGACCGCCTCATCGTCCGGCTGCTCGCGGACACCGGGATGCGGGTGGGCGAGCTGGTCGGGCTTCGAGTTGGCGACCTGATCCAACGGGACCGGGGCAGCTTCCTTCGGGTCACGGGAAAAGGGGATCGGGAGCGGCAAATCCCGGTCATGCCTAAGCTGGCTCGCCGTCTGCAGCGGTACATCGAGAAGACCCGGCCCAAGGACACACGATCCGACCGGGTCTTCCTCGGCCTTCGTCGGAGCGCCGCCACTGGGCAGTACGAGCCACTGACAACCTCGGGAGTGGAGCAGCTGGTCCGGGACCTGGGAGAGCGCTGTGGTCTCCCTCAGCGAGTGCACCCGCACCTCTTCCGGCACAGCTTCGTCACCCACGCCCTGGCCCAGGGAATGGGACCCATCCAGCTCGCCGAGATCGTGGGGCACACCTCGCTGGCGATGATCCAGCAGGTATATGCCCATCTCAGCCCGAGCGATGCCTACGAGGCGATGGCCGGGATCATGGTGAGATCGGATGGCTGAGCCCAAACCTAGTCCCAGCGCGGCCGAATTCGTTCAGCTCGCCGACCGATTGATCGCCACAACGGAGCCCGGTGAGATCACCGCACTGGCCGAGGCCTGTCGGCCGCTGCTCGAGTCCGCTCTCGAGTTGTTCGTGCGCGACCCAGGGTTCCTAGGACTGATGCTGCCAGGTCAGATCGTCTGCGAGTCTGGCGTTGACCCGAGCACGTTCGATCTGTCGAGGGCCGAGGCTCACGGGTTCGACGAGGTCCTCACAGCGATTGTCGCCGACCTCGAAGTGGAGGGAGTGGTCGTGGCCGTTCCATTGATGCCGCCTCGAAGTCACAATCCCGAAAAATGTCGGCCAATTGGAATTTACCCAGCACCAGCACCACTCAGGGCGGACTACTATCGAGAGCGGAGCAAATGAAAGACGAATCAGAGATCTACCGCGATCCGGCTGCCCTGAGGTCCCGTGGAGGGCCACGTCGCCGAGCAGGGCAAGGGACGCTGCTCAGTACGCACGTTCCGATCCGCGGTTGCCACGGCCGTTGCTAGCCAGAGTTCGGGAGCTTGCGGCAGAGGATCACCGCACGGTCAGCGCGTGGATTCGCGGGCTGATCGTGCGGGAGGTGGAGCTACGGACCCCAGCCGAGACGGCTGCCACTACCCCAATGAACGGTCTGCCTCGGGATCCCTCGGAATCCACGACGGCCAACCCCTACGCGAGGGAACTAGCCCGTACGGCGTGACGATTCCCGGGCCACCGCGGGCTTGCCGTAGCTGACTCAGGGCAGCCGCGTCCCGAACCATTCCCTTGGGGACTGGGAGCCCCGGGTCGCCGGCGACCGGTTGGCTTCGGCAAACCTTGGGCGTGCGCTGGCGGGTCCGTGTACCGCGCCCGCTCACCCGGTTCCACCGCGCGGCACTCGGGCTGATCCCAACCTTGACCCCAGCTCGGCAGTAGACCCGGAGGGAAGTAAGGCGGCTACGAAGCGGGCCGGGACCACGGAGGAGCAGCCTGCGGTGTACCCTCAACGCCGAAGGGAGAGAAGTTGTTCTTGCTGATCCGACTGGTCCTACTGGTCCTACGTCGCTTCGGAGGTGGGGGCCGCCTCGGAGGTGGAGGCCGCTTCCCCTGAGCGGCTTGGGCCTGACCCAGGGGTTCAGGTCAGCGTCGCCGCGCCTGCTGCTCCAGCCCAAGCGCGCTCTGATCCAGGCAACCATGGCGTGGAGGGGATACCTCCGCCCCAACAGGCCGTCAGCACGTCCGCAAGGGTTCCCGAGGGGACTCCGTCTCAGGCCAAGTTCCCAGGCTGTGGCAAGGAGCCAGAGGTCGGGAGCGTCGCGACCTCGCGCACCCATCGGAACATGACTTTGTCCGTCGGGCAGTCGGGCAGCTGCTCGACTGCAGTGACAAGGTCCTCAAGGGTGTGCCCCTCGATAGAGCGCCCGCTTCCCTGGATGTCATGAGCCCGGAACCGGCCGAGCTGCTGTTCGATGTCAAATGTCAAGTCACCACCGCTCTTCCACGGATAAATGGCCAGTTGCAGCTCGGCGCCTGCCACCGGCGTGTACCGCGCGTAGAGGATGGCGACGAGTTCGGTCGCCGTGTCGATCGCTTCAGTCAGGCTCGGCGCCTCGATCGGAGGAGGGCTCACCCCAGCTCCAGCCCAGATGATCGACCACCCGCCGACCTTTGTCGGTGCTGCGATACCTGTGATGAGGCTAGGAGGCGTCTTCGGTCGAAGTCCCACAATCTGACGGAGTCGATTGCTCACCGACTGCCGATGATAATCGGTGCGTCCCGAGGAGTGCCGTCCCGAAAGATTCCCTTCCGGCCATGCCGACTACCGAAGGGGTAGCCCGCCCGGTCGGTCCCTTACACGTCCCTTGCGAGCCTCCGGCGCCGGCCCCTCACCGGTACATCGGCCCAGTATGAGACGGCTCAGTTCGCTTGCCAGGTCTCTAGCAAGGCGGCCACCTGCCTCGCGAAGGCGTCGGCCACAGGACTCACTGCATTCTTGCGATGGGTTCTGCGAGCAGCGAGCGCCTCCCCAACGAGCGCAGGCTCTACCTCACGCCGGAGGGCCCACGCGCCGCCAGCGGTCTTTGAGCAGAGCGTTCCCTCTTTGGCCCAGCGGAGCGCACGGCAGGTGTTCAAAACGGCGTAGGACTCGCTCGCGTGGTTGACCGCCCAGAGGAGCTCTGCGGCTAGCTGCGCGGCAACCAGGCGTCGCTCGACCTCACCCACCACGTCGGTTGGCGGAGGTCCATAGGCTGCCCAGCCGGCCTGGCGCGTGACGGCGTAGTGGAGGATCAGATCGGCGTCACCGGAGCCAGGCTCGCACCACAACGCTTTCCCCTCGGCGGTAGAGGTCGTGATGTGGACCTTGTAGGGCCAGGGGAGCGAGGGCCTGCGGGCCGCGGACTCTTCGACCACCGACGCCTCGACGCCTGCGCCTGGCGAGTCAACGCGTTCGGCGAGTATCCGGGCCAGCACTTGGATGGAACTCTCGGGGGTGCGGTCTTGAACCACTACCAGGATGTCTACGTCACTTGCCTCAGGCTGGAAGTCGCCCAGCACGGCGGAGCCGTGGAGGTAGACTCCGACCAGCATCTCCGGTGCGGGTGCGGCGAGTCGATGAGCGAGATTCCGCACAAAGCTCGCAACATCGTCCGGAACGGGGCCGTGCACGCCCACAGTCTGCTCCAGTGGCCATCCACTGATCCAACCAGGGAGGACCGTGCCCAAAAGGATTTCCTTCGGGACCGGTCGGTCAACCGCCCGGGCTGATCTGGGCCCGGGCGGGGTCATCGGCACCCCCATTGCGGACCGCCGGAGACGTCCCGCAACGGTCAGAAGCGACGAGTCCAAGCGCCGACCGGGGGCTCAGCGGGTTCGCAGTCGCGCGGGTTCGGCAGACGTTTGGAGACACTCTTACCGTGGCACTCCAAGCAGCCTGCGGCGCCGGAGAGGAAGTGGGAGGGCGGGTATTCCGCGGCGGCTGCCCACCCGCGCCCGGGCTGTGACCGGTTGAAGTCGCCGATCATTAGGGCGCACCTTCATCCGTCCCACCAGCCACGGCGGCCAGGTGCCGGACTGGCAGGCGGTCGAAGCTTCGGTAGCCAGACCGTCTCCGGTCAGCTCCGGCCACGTCCGGTCACGTGCTTCGTGGTGCTGGCCTAAAGTTCGGATATGACTCGGGACGAGATGCTGCTGCTGGACCTGATCGAGGCTGAGGGCAGCACAGAAGGACTGGTCGGCTCAACCGGCCTCTCGGAGAGGACGGTTCGCCGGGGGTTGCATCGGCTGATCGGGTCCGGCCACGTCTTCTCACCGGCCCGGGGCCGCTACCGGCTCACGTTGCTGGGAGATGCCATGGCTTCGGAGCTGGCCGGAGCCGCAGTGGCGAGTGCCCGGGCCGACGCGCCACCAGTGCTTCCCGGATACGTGGCTCCGATGGGGCCACGGGTGGGGGTGCCTGGCTGGGCGTGGGTCGCCGTCGGGGCGCTGGCGGCGGTCGCGGTCCTGGGGGCCAATAAGAGACCGCAACTGGCCCAACGCCCCCCGGCGACGACCCCAGGGCCACGCCGGGTCGGGCCTTACGGGTGGCGTGGAGGGTACTGACCGAGGCCCCCAGCTGCCTGAAGGAGGAGGGTTCAGGCAACCGCGCGGGAGACGGTGCTTAGCAGCGGAGAACTGAAACAGTCGCTGCTAATGAGATCGGCGACGGCGGCTTGAGTGCCAACGAGAAGAGCGTCTGCTTCCCATGTTAGGGATCAGCAAAAGTGCCCAGAGATGATCAGCAAAAGTGCTCAGTCTCAGGGTGTCAGGCAACCATAGCACTGCCTCCCTTGGGGGTCTGCT
>JBOHUM010000065.1:0-12720 GCA_050734515.1 Candidatus Dormibacteria bacterium
CGCTTGACCTCCTCGGCGAGCGGGATCGCCTCGAAGTCGCGCAGCCAGCGGGCGGCGGACATCACCGGGGCGTCGGTGCCGAAGACCACCCGGTCGGGGAAGATCGAGCGGGCGTAGCGCCAGACCACCTCGGGGATGTACTTGGGGGACCAGCCGGAGAGCTCCAGGTAGCAGTTGCGCCGGATCCAGACCACCGAGATCGCCTGCTCCACCCAGGGGAAGCCGAAGTGGGCGAGGATGATCTTAAGCTCGGGGAAGTCGAGGGCGACATCGTCGATGTGGGTGGGGTCGCCGTACTTGAGCCGTCCCCCCGACTGGTTGTGGCCGGTGTGGATCAGGACTGGGATGCCCAGCTCCTGGGCCTTCTCCCAGAGCGGGTAGTGGTCCCGGTCGTTGGGGTAGAAGTGCTGGGTCGGGGGATGGAGCTTGAGACCGCGCATCCCCAGCTCGCGGACGGCGTGCTCCAGCTCGACGACGGCGCGATCGCGCTTGTTGGGGTCGACGCTGGCGAAGCCGACGAAGCGGTCGGGGCGCTGTTCCACCAGCCCCGCCACCAACTCGTTGGAGACCCTCCAGCCGTGGGTGGTCTCGCAGTCGAAGGCCAGGAGCACCGCCCGTTCCACCTCGGCCTGGTCCATCTCCCGGAGCAGGTCGTCCAGGCTCTGGGCCTGGCCCTGGAAGTTGAAGGTCTTGCGGGCGTGGCCCCAGAACCAGTCGGGCGTGACCTCCAGAACCTCGGCGGTGTAGGGGTGGACGTGGAGGTCAATCGACTTCAATTGCAACTCCTGGGCGGTTGGGCACGGGCTGACTCCTTCAGGTGGTGGCCCGGTAGCCGCCGTCGACGGTGACCACCTCGCCGGTGACGAAGCGGTTGGACTCGATCAGGGCCAGGATCGCCTCGGCGACGTCGTCGGCCTGGGCCACCCGGCCCAGGGGGGTGTGCTGGCCCCGGCGCGCCATGAGCCGCTGATAGTCGTCGCCCAGGGCCTGCTCCATCCACTCCCCTTGGACCCAGCCCGGGGCCACGGCGTTGACCCTGACCTCGGGGGCCAGGGCCCGGGCCAAAGTGCGGGTGAGGCTGACCACCGCCGCCTTGCTGGCGGCATAGGGGAGGGGCTGGAGGGTGGGCCGGAGCCCGGCGATGCTGGCCATGTTGACGACGCAGCCATGGGCCCGGCGGAGCAGGGGGTGCGCCGCCCGAGTCACCTGGAAGAGGCCGCGGACGTTGACGGCGAAGATCCGGTCCCAGTCCTCGAGCCCAAGCCCGGCCAGGTCCGAGGCATCCCCGGCGACCGAGGTGCCGGCGTTGTTGACCAAGGCGTCGAGGCGCCCGAAGCGCTCGGAGACCTGGGCCAGCATCTCCGTGACCGCCCCCTCGTCGCTGACGTCCGCCTGGAGCAGCAGCGCCTGGCGGCCCTCCCCGGTCACGGCCTCCGCCACCAGCTCGGCCGCCTCCCGGCTGCGGCTGAAGTTGATGGCGACGTCGTAGCCCCGGGCCGCGAGCGCCAGGGCGGTGCTCCGGCCCATCCCCCGGGAGCCCCCCGTGACCAGCGCCGCCCGCGAGCTGCCGGGGTCGCCGGCCGGGACCTGGCTCACCCCTACGCCTCTGAGACCAGCCGCCAGATCCGCTCCGGTGAGTAGGGGGGGTCGGCGTGCACCACTCCCAGCCCGGCCAGCGCGTCCACGACCGCGTTGGCCAGTGCCGGCGGGACTCCGATGCAGCCGCTCTCGGCCACCCCCTTGGTGCCCAGCGGGGTGAGCGGGGAGGGGGTGGAGCGGAACTCGGTTACCAGGTCGAAGTCGACGTCGGGAGCAGTGGGGATGGTGTAGCTGAGGAAGCTCTCGGTGAGGGGCTGGGCCTGGGGGTCGTGGGCCACCTCCTCGAACAGCGCCGCCGCCACCCCCTGGATCGCCGAGCCGATCACCTGGCCCTCGGCCAGCAGCGGGTTGACCACCGTCCCGGCGTCGTCGACCATGGCCAGCCGCTCGATCCGCAGCGACCCGGTCTCGGTGTCCACCTCGACCGCAGCCGCACAGGCGCTGGAGCCGTAGACCAAGCCCTGGAGCGAGTAGCGGCCGTCGCCCCGCAGCGCCGGCAGTCCCGAGCGGGGGCGGTCGCGGACGGCCTTGGCGATCTCGGCCAGGGTCAGGCTCTGCTGCCCACCTGACGACCGGACCGTATCGCCCTCCCAGTGGAGCTCCTCCGGGGGCACGTCGAGCAGGTGCGACGCCCACTCCTGGCAGTTGTGGCGCAGGTCCTCCAGGGCCAGGAGCACCGCCGAACCGCCCACCGAGACCGAGCGGCTGGCGAAGGTTCCCACCCCGGCGGGCACCTCGGCGGAGTCGCCCTCGCGCACCTCCACCCGGTCGGCGTCGATCCCCAGGGCGTCCGCGGCGATCTGGGCGAAGGTGGTCTGGTGCCCCTGGCCGTGGTCGCTGGAGCCGGGCAGGAGCAGGACCCCGCCGTCGTCCAGGAGCCGGGCGCTGGCCGCCTCCCAGAGGCCGTTGCCCGAGGGCTCCACCACCACCGCCACCCCGACCCCCCGCCGCCGGCCGTCCTGCGGCTGGGGCTGGCGGCGCCGCTCCTCGTAGCCCACCAGCTCCAGCGCCCGATCCAGCAGGGCGGGGAAGTCGCCGGAGTCGTACTGGGCCCCCAGTGGGGTGCGGTGCGGGAAGCCGTCTCGGGGGACCAGGTTGCGCCGGCGCAGCTCCACCGGGTCGATCCCCAGCTCCCGGGCGGCGATGTCCACCATCCGCTCGACCACGAAGGCGGCCTCGGGCCGGCCGGCGCCCCGATAGGGGCCGGTGGGCACCTTGTTGGTGGCCACCCCCAGCAGCTCCACCTGGGCGGCGGGGATGGTGTAGGCGCCGGTGAAGAGCCCGACCGCGTTGACGCCCACCACCGCGGTGTGCCCCAAGAGGTAGGCGCCGGCATCGCTGAGCAGCCGCACCCGGATCCCCTGGAAGCGGCCCTGGGCGTCCACGGCCAGCTCCGCCGAGGCCTCCATGCCCCGGCCCTGGTAGGCGGCGAGGAAGTTCTCGGAGCGGGTCTCCACCCACTTGACCGGGCGCTGCAGGCGCATCGCCAAGATCGCCGCCACCGCGTGCTCGGCGGCCAGCCCGCCCTTGCTGCCGAAGGCCCCGCCGACGTCGGGCACGATCACCCGGATCCGCTCCGGCTCCAGGCCCAGCACCTCGCTCAGGCCCCGAAGCGGCCGGTGGGGGTCCTGGGAGGAGCACCACAGGGTGAGCCTGCCCTCCTCCTGGGAGTAGCTGGCGACGCAGCCCCGGGGCTCGATCGGGGCCGCCTGCAGCCGGGGGATGCGGAAATGCCCCCGCACCACCCGGTGGCGGCCGTCGAAGGCGGCCTCCACCTCCCCTCCACTCTGGGTCCAGCGGAGGACGACGTTGCCCGGGGCCGATTCGTGCACCACCACCCCGCCCCTGAGTGCCTCCTCCAGGTCAGACACCGCCGGCAGCGACGCCAGGTCCAGCTGCACCAGGTCCGCCCCGTCCTCGGCCAGGGCCCGGCTCTCGGCCACCACCGCGGCCACCGCCTCCCCCGCGAACCGGGCCCGGTCCCCGGCCAGCAGCGGCATTGGCGCCCCCAGCACCTCGACCGTGGGCGGCAGCGGCAGGGTCCGCAGCGGCAGCGGCTGGGCCGATTGGGGGAGGTCCTGGGCCGTCAGCACCTCCAGCACACCCGCGAGCGCCCGGGCCGCCCCGGTGTCGATGCCCAGCAACCGGGCGTGGGGCACCGGGCAGCGGGCGAAGACCAGATGGGCGCAGTCCGGGGGGCGGACGTCATCCAGGTAGGTTCCGGCCCCCTGGACCAGCTTGCGGTCCTCCCGGCGCGCCAGCGGTCGCCCGACCCATGCCCCCGTCACGCCACTCCTCTTGCCGGCGGCGGCTCCGGAGAGCCGGGGATTCTCAACACTGGCGGGTCATGGCTGCCCTGGACCCGAAGTTCCCCACGCCGGTGGGTAGGATTTTACGGTGCCCCTGGGGTCCTCAGGCCGGGGCCTGGGCCTGCTCCAGGGCCCGCCGGGTGAGGACCCCGGCCAGGTGGCGGCGGTACTCGGCCGAGGCCCGGCTGTCGCTGACCGGGTCCAGGCCCTCCAGGGCCAGCGCCGAGGCCGCGGCCGGGGACGCCCCTTCGGCCAGGGCCCGCTCCACCGCCAGCGCTCGCACCGGCGTAGGGCCGCCATTGGTGATACCCACCCGCCAGCCGTCCTCCAGGCGCTGGGCGGCCACCCCGACGATCGCCCAGTCGAAGAGCCGACGCCGGTACTTGAGGTAGCGGTGGGGTCCGCTGGCGACCGGGAAGTCGACCTCGCGGATGACCTCGTCGGGCTCGAGTGGGGTGGTGAAGAGGTACTGGAAGAACTCCCCCGCCGCAATTCGGCGCCGGTCGGTGACGATGTCGGCGCCGAGCATCAGCGCCAGGGTGGGGTAGTCGCCGGCGGCGTCGGCGTGGGCCATCACCCCCCCCATGGTTCCCCGAGTACGCACCTGGGGGTCGCCCACCTCCGCGGCCATCTCCCCCAGCAGAGGCAGATGCTGGCGCACCACCTCCGACCGGGTCAGGGTCACGTGTCGGGTCAGGGCCCCGACTCGCAGGCGGCCCGCCTCGGCTCGCACGTAGTCCAGGCCGGGGATCCGGTTGATGTCCACCAGGGCGCTGGGCTGGGCCAGCCGCAGGCGCATCAAGGGGATCAGGCTGTGGCCTCCGGCAAGTACCTTGGCGTCCTCACCCAGTTCGCCGAGCCGGGAGACGGCCTCCTCCAGGCTGCCGACAGCCACGTATTCGAAGGCGGCGGGGATCACCCCGGTGGCGGGTTGGCGGGCGGGGGCGAGGCGGCACCGACCATCTCGGCGGCGGCCGCGGCCACCGCCCGGCGGATGTTGACGTAGCCGGTGCAGCGGCAGAGGTTGCCCTCCAGGCCGCGTGAGATCTGGTCGCGGCTGGGGCTGGGGTTGCGGTCCAGCAGCGCGGCCGCGGCGATGATGAAGCCAGGGGTGCAGTAGCCGCACTGGAGCCCGTGCTCCTGGGAGAAGGCGCGCTGCAGGAGGTGCAACTCCCCGGGCGGCGCCAGGCCCTCGAGGGTGGTCACCAGCGAGCCCTGGGCCTGGAGCGCCAGCACGGTGCAGCTCTTGACCGGCTCCCCATCCAGCAGCACCGTGCAGGCCCCGCACTGGCTGGTGTCGCAGCCCACGTGGCTGCCGGTGAGGCCGCAGACCTCGCGCAGGTAGTAGATCAGCAGCAGCCGGCCCTCCACCTCCTCGGTGCGACTGTCTCCGTTGACCGTGAGCCCAAGCGTGGGCATCAGCCGCTCCGACCCGCCACCCGACGCCGGCGCCAGAGGAAAAGCACCGCCGCCAGCACCAGGGCCAGCGGCAGCAGGAGGCGGCGGGCCAGGCCGGCCCGGGAGAGCTGCCAGAGGTCGATCGCCTCCACTGGCGCTGGGTCGAGCGGGCGCAGCCGGGGTCCCGTCGGCTCGGCGGGGGGCGGCGGGGCGGCGGGCGCCCTGTCCCCCTGCCCCTCGCCGACCCCAGGAGCGGCGTGGGGCTCCTGGGCCGCCTCACCGCTGAGCAGGTCGCGCTCAAGCCGACCGGTGAACTCGGCCAGCAGCCGGCGGCTGACGTCCTCGATCATTCCCCGGCCGAACTGGGCCACCTTGCCCTGGATCTCCAGCTCGGTCTTGATGACCACCTGGGTGGCCTCCTGATCCTCGCTCAGCTGCGCGGTCATGGTGGCGCTGGCGCCGCCCTGGCCGCGGGTCTCACGGCCGGTGGCCCGCAGCACCGCCCGGTGGGCGGCCGGGTCCAGCTCGACGAAGTGGGCGGTGCCGCGGTACTCGGTGCTGATCGGACCGATGCGGACTTTGACCAGGCCCCGATAGTCGGCACCCTCGACCTCGAGGAGCTGAGCCCCGGGCATGCAGGGCGCGACCCGCTCCAGGTCGGTGAGCAGCGCCCAGGCCCGGTCCAAGGTGACCGGCAGGCGGAATCCGTTGTTGAGCTCCAGGGTCTCTCCTCCACAGGGGCAGCGGTCAGCGGCACTGAGCACCCGACCGAACTCATTATTTAGCACACGGCCGCAGGGCCCCCGCCGAAGGCCGGAGGCCCACTTTGCCCTAACGAGATGTTGCCGCTCCCGCCCCAGCTCGGCCTGCCTTGGGAGGAGTCCCGGGCGCAGGGGACCGCGAGTCGACTTCGCGCCAAGCCCATGGTTGCCGTCCGCGGACCTACCAGACGGTGATGCTGCGGGGCTGAGGGTGGTCTCTCAGCCGCCGGTCCTTGGTTACGAGCCGCCAGCCGTGCTCCAGGGCCGTGGCGAAGATCAGCCGGTCCGCCGGGTCGCCTGGGAAGGAACTCGGTAGCCCGGCCGCGGTGGCGGCCACCGTCGGCGAGATAGGGACGGTGCGGACCAGTTCGCCAAGCTGCAGGAGCCAGGCCCGAACCGGCAGGCTGAGCAGGATGCGCTGGCGCTCGGCCAGCCAGGCCAGCTCAAACCAGGAGATCGAGGCTACGGCCAGCTCGTCGGCACCCTCGATGGCCCCGCTCGCCGGCCGACTGAGCCGCCCTGGCTCGGCCGACCACCACTGGAGGACATGGGAGTCGAGCAGCACGGTGGTCAGGACAACTCCCAGGTGGCCCCGGTGGAGAAGAGACTCTCCTCGTCCAGGACGCTCTCGGAGATGCCGGCCAGACGGCCCCGCGCCGCCCTCGGCCCCCGGGCGGCGATCAGGCGGGCCACGGTCCGTCCGTGCTTGGTTATCTCGATCTCGTCGCCGCTACCCACCTGGTCCAAAAGAGCCAGGGCTTTGGCCTTGAACTCGGTTGCCGTCATTTGTCTGGTCATATGGTCATTTTAGCAGTCGCCTGGCGCCCTGACCAACTCCACCTGACCACCTTCTCCGGGGCGCCGGCCCTCGAGGCGGGGCGCCCGTCCTGCCGGTTGCGGGCCGAGGCCCTCAGGTGGGCGGCGACGGTGCCCAGTCGGGGGGCCGGCCCACGTGGTTCGAGAACTCGACCGCCCAGCGCCACCAGCTCTTGTCGGGGGCGTGCTCCCAGCGCTGGAGTGTGCCCACCTCGCCGCCGGCGAGCAGCACCGGCAGCCCGTGCAGGGAGGCATCCGGCCAGACCTCGTCTCGGCGTAGGCCATCCTCCAGGCTGAGCAGGGTCATGGGGGAGTAGTCATGCTGGCGGTCCAGGTCACTGCGGGCGATCAGGCTGCCGTCGGCGGCTACCACCTCGACCCAGGCCCGGGCGGGGGCGGCGTGGACCAGCACCCGCTGCCACCCTCCGGCGGTGATGGCCCGTGTGAACTCGAGCCCCTCCATGCCCCCGTCCCGGCTGCGGATCGTCCAAGTCCAGTTCACAGCCCCTAACTCGGGGTGGTCTGGGCTGCCAGCAGATCGCCTCGCCCGGGATCCCGGGCGCTGGGCTCGGCCCCCAGGCCCTCTCCCGGGGGGCCGAAGAGCCGGTCACCAGCGTCCCCCAGGCCGGGAACGATGTAGCCGCGCTCGTCCAGTCGCGAGTCGACCGCGGCGCAGACCACCGCCACCTGGGGCAGCTGGGCGGCGAAGCGCGCGAGCCCCGGCTCCGACGCCACCAGGCACAGGGCCACCACCCGGGCCGGCCCCCGGTCGAGGATCAGCCGGCAGGCCTGGGCCAGCGACCCGCCGGTGGCCAGCATCGGGTCGCAGACCACCACCAGGCGGCCGCGAAGGTCGGCGGGGAGCCCGTCCAGGTAGCAGACGGCCGCCAGGGTGCGCTCGTCCCGTTTCATCCCCAGGTGGGCGACGTCGCAGTTGGGCACCACGCGTTCCACCCCCGGGACCATGCCCAGCCCGGCCCGGAGCACCGGTACCACCAGCACGGTCTCGGCCACCCGCCGGGCTCGGGCCGGTGCCACCGGGGTGCGGATCGGCCGCTCCTCGGTGGCTAGGTCGTGCAGCGCCTCGTAGGCGAGGAATCCGGTCAAATCAGCCATCACCTGGCGGAAGCGGTCCCGGTCGGTGCTCTCAGACCGCAGCTCGCTGAGCAGGTGGGCGACGGTGGGGTGGTCGACAACGTTGGCCTGGGGCGCCATCCCAGCAATCATGCCCCGCTGGGGCCTCGCGGGGGGACCGCGGGGCCTGCCCGGCCGGCGCGGTGCTGCAGCCCCCGTCCCCAGCTGGTTCCCCGGGTGGGGGCGTGAATTTCCCGTATCGAGCTTGTCCCCGTGCCGTCACTGGGCCGAGCGGGGATACGGATCTAATCTCGAGCCGTGTTCGGCACCCTCACGCTCGCCGGCCATGGCCCCGATCTCCGCCTGCCCGGTCGGCTGCTGCGGCCGATGGCCTGGGTCTACGGGGTGGCGGCCCTGGTGCTCTTCGTCTATCTGATCTCCCTGGTGGCGCGGGGCCCCAGTTCCGACGTCGTGCCCCTGGACGGCTGGGGGGTGGTGGCCTTCGAGTACAGCGCCGCCTGCCTCTGCCTGCTGGCGACCCGCAGCTGGCATCGCGACCGGCGCATCCCTCTGATCTTGGGCCTGGCGCTGCTCTTCTGGAGCAGCGGCGACGCCGCCCTCACCCTGGGCGGGGCCAACCCGCCGGTGCCCGGCCCCGCCGACGCCTTCTACCTCGGCTTCTACCCGATCGCCTACGTGGCGGTGGTGCTGATCATGCGCCGGGACGCCCCCAAGATGGTGCCCGCTACCTGGCTGGACGGGGTGGTGGCCGGCCTGGGGGCGGCCGCCATCTGCGGATCGTTCGCCTTCAGCGGGATTGTGCATGTGGTTGGGGGTTCGCCCCTGGCGGTGGCCACCAATCTCGCCTACCCCGTCGGTGACCTGCTGCTGCTGGCACTGGTGGTGGGCGGGACCGCCACCCTCAATGGCCGGCCCAACCTGCAGTGGCTAATGCTCGCCGGCGCCTGCTCCACCATCGCCGTCGGCGACACCTTCAACCTGCTCGCCACCTCCCACGGCCCGTCGGCGGTCGGCAGCGCCCTGAACGGGATCGCCTGGCCCACCGCCCTGATGCTGATGTCAGCCTCGATGTGGCTGCGCCCCGAGGCGGTCGACATCACCCGGCAGCCCCGCGCCCCCGGATTCCTGCTCCCCGGCCTGGGGGCCTTGGGGGCGCTGATGGTGCTGCTGGTCGCGGCCCTGGGGCACTCGGTGCCACTGGCGATCGCGCTGGCGGTGGCCACCCTGCTGGCGGCGGGGTTGCGGGTGGGATTCTCGGCGCACAGCCTGCGGGCGCTCACCGACGAGCGCCACCGGCTCTCGGTGACCGACTACCTCACCGGGCTGGGCAATCGCCGCCGGCTCTTCAACCTCCTCGACGAGTATTTCGCCGACCAGGCCGATCCGCGCACTCCGCGGCGAGACCTGAGCTTCCTCTTCGTCGACCTCAACCACTTCAAGGAGATCAACGACTCCTTTGGCCACGCCGCCGGCGATGAGCTGCTCCGTCAGCTCGGACCCCGGCTGGAGGCTGTGCTGCGCGCGGGCGACATCCTGGTGCGCGTGGGGGGCGACGAGCTGGGGGTGGTGGTGCTCAACACCGACCCGGAGGCGGTGGCGTCGGTGGCCGAGCGCCTGATCGCCAAGCTCAGGCAGCCCTTCCTGCTCAACCAGGTCCCGGTCCGGATCAGCGCCAGCATCGGCGTCGCCAGCGCCCCCGCCGACGCCACCGACAGCGCCGCCCTGGTGCACTGCGCCGACCTGGCCATGTACCGGGCCAAGCTCACCGACTCCACCTTCGAGGTCTACCGCCACCAGCTCGACGGGGACAGCAACCGCCTGCGCCTGGTGGACGAGCTGCGCAGCGCCGTCGAGCGCGGCGAGTTCGTGCTCCACTACCAGCCGCAGCTGGAGCTGCGCAGCGGCAGGACCCCGACCGTGGAGGCGCTGCTGCGCTGGCCCAACGCGCGCCTGGGACTGGTCCCGCCCCTGGAGTTCCTGCCCTTGGCCGAGGAGGCGGGGCTGATGCGCGACCTGACCGCCTGGGTGCTGGACCAGTCCCTGGCCCAGTGCGTCCGCTGGCGGGAGCAGCGGCGGCCGCTGACGGTGTCGGTCAACGTGTCCGTGACCAACCTTCTGGACCCGGGCTTCGTGGCCATGGTCAGGGAGCGGCTGACCCACCACCGCCTGCCGGCCTCGGCCCTGATCCTGGAGATCACCGAGACCACCATCATCCGTGACTTCGAGGCCTGCAAGGCGATCCTGGCCGAGCTCCGCGAACTCGGACTGGGCATCTCCATCGACGACTTCGGTGCCGGCTTCACCTCGCTCGCCTACCTGGCCAACCTGGCGGTCACCGAGCTCAAGCTCGACCGCAGCTTCATAACCCGACTCTCTTCGGACAAGGACCGGGACCTGGCGGTGGTGGCCGCCACCATCGAGCTGGGCCACGCCCTGCGCTTGCGGGTGGTGGCCGAGGGCGTCGAGGACCTGGCCACCCTCGACCTGCTGGCCCAGGTGGGCTGCGACCTGGCCCAGGGCTACTACATCAGCCGGCCGGTGCCGGCCGAGGAACTTCGCACCCAGCCCAGTTGGGGGGTGGCGGAGCGCCAGCTCGCCGACCTGCGCGCCTCCTGAGGCGCGGCCCAAGGCCGAGAGGAGGCCGGGCCCGCTGCTCGTAGAGTGAATCTGGTGAGCAGCGACACCGAGACCCCGTCCGAGACGGTCGCGCCCGCCAGCCGGCTGGCGGTGGACGAGTTGGCACCGCACATGGCCCGGGCGATGCAGGCGCTGGAGGGCGCCTGCCGGCGAACCTCGATCGAGCGCCCGCTGCTGGAGCTGGTCCGGGTCCGCGCCTCGCAGATCAACGGTTGCGCCTACTGTGTCGACCTGCACACCCGCGACGCCCTCAAGCGGGGCGAGTCGGAGCGCCGGCTGATGGCGCTGGTCTGCTGGCGGGATGCCCCCTTCTTCACCGCTCGGGAGCGGGCTGCCCTGGCCCTGACCGAGGCCGAGACCCGTCTCGGCGAGGCACCGGTCAGCGACGCGGTGTTCGCCGAGGCCCAGGCCCACTTCAGCCCCACCGAGCTGGCCGAGCTGATCTGGGTGATCGCCGTGATCAACACCTGGAACCGGGTGGGGGCCACCGCCCGCCCCTGGCCCTTGGAGTGAGCGCGGCCGGCGTCCGGGGAGTCCCAGGTCCTCGGGCGCGAAGACCAGGTTCAACTGGGAGCTGAGCCGAGGCGATGCCGGAGCTTCCCGAGGTCGAGGCCCTGACCCGCTTCATCGATTCCCAGTTGCGGGGTCGAACCGTGGTCCGGGCCGAGCTCGCCTCCTTCTCGGCCCTGAAGTCGGCGGGTCCGACCGTGGCGAGCCTGGTGGGGCAGGAGCTGCAGGGCGCCGGCCGGCGCGGGAAGTTCCTCTGTCTGCAGTTCCAGGGGACGTGGCTGGTGGTCCACCTGGCCCGGGCCGGCTGGCTGCGCTGGTACCCCAAGCTGCCGGAGGCCCGGGCCCGTCCCACCCGCTCCCCGGTGGCGCTGCGGCTGGGGTTCGGGTCGGGCCCGAGCAGCGAGCCGGCCGGTTTCGACCTCACCGAGGCCGGCACCCAGAAGCGGCTGGCGCTCTGGCTGGTCCCGGACCCGGCCCAGATCCCGGCGGTCTCGGCCCTGGGCCCCGACCCTCTGGACCCCGGGCTCGACGCGCGCCGCCTGGGCCAGAGGCTGGCAGGCTTTCCCGGCTCGATCAAGATGGCACTCACCAGCCAGGCGCTGCTGGCGGGGGTGGGCAGCGCCTACTCCGACGAGGCCCTGCACTGGGCACGGCTCTCACCCTTCAAGCCCGCCGCCGGCCTCAGCGCCCAAGAGGTCGAGCGGTTGCACACCGGGCTGGTGCGGCTGCTGGCTGACGCCGTGGCCCGGGCGGAGGGAGTGCCCGCGGCAGAACTGAAGGACGCCAAGCGCCAGGTCATGCGGGTCCATGGCCGCACCGGGTTGGCCTGCCCGGTCTGCGGTGACGTGGTCCGCCAGGTCTCGTTCAGCAACAAGTCACTGCAGTACTGCGCCACCTGCCAGACCGGGGGCAAGCCCCTCGCCGACCGCCGCCTCTCCCGGCTGCTCCGCTAGTGCGGCTGGGGCGGCCGGCCCGCTCAGCCGTCGGTGGCGTTCTGGGCGATCAGGGTGCTGTTGGACTTGAGCGTGACCGTGGTGCCCAGCAAGGGCGCCAGCGGGTGAGTCACGTAGGTCACCTGGACCGTGAACGAGGTAGGGCTGCCCAGGCCCCCGGCCGCAGTCACCTTGATGGTGGCGTCGCCCGCCACCGCGGTCTGGCTGAGGACATCGCTGGCGTCGCCAGGGTGGTGGCAGAGCGGGTTGGGATCGACCGGGAGGATGTTGGCCGCCTGCTGCACCGCCGCCTCGATGGTCTGCGCCGTACCGGTGCCCGACGTCCCCGACTGGGTGGTGGCGGACTCGCACTCCAGCCCCGGGGCCTGAGGGTTGGTGGTCGAATCCAGCGAGGTCTCCACCAGCGCCAGGCGGGCGCCCCCCTGGGCGCCGTCCCCGATCGCCGAGTTCTGGAAGAAGAGCCAGCCCGCGGCGATCACCCCGAACAGCAGGGCGAAGAAGACCGGCGCCACGAGGGCGAACTCGACCACCGCTTGACCCCGCCGGCTCCGGAGCATGGAGCTACCCGGTCAGGATCGCCGACCCCTGGATTCCAGGAATCGCCGTCCCCGAGCCGTCGATCGCCAGCTGGGTCTCGCCCTG
>JBOHUM010000066.1:0-4696 GCA_050734515.1 Candidatus Dormibacteria bacterium
ACCCCGAGCCCCGGCTGGGGGTAGCGGGATCGGGGTCTCCGCGGCCAGGCGGCACGCCGATCCGAACTCGTCGATCAGCGTTCTCGAAGCTGGCTTGCCCGCAGAACTGACATTCGCTAGACTTCGCATCCCGGCCCGTCGCCACTGACAGATGGCGGGCTGCGCTAGTTCGCCGGCTCGCCGCCGGCAGGAGCAAGGGAAAGCCATGCAGGAGAAGCCGGTTCTCCTCACCCATGAGGGTCTGGAGAAGCTGCGCGAGGAACTCACTCACCTGGTCAACCAGCGGCGTCCCGAAATCGCGCTGCGGATCAAGAACGCCAAGGAGTTCGGCGACCTCACCGAGAACGCCGAGTACGAGGACGCCAAGAACGAGCAGGGCTTTGTCGAGGGCCGGATCCTCACCCTGGAGCAGATGATCCGCAACGCCAGCCTGATCCAGAACCATGACCAGACCGACGGCTCGGTGCGCCTGGGTTCGTCGGTCAGCGTCAAGGACGAGTTCGGCGAGACCACCTACACCATCGTCGGCCCTGCCGAGGCCGACGCCAGCTCGGGCCGGATCTCCCTGGAGTCGCCGGTGGGCAAGGCCCTACTCGGCCGCCGAGGCGGGGACAAGGTCCACGTGGAGACCCCGGGGGGTGCACGGCAGGTCAAGATCCTCAAGGTGGCGTGAGTCCGGCACCCGCCTCGGGTGGACGGGCGCTGTCGGAGATCGTCGCCGAGCGCCGGCGCAAGGCGGAGGCTCTGCAGGCCCGCGGCATCCGGCCCTGGGGCGTGGACTTCCAGCCCTCGACCACCTGCGCCGCGGCGGCCTCGCAGGCACCGTCTGACCCCGGCGCCACGGGTGGGAGCGTCCAGGTGGCGGGCCGGCTGCTGCGCATCCGCCCGGCGGGCGGGATCGCCTTCCTCGACCTGGTCGACGAGAGCGGCTCACTCCAGCTCCTGGCCAGCCGGGACGCCAAGGCGACCGGCCCCTGGGAGCTGCTCCCAGAGCTTGACCTGGGCGACCTGGTGGGGGCGGAGGGGCACCTGACCCGGACCCGCAGCGGCGAGCCTAGCCTGGAGCTGGGCGGGCTGACCCTGCTGGCCAAGTCGTTGCGGCCACCGGCTGCCAAGCACCGCGGGGTGGTGGACGTCGAGCAGCGCTATCGGCGCCGCTACCTGGACCTGCTCTCCGACCCCTCGGCCCGGGCCATCTTCCGCCAGCGCTCCCAGGTGGTGGCGGGGCTGCGTCGGGTGCTGGACGAGCGGGGTTTCCTCGAGGTCGAGACCCCGGTGCTCCAGGCCATCCCCGGGGGCGGGGCGGCCCGGCCCTTCCGCACTCACCACAACTCGCTGCACACCGACCTCTACCTGCGGATCGCGCTCGAGCTCTACCTGAAGCGGCTCCTGGTGGGCGGCTTCGAGCGGGTCTACGAGCTGGGTCGCACCTTCCGCAACGAGGGACTCTCGCCGCGGCGCAATCCTGAGTTCACCCTGCTCGAGGCCTACCAGGCCTACGGCGACCTGGACGCCATGCGCGAGCTCTGCCAGGCCCTAGTGGTGGCGGCGGTCAAGGCGGCGGGCGACCCGGGAGCAGGTCCCCGGGCCGCGCTCCAACCCCCCTTCCCCAGCCGGGGGATGGCGGAGCTGGTGGAGGAGGCGACCGGCTTGGAGCTGGACCCACTCTGGGAGCGCCCCGAGGAGCTGGCGGCGCGCGCCCGCCAGCTCCTAGTTGAGGTACCAGCGGGGGCGTCGCCGGGGCAGGTCCTGCAGGTTCTCTACGAGGCCCTGGTCGAGCCCCGGATCCGCGAGCCGCTCTTCGTCACCGACCACCCCCTGGAGCTCTCGCCCCTGGCCCGGCGGGGCCCCGATCCCCGCTTCGCCGAGCGCTTCGAGCTGGTGGTGGCCGGGCGGGAGCTGGCCAACGCCTTCGCCGAGCTCAACGACCCCCTGGAGCAGCGCGCCCGCCTGGAGGAGCAGGCGCGGCGGCGCGCCGAAGGCGACTTCGAGGCCCAATCCTTCGACGAGGACTTCGTCCAGGCCCTGGAGCAGGGCATGCCCCCGGCGGGGGGGATCGGGATTGGCGTCGACCGCCTGGTGATGCTGGTGACCGGGGCCAGCAGCATTCGTGACGTCCTCCTCTTCCCCACCCTTCGCCCCCGGTCCCCGGAGGGGGGCGGGGACAGCGGCGAGGAACACCCGGACGTGCCCTCTACCCTTTAGCGATGCTCTCCCTGGCCTACATCCGCGAGCACCCCGAGCTGGTCCGGGAGGGCGCCCGCCGCAAGGGTGAGGAGGTCCCCCTGGACCAGATCCTGGAGGCGGACCGCGAGCACCGGGCCGTCCTTCACGAGGAGGAGGAGCAGCGCCAGCTGCTCAATCGCCGCTCCCAGGAGGTGGCCCAGCTGGCCCGCTCCGGCGGCGCCGAGCTCGAGGCGGTGCGCCAGGAGCTGGGCCAGCTCAAGTCGCGCATCCAGGAGCTGCAGCCGCGCCGCCGCGAGCTTCAGGAGCAGCTCGAGGCGCTGCTGCTGCTGGTGCCCAACCCGCCTCACGAGAGCGTCCCCGACGGCCAGGGCGACGATGAGAACCTGGTGGTGCGGGTCTGGGGCGAGAAGCCACAGTTCGACTTCACCCCCCAAACCCACTACGACCTGGGAGAGCGGCTGGGGATCTTCGACTTCGAGCGGGCGGTCAAGATCTCGGGCAGCCGCTTCGCCATCGTCCAGGGCGAGGGTGCGCGCCTGGAGCGGGCGCTGACCTGGCTGATGCTCGACATCGCCACCCGGGAGCGTGGCTACCAGGAGATCTCGCCGCCCTATCTGGTAAACCGCGAGGCGATGGTGGGCACCGCCAACCTGCCCAAGTTCGAGGTTGACGCCTTCCACGTGCTCGAGGGCGATCGTTTCCTCATCCCCACGGCCGAGGTGCCCCTTACCAACCTCTACCGCGATGAGATCCTGGCCGCCGAGCAGCTCCCCATTCGCCGGGTTGCCTGGACCCCCTGCTGGCGCAGCGAGGCCGGCGCCCCCGGCAAGGACACCCGGGGGTACATCCGCCTGCACCAGTTCTCCAAGGTGGAGCTGGTCAAGTTCGCCCGTCCGGAGTCCTCGCTGGAAGAGCTTGAGAGCCTGGTTGGCGACGCCGAGGCGGTGCTGCAGGCCCTGGGGCTGCACTACCGGGTACGGCTGATGTGCGCCGGCGACATGGGCTTCGCCCAGTGGAAGAAGTACGACCTGGATGCCTGGGCACCCGGGTTGGGCCGCTACCTGGAGGTCTCTAGCTGCTCAGTCTTCGCCGACTTCCAGGCTCGCCGGGCGGGGATCCGGTTTCGCCAGGGCTCGAGACGACCTGAGTACGTGCACACCCTCAACGGCAGCGCCCTAGCCCTGCCTCGCACCTTTGACTGCGTGCTCGAGACCTATCAGACCCAGCAGGGCCGGGTGCGCATCCCCGAGCGGCTGCTGCCTTACCTTGGCGGGCTGAGCGAGCTCAAGTGATGCCCACAGCAGATCTGGCGGGCCACCGGCGAGCGCCGTAGCCTAAGGCCCTGGCCTCACCCGAGGAGGGATGGCAGAGCGGTTGATTGCGGCGGTCTTGAAAACCGCTGAGGCGGCAACGCTTCCGGGGGTTCGAATCCCTCTCCCTCCGCCAATTTGATCTCGGCTTGAGGCTCAATATGGACCAGGGCCGGGGATCCGCAGCTCCGCTTGACGGCAACGCTGACGGCAACACTGCTCACGGGGTCCGGCTGGAGGGCACTAGGCACTTGAGAGATTCACGCGGAAAGCAGCTGAGACCATGTGCTCACCACCCGCACACATCTACGGCTGGCGCGATGCCGCAGCCAGGCTTTTTCGGAGGGCCGGGTTGTTGACACGTGGGGATTGGCGGCCCCTACGTGGCTACTTCAGGGCGGCATCTCCAAGCCTGCTTGGAAGACAACGCCTAGCGGTAGAGCAGCGGCCAGAGGCGCAGTCCCAGGTCATGGCGCTACTAGCGAAGCCCGCGCCGGGGGTGAGCGCTGACAGGCCATCCCAAGATCGGCCCACCTCCGCGTGAACGCGACCTCGGATATAGCAGGGCGCTCGGAACTGCGTGCTACTTCGGCCGAGGCCGAGCGCCATGCTATCGTAGTGTTGAACACAGCAGCGATCGGTCAGCCTGCTCGCACAGAATGCCTGGTGGTGCCTGCCTCCCAGCGGACTGTCACCTCGCGATTATCTCCCATCGGGCGCGGCCGGCAGTCCGGCCTCTCGGTGAGCGCCGAGCCAAGTCCGGAGTCTGGTCGCCGTTAGCCTGGCGAACATGTGTAGGTGTAAGTCCGGTCCGCCCGGTGCCGGGTGCTGCTCGGCGGCCCACTCTGGTCCCCTGGAAGGCCGGGTGCAGTTACGCTTGAGAGCGAGGCCGTCCGCGCTTCCGGATTGAGGCGGCCGCAGTCACGCGTGTCTGTGTCCAGGGCCGAACCCAAGGGATCCTGACCCGGGGCCGTCAAGCCTACAGCTATCAGGAGGATCGCTGATACATGAAACCAGCGAGAGGGGCAAAGACGAGCGTGATGCCGGCCGTCCAGGCGAGCGATAGAAGCACCCAGTAGGTAGTAGTGTGGGCGAGCCCGGCCATTGCTGGGTCACCGAGCGCAAGCGATCGCACGGCGTTGCACATGATTGAAACGGGTTGGTGTGCTGCTACGGGCTGCATCCAGCCGGGCAGAGTG
>JBOHUM010000067.1:0-2868 GCA_050734515.1 Candidatus Dormibacteria bacterium
GACGACATCCTTCGGCGGCGGCTCACGGTGCAGCAGTGCATCGACGCCATCGAGGAGTGTGGGGCGCCCATGGTCTCGATCGCCGGCGGCGAGCCCCTGGTGCACAAGGAGATCGACCAGATCGTGGGAGCGCTGCTGGAGCGCAAGAAGTTCGTCTACCTCTGCACCAATGCCATCCTGATGGACCGCAAGATCGACCTTTTCCAGCCTCACCCCTACTTCGCCTGGTCGATCCACATGGATGGGCTCAGGGAGCGTCACGACGCCTCCGTCTGCCGCGCCGGCGTTTTCGACAAGGCGGTGGCGGCGATCAAGGAGGCCAAGCGAAGGGGCTTCCGGGTCACCACCAACACCACCTTCTTCACCCAGGACTACTCCGCCTCGGTCCGCGACGTCCTCGACTTCCTCAACGATGAGCTGGAGGTCGACAACATGCAGATCTCGCCCGCCTACGCCTACGAGAAGGCCCCGGACCAGGAGCACTTCATGGGGGTGGAGCGCACCCGGGAGATCTTCCGGGAGGCCTTCGCCGACGGTCGCCGCAAGAAGTGGCGCCTCAATCACTCGCCCCTGTTCCTCGACTTCCTTGAGGGCAAGGTCGACTTCGCCTGCACCGCCTGGGGGATCCCCTGCTACTCGGTCTTCGGCTGGCAGCGGCCCTGCTACCTGCTCTCCGACGGCTACGTCGGCTCCTACAAGGAGCTGCTGGAGACGACCGACTGGGACAGCTATGGCCGGGGTCGGAATCCCAAGTGCGCCAACTGCATGGCCCACTGCGGCTACGAGCCCACCGCGGTCATGAGCACCATGGGTTCGCTCAAGGAGTCCCTGCGAGCGGCCGTCGCCCACTGAGCGGGTCCGGCCGGAGTCCGGCTCGGCGCCCAGGACTACGATGGCCGTGGTGAACGGACCCAAAGATCGGCTGGGGCGCCCGCTGACGGACCTGCGCGTGTCGGTCACCGACCGCTGCAACTTCCGCTGCCGCTACTGCATGCCCAGCGAGATCTTCGGGCCCGGCTTCCGCTTCCTGAGCCGGGCCGAGATCCTCAGCTTCGAGGAGATCGCCGAGGTCGTGGAGGTCGCCACCGAACTGGGGGTGACCAAGGTCAGGCTCACGGGTGGCGAGCCCCTGCTCCGCCGCCAACTTCCGGCCCTGGTGGAGCAACTGGTGGCGCTCCCCGCCGTCCGCGACCTGGCCATGACCACCAACGGCGCCCTCCTGGGGCGTTGGGCCCAGCCCCTGGCCCAGGCGGGCCTGCACCGGGTGACGGTCAGCCTCGACTCGGTCGACCCTGAGGTCTTCCAGCAGATGAACGGGGTGGGGGTGGGGCTGGACCAGGTCCTGGCTGGGATCGAAGCCGCGGTCGCGGCCGGTCTGGGGCCGGTGAAGCTCAACGCGGTCGTCCGCCGGGGGCTCAACGACGACGGGATCCTGGACCTGGCGGCCTACGCCCGCGACCAGGGGCACAACCTACGGCTGATCGAGTACATGGACGTCGGCGAGAGCCACGGGTGGCGGATGGAGGAGGTGGTCCCGGGCCGCGAGCTGCTGGCCACCATCTCCGGACGCTGGCCGCTGGAGCCGGTTGCCGCCGCCCGCGGCTCCGAGGTCGCCAGTCGCTACCGCTACCTGGATGGTGGGGGTGAGCTGGGGCTGATCACCTCCGTGACCCAACCCTTCTGCGGGAGCTGCTCTAGGCTGCGGCTGACCGCTGATGGCCGGCTGCACACCTGCCTGTTCTCCAGCGGCGGCCATGACCTGCGGTCCCTGCTACGGGGAGGCCAGGGTCACGCGGCGCTTCGCGCCGAGCTTGAGCGCATCTGGGTGGCGCGGGAGGATCGCTACTCCGAGCTGCGCGCGGGACGGACGGTGGCCGGTCAGCGGCTGCCCAAGCCCGAGATGTCATACCTGGGGGGCTGAGCAGCTCCCATTCCATGCGGGTCCGGCACCGCCCGTTCGCTACATTCAGGGCATGCGCTGGCTGGCAAGTGGCAAGGGCGTGTCGGCCGAACCGGCTGCCGCCGAGCTGGGCCGGGCTCTAGGACGCTCGGGCGGGCCCGCTTGGCTGGACGTTCAGGATCCCGACGCGGCCGATTTCGAACTGATCAGCTCCCGACTGGGCATCCATCCCCTCACGGTGGAGGACATGCACCATCAGGGCCAGCGCCCCAAGTGGGAGGAGTACCAGGGCTACGTCTTCGTGGTCCTGGTGACCCCGATCTGGAGCGGAGGGGCGGTGGTGGCCAAGGAGCAGCACCTTTGCATCTCCCGCTCCTGGGTGCTCAGCGTCCACTGGGGTGAGGCCCCCTGGCTCGAGGAACTGCGCCGGCGCCTGGGTGCCGACCCCACGCTCTGCCGGGGCAGTTCCTCCTTCCTGACCTACCTGGTCACCGAGGCAATCGTGGATGCGGCCTTTCCGGTACTCGACCGCCTCGACGAACAGGTGGACGGCCTCTCCGACCGGCTGGTGACCCTGGCCACCCAGCGCGACCTCGCTGAGATCACTGGGATGCGCCACAGCGTTACCGACCTGCGGCGGACCCTGGGAGCACAGCGCGACTGCTTCCAGCGGATGGTGACCCAGTCGCTGGGAACGGGCGCCGGCGAGGCCGACCTCTACTTTCGCGACGTCTACGACCACTTGGTGCGCCAGTACGAGACCATCGACTCGCTCCGCGACCTCTTGGCGGGAGCGATGGATACCTATCTGTCGACAGTCTCCAACCGGCTCAACGGGACGATGAAGACCCTGACGGTGGTGGCCAGCCTCTTCCTGCCACTAACGTTCCTGACTGGCTTCTTTGGCATGAACTTCGCTTATGAGACAGGCGTCGTCCAGCTCAGTGGGGCCGCGTTTGCCGGCGCTA
>JBOHUM010000068.1:0-42634 GCA_050734515.1 Candidatus Dormibacteria bacterium
ATGAAGACCCTGACGGTGGTGGCCAGCCTCTTCCTGCCACTAACGTTCCTGACTGGCTTCTTTGGCATGAACTTCGCTTATGAGACAGGCGTCGTCCAGCTCAGTGGGGCCGCGTTTGCCGGCGCTATCTGCCTCATGGTCCTGTCATTGGTGTTGCAGCTGTTCCTCTTCCGGCGCCGGGGCTGGATCTAGGCGCGCCGGGGTCTGAATCGCCCAGCCCCAGGGCGTGGGCGATTAGGGGCAGGCCAGCAACCAAGCCCTGACACCAGCGCTGCAGCGGCGCACTCCGGGTGGCCCCCAGAGGTGGGTGTAAGCGGAGGCGCACTCGCGTGCTGTCCCCGTTCACCACCTCCAGGCGCATGGAGACCGCCTGGACCACTCGGCTTGACTCGGACTCCAGCCCCAGCAGCAGCGGACGGCGGTGGTGGGCTATGGAGTAGCGAAGGGTCAGCGCGGCCCCGGCCTGTCCTTGCAGGACTTGCTCGTAGATAGCGCCCACGCCCCCGGCGCGGGCAACGGCGCGGCAACCGAGCACGTCCGGCTGCCAGGCGGGATCGTTGCGGCCATCGGCGAGAAAGTCGAAGACACGCCACGGATCGGCCCACAGGTCCACCACCCACTCCTCGGTACGGGGGACATCTGCAGTCGTCCGTGGGCCTGGGGTATGCGCTCGCACAGGCCCGATGGTAGGTGTCGACTCGATGGCTCGCGCGCGCCCTCGAAGTGGCCAACCGCGGAATTGACGCCAATTTGTCGGCCGAGCTGGCGGCGTTGACAGCGTGTTGATGGCGGCGGCGGTAGCCTCGGCCAGTGACCGACCTACTGGCGGTGCTGCTCGTCGTCGTTGGCTTCTCGATTCTGTACCTGTTCCTCGAAGCCATGGATCGGATCTGATGGGCGTCGGTGACATTCTCCTCTTGATCGCCGCAACCGCGACGTTCGTCTATCTGGTCTTCGCCCTGGTGCGTCCCGAGCGTTTCTGATGGGGTTCTGGCTCACCCTCCTGGTCCTGGCCGTGGTTCTGGGGCTGACCTGGCGCTTTCTCGGTTCCTACATGGCGGACGTCTACATGGGAAAGAGCAAGTGGCTCGGCTGGGCGGAGCTGCCCATCTACCGGGCGCTGGCGGTCGATCCACGATCGGAGCAGACCTGGAAGCGCTATGCGACCGCCATGGTGGTCTTCTCCGCCGTCAGCGTGCTGTTCGTGTATGCCATCGAGCGCCTGCAGGGTGGCCTGCCCCTCAACCCGCAGCACCTACATGGTGTCTCCCCGTTTCTGGCGCTGAATACTGCCGTCTCCTTCATGACCAACACGAATTGGCAGAACTACGCCGGCGAGAGCACCATGTCCTACTTCACCCAGATGGCGGGCTTGGCGGTGCAGCAGTTCATCAGCGCCGCGGTGGGCATTCAGATTGCGGTCGTCTTGGTGCGCGGAATTGTCCGGCGGGAGTCGTCCACAGTGGGCAACTTCTGGGTGGACCTGACCCGCGGGGTGCTCTACATCCTGATGCCCATCTCGCTGGTCATGGCCCTGGTGTTCGTCTCCCAGGGGGCGATCCAGACCTTGGGCGGACCAACTCGGGTCCACGACGTCCTGAACGGGGTGTCTCAGGTCATCCCACTGGGGCCGGTGGCCTCGATGTCGGTGATCAAGGAGTTCGGAACCAACGGCGGTGGCTTCTTCAATGCCAACAGTGCCCACCCCTTCGAGAATCCGACGGCACTTACCAATCTTCTCGAGATCGCCCTCTTGTTGGCCATCCCCCTGGCGCTGACCTACACCTTCGGCAGGATGGTCGGCAATATCCGCCAGGGCCTCGCACTCTTGGCCACCATGCTGGTGCTCTTCGCGGGGGTGCTGGGAGTGAGCCTGGTCTCCGAAACGGGAACCAGCCCGGCGCTGAGCGCTGCGGGCCTCACGGGCCGGCAGCAGCAGGGAGGGAACGTAGAGGGCAAGGAGACCAGATTCGGCCCGGCGGCGTCTGCCCTTTTCGACATCGCCTCGACCAGCACCTCCACGGGCTCGGTCGACGGGTCCAACGACTCGTACACTCCGCTCGGTGGCGTCGGTCTCTTAGCAGGGATGATGCTGGGGGAGGTCTCGCCCGAGGGGGATGGGAGTGGGCTATACACCCTACTCTTGTTCGCCATCATCGCAGTGTTCATTGGCGGGCTGATGGTGGGGCGAACGCCTGAGTACCTGGGCAAGAAGATCCAAGCGCGTGAGGTGAAGCTTGCGTCGCTTGGTGTCCTGATGATGCCGATCGTGGTGCTTGCTCTGTCGGGGCTGGCGGCGGCGGTGCCGGCCGGCGTCAGCTCAGTCCTAAATGCGGGGCCGCATGGGTTCTCGGAGATCCTCTACGCGTTCACTTCTATGGCCAACAACAACGGGTCCGCCTTTGCTGGTCTCAACGGGAACACTGCCTTTTACAACCTGGCCGGGTCCGTGGCGATGGTTCTCGGTCGGCTGGGGATCATCATCCCGGTAATTGCTCTTTCGGGGTCGCTGGCCGCCAAGGCCTATGTGCCGAACACCGCGGGTACCATGCGCTCAGACCAGCCTCTGTTTGTGGGCCTGCTGGTGGGAACGGTGGTCCTGGTCGGGGGCTTGACCTTCCTGCCTGCGATCTCACTTGGTCCTATCGCCGAGGGCTTGGCGGGACACGGAATGCTCTTCTGATGGCTTCGGCTCAGGCAGGCCCGCCGGTGAAGGCAAGGGAGTCCGGGCGCGCTGCGCTTGCGGCATCGCCTGTGAGCTCCGGGGCGCCGGGGGGCGCGCCGGCACGACCGGGTGGAAGGCGGGGCCGCCAAGTCCCCTGGATGACACGGGCCGTTCTGTTCCGAGCGATCCGGGACTCGTTCGTCAAGCTGGACCCGCGGGTCGAAGTCAAGAACCCGGTGATGTTCGTGGTCTTCATCGGCACCGTCGTCACCGCCGTGGAGTCGATATTTCATCCTTCGGTCTTTGACTGGGTCGTCACGGCAGTTCTCTTCTTCACAGTGGTCTTCGCTAACTTTGCCGAGGCTACCGCCGAGGTCAGAGGGCGGGCCCAGGCGGATTCCTTGCGCCGGATGCGGGCCGACACCATGGCGCGCCGGCTCTGCGATGACGGGGCAGAGGAGAGCGTGGCGGCCTCGCAACTGAGGCGAGGCGATCGCGTCGTCTGCGAGGCCCAGGACGTGGTGCCGTCCGACGGCGAGGTGATCGAGGGCGTGGCCTCGATCGACGAGTCGGCGATCACCGGGGAGTCGGCTCCGGTGATCCGCGAGAGCGGGGGAGACCGGTCGGCGGTCACCGGGGGAACCAGGGTGCTTTCCGACCGTATCGTGATCCGGATCACCGCCGAGCCCGGCCGGACCTTCCTGGATCGCATGATCCATCTGGTCGAGGGCGCCGACCGGCAGAAGACGCCCAACGAGCTGGCGCTGACGATACTGCTGGCGGCTCTCACGATCGCCTTCCTGCCGGTGTGCGTGGTACTGGCGCCGTATGTGGGCTATGCCCACGGCCAGGTGTCGGTGGTGGTCCTGGTCGCACTGCTGGTGTGCCTGATCCCCACCACCATCGGGGCCCTGCTCTCGGCCATCGGCATAGCGGGCATGGACCGCCTAGTGCAGCGCAACGTGCTGGCCATGAGCGGGCGGGCGGTGGAGGCGGCGGGGGACGTCAGCACCCTGCTGCTGGACAAAACCGGGACCATCACCTTGGGCAACCGCATGGCCGAGACCTTCATTGGCATCGGCGCAGTCTCCGAGCACTCCCTGGCCGACGCCGCGCAGTTAGCCTCCCTGGCGGACGACACCCCCGAGGGCCGGTCGATAGTGGTGCTGGCCAAGCAGCGCTTCGGGCTGCGGGGGCGCGACCTCAGTGGACCCCATCAGATCATCCCCTTCAGCGCGACGACGCGGATGTCGGGGCTCGACATCGACGGGCGCCGGATCCGCAAGGGGGCGGGGGACGCGGTGCGGAAGTGGGTCAAGGACCAGGGAGGGAGTGATCCCGCCGAGCTGGGCGCGATCGTCGAGCGGCTGGCACGGGCCGGCTCCACACCCTTGGTGGTTGCCGACGGTGCCAAGGTCCTCGGCGTCGTTGAACTCCGGGACGTGGTGAAGTCGGGGATCCGCGCTCGATTCGAGCAATTGCGCCAGATGGGGATCCGCACCGTGATGGTGACGGGCGACAATCCGCTCACCGCCGCCACCATCGCCGCCGAGGCAGGCGTTGACGACTTCCTGGCCGAGGCCACGCCTGAGGCGAAGATGGCGTTGATCCGGCAGGAGCAGGACGGTGGCCGCCTGGTGGCGATGGCGGGGGACGGCACCAACGACGCCCCGGCGCTGGCGCAGGCCGACGTCGGCGTGGCGATGAACACCGGCACCATGGCCGCCAAGGAGGCGGGCAACATGGTCGACCTCGACTCCAACCCCACCAAGCTGATCCAGGTGGTGGAGATCGGCAAGCAGTTGCTGATCACCCGGGGAGCGCTGACCACCTTCTCGATCTCCAACGACGTGGCCAAGTACTTCGCCATCATCCCCGCGATCTTCGCGGCCACGTATCCCCGGCTCAAGGCCCTCAACGTCCTTGGTCTGCACAGTCCCCACAGCGCCGTGCTCTCGGCGGTGATCTTCAACGCCCTGGTGATCGTGGCGCTGATCCCGCTGGCGCTGAGGGGCGTGCGCTACCGGCCCGCCAGCGCCCGGGCCCTGCTCCGCCGCAACCTCTGGATCTACGGCGGGGGCGGGCTGATCGTACCCTTCCTGGGCATCAAGCTCATCGACCTGGCGATCACGGCCATGAGGATCGCCTGATGCTGCTGCACCTGCGGCGGTCGGTGGTGGCTTTGGTGGTGCTCACGGGCATCTGCGGGATCCTCTACCCGCTGCTGGAGACGGGGCTGGCGCAGTGGTGGTTCCCCAAGGAGGCCAACGGATCGCTGACCGCCAACGGCTCGACGCTGATCGGTCAGACCTGGAGGGGACCGGAGTGGTTCCACGGCCGCCCCGACCCGGACAATCCCATGGCCAGCGGCCCCAGCAATCTGGGGCCCACCTCCAAGGCTCTCGCTGCCAGCGTGCGCCGAGCGATCGCCGCTGAGGCCGAGCTGGGGGTACGGCGCCCGCCGGCTGACCTGGTCACGACCTCGGGCAGCGGGGTGGACCCCGACATCTCCCCGGCCGCGGCTTTGGTGCAGGTCGCCACCGTCGCCCGCGCCCGCGGGCTGAGGCCCGGCCGGGTGCGCCGCTTGGTTCTGGCGCAAGAGCAGGGTCCCTACTTGGGTTTCCTGGGAGCCTCGACCGTCAACGTGCTCGAGCTCAACGAGGCCTTGGCCAAGCTCGCCGGCACCCGCGGCCGGCGGGGCTGACAGGGCGTATCAGGGGGCCGCGGGGGTACGGAGCTCGTACCCGACCCCGGGATGGGTGATCAGGAGCTCGCCGTGCGCCTCTCCGAGCTTGCGCCGGATCCGGTTGGCGTAGACGCGCAGGTAGTGAGCGTCGGCCCCGTAGCGGCCGCCCCAGACGTGCGCCAGGAGCAGCTCTCGAGTCACCACCCGGTCGGCGTTGCGGGCCAGGTAGGCCAGCATCTGGTACTCAGTGGCGGTGAGCGGCAGCCGGGCCCCCTCCAGGGTCGCGGTGTGGGCGGCAAGATCCATTACCAACGGACCCACGGTCAGGGTGGGGCCGCCCTCCTGCTCGCGCCGGTGCCGGAGGGCGACCCGGATCCGCGCCTCCAGCTCGGCCATCCCGAAAGGCTTGGTGATGAAGTCGTCGGCTCCGGCGTCCAGAGCCGCCACCTTGCGGTCCTCCTCGCCGTGCGCGGAGAGCACCAGGATCGGCACCTCGCTCCAGCTGCGCAGCTGGCGGCAGACCTCCATGCCGTCGATGTCCGGGAGGCGCAGGTCTAGGACCACAACCTCGGGACGGTGCAGTGCGGCTTGGGCCAGGCCCTCCGCGCCGTTCTGAGCGGTGTGCAACTGGTAGCCTCGGGCGCGGAGACCGATGCTGAGGGCGCGCACGATCGCTGGCTCATCGTCGATCAGGAGCAGGGTGGCCATCCGCGATTAGGCTGCCGGGAGGGTGATGTCGACCTGGAGGCCGCCCCCGGGCCGGCCCCGGGCGCTGATCCGGCCGCCGTTGGCGTCGACGAAGGCCCGGCAGATCGACAGACCCACGCCGGCCCGGTCTAGGGCGTTGGTCTCGGTAGCGCCCCGTCCCTGGGGAGTGAACAGTCCCTCCAGTTCATCGGCCGCAACCCCAGGCCCCGAGTCGGAGACGGAGAGCTCGACCCAGTGATCGCGGGCCCGGCCGACGATGGCCACCGGGACGTCGCCGGGGGTGTGCACGGTGACGTTCTCCAGCAGATTGACCAGCACCCGGACCACCAGATAGCGGTCGACGTTGACCCGCAGCGACCGGGGCAGGTCCAGGCGCACAGGCCGGTTGCCAAACCGGCCCGCCAGCGCTTCCATCGCCTCGTCGGCCAGTTCCTGGAGTGTGACCGGCTCGCGGACCACTCGGTGGGTTCCGGCCTCGATGCGGTACATGTCGAGCAGGTTGCGGACCAGCCGGGTCAGGCGGTCGGTCTGCTCCTCGGCGGTGGTCAGCAGCTCAGAACGGTCCTGCTCCGAGAGCCGGATGGTCTGGTTCCCCAGGTCTGAGAGGGCGGCCTTGATCGAGGCCAAGGGGGTGCGTAGGTCATGGGCCACCGATCCCAGCAGGGCCCGCCGCCAGCTGTCCACCTGGCTGAGCACGTGGCCGCGCAGCGCCTGCTCCTGGAGCTGGGCGCGCTCGACCGCCATCGCGGCGTGATTGGCGTAGGTGGTGAGCAGGTCCTGGTCGGTGGCGGAGAGCGACGGTCCCGCCAGCATCAGGACTCCGATCGCCCGCTCTGCGGTGGCCAGAGGCAGGGTCCGCAGGCCGGCCCGGCCGGCGAGCGCGACCCGGGCCGAGCCGACGGTCGTGGCATCGAGGACCGCGGTCGCCTCCTCGGGGGTGGGTTCACCGGCCTGGGCGGCCACGGTCAGGTGGCCGTCCTCGGGGAGCAGGACTGTGGCCGAAGTTAGGTGGAACTGGCGCTGCACTGTCTGCACCACGGTGGCGAGCAGCTCCGGGAGCGGCCTGTCGCCGATGAGGAGGTCGGAGACCTGGAGCAGGTGCCGGGCGCCCTCGGCCCGCCCTCGCGCCTCGGCTCGGGCCCGCTGCAGCGCCGAGACCACCTGGGCCACGATCAGCATCACGACCAGGTACACGCCCAGCGTCACCCAGTCACCGGTGCTGGATACCGCCAGCGTGGCGTAGGGTGGGATGAAGAAGAGGTCGTAGGCGAGGAATCCCAGGGCGGTGGCGGTCAGGCCGGCGATCCAGCCACCGACGGCGACCCCGACCACCACCGGGATGATCAGCACCAGGCCGCTGGTGCCGGTGCTCAGGTGACTGCGGTCGGGGATCATCAGGGCTGTCAGCGCCGCCGTGAGCGCCAGGGAGGCGAGCAGCCCGGCGACCAGGCGTTCGCGGCGTCTGGTCACGCGTTTGTGACGGAGTCCGGCTCGGCCACTCCCGGCGCGATCACGTGCACGTCCACACCGCTGCTGGCGGCCAGTCTCACGACCTCGGAGACCGTGCTCCGGCGGCCCAGGGGCCACTTGCGACGGGGCTGTGAGCCCACCACCAGCTGGGTGATGTGGTTCTTGGTGGCGTAGTCCACCAGCGTGCTGGCGACGTCATCGCCGTGGGCGGTGAGCCACTTGGCGCCCAGGGATGTCGCCAGCGTCTGCAGGGAGGTCAGGACTTCGGGGTCGTCGCGCTGGCCCGACTCCGCGGCGATCACGTGCAGCACCTGCAGGTCACCCTTGGAGCGGGTCGCGATGCGGGCCGCCCGGCGCAGGAGGTGGTCGGCGCCGGGGTGGGTCGCGGCACCGACCAAGATGTGCTCCAGCGTCTCCACCGGGCTGGCCCGGCCGTGGTCGCCCTCGCGAAGCAGGACCTCCTCGGTCTCGTCGGCGACGAATCGCAGCGCCAGCTCTCGCAGGATGGTCAGGTTGCGGGTGCTGAAGAAATGGGTGAGCGCCCTCTCCACCTGATCGGCGGGGTAGATGTTGCCGTGCACCATCCGGCGGCGGAGCTGCTCTGGCGAGGAGTCGATCAGCTCGGTCTGGTCGGCACGCCGGACCACCCAGTCCGGTACCCGCTCCCGGATCGGGGTCGCGGTCATGGCCTCGATGCTCTCGGCTAGGCTCTCGAGGTGCTGGATATTGACCGTGCTGATGACGTTGATTCCCGCCTCGAGGAGCTCGATCACGTCCTCCCAACGCTTTTGGTGCCGGCCGCTCCCGGGGACGTTGGTGTGGGCCAGCTCGTCGACCAGGACGACCTGGGGACGGCGGGCGAGAACGGCGTCCAGATCCATCTCCTGGAGGTCCGTGTCCCGGTAGCGGATCCGCTGCCGGGGGACCACCTCGAGGTCGCGGATGTAGTCGGCGGTGTGAGGCCTGCCGTGGGTCTCGACGAAGCCGATCACCACGTCTCGGCCCCGCTGGCGCCGGCGCCAGCCCTCGGCGAGCATGGCGCAGGTCTTGCCCACGCCGGCGGCAGCGCCCAGGTAGATGCGGAAGCGCCCGGTCGGAGCCACCAGGTCCTGCCCGGCCTCCAGCTCTGGATCAGCCGACCCCTGCCCCGACGCCTCTGAGACGGACATCGGCCACAGACTAATCCGGTCGAGATCGAGGC
This sequence comes from Candidatus Dormibacteria bacterium, assembly GCA_050734515.1. GTDB lineage: Bacteria > Chloroflexota > Dormibacteria > Aeolococcales > Bog-877 > Bog-877. The sequence continues at coordinate 8,731 of JBOHUM010000068.1, forward strand.
CGGGTGCCACTGCGGGCCGCTTGCCCCGCCCCGGCCGGGCAAGCGGGCACAATCTCCCCAGTGAGGCTGAGACCGGGGCGGGATGGGGGAGGGTTCCGGCCGCGCTCGGCCCTGGCCCTGTCGCTGCTGGCCGTGCTCGGGGCCATCGGGGCGGGCTGCGCCGAGATTGCCCCGCGCAGCCTGCCGGTCCACGACGCGGCTGCAGGCGGGCGCTTCAGCGTCTCGATCTCACCGCACGTGGTGCTGGAGTTCCGCAACCACGGTCTCAACCTCGGCGGCCTGACCCGGGCGGCGCTGGGGCGGATCGATCACCTGCTTCCCGGCCCCCCGACCCGGGTGGCGCTGGTGGTGGGCGACCCCGCCGAGTTCCTGAGCGATACCGGCACCACCCAGTTCACCGACCCCGAGACCGGGGCGATCACCATCGGGTTCCTCCCCAGCTGGGCGCAGGAGCCGGCGGACATCCAGCTGGATCTGGGCCGGTCCCTGGCCCACGGGGTGCTGCGCAGCGTGCGGGTGGTCTCCGGTCCAGGTCTGGGGACAACCCTGCTCGACCAACTGGTTTCCCAGGGGATGGCGACCGCCTTCGACCTGGCCGCCTTCCCCGGTCCGCCCGATCCCTGGGTGCACGCCTTGGCCGGCGCCCAGGAGTGCCAGCAGTGGGTGCAACTGAAGCCGGCGCTGCAGGAGACGGTTCCCTTCACCCCGGTGATGTATGGCGGCGTGGTGAGCTCACCCAGCCTGGGGGAGATCTGGCTGCCCCCGTTGACCGGCCTGGCCATCGGCTACGACATCGTGGCCGGGTACCTGAGCCGCCATCCGGGGAGCGATTGGTCAGATCTGGCGGTGACGCCCGGGCGAGAGATCCTGGCCGCCAGCGGCTACCGACCCTGCGGCACCTCCTGAGGGGCGCCTAACCAGCCAGCAGGGCGTCCGCAGAGATGCGTCCCGGCCCAGTGATGGCCAGGCTGGCGGCGGCGGTGGCGAGGGCCAGGGGGAACTCGTAGCCACCCTGCCCGTAGAAGCCGACCTTCCAGTGGGCGGCGCGAATGGCGACCGCCATGTTGCCCAGGACCACGGCGCTGGCCAGCGGGGTGGCCAGGCCCAGCGCCAGGGCCAGGCCGCCGCCGAGCTCGGCCCAGCCGCTGGCTCGGGCGCCCACCTCGGGCAGCGGGACCTCCATCCGCTCCAGGACCTTGGCGAACTGCTCGGGACCGCTGGCCGCCCAGCCGCCGGCGTAGTTGCTGCCCATCAGCCGGGCCAGCCAGGAGGGAGGTTCCCGGCCCGGGCCGCCCACCAGCTTGGGCAGGCCGTGGGCTGCCAGGGTGCAGCCGGTGCCAATCCGGAGCAGGAGCAAACCGAGGTCGCGTCGTCCGGCCATTTGGCAGTCCCTCCGTGATCCCGGGCTCTTGGGCCGGGCCAGTTTGCTTGCGCACACAATCTAGCAAGCCGGATCGCCCGCACGGCCTGAGGAAGACCCGGGAGCCTCCCCGGTCACTCGTCCAGGGCCAGGTCGAGGTCGGCGAGCAGGTCGGCCGCCGTCTCCAGGCCGACCGAGAGCCGGACCAGGTCGCCCGGGACCCGGAGGGCGGAGTCGGCGGCCGAGGCATGGGTCATCCGAGCCGGATGCTCGATCAGCGACTCCACCGCCCCCAGCGACTCGGCCAGGCTGAAGAGGCGGGTGCGCGCCACCATCGCCAGGGCGGCCGCCTCGCCGTCGCGGTGACGGAAGCTGACCATGCCTCCGAAGTCCCGCATCTGCACCGCGGCCACGGCGTGCCCGGGATCGGTGCTCAAGCCCGGGTAGTGGACCTGCGCCACCCGGGGATGGCTGGCCAGGAACTCGGCCACGACCCGGGCGTTGGCGCAGTGGCGCTCCATCCGCACCGCCAGGGTCTTGGCGCCGCGCTGCACCAGGTAGCAATCCCAGGGTCCGGGCACGGCGCCGGCGGCATTCTGGATGAAGGCCAGGCTCTCCGCCAGCGCGGGGTCGCTGAGGGCGACGAACCCGCCCACCACGTCGGAGTGGCCGCCCAGGTACTTGGTGGTGGAGTGGAGCGTGAAATCGGCTCCGCGCCCCAGCGGGTTCTGCAGGTAGGGGGTAGCGAAGGTGTTGTCGACCAGAAGTCGGGCGCCGTGCTCATGGACATGGTCGGCCAGCGCGGCGATGTCCACGATCGAAAGCAGGGGGTTGCTCGGGGTCTCGGCCCAGACCAGGGCGGTCTGCGGGCGGAAGGCGGCCTCGAGGGCGGAGCGGTCGGCGAGGTCGCAGACGCTGTAGGCGATCCCGCGCTGGGCGTGCAGCCGGTCCACCAGCCGGAAGGTGCCGCCGTAGGCGTCCAGGGGCAGGATCAGGTGGCCGCCCAGGGGCACGCAGGCGCGGATCACCGCGTCCTCGGCCGCCAGGCCGCTGCCGAAGGCGAAGCCAAAGTCGGCCCTCTCCAGGTCCGCCAGCTGGCGTTCCAGGGCGGCCCGGGTCGGGTTGCCGGAGCGGGAGTACTCGAAGCCCTGGTGGACGCCGACCGCCTGCTGGCGGTAGGTGGTGGCCAGGTGCACCGGGGGCACCACCGCCCCTGTCCCGGGGTCGGGTTCCTGGCCGGAGTGGATGGCCCGGGTCTCGAATCCCGGGCCCACCTCCCTCACCGGCTGGGCCGCCCCAGCATGGCCCCCAACACGTCGGAGCGGGTGATGATGCCCACTGGGTGGCCGGAGTCCAGCACCAGCACCGCCCCCGAGCGCTCCATGCGGCTGACGGTGAGCTCGACCGGGGCACCGCTGCCAACACTGGGGAGCGGAGGACCCATCACCTCCGCGATCGGGTGACTGAGCAGCGACGGGTCGTGGAAGGCGGCCTCCAGCAGGTCTCGGTCCTGCACCGAGCCCACCACCTCGGCAGCCGCCAGCGGGGGCTCCGCCTTCACCACCGGCAGCTGCGAGACCTCGAATTCGCGCAGGGTCTGGATCACCGCCTGCACCGTCTCGTCCGGGTGGACGTGCACCAGCGGGGGCAGCCGCCCCACCTTGGCGGCCAGGACATCGGCGGCGGTCTGGCCGCCGGCGCGCAGGAAGCCGAAGTCGGCCATCCAGCCGTCGTTGTAGAGCTTGGAGAGGTAGCCGCGACCGGAGTCGGGGATGAGCACCACCACCACGTGCTCGGGCCCAAGGTCGCGGCCCACCTGCAGGGCGGCCCACACTGCGGTACCCGCTGAGCCCCCGACCAGGATTCCCTCCTCGCGGGCCAGCCCCCGGGCGGTGAGGAAGGAGTCGCGGTCGCTGACCGCGATCACCCGGTCGACCGCCTCAGGGTCGTAGGCCTTGGGCCAGAAGTCCTCCCCGATGCCCTCGACCAGGTAGGGGCGGCCACTGCCCCCGGAGTACACCGATCCCTCGGGGTCGGCGCCCACGATCTGGATGTCCCGCTTCTGGCCCTTCAGATAACGGCTCACGCCGGTGATGGTGCCGCCGGTGCCGATGCCGGCGACGAAGTGGGTGATCCGGCCACTGGTCTGGCGCCAGAGCTCAGGCCCGGTGCTGGCCTGGTGGGCGGCGGGGTTGTTGGGGTTGCTGTACTGGTCTGGCTTGAAGGCGTCCGGGATCTCCCGCACCAGGCGCTCCGAAACCGAGTAGTAGGAGTCGGGGTGGTCGGGGGCGACTGTGGTGGGGCAGACCACCACCTCGGCGCCGTAGGCGCGCAGCAGGTCGACCTTCTCGGACGCGATCTTGTCCGGCATGACGAAGACGCAGCGGTAGCCCCGCCTCGCGGCCACGATCGCCAGGCCCACCCCGGTGTTGCCCGAGGTGGGCTCGACGATGGTGGCTCCCGGTCGCAGCTGGCCCGCGGCCTCGGCGGCGTCGAGCATGGCCAGGGCCGGGCGGTCCTTGACGCTGCCCCCGGGGTTGCAGAACTCCAGCTTGGCCAGGAGGTGGCAGCGCAGCCCGCGAGCGGTCCGATCCAGGCGCACCAGCGGGGTGTTGCCCACCAGGTCGACCAGGGACTCGGCCACCTCCATGGCCGGCCCGGGGTCGCTGAGGGCCGCGACCTCGAACCCCTGCAGCTCCTCCTCCTTGGTCTGGTCGCTGATGACCACCACCCCGAGCCCGGCCGCACGCAGCCGCCGGGCCGCCTCTGCCAGCTGCCCAGGCGGCCCGGTCCCGACCACGCCCACCTGGCGAGGGAGGCGGGCGCGGAGGCTGGCCAGCAGCTCCGCCGAGAGGTCGGCGTCCGGGACTCGGGTCACGTGCCGCGCCCGAGCCAGCAAGCGCTCGGGGACGCGCCCCCCTCCGAGCACCACCAGCACGTCCACGGGCGCAGCCTAGCGGTCCGGGTCGGAGCCGGGTCGAAGGCCTGGCGGCCGGGAGCTGGGGCCTGCGTCCCGAGAGTGGCTCTGCTAGCGTCCGCCGCGGATGGACGCCCGGGTGGTGGTGGCCGGCGGCGGACCGGTCGGCTCGGCGCTTGGGCTGATGCTCCCCGGGGCCCTGGTCCTCGAGGCGGGCGACTTCCCCCGGGACAAGGCCTGCGGCGAGGGCCTGATGCCGTCCGGTGCCCGGCTGCTGGCGGAGGCGGGGGTGGAGTTGGCCCGGGAGGGCTTTCCGCCGCTGGCCGGCGTCAGCTACCGGGTCCCGGGCGGCCCCCGCAGCCGGGCCGACTTCCGGCAGGGCCCCGGCTACGGGGTCCGCCGCACTCGCTTCGACAGCCTGCTGGCGGATCGAGCCCGGGTTCGCTGCGGGGTGCGGGTCACGGGGGTAGTGGCGCTCCCCGACCGGGTGCTGGTGGAGACGTCGGCGGGGTCTCTCAGCGCCCAGGCGGCGGTGATCGCCGACGGCCTGCACTCGTCGCTGGCCCGTCAGCTGGGGTGCTGGCGGCCGCCGGCGGGCGAGCCCCGCTTCGGCCTGGTGGGCCACCTGGCCTGGGAGCGCCCCGGCGCCGATGTCGAGGTCACCCTGCTGGGCGAGGTGGAGACCTACCTGGCCCCGGTGGGGCCGGCCGAGGTGCTGGTGGCGATCCTGGGGAGCCGGGGCAGGCTGCGCCTGGCCGGGCTCAGCACCGAGGCCAGCTACCGAGCCATCCTGGAGCGCGCCCACCCCGAGCTGGCGGGTTCCCCGCTGCTGGGGCCGCTGCGCGGGGCCGGCCCCTTTCGCCAGCGTCCCAGCTGGGTTGGCCGGGGCCGAGTCTTCCTGGCCGGGGACGCGGCCGGCTTCTTCGATCCGCTCACCGGCGATGCCATCAGCGCCGGGCTCGCCCAGGCATCGGTCCTCGCCCGCTTACTGGGTGCTGATCCCGGTACCGCGGCGTCCCGCTACCAGGGCTGGTGGCAGGCCCAGTGGCGGCGGCGGCGGGCGGTGGGGATTCTGGCCCGGCGGCTCTCGGGCTCGCCGGGATGGGCCAGCCGGGCGCTGCGGGGGACTGCTCGGCGCCCCCAGGCCCTGCAGACCCTGATCGAGGTCAACCAGGGGAGCCTGGGGCTGGCGGCCCTGGGGCTCCGGGATTGGGCGGCCCTGGGCGGGCTGTCCTGGGGATGAGCCACTTCCTGGGGTTCGGCACCGCCCTCCCCGAGCACCGGCTGGGGCCCGAGGAGAGCCTGGCGGCGCTGAGCCGGATCTGGCCCCACCTGCGGGGGGTGAAGCCGGTGCCGGTTACTCGCTTCACCGTCCAGCCCCCGGAGCAGGTGTTCCGGCCCGCGGGGTTCGGAGCGCGGCTGGAGGTCTACGCCCAGGCGGCTCCCCGCCTGGCGGAGGAGGCCGCCCGGCGGGCCCTGGAGGCGTCCGCCGTGAGCGCCTCGGAGGTGGATCTGGTTGTCTCGGTTTCGTGCACCGGCTACCTGGTCCCGGCACTCGATGTCCACCTGTGCAACCGCCTGGGGCTGCGCTCGGACGTGGTCCGGGTGCCACTAACCGAACTGGGGTGCGCCGGGGGAGCAGCCGCGATCGCCCTCGCTCACCGTCACCTGCAGCAGGGCGGCCAGCAGCAGGTGGCGCTTGTCGTCTGTGTCGAACTGTGCTCGCTGACCTTCCAGCCCGAGGACCGGTCGCTCGACAATCTCACCGCCGCCATGGTCTTCGGCGACGGAGCCGTGGCCACCGTCCTGGGCGCGGGTCAGGGCGGGCTGGAGGTGGTGGCCACCGGCACCCGGCTGGTGCCGGCCAGCCAGGACCTGCTCGGGTTCGACCTGCGCCAGGATGGCTTCCATCCGGTGCTGGACCGTGGGTTGCCCCAGGCCCTGGAGGGTGAGCTGGGGGGCGCGGTCGCCGACTTCCTCGGCGGCGGGGCGAAGGTTGACTTCTACGCCATCCACGCCGGGGGGCCGCGGATCTTCGCCGCCGCAGAGGCGGCGCTGCAGTTGCCGGCCACCGCCCTGGAGCTCTCGCGGCGGGTCTTCGCCGCCACCGGCAATCTCTCCTCGGGTTCGCTGCTGGCGGTGCTGGCGGAGCTACCCTCGGGTCCGGCGGGGGAGGGACTGGCCCTGGCCTTCGGACCCGGGGTCTCGATCGAGATGGCCCGGCTCAGAAGATGCCCGGGATGAAGCGGGCCCGGGCCGAGAAGAGGCGTCGGTAGGTCGGGTCCTGCATCAGCAGTGCCTCCTCGGCCCGGATCCGCGGGGCCAGCACCGCCAGGTTCGCCGCGGAGAGGCCGAGGGCGCTGATCCAGGCGCCACCGGCCAGGGGCAGGGCGGCGAATTCAACGATCACCGCCACGTAGTTGGGGTGGCGCAGCCAGCGATAGGGACCGCGCTCCGAGACCTGGAGAGCTTCCGGGACCATGCCGCGCACGTTCCAGGAGTCACCCAGGGCGGAGATACACCACCGGCGCAGGCACGTGGCCAGAGCCAGCGTCGCCAGCCAGGTGCGGGGGTGTCGCGACCGGCGCTGGCAGATGCCGATCTCCAGGGCCGGGGCCACGAAGAGGGCGACGTGGACCGCCACCATGGCCGGGAACCACTCGGGGGCCGCCACCCGCCCGGTCACCCCGCGCTCCCGCTGCGCCGAGGCGCGCAGCTCCCGGGCTCGCTGGGCGGCCAGCAACAGCGAGAGCCAGCAGAAACGGCCGAGCCCCGACACTGCTGCGGAGCTTAGGCTGCGGCGCCTGCTCAAGGTCTGCCCGAGACGTCGCGCATAGCCTGGTCCAGACGAAGGACGGCTGGCCCTGACTATGGTTCCAGGTATGGCAATCACCGTCGCGCTGGAAGCCGGCAAACCCAGGCTGCTCCCCGGAGAAGAGGAAGCAGCCCAACTGCCCCAGGGCAATTCCCGGCTCGGCCCTCCCTCCGCTGGGCCGGCTTTAGCATCGGGGTTTCGAGGAGCACCCCCCTGAGCCGCTACGACCTCTATCTGGAATCGGGGCCCAAGCGGCGCAAGACCATGGTCCACGTGCTTACCCTCCTGGGCTGCGTGGCCGTCGGTCCCACCACGGAAGAGGCGCTGTCCCAAACCCCAGCGGCGATCGCCGCCTTCCTGCGCTTCCAGGGCCGGCATGGCGAGACTCCCGGTGGCGAAGGTGAGATCAGCACCGCGGTTGTGGAGCACATCACGGAGGGCGAGTGGCTGGGCAACGGCTCCCCCTACCTCACCTTCGGGCCGGACTTGCTTCCGGTGGATCCGAAGGAGTTGGGTGTGCTCCTCGCCCGGTTTCGTAGCCTGCAGGAGGAGCTGGCCGGCTGGTGCGCCACCCAGACGCCGGCACAGCTCGACTCCACCCCGGCTGAGCCGGGACGAACCGCCCGGGCGGTGCTGCTCCACACCCTGGGCACTCCTGGCGCCTACCTGGCGGCGGCCCTGGGAGGGGCGCCGGGGTTCTCCCGGGTCCACGGGCAGGCGGAACGGGGCCAGCTGGAGCTGCCCCAAGCCTTCTCGCTGGTGGGGGAGATGGCGACGGAACGGGCCCAGGCCACGAGTGACTTGGAGCGCAGCCAGGTGCGGGAGCGCTCGGGAACCCGGCGGACTCTGCGCAAGGCCCTGCGGCGGATGCTGGAGCATGACTGGGAGCATCTCGCCGAGCTCGCCCGCCGCCCAGGCGGCCCGGCACTCTGAGCCGGCAGCCCCCTACCAGCGAAGCCGCCCACTCCGCTGAGGAGTCAGCACGGCTGCTCCAGTTGCTGACTGAAGCCGCCCGGGGGTGTTTCCCCCCGGCTGACGGCGACCTCGAGGTAGTGCCCAGCTCTGGCGGCTGGGAGGTGGTGACGGCCTTCACCGGCCACTGCGTCGTCCAGACCGCGCTTTCCCGGGCCGAGATCCTAGGCGCGGGCGGCGACGGCCTGGGTGGGGCGATGGCGCCCCGGTTCCTGCTCTGGTTGGCTGGTGCTGAAGGCTGGGTGGGCTCTCAGGACCTGCTCCTGGCGGGCTGGGGAGCGGGTGCCGTGCCGCCCCTAGGGAGCGTCGACCGGGAGCAGCATTCCCGGGTGAGGCGGGCTCGCCAGCTGCGGCACGATGTGCGCGTCTATGTCAATGACTACGGCCTGGCCTGCCTGGGCCGCGGGGTGGCCGGGCGCTGGGAGCTGAGCGTGGAGCTGGAGCCCGCCAGCCGAGGGCGCGGCCACGGACGGGTCCTGATCGACCAGGTCAGGCGCAGCGTCCCCAGCGGGGAGCCGGTCTTCGCCGAGGTGGCGCCGGGCAACGCCGCTTCTCTGCGGGCCTTCCTGGCCTGCGGCTTCGTGCCCATCGGCGCCGAGGTGCTGATCAAGCCCGGACGGCGGGCCTGAGCGGGCGGTCTGTCAGCCTCGGGCGCGGGCCCCGGCCGTCCGCAGCTCGTCCACCAGTAGTGCCAGGGCGAACTGGCGGGCGGTGGGGTCGGGGATGCGCAGGATCGCCGCCGGGTGAACCGTGACCACGACCGGGACCCCAGCCCGAAGCAGGGGCTGCCCGCGCAAACCCTTTAGGGGGGCGGAGCTGCCCAGGACCGCCCGGACGGCGGTGGTGCCCAGACAGACGATCGCGCGGGGTCGAACTAGGGCGAGCTCGGCCTCCAGCCAGGGCCGGCAGGCGCCGACCTCGGCGGCGGTGGGGGACTGGTGGATCCGCCGCTTGCGCCCTGGTCGGGTGGTCCATTTGAAGTGCTTGACCGCGTTGGTGAGGTAGACGGCGCTCCGAGCGAGCCCAGCCTCGGCCAGGGCTGCGTCCAACAGATGGCCAGCCGGTCCGACGAAGGGGCGGCCGGCTCGGTCCTCGTGGTCACCGGGGACCTCGCCCACCAGGAGCAGGTCCGCCCCGCCCGGACCCTCGCCGAAGACCGTCTGGGTGGCGTTTTGGTGGAGAGGGCAGCGGGTGCACCCCATGGCCGCCACCCGCGCCTGGTCCAGGTCGCCGTAGTCCGGCGCGTCTGGAGGGCGCTCGGCGGGCATGGGCAGATTCTCCAGTCGTAGCTGGTTCCGAGGCCGAGCGGGCTCACCGCTAAGCTTGGATCGGGGCCGGCGTCGCGGGGCCGGCCCGCGGGGTCGGCCGGGAGGAGGCAGCTGATGACGGGGAGAACCCTGGTCCGGGGGGGCTGGGTGCTTTCCCTTGACCCCGCCGTGGGGGAGTTCACCTCCGGGGACGTGCTCATCGAGGATGGCCGGATCGCCTCCGTGGGCGCCGCGCTGGAGGCCACCGGGGCCGACGTCATCGAGGCCGCTGGCCACATCGTCATGCCCGGCTTCGTCGACACCCATCGGCACACCTGGCAGTCGCTGGCCAGGGCGGCGGGGGTGGACTGGACCCTGGCCGCGTACTTCCAGGCGGTGCGGGGCATGCTGGGGGCCAACTACCGGCCCGCCGACCTCTACACCGCCAACCTGCTCGGGGTGGCGGAGGCCCTGGACTCGGGCATCACCACCCTGCTCGACTGGTCTCACCTGATCAACTCCCCGGAGCACGCCGACGCCGCGGTCCAGGCCCTCAAGGACTCAGGCTCCCGGGCGGTCTTCGCCTACGGCAACTCCAACGAGGAGTGGGGGAACCTCCCCAACCCCACCTTCACCTCCGACGACATCCGCCGCGTGCGCGCCCAGCACTTCGCCTCCGAGCGGCAGCTGGTGACGATGGCGCTGGCGGCGCGCGGGCCCCAGTTCTGCACCATCGAGGCCACCCGCCACGATTGGGAGCTGGCCCGCGAGCTGGGCCTGCGCCTGACCACCCACGTCGGCGACGGTCTATGGGGCATCCGCTCCCGGCCGATCGAGCAGCTCCAGCGCCAGGGGCTGCTCGGCCCCGACACCACCTACGTGCACTGCAACACCCTCTCCGAGCACGAACTGGCCCTGATGGCCGAGAGCGGTGGGAGCGCCTCCGTCTCCCCAGAGATCGAGATGAACATGGGCCACGGCTTCCCCGCCACCGGGCGGCTGCTCCGGGCCGGGATCCGGCCCAGTCTCAGCATCGACGTGGTGACCACCGTGGCCGGGAACATGTTCGGGGCGATGCGCGCCACCCTGGCGGTGGAGCGGGCGCTGCACCACCAGCGGACCTTGGACGCGGGCCAGGATCCCACCGAGCTGGCGCTCAGGGCCACCGACGTGATCCGCTTCGCCACCCAGGCCGGAGCCGATGCCTGCGGCCTGGGCGAGCAGGTGGGCACGCTCACTCCCGGGAAGCAGGCCGACCTGATCCTGATCGCCGCCAGCGGCACCCACATGGTGCCCCTGAACAACGCCGTCAACACGGTGGTGGAGATGGCCCAGCCTGCCGACGTGCGCACCGTCCTGGTGGCGGGGCAGGTGGTCAAACGTGAGGGCCAGCTGTTGGCGATCGACTTGGAGCGGCTGCGGCACGAGGCGGAGCGCTGCCGGGATCACCTCTTCCAGCAGAGTGGGGTGGAGGTGGGCAGGGACTGGTTCACCACCGTCGAGGCACAGATCACCTGAGGAGGAAGGAGAAATAATGGCTGCACCGCTGAGCGAAAAGGATCTGGCGCTGTTTCGGGACAAGAACTTCGCCCACCTGACGACCCTCAATCCCGACGGCTCCCCCCAGACAACCGTGCTCTGGGTCGACGAGGCCGACGGACGGATCATGCTCAACACCGCCGCCGACCGTTCCAAGGTGGCCAACATCCGCCGCGACCCCCGGGTGGCGATCTCGGTGCACAGCCAGGAGAACCCATACGCCTCGATCGCCATCACCGGCCAGGCGCAGCTCGACCGCAACGACGCCGAGCGCCGGATCGACTCCCTCACCAGCAAGTTCATGGGCCAGGAGACGTACCCGGCGGAGTGGCGCTCGCCCAATGAGGAGCGGGTCACCATCTGGATCGTCCCTGAGCGCATCCATCGCTACGGCTACTGAGCCCGGTCGACGGCCGGCGTAGCCTGCCGGGTCTAGGCATCGTTTTAGGATTGACCCACCGCGGTCCGCGGTCCGCGGCCGCCGTCGGGGGGGCGTGACCCTGTAGCGAAGGCCCCATCACTGAAGGGATCGCCGCCGCCGAAGCGCTCGGTGCGGCGTGGCAGCAATGACCTGGCTCTCCGCCGATCTCGGCATCGACCTGGGCACCGCCAACACCGTGGTCTGTCGCCCCGATCGCACCATCCTCCTCAACGAGCCCTCGGTGATGCTGGTGGCGGTGGGTGCCGACGGCTCCCGCAAGCCCCTGCTGGTGGGCCGGGAGGCCCGGGAGCTGACCGGGCGCACCCCGGTGGGCATGGCCACGGTGCGGCCCATCCGCGACGGGGTGGTCACCGACCTCCAGACCGCCCGCAGCTTCATCGTCGCCGTCATCCGCCAGGTGACCCGTAGGCCCTGGGAGCGATTCCGCCCCCGGGCGGTCTGCGGCGTCCCCGCGGGGGCCACCGCGCTGGAGCGCCAGGCCCTGGTCGAGGCGATCGAGGAGGCTGGGGTGGGCAAGCTCACCCTGCTGCCCGAGCCGGTCGCCGGTGCCCTGGGCTGCGGCCTCGACCCGCTCGCCCCCCGGGCGCACATGGTGGTCGACGTGGGCGGGGGCACTGCGGAGGTAACCGCCTTCTGCTTCGGGGGCATCCTGGCGGCCAGCTCCTGCCGCATCGCCGGCGACGAGATGACCTCGGCGCTCAGCCTCTACCTCCGCCAGGAACACCACCTGGTGGTGGGGGAGCTGACCACCGAGGAGATCAAGATGCACCTCAACCAGAGCGGGAACGACGGCGCTCCGATGCAGGTCGAGGGCCGCGATCTCTTCACCGGCAAGCCCAAGACCGAGAACCTGGCCACGGCCGAGATCGCCGAGGCGCTCCGGCCCACGGTGGACGGGATCATCGAGACCCTGGCTCTGGTGCTGGACCGTCTTCCTGCCCAGGCGGTGGGGGACATCATGCAAAACGGCATCCTGGCCTTCGGTGGCGGCTCCCTGCTGGAGGGATTCCAGCAGCACCTGGAGGAGGCGTTCGGGTTCGCCGTCTCGATCGCGGACCGGCCCCTCACCTGCGTCGCCGAGGGGGCTGCTCTGGCGCTGAGCCAGCCTCGGGTGGCCCAGGCCTACGGCGGCCCCCCCCTCACCTGAGCGGGCTCAGGCTCATCGGGGGAGGGCAGCTGGCTAGGGCCGGCCCTCTGGCAGGGCGATGCCCCGGCTGACTGCGCCGGACGGGTCTGCGCTCCCCAAGAGCCGGGGCGGCAGGGTGAGACCCGCGGGCACGCTGGAGAGGATCTGTGCCTGGTGGGCGGTGAAGTACTGGAGGATGTTGCGCACCGCTGGCTGGCTGGAGTAGAAGCCCTCGCCCCCGCCACGGACCACCAGGGTCACCACCACCTGCGGGTCCGACATCGGCGCCAGGGCGGTGAACCAGGCGTCAGGTCCGCCGTTGGGCGCCCCGGCGTCCTGGGCGGTGCCGGTCTTGCCCCCGGCGTCGATATTCAGCGGGGCCAGCTCGTCGGCGGTGCCCTGGGTCACCGCCAGCTGCAGGCCGGCCTGGACTGGTCCCAGGTTGGCGGCGAAGGGCAGCGGGGTCGGCGCCGGCGGTGTGATCGGCTCCAGGTCAGAGCTGCCCGGGCCCGCGCGCAACAACCCCAGGCGGGGGGTGACCAGCCGCCCGGTGCCCACCGCCGCCGTCCAGCGCGCGTCCTGGAGCGGGGTGGCGGTGATGAAGCCCTGCCCGATGCCCAGGATGGCGGTATCGCCCGGCTCCCAGCTCTGTCCCAGCCGGCCGACCGTGCCTGGGCTGCCCAGGTAGCCGGGGTACTCGTCGGGCAGATCGATTCCCGTCGCCTGCCCCACGCCCAGGTCCCGGGCTCCGGCCAGGATCGCCTGTGGCCCCAAGGCCACCGCCAGCTTGTAGAAGTAGACGTCGTTGGACCAGGCGATCGCTTGGGGCAGATCCTGGGGCGGCAGGTCAGCCCAGCTGTCGAAGGTGACGCCGTCATAGGTCCAGGACCCTCCGGTCGGGACCACCGCATTGGCCGGGACCGCCTGGTAGAGGGAGTCCGCCGCCGCCACCACCAGCTTGAAGGTCGAGCCCGGGGGCATCGCCGTTTGGGTGGCGTGTTCCAGCATCGGGTTGCCGGGAGCGGCGTAGGCGGCGGCTAGGGCGGCCTGGTCCACCGGCGGGCCGAAGATGTTGTCGTCATAGCCGGGGACACTGGCCAGGGCCAGCACCTGCCCGGTCTGGGCGTCCATCACCACCGCCGCTCCCTCGTCGCCGGTCTGGGAGCCGGCGAACGCTCCCGAGACCGCCTGCTGCAGCTGCTGGGTGACGTACTCCTGGAGGGAGAGATCCAGGCTGGTTACCAGCGCCCCCCCGTTCTCGGGGGGCACGGTGGGGCCGAGAGCCACGGGCGCTCCCTGGGGGGTCACCAGAACCGCCTGGGAGCCATAGCCCCCGCGCAGGGTCGGGTCGTACTCGAGCTCCAGCCCCGCCTGTCCCAGGGTCGCGCCCGAGGGGAGCAGCCCCAGCTGCTTGACTTGGGCCGGAGTCTCGACGCCGGTGTAGCCCAGGACCGGACCCAGGATCGCCCCATAGGGGTAGATGCGCCGGGTGGAGCGCTACACCACCACCCCGGGGAGGTGGGCCCCCGCCACGGCGGTGCCACGCTTAAGGCTCACCTCCCCGGCCACGGTCACGGTATAGCCGCCGCCGCCGGGCCGCCGGGTGAGCGCTGCGCCGATCCGGCGGAGGGGCTCGCCCAGCAGCCGCGCCAGGCGGCGCTGGTCGCCGGGCCGACCAGCCAGGAGACTGGGCAGCGCCTCGATCCGGTCCGAGGGCACGCTCTCAGCCAGCACGGTGCCGTGCCGGTCCTCGATGTCGCCGCGGACCGGGGGCAGCGGGATCCAGCGCGTCACCTCGGTGAGGGCGGCCCGGTGCAGTTGGGTCGCCTGCTGCTGCTGGAGCCTGTAGGTGAGACCGCCCAGCAGCAGCAGCGCCGCCACCAGCCCCCCCGCCAGCACCCGCACCAGCCGGGGACGTCGCCTCAGGCCGGCGGGGAGGCGCCAGAGTCGGCGCCGGCGGGCATCGAGGCGCAGCCCCATGACGGCGCCGAAGGCGACCAGGTGGGCCACGGTGGCGGTGCCGCCGTAGCTGAGCAGCGGGATCGGGACTCCAGCCAGGGGGAGGACTCCCAGGTTGCCACCGACCGAAAGCAGCACTTCCGCTCCGACCAGGATCGCCAGCATGGCGGCGACCAGGGATCCGTCGGCGGGGCGGGCCTTGCCGCTGGTGGCCGCCAGCCGCCAGACCAGCAGCACCACCGCCAGCAGCGCCAGGCCGCCGCCCACCAGTCCGAAGCGCTCCACCAGGCTGGCGAAGGCGAGGTCGGTCTCCCGGGCCGGCAGGTAGGTGGCCAGCAGGTTGGCCAGGGTGGAGTGACCCGCTCCCAGCAGGCCGCCCGAGGCGATGGCGATGTGGGACTGGAGCAGTGTCCAGCGATCGCCTGAGGCGGCCCCGCTGCCCACGAACCCCGCCAGGCGCGCCAGTTGGTAGGGCCGAAGCAGGTGCAGGCCCAGCGGCAGCAGCGCCAGGGCGGTCACCCCCAGGCCCGCCAGGACCCGCAGGCGGACCCGGCCCAACCAGAGGGCGGAGACCAGGACCACGGTCAGGAGCCCTGCCGTGCTCAGGTCGGGCTCGAGCAGGGTGAGCCCGATCGGGGGCAGGGCCAGGGCCAGGGCCAGCCCGGCACGGCGGAGGTCGGACCACTCTCGCCGGGTCATGACCTCGGCCAGTACCAGCAGCAGTCCAAGCTCGGCCAGTTCCGAGGGCTGGAAGATCAGCGATCCCAATTCCAGCCAGCGGCGGGCGCCATAGGCGTGGGCGCCGAGCAGCGCCACCCCCAGGAGCAGGCTCAGCGAGAGCAGGTAGAGCCCCCGCCCCAGCCAGCGCCAGTCGTCGTGGCGGCGGCGCCAGGCCCAGAGCATGGCGGCGAGCCCGGCCGCCACCGCCAGGCCCTGGTGGGCGGCCATGCTGGGCTCGTGGAGCGAGAGCAGGTTGAGCACCCCCAGGCTGGCCAGCCCCAGGACTGCCAGCAGCAGCCAGGGGTCGAGGGTGGGCACGCTTTTCAGGACGGGCCCCAGCGGCGAGGCCCGGGAGCTGCGGTTGCTCGCCAAACGGCGCAGCCTGGAATCGGATCGGGGTGCCAACTGCACGGCGTGGTACCTGAGACGGTGGCCGCGGAGGACCCCGTGGGCGGCGGACGCCACTGCGGGTGTGGCCCGATGTTAATCCGCGGGAAAAATCCGGTGCGATCCGATCGCGTCCTCCTCGGCGCCGGCCGAGGTTGCCCGCCGGAGCGTCGTGTTTTGCCGGCCCGAGTCAGCCAGCCGTGAGCGCCGAATAGCCCAGGAGTCGCTCCGGCTCCAGCCGCAGCCAGCACTCCGCCCAGGAGCAGTCGGCGAGCTTGGCCGTTCCCTGGGAGCGTACGGTCTCGGCGAGGTCCGCTGTGGCGATGACGACCACCGGACCGGTGGCGCTGACCACTGTGTGCGAGCTCCCCATCCCCTGGCCTACCAGCAGCGCCAGCCGGGCCCGCTGCCGGTCCAGGTGGCGCACCCGGAGCGCCCCGGCCATGGATGGCAGCCAGAAGGTGCCGTCCTCAAGGCTGAGGAAGGAGGCCGGGGCAAGGTGGGGTTGACCAGCGCCGCTGACGCTGGCCACGGCGCAGTAGCGCTGCTGGCCGAGGAAGGCGAGGAGGTCCGCAGCCCGCATCCGCTGGGGCTCGGGCCAGGCCGAGCGGGCCGCAGGGCGGGCGCGCTCCCAGGAGGCATCGAGCAACCGCTGCAGTACCTCCAGGGTCATGGCCTGCCGCCCAGGGATGGTGGCGGGTTGAGTCCCCTCAGTCGCCTCGCGGCAGATGCCCTCGGCAGGCATGGCACAGAGAGCTGCTGGGGTCGTGGACCAGCTCGGGCTCGGGGATTTGCTGGTCGCAGGAGTCGCAGCGGCCATAGGAATTGTCGTGGATCTTGCCCACCGCCGCCTCTACCTGGGCGAGCACGCGGTGCAAGGCGGCGACGTGGCGTTGGTGCTGCAGGCGCCGGGCCTCAGCGATCACCGGGCCCATGCGCTCGGCGTTGGCGATCCGCTCCTTGACGACCGCCTGCTGCGCCTCCAGCTGCATCAGCAGCTGCGGGTACATGTTGATCACCTGGTGCCTCCCGATCATTGGGCAAGGACTGGCAGCAATTGTGCGCGCTTCTTGGGAGCGCGCCTTGGCTTCTGGGGGTGGCGCCGGGGTCCGGGGCAGGGCACTGACCAGCCGGCGGCGATCTTCGAGGTCTGTGCGCTTGGCCGCCGGGCAGAGGTCTCAGGCTCAGCGCCGCCCAGCTTGCAAGTGGGACCTAGCTATCGGGGGCGCTCGCTTTGACCGCCGCGGGCGGGGACTTCGACCCCAGCGCCAGGTGGCCGCTGCCGGTGATCCGCAGCAGCAGCAGGGCGGCGGAGATGGCGATGATCAAAACCACCAGCAGCAGGAGCTCGTCCAGCACCCGGTTGCTGTGAATCGGGCTGGTTCCCGCGGTGATCACCAGGATGCGTCGGATCCCGGCAATCAGGGCGACCACCAGGAACGGCTGGGCATCGAGCTCATGGGTTCGGATCGCCAGGCGCACGGTGTGGAAGAGCTCGACCAAGACGAAGATCAGCAAAACGTGGTCCAGGACGGTCAGGGCGCCGGCCTCGGCGTTGTTGACGTGCGCCAGCGCCACCCGGACGAGGTCGATCAGCAGCAGGATGGCCGCTCCCACCAGGAAGACGCCGCCAGCGATGTAGATCACGGTTTCGATCCAGCGACCGACGCGGTCCAACCACGCGCTCTGCCGCGAAACCAGGTCGGCGCCCGGGCCGTCGGAAGCCAGCATCTAGGGAGTCCCTCCTCGTCGGGGCGCCATCCTGCCCGCGAATCAGGCGGCCAGGATAGCGGCGCCGGCGCCGGGTCGCGCGCCTGCCGCCAGGAGGGCCATGGGCTGGTCCCGTCCCGGTGAGCCCCCGGGGCCCGGCCTCCGTCGCCGGGCGCGGCCTAGCCCCAAACCTCCTGGGCGGTCTCGACCACCAAGCGCAGTTTGGCCATCTCCTCCTCGACCGTGAGCCGGTTGCCCTCCACGGTGGAGGAGAAGCCGCACTGGGGAGAGAGGCAGAGCTGCTCCAGAGGCACGTAGCGGCTGGCCTCCTCGATGCGGCGTTTCAGGAAGTCCTTGCTCTCCAGCTCCCCGCGCTTGGTGGTCACGAGTCCCAGAACCACCATCTTGCCCGGGGGGACGAAGCGCAGCGGCGCGAAGCTGCCGGAGCGCTCGTCGTCGAACTCGAGGAAGAACCCGTCCACCGCCAGCTCGCTGAAGAGGGCCTCGGCGACGAAGTCGTAGCCACCCTCAGCCACCCAGTAGGAGCGGTAGTTGCCCCGGCAGGAGTGGGTCGTGATCGCCATGCTCGGGGGGCGGCCGGCGATGGCGGCGTTGATCTGGCGGATGTTGGTCAGGTGCTGATGCTCGGCGTCAGCTCCCTGGCTCTCCAGGAGCTGCCGTTGCCGGGGGTCGTTGAGGTAGGCGAGGCTGGTGTCGTCGAGCTGGAGATAGGTACAGCCCAGGGCGGCCAGGGCTGAGATCTCCTGGGCGTAGGCCGCGCTCAGGTCCGACCAGAACTGGTCCAGGTCGGGGTAGACGGCGGGGTCGATGGCCGCCCGGCCGCCCCGGTAGTGGACCATGCTCGGGGAGGGAATGGTGAGCTTGGGGGTGGCGGTGGTCACGCACTGGCGCAGGAACTGGAAGTGGTCGGCGAAGATCGGCTCCCCCAGCTGGATGCGGTCCTGGATGCGCAGCGCCGCCGAGGTGAACTCGGTGGTGCCGTCGGCGTTGCGGAACTCCACCCGCAGGGTCTGCTCGGCCTTGCCGACTCCTTGGAGTTGGTAGATGAAGTCCATGTGCCAGGAGGCGCGGCGAAGCTCGCCGTCGGTGGCGGACTGCAGCCCCACTTCCTCCTGCATCCGCACCGCCTCGCGGATGGCGTCATCCTCGACCGCGCGCAGGTGCGCGGCGTCCGCCTTGCCGGCGGCGAACTCGGCCCGTGCCTGCAGAACTGCCGGCGGCCGGAGCAGGCTCCCGACGTGGTCGGCCCGGAAGGGAGGCGAGGTGCGGCGGCCCACGTTCAAGATCGTACGCGGCCATACCGGTGATGGAGCGGCGCGAGCTGGGCCGGGTCGTTCAGGCGGTGCTGCTGCCCTGGACCGCCGACCTGCGGTCGCGCCCCGCCGCCCGAGCGATCCGTCGGGCGTGCTGCGGGCCCAGGCGGATCTGGCCGCTGAATTGCCCCCACATCCCTGCGAAGTAGAGCCGGGGTGCGGCGGGGTGCTCTGGGGCCCCCCGGTGGCAATAGGGCACCCCGTCCGGGCGCAGGACTCCGAGGTGGCCGACCAGGGGCTCCAATCCCCGACGGTAACCGGTGGCGCAGATCACGGCGTCCGGACGCAGCCGGGTACCGTCGATCAGCACCACCTCGGTGCTGGTCAGCTCCAGCACCTGGTCGACCACCCGGCAGTGGCCCTGCTTGAGCGCTGCCACGAAACCATCGTCGATGGCGGGATTGCGCAGGCGCTGGCGGAAGTTGGCGTAGACGCCGAGCGGCGGGCGGGGGATCCCGTGCTGAGAGAGGTCGCCGAAGAGCAGGCGCTGGACCAGGGCGAAGCTTAGATCGGCGAGCGGGGTCGGGGTCCGGTCGGAGAGGAAGGCCAGCAGGGGCTGGCCGGGCAGCCCGAGGATGTCTCGCCGGGCAAGATTGGGGGGTGTGCGCATCGACACCGTCACCCGCGCCCCCGCCCTGACCAGGTGGCCGGCGATGTCGATTCCCGAGTTGCCCAAGCCGACCACAAGGACCTCGAGATCTCGGTAGGAGGCGGCACCGGCGAAGGCGGCGGCGTGGATCAGGAGGGGTTGGAAGCGGTCCAGGCCTGGCCACCGGGGGAGGTCCGCCACCGCGTCCCAGCCCGTGGCAATCACCAGGTAGCGGGTGCCGATCGGGCCGGCCGAGGTGGCCAGGCGCCAACCCCCTTGGGCGCAGTCCACACGCTCCAGGGTCGTTCCCGCCCGCACCCGGAGCCGGTGATGGGCGGCGAACCGCTCCAGGTAGGCGACGAAGTCGTCTCGGCTGGGGTAGCGGCCGCAGTGGCGGGGCAGCCGGAGGCCCTGGAGGCGGGACATCACGCGCCAGGAGTTGAGGCGGAGCTCGGGGTAGCGGGCGCGCCAGCTGGTCCCGAGCGCCGCGGCGCGCTCCAAGAGCAGGACCTCGAAGCCGCGGCGCTGCAGCTCGGCCGCCGTCGCCAACCCGGCCGAACCGGCCCCGACCACAACCGCCTGGTGCTGCTCCACCTTGCCCACGAGCCTAGAAGAGGAGCGTCTCGGGGCCGTTACGGCGGCCCGCGGCGAGCTCCGGCGCTCACAGGGTCGCCCGGGGAGATGGCGCGCTACCCTCGCTGGATGTGGCCGATGGCACTGGCAGCTGGCTTGAGCTGGGCCGGCGAGTTGGGAGGAAGAAATCGATGAGCCAGATGGACGTGATCGTCATCCACATCCGCAAGGAGCAGGCCCAGGAGTATGAGCGGCTCTTTGAGCAGGAGGAGCTGGTGCGCTGGCGTGAGTACCACCGGGCGGGCAAGTTCCTGAACGCCCGCTTCTACCGATCGGAGTTCGGTAGCGAGCAGTCCGCCGACGTGGTTCGCTACGTGATTGTGGTCGAGGTGCCGAGCATGGCGGAGCACAGCGCTCACGATCAGGACCCCGGCTTCCGCGACTTCGACCAAAAGGTCGACAGCCTCCAGCCCCGACCTCCGCTGGTGTTCGGCGGCGACCTCGTCCACGCCGTCGGCTAGGCCTTCGCGGCGCTCCGATCCCAGTGGGTACCGAGGGCGCCGGGTGGGTCAGCGATGCGGCCGGGGCGGCGCCGACAGCGGGTCTCGCGCCGGCGACCCCCTGCTCGAGGGTGCCACCGCCCAAATTGGAAGGAGAAAGGGCTGCCTCCCCTAACCCCGGACGATATCGAGATCGCGCTCAAGTTCCTGAGGGGTGAGAAGGTCGGCCCCCAGTCAGGCAAGGCGCTGCGTGCCTACATGCACTACTTCGCCAGCTCCGAGCAGCGCCGCGAGGCCTGCGAGGCCTATCTCGAAGCCACTCTTCAGGGTCACGACCGAGAATGTCGACGGAGCGAACGGAGTGGACGATCAGGTTCTGGCGGGACGAGAACGGTGTCGAGCCAGCTCGCCTGTTCCTTGAGGGGTTGAAACGCCGCCAAGATCGCGCCAAGAGGTTCGCTGCCTACACGGCAATCGAACGCATTCTTCGCGTTCAGGGTACCGATATCTGCGGACGCGAGTCGGGTAAGAACCTCGGCAAGACCCTGTACGAGTTTCGGATCCGGCACTCAGCAGAGGAGATCGAACGCCTGTTTGCGGCCAGCGAAGAGGAGAGCGACGTGCCTCAGCCGGGCCGAGCCTCCAGAGTCTTGCTGCGCCTCTTCTTCACGACTTCAGGGGACCAGGTGCTCTTCCTTCTGAGTGGCTACGACAAAGGGGCCGCCCCAAGCTCCAAGCGGGAGCAAGAAGAGATATCGAAGGCCAGGCGACTCGTAGCTCGTGCGCGGTGCGGCGCAGCCCTGAGTTGACTATAATATGCCAGACCAGCATAATGTCACTGGGGCGATAGAGGCGCTAGGAGAAAAGGTATGCGCGTGAAGCAGGACGCGGAGGAGGCTGTGAGTAGCTTCGATGAGGCCATGGAAGGGTTCAAGGCCTCTATGAACGAGGCCGATCGTGCGCTCTACCACGCCTTCTCGCGGGAGTACGACCTCGCTGCCCAGATCATCGGCCTGCGCAAAAGCCTCAACCTCACCCAGCAGCAGCTAGCCGTCCGCGCCAACCTCAATCAGAGTGAGATCAGCAGGCTCGAGCGCGGAGTGGCCAATCCGGTGAAGTCGACGCTGGATGCGGTGGCTGGAGCCCTCGGCGCCAAGCTTACTTTGGTGCCAGCCTAGCCCCATTCACTTTGGGGGCGGGTCAGCGCCGCCTTATGGTCGTGCGAAGCAGCCCAGAGCCTCACATGAACCGACAGCGTCGGAAGGCAGCGACCTCCTTCGCGTTCGAAGGTTCCCTTTCTTGGTGGCTTGCCATCGACCTTGTTGGCGACCCGCTTTATCTCGGCCAAGATGTAGCCCCGCTCAATGGCGGCGCTCATCGAGCACCATATTGAGAAGCCGCCCGAGTCTTCACCATCTCGCTCCCGGGACCGTACCACGGACCTAGGACAGAGCCCTTTGCGGAGGCGGGGAGTTCGTTCGGCCCCTTGCCGCACTTGAAGCGTCTGGTTCAGAAGGACGCGGAGGCTCCCTAGCGGCCTAGAGGAGCCTCAAGGCGTCGAGGTAGGAACACTTCTTGAAGGTCACCCGGGAGGCGAGGGCGACCACTAAGAGCCGGTCGGGCCGATGAGCTCAGAGCGCCTGCTGGTCGGTGTAGCCTCTCCAAACCGCTGTACAAAGGTTTCCGACCACCACAGAAATTGGACACAAGGGCAGCTGAGCGGGAGACGAGACTCGAACTCGCGACATCCAGCTTGGAAGGCTAGCGCTCTACCAACTGAGCTACTCCCGCGGCAGGAACCCAGTCTATCCGCACCTCGCCGCCTGGGCGACCCGTCCAAGCGCCGCCCAGCCGAGGCTCGCCGAGGTCATTGCTAGACTGGACTGGGATGCTCTTCGACTACCTCCCGCTCCTGGTCTTCCTGGTGATGGTGGTCCTGTTCGGCGCCGGCATGACCGCGGGGATCTCCCTGCTGGGGCCCAGGCGGCCCACCAAGGCCAAGGGGCTGCCCTACGAATGCGGGATCGTCCCCGCCGAGACTGCACGGCGGCGATTCTCAGTGAGCTTCTACCTCACCGCCATGCTCTTCATCATCTTCGATGTGGAGGCGATCTTCCTCTTCCCCTGGGCGGTGCTGGTCAAGCACACCTTGCACTTCTTCGGATTCATCGAGATGGCGGTCTTCGTCGCCCTGCTGGCGGTGGCCCTGGCCTACGTCTGGCGCAAGGGCGCCCTGGAGTGGGATTGAGCACCGGCCAGCCGGCCCTGCTGCGTCCGGCCCTGCTGCGGCCGGCCCTGGCGGCGGCGGTCGAGGCCCCGGCCATCCCGGGCGCGATCCCCGCCGACCAGGAGCTGGCCGAGGCCGCTGCCAGGGTGGGCGTCTTCACCACCACCGTGGGCAAGGTGATCGCCTGGGGGCGCTACTCCTCGCTCTGGCCGGCACTCTTCGGGCTGGCCTGCTGTGCCATCGAGATGATGGGCGCCAGCAACGCCCGCTTCGACATGTCGCGCTTCGGCGCCGAGGTCTTCCGGGCCTCGCCGCGGCAGGCGGACATGATGATCGTCGCCGGCCGGGTCTCCCAGAAGATGGGCCCGGTGCTGCGCCTGATCTACGACCAGATGCCCGACCCCAAGTGGGTGATCTCGATGGGGGCCTGCGCCTCCTGCGGGGGCATCTTCAACAACTACGCCATCATCCAGGGCGTGGACAAGGTGGTGCCGGTGGACGTCTACATCCCCGGCTGCCCGCCCCGTCCGGAAGGGCTGCTGGACGCCGTGATCAAGCTGCAGAAGAAGATCGCGGCCACCCCGGTCAGCAGCATCCGGGAGTAGGGGGCTGGCCGCCCCGGGCCGGGACCCCGGCAGGAGCGCGGCGGTGCCGGTCTCGGGGCGGGCGGCGCTGGAGCTGCTGCGCCGGCTCCTGCCCAAGTCCGAGCTCAGCTCTGACCAGGACCAGGACCAGCTGACCTTAACCGTGCCCGTGGAGCGGCTCCTGGAGGTCGCCAGCGCCCTGCGCCGCGACCCCAGCACCCTCTACGAGATGCCGGTCTGCATGACCTGCGTCGACTGGCCGGAGCGGGAGCGGCGCTTCGACGTGGTCTACCTGCTGCGCTCGCTGGTGCTCAACGACCTGGCCCGGCTGCGGGTGCTGGCCGACGAGGAGACGGAGGTGCCTTCGCTGGCGGCCATCTACCCGGGGATGGAGTGGCACGAGCGGGAATGCTTCGACCTCTTTGGGATCAAATTCGTCGACCACCCCTACCTGAAGCGGATCCTGCTGCCCGACGACTGGGAGGGCCACCCCCTGCGCAAGGACTACGTCTCCTTTGGCGAGCCGGTCGCCTTCACCCACAACATCGAGTGGGCGCTCTCCGCCCAGGACCGCCCCGAGTACATGCCCGGAGCCACCCGGGGCGCGGTGGAGCGGCCCTGATGGCGGTGATGCCGCCGCCCTCCGGGGACGGCACCCCGCCGGACCTGGTCCCGGTCCAGGAGGGCATCCCCCGGATCCGCCCCGGCGGGGTGGGGACCTTCCTGGACAAGATCGAGTCGGCTGAGGAGCTGATGGAGATCAACATGGGTCCCCAGCACCCCAGCACCCACGGGGTGCTGCGGCTGGTGCTGAGCCTGGACGGGGAGCGGGTCCGGGCCTTGCGGGCCGACATCGGCTACCTCCACACCGGGTTCGAGAAGAGCTTCGAGTCCCACACCTACCAGCAGTGCATCCCGCTCACCGACCGCATGGACTACCTGGCCCCCCCGATCAACAACCTCGGCTTCGCCCTGACCGTGGAGAAACTCCTGGGCCTGGAGATCCCCCCCCGCGGCCAGTACCTGCGGGTGATCGTGGCCGAGCTCTCCCGGATCGCCAGCCACCTGATCTGGCTGGGGACCCACGCCCTGGACCTGGGGGCGACCACGGTCTTCATGTACTGCTGGCGGGAGCGGGACAAGATCCTCGACATCATGGAGTGGATCTCCGGGGTCCGGATGATGACCAGCTTCATCCGGGTGGGCGGCCTGATGGCCGACGTCCCCGAGGAGTTCGTGCCCATGGTCCGGGCCTTCACCGCCGAGTTCCTGGGCCGGGTCGACGAGTACGAGGCCCTGCTGACCAAGAACCCGATCTGGCGCCAGCGCACCATCGGGCTGGGGCAGATCAGCGCCGAGGAGGCGATCGGCTTCGGCTGCAGCGGTCCCACCCTGCGCGGCTCGGGGGTGCCCTACGACCTCCGTCGGGCGCAGCCCTACAGCAGCTACGACCATTTCGACTTCGAGGTGCCTGTGGGCGCCAACGGCGACGTCTACGACCGCTACCTGATCCGGGTCCGGGAGCTGCGCGAGTCCTGCCGGATCGTCGACCAGGCGCTCCGGGGGCTGCCCGGCGGCCCGACCAACAGCCCCGACCGCAAGGTGACGCTGCCACCTCGCTCCGAGATCGACACCTCGATGGAGTCCTTGATCCACCACTTCAAGCTCACCACCGAGGGCTTTCGCACTCCAGTCGGCAGCGTCTATCTGGCGATCGAGAGTCCCCGGGGGGAGCTGGGCTTCTTCATGGTCAGCGACGGCCAGACCCGTCCCTACCGCTGCAAGGTTCGGGCCCCGTCCTTCTCCAACCTCTCGGCCCTGCATCGGATGGTCCAGGACGAGCTGGTGGCGGATGCGGTGGCGGTGGTGGGCAGCATCGACATCACCCTGGGCGACGTCGACCGCTGACCCCCGCGGTGATTCTGGGCTCAGGCCCGGCGGCCGACCCGGGGGGCCCGGCCCCGCAGCGCCGAGGGCAGCACCAGCACCGCCTCCGCGGCCGCCAGCACCAGGAGCGCCGCCGCGATCCGGGGGACGAAGGTGGAGACCTGGGGCGGGGAGGTGAATAGCCAGGCGATCAGGGCCGGCACCCCGATCGCCGGCACCAGGGCGAAGTTGCGGCTGCGGGTCGCCATCCCGTAGTAGACCAGCAGGTTGACCACGGTCAGTCCGACCACGCCGACAGCGAAGAGCAGCAGCAGACCCGAGTCGCGCTGGTACTGCTCCCCCAGGACCACGTGCAGGAGGTGGGGGGCGAGCAGGCCGTAGCCCAGGAGCGCCACCGCGTCCGCCACCGCCAGGGCCCCCAGGGTCTGGAGGAAGAGGCGGCGGCGCACCGAGGCGCTGGCGGCGGCCGCGATCCGCGGGTACATCACCGCGCTCAGGCTGCTGGTGCCGAAGAAGATGATCTTGCCCATCACCGAGAGGCCGGAGTAGAGTCCGGCGCCTCCAGGGGTGAGGACATGGCGGGCGGCTACCACGTCGATGTTGTTGAAGAGCGGGGCGGTGGCGGCCCCGGCGACCACGCTGTAGTCGATCAGGCGCCCGTGGATGGGGGCGGCTGGCTCGCCCCGCTGTTGGCGCAGGTGGCGGTGGCGGGGGTAGGCGGCGGAGCCGGCGGCGCCGCCGATGGTGGCCACCGGCACCGCCGCCGAACCCAGGTGGATGTGGAGCAGCACCAGGGCCAGGACCACCACCGTGCCCCCGTAGATGAGGAAGTTGACCGCCAGCCGACTGAAGTCGCGCGCCCCCTGGAGGAATCCGCGCTGGGCGCCGGCCATCGCCGAGAGCGGCCCGGCCACCACTGCCACCGCCAGCACCTCGGGGTGGGGGAGGTGGAGCAGAAAGGCGAGCAGGAAGTCGATCGGCACCATCGCCACCGCCAGGCCCAGCCCGATGCGCAGGGTGCTGCGGCGGACGTCGGGCCAGCGCTGGTCGGCGGGCAGGCCCCGGGCGATGGTGGCGGCCACCTCCCGGGCCACCCCGGCCGAGACCACGAAGGCGGTGGTGTAGAGCAGGTTCAGCACCGCCACCACCGCCGTCGACTCGCCGTTCTCCACCGCGGTCAGGTGGTGGGCGCCGTAGGACTGGGCGATCAGCACCCCGGCGCCCGAGCCCCCGATGCCGATCAGGTAGAGGATGTTGTGCCGGATCAGCGGGCTCTTGAGCAGGCCCCGGGCCCGGGAGGTGCTGCTGGGCTCCTCCGGCGAGGACGGCAGCGGCGCCAGGTCCTCGGCCGGGGGTGGGGGCGGACTCACGGCTGCGAATTCTGACGCCTGGGCGGGGCTGGAGGCCGCGGGAGCGGTCCCGCCCGGTCCGCGCGCCTGGGGTTGGTAAAGTGAACTGCGAATGAGCTGCGGTATGCAGAAGCGCGCCCGCCGGCAGGGGGTGGGGCGGCCATTCCGGCCCCGAGCCAGCGGGTCGAGCGGGAGCGCCGGTGGCTGAGGAGTCGGCGCCCACGGCCAGCCCCATCCTCTCCCGGGCCACCCTCCAGAGCATCCGTCGCGCGCGGCAAAAGTACCCGTGGGCGCGCTCGGCGGTGCTGCCCGCGCTCTGGGCGGTCCAGGAGCAGCTGGGCTACCTGCCGCCCGCCGCCCTGGGCGAGGTGGCCCAGGAGCTGGGCGTGGTGCCCTCCGAGGTGGAGGCGGTCGCCACCTTCTACTCGATGTATTTCCAGCATCCGCCGGGCCGGCACCTGATCCAGGTCTGCCTCAACGTCTCCTGCGGGCTGCGCGGGGCGGACCAGCTGCTGCAGCACCTGGAGGGCTCCCTGGGAGTTGAGGACGGGGGCACCACCGAGGACCGTGAGTTCACCCTCCAGGGGACGGTCGAGTGCCTGGGTGCCTGCGGCGGCGCCCCGATGATGCAGGTCGACCGCTACAGCTACGAGGACCTCGACCCCGAGGCCGCGGACCGGGTCCTGGCCCAGGTCCGCTCGCGGCCGGGCGCGGGGGGGCGCCGGGAGCATGCCTGAGGCCCGGGTCCTGACCCGGCAGCTGGGGGCTGAGGGCCTCACCACCCTGGCGGGCTACGAGCGGGCCGGTGGCTATCGCGGCCTGCGCAAGGCGCTGGGGATGACCCCGGAGGCGATCCTGGCCGAGGTCAAGGCCTCAGGGCTGCGGGGCCGCGGGGGGGCCGGCTTCCCCACCGCGGCCAAGTGGTCGTTCCTGCCCAAGGACGTCTTCCCCCGCTACCTCTGCGTCAATGCCGACGAGTCTGAGCCCGGCTGCTTCAAGGACCGCTTCCTGATGGAGGAGCTGCCCCACCAGCTCCTGGAGGGGGCGATGATCTGCGCCCACGCGCTGCAGGCCTCCCACGCCTTCATCTACATCCGCGGCGAGTACCGGGCCCAGCGGGAGCTCCTGGAGCGGGCGGTGGCCGAGGCCTACGCCGCCGGCTACGCCGGCAAGCGCATCCTGGGCGGAAGCTGGGACTGTGAGCTGATCGTCCACGGCGGCGCCGGGGCCTACATCTGCGGTGAGGAGACGGCGCTCCTGGACTCACTCGAGGGACTACGCGGCCAGCCCCGGCTCAAGCCCCCCTACCCGGCTACCAAGGGGCTCTACGGCCAGCCCACGGTAGTCAACAACGTCGAGACCCTGTCCAACCTGCCCTACATCGTCCTCGAGGGCGGGGCCAAGTACGCCCGCCAGGGCACCGAGGCCAGCCCCGGGACCCGGGTGTTCTGCGTCAGCGGCCACGTCGAGCGGCCCGGCAACTACGAGGTGGCGATGGGTACCACCACCTTGCGGGAGCTGCTGGGGCTGGCCGGCGGGGTCTGGCGGGGCCGGCGGCTCAAGGCGCTCCAGCCCGGGGGCGGCTCGATGCAGATCCTCGGCCCCCAACACCTCGACCTGCCCCTGGACTTCAAGGCGGTCGCCGACGCCGGCTCCTCGCTGGGGGCGGGGGCCCTGGTGGTGATGGACGAGACCACCTGCCTGGTGGACGTCTCCCGGCGGCTGGTGGCCTTCTACCAGCACGAGTCCTGCGGCAAGTGCGTGCCCTGCCGGGAGGGGACCTACTTCGAGGTCGAGCTGCTCCAGCGCCTGGAGGCGGGGGTGGCCAGCGAGGCTGAGCTGGCCACCCTGAGCGACATCTGCGCCAGCATGGACGGGCGCTGCTTCTGTCCCCTGGGCGACACCGCCACCTGGTTCGTGATGTCCGCCTACAAGATGTTCCCGAAGGAGTTCCAGAGCCACTGCGGCGCCGGCCGCTGCCCGGTCCGGGCCGGGGCGGAGGCGGCCGCCTAGATGGCCCCGGCCCAGGCGCCGCCGGAGCTGGTCACGGTCTCCATCGACGGCCGCCAGGTGGAGGTCGCTCCCGGCTCCCTGGTCTGGGACGCCTGCGAGAAGGCCGGGGTCTACGTCCCGGTCTACTGCGCCCACAAGAAGATGGAGCCGGTGGCGGTCTGCCGGATGTGCCTGGTGGAGGTGGAGGGCATGCCCAAGCTTCAGCCCGCCTGCGCCACCCGGGTCGGCGCCGGGATGGAGGTGCGCACCCAGACCGAGCAGGTGCGCCAGTTCCGCAACGGCAACCTCGAGTTCCTGCTGCTCAACCATCCCCTGGACTGTCCGGTCTGCGACCGGGGCGGCGAGTGCGACCTCCAGGACTTCACCCAACGCTACGGGCCGGGCCGGGCCCGGGGGTCGATCGTGGACAAGGTCCACTTCGACAAGGCGGTCAAGCTCTCCGAGCGGATCACCCTGGACCAGGAGCGCTGCATCCTCTGCTGGCGCTGCGTCCGCTACTACGAGGAGATCACCGGGGAGAGGGAGATCGTGCTCCAGCAGCGCGGGGTCCACACCCTGGTCGACACCTTCGAGGGCCGCCCGCTCCAGAGCCGCTTCCAGGGCAACCTCCCCGAGATCTGCCCGGTGGGAGCCCTGACCCACAGCCAGTACCGCTTCCGGGCCCGCCCCTGGGACCTGCGCCGCACCGCCAGCGTCTGCCCCAGCTGCGCCTACGGCTGCAACATCTTCATCGACGCCCGGGAGGA
Source organism: Candidatus Dormibacteria bacterium (assembly GCA_050734515.1). Classification (GTDB taxonomy): domain Bacteria; phylum Chloroflexota; class Dormibacteria; order Aeolococcales; family Bog-877; genus Bog-877. Next base: position 37,727 of record JBOHUM010000068.1, read on the forward strand.
CCAGGTGGCCCGCCTGGTCAGCAACGACAACCCCGAGGTGGACGACAGCTGGCTCTGCGACCGGGGGCGCTACAGCTTCCCCGAGCTCAACCGTCCCGACCGGGTGCTCAACCCCGAGGCCAGCCTGGGCGGGGCCCGCCAGACCGTCTCCTACTCGGAGGCGGTGGCCCGGGCGGTGGGCTCGCTGCTGCGGGTCCGCTCCGACCACGGCGGCGCGGCCATCGGGCTTTTGGGCTCCGCCCGCCTGACCAACGAGGAGGTCTTCCTGCTCCAGTGGCTGGGCCGGGAGGTGCTGGGCTCCCCCCATCTCGACCACCGGATCGGGCCGACTCCCGAGCTGGCCCCCGAGGACTTCGAACTGGGCATCGCCGAGCTCGAGGAGTGCGAGGTGGTGGTGGTGGTGGGGGCGGAGCCGGAGCGACTGGCGCCGGTCCTCAGCCTGCGCCTCTTCAAGGCCGAGACCAAGCGCGGGCGCCGGGTGCTGCGCGTGGCCCCCGGACCCGAACTGGACCGCCTCCCACGCCAGCTCCAGGGCCAGCCCAAGGTGGGCATCGTCGCCGCCCAGCCGGATCGCCAGACGGCGCTGCAGCTCCGGGACCGCTTGCGCCGCCGACAGGCTGACGCCCGCTGCCTGACCGTGGTCGAGGGGATGAACTCTCGAGGCTGCCAGGACCTGGGGCTGGTGCCCCACCTACTCCCTGGCTACCGCCCCAGCCGCGAACGGGGCCACTCGGGCGAGGAGATGCTGCAGGCGGCCGTCAGGGGGCGGCTGCGGGCGCTGGTGCTGGTGGCTCCCGACGCCGACTGGGACCGGCTCCCGGGCTTCGAGGCGGCACTGGCGGCGGTGGAGGCGCTGGTGGTGATCGCGCCCCACCGCAGCCTGGCCACCCGGCTGGCCAGCACCCTGCTGCCCGGCCGGACCATCGCCGAGAAGGCGGGCACCGTAACCAACACCGAGGGACGGGTGCAGCGGGTCCGCCCCGCCGTGCAGCCGCGCTTCGCCTTTCCCAGCGACCTGCGCATGCTCGGGGACCTGGCCCAGGGCCTGGGCAGCCCGCTAGGGGTTCAGCCCTTGGCGGGACCCGTCTTCGAGCTGATCGCCGAGGCGGTGCCCGCCTACCGCGGCACCCCGGGCGGGCTCCGCGCCAACTGGACGCGGCCGACTTGAGCCCTGCCGCCACCTCGATCCTGCTGGCGGTGGTGGTGGCCGTGGTCAAGGGCATCCTGATCGTTTTCGTGCTGGCGAGCGGCTTTGCCTACATGACCCTCGCCGAGCGCAAGATCTCAGCCCGGATCCAGATGCGCTTGGGTCCCAACCGGGTGGGCCCCTTCGGCTCCCTCCAGCCCGCCGCCGACGGCATCAAGCTCTTCCTCAAGGAGAAGGCGGCCCCCGAGGGGCGGGATCACTTCCTCTATACCCTGGCGCCGGCGCTGGCGGCGGCGGCGGCGCTGTTCGCCTTCGCCACCATCCCCATCGACCAGACCATCTGCATCGCCGGCAGCCACGGCGCCGGCCCGCTCTCGGCCAGCTGTCCCGGGGGCTACCCCCTGCACTGGGACCTGGCCCACCTCAACGTCGGGCTGCTCTTTATCCTGGCCATCACCTCGCTGGGGGTCTACGCCATCTTCCTGGGGGGCTGGGCCAGCAACTCCAAGTACTCGTTGCTGGGCGCGCTGCGCAGCTCCGCCCAACTGATCAGCTACGAGATGGCGGTCAGCTTTGCCCTGATCGGCCCGGTGCTGCTGGCTGGCTCCCTCAACCTGGAGACCATCGTCAACCACCAGCAGGGCCTGTGGTTCGTCTTCCTCCAGCCCCTGGGCTTCCTTCTCTACTTCACCGGGGCGTTGGCGGAGACCAACCGGCTGCCCTTCGACCTGCCCGAGGCGGAGGCCGAGCTGGTGGCCGGGTACCACACCGAGTACGCGGGGATGCGCTTCGGTCTCTTCTTCATGGCCGAGTACATCAACATGATCACGGTCTGCTCGATCGCGACCGTAATGTTCCTGGGCGGCTGGCTGGCACCTCTGTGGTTCCTGCCCAACTGGCTGGGCCCACTCTGGTTCGGGGCCAAGGTGTCGCTCCTGATCTTCATCATGATGTGGGTGCGCTGGACCTTCCCCCGGCTGCGCTACGACCGGCTGATGCAGTTCGGCTGGAAGGTGCTCCTGCCCCTGGGCCTGCTCAACCTGCTGCTGACCTCGCTGTTCGTGGCGGTGCACTGACCGTGCCCCGCCCCCGCCCGGTGCCCGGAGGCGTCTGAGATGTTCAAGGAGATGCTGATCGGCCTGCGCACCACCATGCGGGCGATGACCAGCAAGCCGGTCACGATCCAGTACCCCGAGGAGCAGCGGGCGGTGCCGCCCCGGCACCGGGGCCGCCACATCCTCCACCGCTATGACAACGGCTTGGAGAAGTGCATCGGCTGCGAGCTCTGCGCCGGCGCCTGCCCGGTGGGCTGCATCTATGTCCAGGCGGCCGAGAACGACCCCCAGCACCCGGTCTCGCCCGGGGAGCGCTACGCGGTCCGCTATGAGATCAACCTGATGCGCTGCATCTACTGCGGCTACTGCGCCGAGGCCTGTCCCACCGAGGCCATCACTCTGGGCCCACGCCTGGACCTCACCGACTACAAGCGAGAGCGGTTGGTGGCCACCAAGGACGACCTGCTCGAGGCCTGGCCCGGCTTCCAGCCCATGGCCCGCGGGGCTGGCCAGGCCACCGGGGCGCCCGCGCCCCAGCCCACCCCCCTGGGGGCCGGCTCCAGCCACCAGGGTCCGGCCGGGACCGAACCCGGGCTCAACCCGCCCATCCCCAGGCCGCTCAGGGAGGGGCGGGGGACGCCCCCTGTATGACCGTGATCTTCGGGATCGCCGCCGTCCTCGCCTTCATCGGCGGGATCGGGGTCGTGGTCAGCCGGCGCACCCTCTACTCGGCGCTCAGCCTGGTGCTGAACATGGTGGCGCTGGCCGTGCTCTTCCTGCTGCTCGACGCCCAGTTCCTGGCGGCGGTGCAGATCATCGTCTACGCCGGGGCGGTGATGGTGCTCTTCGTCTTCATCATCGCCCTGCTGGCGCCCGGCGCCGAGGAGCGGATGCGGCCCTTGGAGCTGAGGGTCCTGGTGGGGGGGCTGGCGGCGATCGCCTTCACCGTGGTGGTGGGGCGGCTGACCCTCAATGGGATCACGGTGGGTCCGGGAGGCCACTTTCATGGCGGCCTGGGCCCCTTCAGCCCACCCCTGGTCAACAGCCATGGCCAGGTGCAGACCCTGGGTGAGCAGCTCTTCACCACCTTCCTGCTCCCCTTCGAGGTGACGTCGCTGCTGCTGCTGGTGGCGGCGGTGGGGGCGGTCTACCTCTCGCAGCGGGCTCGGGCGGGCTCGTGACCGGACTCTTCCCCGGCTTCCTCATCCTCTCCGCCGCGCTGTTCGCCCTGGGCGCGCTGGGGGTGATGCTGCGTCGCAATCCCCTGGTGGTCTTCATGTCCATCGAGCTGATGCTCAACGCCGGCAACCTGGCCCTGATCACCTTCGCCCGCTTCACCCACACCATGGACGGCCAGGTCTTCGCGCTGGTCGTGATCGCGGTCGCCGCCAGCGAGGTGGTGGTGGGGCTGGCGCTGATCACCGGGGTCTACCGCAGCGGCCGCAGCCTCGACGTTGACGAGCTCAGCGAGATGAGGGAGTGAGCTGCCGGTGAACGCCAGCTTCACCCTGGTGCTGAGCGCGATCGTGCTCGGCCTGCCCACCGCCGGCTTCCTGGTCAACGCCCTCAGCGCCGGTCGCCTGCCCCGGCGGGTGGTGGCCTGGCTGGGGCCTGGAGTGGTCCTGGGCGCCTTCGTCGCCACCCTGATCCTGCTGGTGGAGATGCTCGCCCAGGCACCGGCCGCCCGGGGGGTCACGGTGGTGTTCTGGCACTGGCTGGCCCTGGGCAGCGGCTCAGCCACGGCTGCCCCGGGCCTGGCCGGCTTCAGCGCTGACTTCTCGGTGCGGATCGACCCGCTGGCGCTGGTGATGATGCTGGTGATCACCGGAATCGGAGGCCTGATCCACGTCTACAGCGTCGGTTACATGGCTGAGGACTCCGGGTTCAACCGCTTCTTTGCCTACATGAACCTCTTCATCACCAGCATGCTCCTGCTGGTGATGAGCGAGAGCCTGATCTTCCTCATCATCGGCTGGGGGATGGTGGCCTTCGCCTCCTACGTCCTGATCGCCTTCTGGTACCAGCGTCCGGCGGCGGTGGTGGCCGGGCGCAAGGCCTTCGTCACCCAGGTGATCGGCGACGTCGGCCTGGTGCTGGGGACCTTCCTGATCTTCCTCAACCTGCGCGGCGGGCAGGGCCAACTGCTGCACACCGTCGACCTGCGCACCATCTTCGCCAACGTCGGCCCCGGAGCCCACTTCCACTCCGGCCTGGGCCCGGTGGGCGGGGGGATGGTGACGGCGATCGGGATCCTGCTCTTCCTCGGCGCCGCCGCCAAGTCGGCGCAGTGGCCGCTGCACACCTGGCTCCCCGACGCCATGGAGGGCCCGACGCCGGTCTCGGCCCTGATCCACGCCGCCACCATGGTCACGGCCGGTGTTTACCTGGTGGCCCGGTTCCACCCCATCTACCAGCAGGCCCCGGTGGCCGCTGGAGTGGTGGCGGCGGTGGGGATCGGCACCGCCTTCATGGCGGCGGTGATCGGCTGCACCCAGTTCGACATCAAGCGGGTGATCGCCTATTCAACCATGAGCCAGATCGGCCTGATGATGTTCGCGGTGGGGGTGGGGGCTTACGCGGCGGGAATGTTCCAGTTCTTCACCCACGCCTGCTTCAAGGCGCTGCTCTTCCTCGCCGCCGGCAACGCCATCCACGCCCTTGACGGTGAGCAGGACATCCGCAGCATGGGCGGCCTCGCCAGCCGCA